>NZ_JBNLVO010000003.1:0-553496 GCF_050510935.1 Halosubterraneus shenae | reverse complement strand
CAGTATTGGCTGTACGCTGCTGTCGATCCCGCGACGAATCGCCTGCTTCACGCTCGACTCTACCCGACGAGAACTACCGCAGTCAGCTCGATGTTTCTCTCAGAACTTCGAGAGAAACATCAGGTCGATGATTCAATCTTTCTCGTCGACGGTGCGCCATGGCTGCAGGCGGCTTGTCACCGTCATGGACTACGATTCCAGCATGAAACCCACGGGAATCGGAATAGCGTGGAGCGCGTCTTCCGAGAAGTCAAACGCCGAACCAACCAGTTCTCAAACTGTTTCAGCCATGCCAGAGCAGAGACCGTCGAAAACTGGTTGCAAGCGTTCGCTTTCGCATGGAATCAGCTTATCTGAACACTACCCCCGCGACCGGCCGAACGCTTATAAGCAAACCAGCCAACGTCTCACTATGGTAACAGTGCCCCTCCAGCTCGGGTTCGGCGTCGCGGCGATCGGCCTGCTGTTCCTCCTGCTGATCATCGTCGCCGTCTGGCAATCCGTCGAGATCGTCGACGCGTACGAGAAGGAGGCGCTGACGGTCTTCGGCGAGTACCGGAAGCTGCTCCAGCCGGGGATCAGCATCATCCCGCCGTTCGTCTCGCGGACGTACGCGTTCGACATGCGAACGCAGACGCTCGACGTCCCGCGGCAGGAAGCGATCACGCGCGACAACTCGCCGGTCACGGCCGACGCCGTCGTCTACATCAAGGTGATGGACGCGAAGAAGGCGTTCCTCGAGGTCGACGACTACAAGAAGGCCGTCTCGAACCTCGCACAGACGACGCTGCGAGCCGTGCTCGGCGACATGGAGCTCGACGACACGCTGAACAAGCGCCAGGAGATCAACGCGAAGATCCGCCAGGAGCTCGACGAGCCGACCGACGAGTGGGGGATCCGCGTCGAGAGCGTGGAGGTCCGCGAGGTCAACCCCTCGAAGGACGTCCAGCAGGCGATGGAGCAGCAGACGTCCGCGGAGCGGCGCCGGCGGGCGATGATCCTCGAAGCACAGGGCGAACGGCGCTCCGCGGTCGAGGAGGCCGAGGGCGAGAAGCAGTCGAACATCATCCGCGCGCAGGGTGAAAAGCAGAGCCAGATCCTGGAAGCGCAGGGTGACGCCATCTCGACGGTGCTGCGCGCGAAGTCCGCCGAGTCGATGGGCGAGCGCGCCATCATTGAACGCGGGATGGAGACGCTCGAGGAGATCGGCCAGGGCGAGTCGACGACGTTCGTCCTCCCGCAGGAGCTCACCAGCCTCGTCGGGCGCTACGGCAAGCACCTGACTGGGTCCGACGTGGAGTCGCAGGGCGAGGGGCTCGAAGGGCTCGAGTTCGACGAGGAGACGCGCCAGATGCTCGGCCTCGACAACATCGACGAGATCCTCGGCCAGATCGACGAGGCGGCCGAGATGGACGTCGACGAGCTCGAGCAGGAGGCCGAGGCTGTCAAGACCGGTGAGGCGGGGATCAAGTCCGCCGACGAGGTCATCGAGGAGATGGACGAGGAGGAGCTGTCGGAGACGGAGGCCGGGACCGAGACGGAAACGGAGACTGAGTAGGCACTCCGCCGGACCGACCCATCCGCACACCCACCGCCTCGCTCGGGGAAGGTTCAAGCGCGCGCGGTCCCTTTTGCCACTGAATGCGGCTCGACGAGTACATCGACTTCGAGGCGAACGAGCGCGCCGAGAAGCGGCGGCTCGCGCAGGAGAAGGACTACGAGATCCTCGACCACCTCGAGTCCTTCGAGCGTCGCTTCGAGGAGCACGTCACCGACGACGCCCTCGTCGGGAGCGTCTCCCCCTCGATCTTCGTCGGCCGGTCGAACTACCCGAACGTCTCGACGGGGATCCTCTCGCCTGTCGGCCACGAGAACTCGGCCGAGCAGTTCGAGACCTCCGGCGCGTGGTACGACGAGGGCGTTTCGATCGCGGACGTCTTCGAGCGCCGGACGAGCCTGCTCAACTCCAACCGGACGGCCGCGGTCGACAGCGTCCACGACGCCTGGGACGGCTGGCTCGGGACCCAGCGCGAGGTCGCCATCGCCGACCGCTCGGTCGACGTCGAGATCGGCCTCGACGAGACGCCGGACCTCGACTTCGACGTGGGCGCGCAGGACGTGAAGACCCCGACGGGCCCCCGCGCCCGCGCCGAGCGCGCGGAGCTGGGCGAGAACCCGCACGTCCCGCGCCCCGTCAAAAAGACCCTGGAAGACGACGACTGGCAGGCGCAGGGGGCGATGAACTACCTCTATCGGCGCGGCTTCGACGTCTACGAGATCAACACGGTCCTCTCCGCGGGTGCGCTCGGACGGGGGGAGAACCGCCGGCTGGTCCCGACGCGCTGGTCGATCACCGCCGTCGACGACACCGTCGGGCAGTTCCTCCGCGGGACCATCCGCGACGCGCCGTCGATCGACCGGGTCGAGGTCCACCGCAACGAGTACCTCGGCAACGCCTTCTGGGTCGTGCTCGTCCCGGGCCAGTGGGAGTACGAGCTCGTCGAGATGAAGGCGCCGGGCAGCATCTGGAACCCCGACCCCGAGGCGGGCATCTACCTTGCTGCGGCCCACGAAGGCCGCGAGGGGCGCACGGGCTACGTCGAGGAGACGGCCGGCGCGTACTACGCCGCCCGCCTCGGCGTCTTAGAGCACCTCTCGGACCGGAACCGACAGGCGAAGGCCATCGTCCTCCGGCACGTCTCCGACGAGTACTGGGGCCCGGTCGGCGTCTGGCAGGTCCGCGAGGCAGTCAGGGATGCCTTCGACCTGAGCGAGTTCGGCACCGCGGAAACGTTCGAGCAAGCGGTTCGTGGCGTGAGCGACCACCTCCCGGTGTCGCTGGCGCGGCTCCGCCGGAAGTCGACGATGGTGTCCGGGTTACAGGCGAACCTGGCGGACTTCCTCGACGGCGACTGAGGCGGGCTCGACGCGCTACGAGTACACCGCCCGGCGGAGTCGGTTGGCCGCGGCTTCGGCGCTGTCGGCGTCGTCGACCTCCTCTTCGTTGCGCTCGTCGCCGGCGGCCCACCCAACCTGAACGTCGTCGTCGCCGGCGGCCCACCCAACCTGAACGTCGTCGTCGCCGGCGACGGCGATCGTCAGCACCGGCTCCCGCCGGGTCCAGTAAACGCCGACCAGCACCGCGGCCGCCAGCAGCGCCACCACCCCCAGGAAGACGAGCAGGTCGTCGAGGAGCGCGACGATCCGCAACAGGGTTTCGATAGTTGCGAGCAGGCCGCCGATGCCCGCTGCGCTGCCGCCGGCGAGGTCGACGCCGCCCTTCGGGACGAGCGAGTCGAGATCCAGGAGCAGTCCGAGCGCGAGCGCGCCGAGGCCCCCGGCGCCGGCGACGCCGGCTCCCCGGAGCTGGTCCGCGTTCCCCCGCGTCCCGGCCCGGACGCCGGTCACGTTCGGTCGGTCGATTGCCCGGAAGTTCGCGCCGTCGCTACCGGGCGTGAACGCGAGCACTCGGTGCGTTGTGACGACGACGCGGTCGCCCCCGGCGTCGATTCGCTCGCGGATGGACTCACCGTCGAAGAGCAGCTCGCCCGCCCGCGCCTGCCAGTCCATGTCGCGCCCGTTCCGGGCCGGTTCGCTTAGAGGTGTCGCCTGCGGGCGGGAGCGGCGCCGTGTTTAAGTGCGAGCCGGTGGTCGACCGCTACGTGATGCCCCTCCAGATGCCCGGTGGTCCGGAGATGTTCGTCGTCTTTATCGTGTACGTGCTGATGGGGTTCGTGCCGCTGGTGCTCGCGGCGGCGGCGATCTATCTGCTGTATCGAATTCGGCAGGATACGCAGTCGATGGCGACGTCGCTCGAACGGCTCGCCGCGGAGGGGTCGTCGCCCGCGGACGTTGGTGAGAGGGACGCGAACGACGGCGGCTCGACTCGCGAAGTGGAGTAGCGTCCGCTTTCCAGGGTGCCGATCCGGTTTCGGGTTTTAGCGTTTGTGGAGAGGGAGCTCCAGCTGAATCGGTCCGTGCAGGCGGTTCACTCGGCAGGTTGCATGAACTGCGTACCATCACAATTCGGACAATCATCCCAGTTCTTTGGGGTCCTGTCCTCCGATGCTGCGGCTTTCAGTACGAACCCACACGATTCACACTCTATGTAAATAACCACCAACCCCTGTCAGTATATATCCACTATAAGCATAAAATTCCGCTGGGAATTCACGATAGCATTGATTACTGAGTAACCGAGTCAACGTCGTTCTGCACGAGAAGTCTCAGACGAACTGGTGGTTCGCTGTCTGCACATAACGGCTGGTTCAGGCCGTCCCCGCTTAACGAAACCAGACGCCTACGACCGTCAGTCCGACAGCTCGTCGAAGACCTCCTCGACCATCTCGCCGGTGCTCGCGATGATCGCGTCCATCTCCGTCGACTCGTCGGGTTCAACCATGCCGAGGAGGCGCGCGATCCGCATGATGGAGACGTGGTAGACGCGCTGGCGACCGGGCTCGATCTGCTCGATGACCATGTTGCAGGGGAACAGCGCACCGACGTCGCCGCCGGTCGCGTCGAGCGCGCGGTTCGCCATGTTCGGGTTGCACGCGCCGAGCACGTAGTAGGGGTCACGGTCGGCGTCGACCTTCTCGTTTAAGAGCTCGGAGGGGGAGAACTCCGTCGGGAAGCCGAAGCCGGCGTCCGCACACACCTCGCGGACGTGCTCGATTGCCTCCTCGTGGTCCATCTCCAGGACTACCTCCTCCTCGCCGAAGTCGTCGCCGTCGAGCGCTGCGGGATCGAACGGGAGCGTCATGGCTGGTAGTGGGTGGGCAGCGACAAAAAGCCGCGCGGTATTTGCGTCCGCTTCGGTGGCGCCGGATTCGACGGGCCGAAGACGCCTACTCGGTGGCGACGGGGCCGCGACCGACCTCCTCCTGGACGGCCTCGACGAACGTCCCGCGGGTGTCGAACACGTCGACGCCGACGGCGTCGAGCACGTCGTCGAGGGCGCGCGGGCCCTCGGGCGTCCGGATCTCGACGTCGCCCTCGCGGGCGACGATCTCGCTTTTCGGTTTCGGCCACGTCAGCCGCGACGCGACGCGGGCGATCGGCTGGCCGGCAACGTCGGGGCCCTCGCCGAGCTCGACGGCAGGCTCCGCCTCGGGTTCCTCGTCCTCGCTCATGGCTGCGCGTTCCGCGGCGGCGAGGGTAATACTTTCGAAGGCCGTCGCTGGGGGCCGAGCACGCCCGGCGGCGGGGAGCCCCTCCGGTCGAGCGCCGAGCCGCTGCGGTCGAGCGCCGAGCCGCTGCGGTCGAGCGCCGGGCCGCTGCGGTCGACAGCCGCCCCCCGCTCGGCGGATGTCTGACATAGAGTTTTCACGGTGGAGCGATATGGTCCGCTATGACTAGTCTCTCGGAGGTGTACGAAGACGGGGGGCGCACGACGAGCCTCCGGCAGCTGTACCTCGGAGTCGGACTGTTCGTCGCTGGCGTGGCCCTCGTCGTCGCGGGTATCCTGTCGGCCGGAACCGGACTCGTAACGAGCATGGGCTACTCGCTGGGCGATGCCCGTCTCTTCGGCGGGGTGTTCGGCGGAGTCGGCGTCCCGCTGGTGATGCTCGGCGTGATGGCCGTGCTGCCGGCGAGCCGTAACACTCGGGCGGCCGCCATCGTCGGCGCTTCGATCATGGGCCTCGGCGTCGCGATGTTCGCCCACGCGTATCCCTGCCAGTGGATCGGTAACACCTGCGCCGTGGAGCTGACCGACCTGACGCTGCCGACCGCGGGCATCTACTTCCTCGGCGCCGCGACGACGTTCTGGTGTCTCTTCGTCGGCGTCGCGAACTTCAAGACGCGGAACGACCCCGGCGGCACCGTGACGATGGAGGTCACGCACAAGGGCGAGACGAAGGTCGTCGAGGTCGACAAGGGTCGACTCGGCGGACTCGGCGGGATGGGCTTCCTCGGCGGCACGCCGGACGGCGACGTCGAGACGCAGACGAACGCGCCCGGCAAGGGCGCAGGGGGGTCCGGCGGGACCAGTGGGACCGGCCGGCCCAGCACCGCGTCGGACTCCGGCCGGTCACCGAGAACGGGCGCCGGCGTCGGCGGCACGGCGGCGAGCGCGAGCGACGGCGGCGCGAGCGATACCGACATCAGCTCGCCGATGGACGACGCTGGCACGGACACAAGCACCGGCGTGGACACCGTCGACGACACGCGCTCCCGGGAGTGGGTGTCGAACCGCGAGGAGACGTCGACCGAGAGGACCTCCAGCGACGACCGATCCCGCGACTCCTCGACCGGCAACGCGGCATCCCGGGGCGCCATCGGCGACTCGTCGCGCTCGACCGGGTCGACGGACCGGATCGACACGACCAGCACGGGGACGGGAAGCCTCCCGGACCCGGACTACTCGACCGACGCGACGACGTCCGAGACCGGACCACGAGCGTCCGAAGTCGAGGATTACAGCCCCTCGGCCGACTCCTCGTCGTCGTCCCGCCGGAGCAGGGACGGCAGCGACGCCGGCGCGGACGACGACGAGGACGTCGAGTTCATCAACTAGCATCGCGGGCGGCGGAACCCCTTCTCGCGGTTCACAGCGTTTCGAGCCGGTCCTCGACTCGCTCCCAGTGGCTGCCCTTCCAGAAGCACTGCCCGCAGTCGCGACACCGCCAGACGGGTCCCTCGTCGGGCGCGTAGTCCGGGCGCTCCGCGTCGGCTGGAAGCCTCCGGAGCCGGCCGTTACAGCGCCCGCACCGACTCGGTGTTTCGTCCAGTTCGACCTGGAACCCGTCCTCGCGAAGCTCCCGAAGCTGGTCGAGCGGGTCGCGCTCGGTCAGCAGGACGGCGTCGTCCGCCCGGGCAGCGAGCTCCTCGTCGCGCGTGAGCACCGTCCGGTCCTCCGCGGCGGCGATCTCGCGGATCCGCTCGTCGGCCTCGACGTCGCGGTCGAGCGCGTACACTGCGTCGTAGCCGCACATGCGCAGGTACGTCGCCAGGGTGCCGCACATGACGTCCAGCAGCAGCGGCGTCGACTCCGGGGTTCGATCGGCGGGCCCCGCCCCATCAGTTTCGCCGTCCGCCATCTCAATCCGCGAAGAACTCGCGGAGCTCCGTGGGCGAACGCGCGTTGAGCACGTCGGCGCCCTCCGCCCAGCCGCGCCGCGCGGTGTGGACGCCGAAGCGGACGTGGTCGAACTCGCGGGGGCTGTGCGCGTCGGTGTTGATGGCGATCGGGGCACCGGCGTCGATGGCGGCGCGCACGGCGTCGCCGTTGCAGTCGAGCCTGGCCGGGTTAGCGTTCACCTCGAGCGCGACGTCCTCGGCCGCGGCCGCTTCGGCGACGCGCTCGAAGTCGACGTCGAGCCCCGCGCGGCTGTTGATGATCCGGCCGGTCGGATGCCCGAGGACGTCGACTTCGGGGTGCTCGATGGCGGTGACGAGTCGGTCGGTCGCGTCCTCACTCTCCCGCAGCGCGGAGTGAGGCGAGGCGACGACGAAGTCGAGGGCGGCGAGCGCGTCGTCGTCGGTCGAGATGGCGCCGTCCTCTGCGATGTTCGCCTCGACGCCGTGGAAAACGTCGATGTCGACGTTTTCGGCGACCTCGGCGACGGCTTCAGCTTGCTCCTCGAGGTCCGCCTCGCTAAGCCCGGTGTTGCCGAAGATTCCGGGCCCCTCCGCGTGGTCGGTGACCGCGTGGAAGTCGTAACCGCGCTCGGCCGCGGCCTCGACCATCTGCGCGATGGTGTGGCCGCCGTCGGACCAGTCCGTGTGCGTGTGGAGGTCGCCGTTGATCCCCTCCTGCTCGATCAGGTCCGGAAGCGCCCCGTCTGCCGCGGCCGCGACCTCGCCGTTGTTCTCCCGGAGCTCCGGCGGGACCCAGGCCATGTCGAGCGCGTCGTAGACCCCTTCCTCGCTCTCGCCGGCGACCTTGTCGCCGACGCGCTGGCCCGAATCGGGGTCCTCGACGTCCGAGACGTCGAAGACGCCGTACTCGTTCACCTTCAGGTCCCGGTCGATCGCGCGATTGCGAACGGCGATGTTGTGGTCGCGCGAGCCGGTGAAGTACTGGAGCGCGGCGCCGAACTCCTCGGTGACGACGACGCGCAGGTCCACCCGGAGGCCGTCCGCGCGGACGCTCGCCTTGTTCGTCCCGGCCTCGATGACGGCGTCGGCCGCGGGCCAGTCGGTGAAGGCGTCGACGACTGCCTCCTCCTCGTCGCTGGCGGCGAGGACGTCGACGTCGCCGATGGTGTCCTTCCAGCGGCGGATCGAGCCGCAGACCTCGACCTCGGTGACTGCCTCCACGTCCGCGAGGTAGCCCAGCGCGTCGTCCGCGACGGGCCGCGCGTCGCCGACGCGCTCACGCTCCTGCGCCTCCCGGGCGAAGGTGACGTTCTCGAGGATGTTCTCCTGCGTCTTCGGGCCGAACCCCTTCACCTCCGTGATCTCGCCGGCCTCGGCCGCCGCCTCCATCTCGTCGAGCGTCGTGATCCCCAGCTCCTCGTACAGCGTCCCGACCGTCTTCGGGCCGACGCCCTCGATGCGCGTCAACGCCTCGATGTCGACCGGCAGCTCCGAGCGAAGCGCCTCGAGCTCCTCGATCTCGCCCGTCTCGAAGTACTCGACGATCTTCGCGGCGATGGCGTCGCCGACGCGGTCGATCTCCGCGACCGCGTCCTCGCCCTCGCCGGCGAGGTTCTCGATCGGCGCCGGGTGGTCGCGGACGTTCTCCGCGGCCCGGCGGTACGCGGTCGGCTTGTACTCGACGCCCTTCGCGTCGAGGAGGTCCGCGAACTCCTCCAGTAAGTCGGCCACCTCGTCGTTCCGGCTCATTCTGGCTGGTTCCCTATCCGGTGCGTGGTGTCTTATAAGCGGGTGTCGGTGTGGGTGACTGGGCGCGTTTTCGGATAAAAAGGAACGGTAGCGGCGTCCGCAGTAGCGAGCAGCCCGTCCGCGCGGCGGCCCGGGCTCTCCAGGCGCGCTGAGCGGTGTCGCCAGCTGCACTTCCCGGTCCTATTTATAAATAAGAGCCTCGAACCGCCGCGCGTCCCGAGCGAAGCACCGCTCAGTCACGGAACTGATCCGATCGAAGCCTTGAATCTGTCCCTCTCCCTGTACCCGAGCAACGTGGCTGTAACGTTCGATCTCTTCGGGACGCTCGTCGACGTCGAGACCCCGCCGGACCCCGCGGAGGCGGTCGCTCGCGAGCTTGAATCGCGCGGCGTGGCTGTCCCCGACGACTGGCACGCGGCCTACCGTGAGGACCACGTCGGCGCACCCGACGGCGCCGAGACCCCGCTCCCGGCACACGTCGCCCGTGCGCTGGCCTCGCGGGACGTCGATGCGCCCGGGAACACCCCGCGCCACGCCGTCGTCGCCGCGTTCGACCCCGAGGTCATCCGTCGCGACGGCGCGCTGGCGGCGGTTCGGGCGGCCGCGGAGCAGGGCCCGGTCGGGATCCTCTCGAACTGCTCCGTGCCGGAGCTCGTCCCGCGGACGCTGATCCGCGCGGGCCTGCGCGGCGAGTTCGACGCCGTGACGACGAGCATCGGCTGCGGGTGGCGGAAGCCTCACGCCGAGGCGTTCGCGGAGGCGGCGGCGTCCCTCGACTGCACCGCGGCCGACCTCACGCACGTCGGCGACGACCCGCGCACGGACGGGGGTATCGAGGACTGTGGTGGCCGGTTCGTCGACGTCACCGAAACGCCACTTTCGGACCTGGAGCGACTGCTGGAGGCGCAACCGTGAGCGCCGCCGCGGCGATGGCCGTCCTCGCCGCCGCGACGCTGGACCGCGTCGTCGGCGAACCGCCGGCTCGGGTCCACCCGGTCGTCTGGCTCGGCAAGCCGGTCGGCTACGTCGACCGCGCGTTCACCGACTCGCGGCTGGCCGGCGTCGCCGCCGCGGTCCTGCTCCCCGTCGCGTTCGCCGGCGTCGCGGCCGGCGTCGTCCTCGCCGGCGCGCGGGCGGGAACCGCCTCCCCGTTCTCCGCAGGATTCGGGCTCGCCGTCGCCACGGCGCTCGCCGCGCTCGTCCTCTTCGTCTGTGCCAGCCTGCGCATGCTCGTCGACGTCGCCGACGACGTGATCGCACTGTCGACCGACGATCTCGACGCCGCTCGCGAGGCCCTGCTCGCGCTCGCCGGCCGCGAAGCGAGCGACCTCTCCGCCGGGCTCGTTCGGTCCGCAGCGGTCGAGAGCGCCGCGGAGAACCTGGCCGACGGTCACGTCGCCCCGCTCCTGGGCTTCGCCGTCGGTGCCGCTGTGGCTCCGCTCGCAGGGGTTCCCGAACTCGCGCTTCCAGCCGCTGCGGCCGCCGCGGCCTGGGTCAAGGGGGTCAACACGCTCGATTCGATGCTCGGCTACCGGTCGAAGCCGGTCGGCTGGGCGCCCGCGCGGCTCGACGACATCGTCATGTGGATTCCGGCACGGGTTGCCGCGCTGCTGATCGCCGTGGCCGCGCTCGCCCCTGGCGCGCTCCGCCGAGCACGCACCTGGGCCCGGGTTCCGGACTCGCCGAACTCCGGGTGGCCGATGGCGACGCTGGCGACCGTGCTCGACGTCCGACTGGAGAAGCCGGAAACGTACACGCTCAATCCGGAGAGGTCGCTCCCGGATGCGGAGCAGGCGAACCGCGGCGTGGCCGTCGTCGACCGGGCCGGGTGGCTCGCCGTCGTCCTCGCGGGCCTCGCGACGGCCGCGGCCGCCGGGCTCACTTCGGGGGTGTCCGTCGCCGTATGAGCGATCCTGATTCCGAGACTGCCACCGCCCGGAGGCCCAGCCCGAGCCCGATCCCGGCGCTCCGTGGCGCGATCACCTTCCTGACCCGGATCCCGATCCCGGGCGGCACGCGAGCCGACTGGGACGCCTTCCGTCGATCGCCGTGGACACTCCCGGTCGTCGGGGCAATCGTCGGCACCCTCGCCGGCATCGGGTTCTCGCTCCCGGTCCCGTGGCCCACTGCAGTGACGGCATACCTCGCCGTCGTCTATCTGGTCTCCGGCGTCACGCACGCGGACGGGCTCGCCGACCTCGGGGACGCGATCGCGGCACACGACCCGGAGACGCGCCGGGAGGTGCTGAAGGACTCCGAGACCGGGGTCGGCGGCGCGCTGGCACTCGGGCTCACCCTGATCGCGCTCGCGCTCGGGGCGACCGGCGTCGCGACGACACTCGCTGCCGGCTCCCTCGCCGTTCGGATGGTTATCGCCGCCGAGGTCGGCGCGAAGCTCGGGATGGCGTTGCTGGTCTGCTTCGGCGAGCCGGCCCACGAGGGGCTGGGGTCACAGCTGGTCGGCGTCGTCGGCCGGCTCTCGTTCGTGCCCGCGGTGGTCGTCGCCAGCGCCGTGCTGGTCGCCCCGCCGTTCGGCGCCGTGGTCCCGCTCGTCGCGGCGCTGCTCGGCGGTCCGGCCGTCGCCGTCGCGCTCCTCGTTGGCACGCGCTCGTGGCTCGGCGGCGTCAGCGGCGACGTCCTCGGCGCGGCCAACGAGCTCGGGCGCGCCGTCGCGCTCCACGCGGGGGTGATCGCGTGGGCGATCCTCTGAGGACGTCGGCGGCCCCTCTCCCGGCCATCGTCCTTTGCGGCGGGGAGGGGTCGCGCCTCGGCGGCGACGTCGAGAAACCCCTCGTCGAGGTCGCCGGCGAACCGATGATCGACCGGGTCCTCGACGGGCTCCGGACGGCGGACAGGGTGGGCCGGATCCACGCCGTCACGTCCCCGAAGGCACCGGAGACACACGCACACCTTCTGGAGAACCGCGTGGCCGGCGAGGACGAGCTCGTCGTCCACGAGGGGGCCGGTGGGGGGTACGTCGCCGACCTGAACGACGCGCTGGAGCGGACGGGGACGCCGGCACTGACCGTCGCCGCCGACCTCCCGCTGCTCTCGGGGGAGGCGGTCGACCTCGCCGTCGAACGCGCGGCCGGCGAGTCGCTGTCCGTCTGTGTCCCGCGCACGCTGAAGCAGGAGCTGGGCGTGAGCGCGGACACGACGTTCGACCACGACGGGACGACGGTCGCGCCAACGGGGATGAACGTCGTCGGGAGCGAGGCCGACCGCGTCCACGTCGTCGACAGCAAGGCGCTGGCAGTGAACGTCAACCGCCCGGGCGACCTCGCCGTCGCCCGGGCGCTGGCCGGTGACGACGGGGACTGATCAGGTCGATTTCGGCGCCCCGATCCCCCTCCTCCTCTCGTCCCCGCCTCCGGGCTACCGGCAGCAGCCGGGCGGAGCGGAAGGTTTCTACGGACCGGCGCAGTGGGACGAGGCATGGACACCGACGCGCTGGACCGGCTCGATTCCGTGACCCACGGCGGAACGAGCGATCCGGACGTACTGGACTTCAGCGCCAACACGAATCCGCGGTCCCCACCCGGCGTCGTGGCCGCCTACGACGCAGCCCTCTCGAGCTCGCGGCGCTATCCGTCGTCCGACTACCCCGAGTTCCGCAACGCCGCCGCCGAGTACGTCGGCTGCGAAGGTCGACAGGTGCTCCCGACCGCCGGCGGGATGGCCGGGATCCGCCTCGTCGTCTCGACGGCCCTCGACGAGGGCGACGACGTGCTGCTTCCGGCGCCCTCGTTCGGCGAGTACGCGAAGGAGGTCGAGATCCACGGCGGCACGCCGACCTTCGTCGCGCACGACGAGATCCTCGACGCTGACCCCGCCGACTACGCGCTCGTCGTCGTCTGTACGCCGAACAACCCGACCGGCGAGGCGTACGAAACCGGCGACCTGCAGGCGTTCGCCCGTCGCTGCCGGACGGCGGACACGACGCTGCTCGTCGACGAGGCGTTCCTCGATTTCACGGGGCGCTCGAGCCTCGCCGGGGAGCCGGGCGTCGTCGTCGCCCGCTCGCTCACGAAGATGTTCGGATTACCGGGGCTGCGCGCGGGGTTCCTCGTCGCGACGGGCGACCAGCGCGACCGGCTCGACACCGCCCGCGTGCCGTGGGGGCTCTCCACGCCCGCCGCGACGGTCGGCGCGCACTGCCTGCGACAGACCGAGTTCGTCGAGGAGACGCGCGCAATCGTCGCATCGGAGCGCGAGCGGATGGCAGCGCGGCTCGCCACGCGGTTCGACGTGTCCCCCTCGGACGCCCCGTTCCTCCTGCTCGATGTCGGCGACGAGGACGTCGACGCCATCATCGAGTCGGCCCGGGCCGACGGCGTCGCCATCCGCGACGCTCGCACCTTCCGAACGCTGGACAACCACGTCCGCGTCGCGGTGAAGCGGCCGGACGAGAACGACCAGTGTCTCGCCGCGCTCAATGTCTGACCCCGACCCCGAATCCGGACCGCAGCCGGGACCTGCGGCCGAGGCGGCGAGCGACAGCGCGTTCGACGCGACGGTGAGCGACGGCGTCTGTCGCCTGCACCGGCCGGGAACGCGGTTCCTCTCGACCGGGTTCGACGGTGGCGAGGTCGTCGCCGACGCAGCGTACAACGTGACGGTTCCCGAGGGCTGGCCGGAGCAGCCGCTACAGCCCTACGTCGAGCGGCGGCTGACGGCCGCCGGTTTCGGGGACGACTCCGGGGCTGACTTCGGAGGCGACTCCGGGGACGACACCGGGACCGACACGCCGCCGGTGTTGCTGACGGGCGTGGACCAGCGGCACGCCCACCGCGCTCGGCACGGCTCGGTCGAAGCCGTCGCTACCGCCGGGCTGTCGAACCCGGCACAGCTCCCGGTGGCAGGTGCCGGCGCCGGCGCCGCCGACGGTGTGGCCGGCGACGTCCCGACGACCACGCACTGCAACCGGCCCGGTACGGTCAACGTGTTCGTCGGGACGACGCGGTCGCTCGCGCCGGGAGCCCTGCCGAACCTCGTCGCCGTCGCCGCGGAGGCGAAGGCGACGACGCTGCTCGCGACGACGGGGTTCCCGGGAACCACGTCGGACGCGGTCGTCGTCGGCTGCGACCCGGACGGCGAGACAGCGTCGTTCTCGGGCGCGGCGACGTCGGTCGGGGCCTCGGCCCGGGCTTGCGTCCGTGATGCGATCACCGCGGCGCTCGACTCTCGGTACGTCGACGAGTTGGACGCGGCGCTACCGACCTCCGTCGCCGAGGCCGAACACGGCGTCGTCACCGACGAGACGGCGACGGTCGAGCCGATCGCGGGCGACGACTCGGGGTGATCGCGGGCGACGGCTCCGAGTGAACGCGAGCGTCGAGTCCGAATGATCGACTTGGACACCGTTGAGTCGGGACTACCGGGGGAGTCGGGGCGCCTCGAATCGACGGAGCGAACCGATTCAGGGGGAAACCCCGACACGGCTCGATCGCCCCGCTTTGCCTTATAAACGTTCGCGCCAGCGGGCGTCGATCCGGCCGTCCGCGAGCAGCTTCTCGAGGTGGGCAACCGTCGTCGCCCGGGCGAGGTCCCTGACGCCGGTGAGGTCCTTGTCGTACGCGGCGTCGACGACGCCGTCGACGTCGGTCGCGCCGTCCTCGACCGCCCCGAAGACCTTCTCCTCGCGGTCGAGTCGGTGGTCGATCAGGCGGTCGATGGTCGACGCGGGATCGTCGATGGTCGACCCGTGGCCCGGATGGAGCCGGAGGGGCTCGCGCTCGCGGACCCGGCGGAGGCTCTCGAGGTACTCGGTCAGGTCGCCCCCGTCGCCGCCGACCACGACGCTCCCGTCGGCGACGGCGAGGTCGCCGACGAGGAACTGTTCCCGCGCGCTTTCCTCGGTGAACGCGAAGGCGGCGTGGTCGCGCGCGTGACCCGGGGTCGTTACGACCGTCGCGGGGCCGACCCGGTCGCCGTCGGCGAAGGTCCGGTCAGGTTGGACGCCGGTCGCCGCTCGGAACTCGTCGACGTAGTCGGCGTGCGCCCAGACGGTGGCGTCGCTCGACCGATTCCTCGCGTAGTGGTCGACCGCGCCGACGTGGTCCGGATGCGTGTGGGTGACGGCGACGTGGTCGACGCCGTGGGACTCGAGGGCGGTGTCGAGGTGGTCGTCGGTCCCTGCGGGGTCGACGAGCAGCGTCTCGCTGGTCGGGGTGCCGGAGGCGCCACCCAGCAGGTAGCCGTTGGTCGTACCGGTCGGCGCGCGGGTGTCGACGGGGATGGAGAAACGGCGCATAGCTGCAAACGAGCCGGGGGGAACTTAGTCGCCGCGTGTCCGGAGCGTCGCCTCGCCGACGCCCGGGATGCGGACGCCGGTCGCATCGTCGACGACGCAGTACTTCGAGAGGTCGACGACGCCGTCGTCGACGTCGGCGACCGAGTCGTACGGGCGCCCGACGGTGATGTCGCCGGCCTTGCTCCGGCTGATCCCGGGGATGGCCGTCAGCTCGCTCATCGAGGCGCTGTTGACGTCGAGGGGGTAGGGGACGCCGGTGACGGACCGGTAGCCGTGGTCGACGATGGCGACGTCGAGGGTCGTTCCGAGCTCGCGCTCGCCGGGGATGCCCACGAGCAGGGGATAGGTGCCGAGCTGGCGCCCGAACGTCTTGCCGTCCTGGTGGTACTCCAGGTGGACGTCCGGGAGGACGGTGCCCGGCGGCACGACGCGGTCGAGCATGGGGTTGTCGATGGTCTCGCGGACCTCCCGCTTGTACGCCTGGAACTGCTCTTTGTGCTCGCGGGCGACGTCGGCGCCGGTGTCGGACATCTCCGTGCCGGCGAACGCCATCACCTGCCGGATGTTGATCCGGCGGAGCATCAGCCCCTCGTCGTAGACGGTCTGGAGGAACTCCTTGTTGTGCTCGTACGTCTCCGGGCGCTCGCCCTCGAGCCCGTGGACGAGGTTGATCCCGGGCAGGAGCTTGGGGAGTCGCGGGGAGGCGTCGGGACCGGTCGACGGGCCGGTGACGCGGTCCGGGTCGCTCATCGAAACCGTGCCGGAATCTCCGCCGCGGTCGGGGTCGTCGCCGGGGCGCCAGCCACCCTCCTCGTTGACGATGCGGACAGCCTCGAGACACTCCTCGGCCGTGACGAGGAGGTTGTTCTGCTCCTGGACGACCGGGTCGGCGGACTCGAGGCCGAAGGCGGCCGTGTCGCCCGGCGTGTTGTGCTCGGCGATGACTCGGATGGCCTCCCGCGACTGCTCGGGGTAGTCCGTGATCGTCACGGGGTTCATGTTGTCGAGGTGGAGCGTCTCCAGGTCGGGGGCGACCTCGCGGATGCCGCCGTAGAGGTCCCGGAGCGCGTCGGGGTTCGGCGCCTCGCCGTCGCCGCCGAACGCGAGGATGTCGGCCTGCCGGCCGAGTCGGAAGTGGCGCGCGCCGCGGTCGTACAGCTCGCCGACCTCGCCGACGACGGAGCCCGCGTCGCGGAACGCCGGGTCGCCGTACAGCGGTTCCGTGCAGAAGGAGCAGCGGTAGGCACAGCCGCGGGAGGTCTCCATCTCGCAGATGAGGTAGTCGGGGTGGTTCGGATGCTGCTCGACGACGAACGCGCCGTCGCGGGCCCAGTGGTCGACCTCGCGGTTGTCGCGCATGCGGTCGTTGAACCCCTCGAGTCCGGCGTCGACGAGGTCGAAGGCGGCCGCTTCGACGTCGCCCTTCGCGACGAAGTCGTAGTCGAGGTCGTCTCGCTCCATCTCCTGGGCACCGGCGTTCTCGTCGCCGACGCCGAAGCGGACGGGCCCGCCGAGCAGCGTCGTGCCGTTGGCGGTCCACGCGAGCTCGCGCACCTCGTCGGGCTCGGCGGGGGTGCCGCCGACGTACTTCCCTGGGACCGTCATGCCGCCGACGTAGATGAACAGCTCGGCGTCGGCGACGTCGCCCCACTTCTGGCGGTCCTCGCGGAGTTCGTCGATGGTGTGATACGTAATCGCCGATTCGGGAACGCCGGCGTCGACGAGCGCGCCGGCCGTGTACCGCGGATAGGTGGAGATGTACGGCGGCACGCCGAAGTGAGCCGGCTCGTCGACGTACCCGTCGACGATGGTGACGTCGAGGTCGGCCGGGTCGGTCATGATACGCCCCTCTACTCCCCCGATACGGTAAAGCAGTGTGGATGGCGGGCCAGCGCCGCGACGGCGCTCGTTGCGACGGTAGCCGGCCGCTCAGACGTAGATCTCGCCGAACGACTCCGGCGCGTGGTCGAAGTCGGTCCCGGCCGCGGTGTGTGTCCAGGTCGCGTAACACGCCCCAAGCGCGTCGAGCGCGTCGTCGTACGCGCTGGCCTTGATCCGGAGGGCGCGAGCGTCGTCGCTGGCGGGGTCGTCATCTTCGGCTCTCTCTCCGTCGCCGGCGAGCGCGACGCCGGCGGCTTCGAGCGCGTGCAGGTTCTCCAGTCGGGCCTGCAGGTGGGCATTCCGTCGCCCCTTGTACCCGTCAGGGTTCGCGCCGAGTCCGCGGAACACCTCCGATGGATACGTCTCGAAGACGACTGTCGATCGGTCTGCCACCGGTTGCATCGGCACGACGGCGACGTGGCTGGTGTTGGCCTCGTCGCTCACAGACTCGATCTCTTCTCCGGTCACGAGCGGGCGGAGGACGTCCCGGATCCCGTAGAACGTGAGTTCCTTCATTCGCCAGTCAACCGGTGAGAGCCCGACCGCGTCGACGTCGCGGGCGGCGGCCGCCGTCGCGTCCTCGTAGGCTGCGTCCATCGCGTCGTAGAACCGTTTCGCTGGCCGGGCCGCCTTCTCGCCGCCGTCAGCGGAGACGTCGACGTCGAGGGACTCGGGGAACCGCGCGACGAACTCGGTCCACTCGGTCGCGTCCGTGACCTCGCTGGCGACGCCGAAGGGGAAATCGAGGCCGAACGCGGCCCCCTCCTCGCGGGCGATGAACGTTCGAAGGTGTTCGAGGGTCTCCTCGCGCGCCGTGGGGTCGCCCGCGAAGAAGTCGACCGCGGGTTCGAGGGTGTCGACGACGAGTCGGTCGCCCCCGCCTGTCGGCGCGCCCGCAGCGATCCAGACGTTCCGGCCGGCGTCGCGGGCGGCCGCGCTGAAGTCGACCCCATAGACCCTGTCGGGCGGTTCGCTCATACCTTCGGTACGGGGTCGACGGGCAAAAGGATGGACCGGTCGCGGATCGGTCGCGGATCGGTCGCCGGCGGCCGCCTCGTTCATCGCCCGAAGGCCAATGTTGATTAGTTTCCCTCCCCAATCACTTGCTATGCCTGCGACGAAGGAAGTCAAGTGCGAGAGCGAGGACTGTGAGCTGGACATGTTCGAGAATCACTACACCTACGACATCGCCGACGACCACACCGTCGCGGACCTCAACTGTCCCCTCTGTGGCGGCGATTCGCTCCGCGAAATCGAGGTGTAGGCCGGTGCGACTGCTCGACACGGGCCGGGAGGCGGTGCGGAACGTCCTCGAGACCGTCGGTCGCGGCTGGAGCAAGCTCCAGGAGCGCCGCCCGCTGTCGTACGACCTGCTCGAGAGCGACGACGCCTACCTCGTCGTCTTCGACGCGCCCGGCGTCCGCGGCGACGACGTGCAGGTCCAGTTCATGGAGAACACCGTCGAGGTCCGCCTCGACCGCTTCCGGGACGTCCGCGAAGGGCTCGACCTGGTGTTCCCGGGTCGCGGCCTGACGCTGTCGGGCTCCGCCGACCTCCCGGCCGACGCCAGCGTGGAGCCGTCCGGCGCGAACGCGACGCTGACGCGCTCGGGGACGTTACAGGTCGAAATCCCGAAGGACGAGCGCGCTGAAACCGTCGAGGTCGCGGAGGAGGGGGAAGACGCTGACGCCGACGACGCCGACGAAGGCAACGACGCCGTCGGCGGCGGCGACGCCTGAGCCGGACCGCCCCCGGCTTCGCAGTCGCTATCTGTTTTCGACGTCCATCCCTTCGACGATCTCGAACTCCTCGTCGCCGTCGAAGCGCGTGGGGTCGAACGCGTCGATAGTCGCCGCAGCGAGTTGCTCCGCGTCGCCCGTCGCCCGCGCGATTGCCTGCTCGGCCAGGCGCTCGGCGTGGCCGGGCGCGCGCATGAACCCGTGGCCCTGCCAGCCGGTTGCGACGACGACGCCCGGTGCGACCTCGCCCAGCAGCGGGTCGCCGTCCGGCGTGGCCGTACAGAGCCCGGCCCAGGCGCGTTCGGGGTCGACCTCGTAGTCCGCGCGCTGTCTGACCGCCTCGCGCACGTTCTCGACGAACCAGTCGTCGCCCTCGCGGTCGTACGTCTCCGGGTCGGCGGGCACCGGCTCGGTGCCGTCGCCGGCGAGCAGGCCGGTGGGATGCGGGCGGAGGTACACTCCCGCGCTCGCGTCGTACGTCATCGGTCCCTCGAACGCGCCACGGCTCGTCAGCGCCTGCACGCGATACGGGACCGTCGCCAGCGACACGCCGGCGTCGGCCAGCAGGCTCGGCGTGTGTGCGCCGGTCGCGACGACGACGGCGTCGAACTCGCGGCGCGTCGCGTCCCCGTCGGGGTCGACGACGAGTGCCGGTGGGTCGGTCGCGAGCACGTCCGGAGCGTCGGGAGTGGGCACGGTCGCTCCCGGTTCCCGATCCTCGGAGTCTCCCGGTCCAGCCAGCGCGACCGGCGTCCCTTCGCGGACGGTCACGCCCGCCGCTCGGGCGCGCTTGGCCATCGCGGCAGTGTACTCCGCCGGGTCCACGTAGCCGGCGCCCGTCGCCACCGCGGCCGTCGCGAGGTCGTCGGTTTCGAGGGGGAACCGCTTACCGAGCTCCACGGGGTCGACCTGGGTCACGTCCTCGCCGTGCGCGCGCATGCGCTCGACCATCTCCGGAATGGCGTCCGCGCCGTCGTCGCCCTCCTGAACCGCGATCACGTAGGGACACTGCGTGAACTCGAAGCCTGCTTCGTCGGCCAGCCGTCGGAATCGTTCCATCGAGCGCCCCGCGATCTCGGCGTCGACCGCGTCCGCGTAGGCGTCGTAAAGGACGCCCGCGGCGCGCCCGGAGCTGCCGCTGGCGACGGCGTCGCGTTCGAACAGCGTCACGTTCGCTCCGCGCTCGGCAAGGTCGCCCGCTGTCGTCACCCCGACGGCACCGCCCCCGACGACCGCGACGTCGATGTCCATAGCCGGGGCTTCGCCGGACGGCACTTAGCCTGTTCGGGAACCAGTGAGAGTGGGAGTGGCGGCTCAGTCGCCATTAAAAAGGCGGGTCGCTCGGATTACGTGCCGAACTCGTCGAGCCCGCGGGCGGGGTAGCCGACGACCGCGTCGGCCCCGGCGGCTTTCAGGTCGGCGACGCGGTCGGCCACCGTGTCGGGCGTCCCGACGAGCGCGTAGTCACGGACGGCCTTCGAGAGCACGTCGCGGGCGCGGCCCTCGGCGTCGGCGTCGGTGGCGGCGTCGTCCGGGAGCGCGCTGGCGGCGGGGCGACGCCGGGCGGTGTACGGCCCAACGGCGTCAAGGGCGGCGTCCTCGTCGTCGGTGAGGACGGTCGGCGCGTAGACGACGACCTCGCCGTCGAAGCCGGCCGCGCGGAGCGCCTGCAGGTCGCGGTCGGTCGACCGCGAGAGCAGGTCGTACTGGGTCCCCCCGGCGGCCATCGCGACGCGCTCGACGCCCTCCGTGCCGACCCACGCGTCCGGTGCCTGCTCGCGGGCGGCGCCGAGTCGCGGGGCGACGGCGCGCTCGGCCTCTTCCTCGGAGAGATAGGCGCTGTGGCCCGCGACGAGCACGCGGTTCACGGCCGGCGGGAGCTGGTCGAGCAGCGAGTCGTCGCCGAGCGGGTCGAACCCGTCGGCGCGGACGGGCGTCGTGACGTAGACGTCTTTCTCGGCGGCGAGCGCACTGAGCGTCTCCGTGTCCGGGAGGTGCTCACGGCCCTCGTAGTCGATGGCGAGCGTGTCGACCGGGAGCGAGGCGGCTCGCGAGACGTCACACTCGGTGGGCTTCAGCGCTACGGCGTCGAGTCCGGTACTCTGGACTGGGTGCTCTTCGGTTAACATCGGTGATCACCGCCGAGACAGGCGTCGCTTGGGGAGAATTCGTTACCGTTGCGGAACGCGATCCATTGCCTGTGCGGCCATGTGCTTCCCCGTAGCGGCGAGAGCCTGTTAAGCGCATCGGGGCGCGGCAATATTGGCGGTTCGTGGCACGTGGGCACCTGTCGTCCGGAAGGCCATCGTGCGTCTCGGTGGACGATTCGTCGCCAGCGACGCCGCCCGTTGGGGTCCGAAAGCCCCGGTCGCTGAGCCGGTCGTACTTATAAATAAAATTGCGTGTCGACGCGAGCGACATCACTCAGTATGAGGGGAAGGTCCCAGCCGCTGACCGGTCGAGTTTATAAATGAAGCCGGGCCTCGTCGGAGGCGACACCACTCAGCATGCTCGGAAAGCCCCAGCCGCTGAGCGCTCGCGCTGCTCGCTGCGCGCCTCGCCAGCTCACTCGCTTCGCTCGTTCGCTGGCTCGGTGCCTGAGGCGAAGCCTCAGACTAGCGAGAGCTTCGCTCTCGCGTCGCTTACGTCGCAGGGCGTCGCGCTCAGCGGCTGCCCCTTTCAGTCCCGCCCCGGAGTTGTCGCCGGGCGTCGCTCGCGGCGGTTGGGTGGCCGCCGACGTGCGCCGGCTGCCCGGCGTGCGGTGCGGAGCGGTCGGCGCGCGCGAGCAACGCGTGCGAGGGAGGCCGGTGGCGCGCCGCGCTGTGCTGTGCCGGCGCGCCCCGGCCGAGGCTGGGGAGGGCCGAGGCTTGCGGTTGCTGTGCGGTGCTGTCGCGGTGGCGGTTGCTGTGTGGTGCTGTCCTGGCGGACTGAAAGGGCGACGGCCGGTCTCGTGAACGAAGTGAACGAGAGCTTGGAAGTCGCAGCCCGGCAGCGCAGCGTAGCGAGCAGCCCGGACCGTCTTCCAGTGGTCGCGGCGTAGCGGAGTCGCTGAGACAGGCACTATCCGCGCCGGGCGGTGCGGAGAGGCGCGGATATCCTGCTCAGCGACCGCGAGCGGCCGAGGGCTTTCTGGGCGTTTGCGTTGCTGTCAAGCGCAGCAGCGTCTGCACCTGTGCATCCAGTTTATAAACAAGAGCGGCCGAGGGCTTTCAAGGAGTCTGCCGTGCCGTCAAGAGTAAGACCGTGTCGTCCATTCAAATCGACTTATGAAGAGCGGCCGAGGGCTTTCTCGCCGTCGTTGGCAAGTGTGCCAGCGTCGACAACGACGACTCCATTAAAAAGACCAGTCGGCACCTTTCGTCACGCCCCACCCCAGAAAAGGTGCTGTCACAGTAAGTACTCGCTACCTGAGCCCTGCGAAACGAAATGCCCGGAATCGCGCCGTTATCGCAGGCCGGAATCGTCCTCTTTCGGCCGAACCACGTCGGCGAGCGCGACGAGCGCGCCGAGGAGCCAGCCCGTCGGCACCGCGATGGCGAACCACATCAGCGGGTAGCCGATCCCCTCGAGTCCGTAGGCCGCTCCGAACGTCTCCAGGTTGAACGAGGCGCGGAGCCACTCGTTCAGCCCGCCGACGAACAGGAAGGTGTCGAGGATCCAGATCGAGAGATCGTAGCTCGGCGGGATGATGATCGCCTCCAGCGTCGGCGTGACCAGCGCGGCCACGACCGGGGGGAGAAACAGCGCCGTCATCGCGAACGGGTACGCGAGGGCGACGCTGGTGCCACGCCCGCCGACCCTCGAGAAGACGACCGCGAGCGCGGCCGACACGGTCGCGACGATGCTCGCGGCGCCGACGGCCTTGACGGCGCTGAAGGAGAGCTGGAGGTGGGTGATCAGCGTCAGGATCCCCCAGCCGAGGGCCGCGACGGCGACGGCGCCCGCGACGCCGAGTCTGGTCGCCGCCGAGTCGAGCCGTGCGGCGTAAAACCGGGTTGCGAACCCGAACAGCAGCAGCGGGTAGCCGATCAACAGGAGCGGGAGGCCCAGTCCAGCCCAGAGGTAGTACGCGATCTTCTGTGGGAGGGTCTCCGGCTGCCACTTGCCCAGGACCGCGCTGGCGTCGAGCTGACGGGGGAACGCCAGCTCCATCCAGGTGTCGTGGAGCCGGGCGACGTCGATGCGTATCGCGCCGAGGAGCCCGGGAGTCCGTCGTTCCATCGAACCTTACTCTCACGCGCTGGGAATTGAACTTTGCGCCTCATTCGTCGGCGCGGCGGCGATCTACCGTGCGCGCGTCCGACGCTGAACGGACCGGCGGGAATACTGCGCGATCGGCGGGACGGCGTGCTTATAAAAGGGGGGGGGCGGGAGTGGAGCCGACCGGGGATCTCAGTTCCAGGGGCCGAAGTCGGGGTCGACCATCCGCTCGCGCTCGTCGATGTCGTCGATCTTCGCCATGTCGCCCTCGTCGAGGCGCACGGCAAGCGAGCCCCAGTTGTCGCGGATGTGCGCGTGGGCTTCGGCCTTCGGGATCGCGGTGATGCCCTGCTGGCGGAGCCACGCGAGCGCGACCTGCGCCTCGCTGGCCTCGTGCTTGCCGGCGATGTTCGAGATGACGGGGTGGTCGATGATCTCGCCGCGAGCCAGCGGCGAGTAGGCGACCGGGTAGACGTCGTGCTCCTCGCAGGCCTCGCGGATCTCCTCCTGGGGGAGCATTGGGTGACACTCGAACTGGTTCGCGAAGATGTTCGCCTCGGTCAGCTCGCAGGCCTCGGCGAGCTGGTCGGGCTCGAAGTTGGAGACGCCGATGCGCTCCGCCACGCCCTCGGCGTGGAGCTCGTCGAAGGCGGCGAGCGTACTCTCGGCCTCGTACTCGCCGGCCGGCCAGTGGACGTACAGCAGGTCGACGTAGTCGACGCCGAGCTTCTCGAGGCTCTCGTGGGCCGTGTTGAGCACGTCCTCGTGCTCGAGGTTCTCGATCCAGACCTTCGTGGCCAGGAAGACGTCCTCGCGGTCGACGTGGGACTTCTCGATGGCGGCGCCGACGTCCTCCTCGTTGCCGTACGCCTGCGCCGTGTCGATGTGGCGGTAGCCGAGGTCCAGCGCCGTCAGGACGGCCTCTTCACAGCTCTCGGGATCCTCGAGCTTCCACGTCCCGAGCCCCAACATCGGCATCCCGCCGAGCCGCGGCGTATCACCAGCAGTCGGCACTCCGTCAACCGTCGTCACTTCGACCTCTTCGGGCATACTCGAATGGACGCCCGGCGGGGGGAAAGAGATTGTGGCATCGGGGCGTTCTTCCGACGGCCGGGAATCGCCGCCGGGGGACGTTCGCTCTCGGCGTCGCCCCCGTCTCAGGCCGGCTGCTGCCAGCGCCCCGTGTCGCCGTTGAGGTACTCGCGGACGAGTTTGGCGATGTGCGGCAGGTCCTTCAGGTGAAGCAGCTTCGCGATGGCGAGCTTGTTGCCGGCGTTCGCCTTCGCCAGCGTGTCGTCGTCGAGCCGCTGGAGGTCCCGCATCATGTCGTCGTACCGCTCGTTCGGCGCGAGGTAGAGCAGCTCCGTCATGAGGAGCCGCGATCGCATGTCGGGGGCGACCTCGGTTCGCCACAGCTCGTCGTAGAACGACATCGCCTCGGCCGACGTGTCCGGCTCCTGCTCCTTCGGCGTGAGGCAGTTGTCGACGGTCTTGGCGGCGGCACGCGCGGAGAGCATCCCCTTGTGGATGCCCTCGCCCCAGAGGGGGTCGATGGTCGGGACGGTGTCGCCGATCGCCATGAAGCGGTCCGTGCTGAAGCTGCTCGGCATCTGGATGTGCGCGGAGCCGCGGTGCTGGCCGCCCTCGATGCGCTCGGCGTCCTCGAAGCGCGGGTCCTCCGCGAGCCAGCGTTCGAGGTAGTCGTCGATGCTCATCCCCTCGTCGCCGTACTCGCGATGGCGGTTGTTCTGGATGTAGCAGAGCCCGACCTTCGCGGTGTCCTCGCCGGTGTGGAAGATCCACGAGTAGCCGCCGGGGGCGATGTGGTGGTCCAGCCGGAGCATCATCGCGTCCGAGAGGTCGGCGTAGTCGTCGTGGTCCACGTCGACGCCGCGCATCTCGTACTCGACGCCGATGGCCTGGTTCTCCCGCTCCAGTCCGGTGACGTCGAGTGCCTTCGCCAGCGGGGCTGCGGGCCCGGTCGCGTCGATGACGATCTCCCCGTACACTTCCTCCTGGCCGTCGTACTGGACGCCGGCGATCTCGTCGCCGTCGTCGTCCATCACGGGGGCAGCGACCCGGGAGTCGAACCGGTACTCCGCGCCGTGCTCGCGCCCTTCGGCGACCAGCCACTGCTTGAACTCGCCGAAATCGAGCACGGCGCCGGCCTGGTCCTGCACGAAATGCTCGTTCGTGGACTCGAGCACGACGCTGTCCGTGTGTTGCATCACGACGTCGTCGGGAACGCCGAAGGCCGCCATCATCGACGGGAACGTCCCGGCGGTCGATTTGTTGCTCTGCCGTGGGAACTCGTCTTCGGGTTCGGTTTCGAGCACGACGACGTCGTAGTCCCGCGCAGCGAGATCGCGTGCACACTGGGCCCCGGCGGGGCCGGCGCCAGCGATCACGACGTCGAAACGGTCAGCCATAGGGGATGGTTTCACCTCGTGGTTATAAAGACTACGAGGCGAATACGCGTCCTCTCAGGGAGTCAAAAAGGGATACGGTAACCGCGCTCAGGCACGCGTCGCCCACACCGAGTCGGTCGACTGACGCCGTTGTGACTGAGTATAAAACCGAAGCTGCGAGCCGATGACCAATTGTTGTCCATACCGAGCGCTGGCGCTCCTGATCGGACGACACAGATTCAGATTCTCGGAATCAGCTACGAAAAACGAACTCTACGCGAAACGCGTCCAGTCCGACTAGGAGCCGTCCTCGGTGCCGGCCTGCTCTGTCGCGGTCGACTCGGTTGCGGTCGACTCCGTTGCAGTCGACTCGGTCGCAGTCGTCTCCGTGGCGGTCGCGTCGCCCTCAGCCTCGGTCGTCGAGGTTTCCGTGCCGTCCGCCGTCGCGGTCGAATCCGTGTAGGTGACCTCCGTGCCGGACGCGACGGGGCGGATGATGTACGAGCCGTTGCCGCGCTTGTGCGGCGCGAAGTCGGCGAGGAAGTTCGTGACGACGTCCTGCCGGATGTCGAACGACTGGTTGAACTTGAGGGGCGCGTTGCCCGGCGTCTCAACCTCAGCCTCCGAGCCGTCAGTGAGCGTGCCCTCGGTGTTGCTGACGTTCAGCTGGAGGAACTTGTAGGTCCCAACCTCGAGTTCGGTCTCGTCGATCAGCGCCGTATTCCCGTCCTGGAGCTCCACGAGGTCCGCCTCCTGCGGCTCCTCGAACTCGATGTACCGGCGACCGTTCTCGCCGTCTTCCTCCGTCTCGGAGTCCTCCATGTCGTCCTCTTCCGTCTCGGAGTCCTCCATGTCGTCCTCCTCTTCAGTCTCGGTCGCGTCCGAGTCGGTCTCCGTCGCCGTTTCGGTGGACTCCGTCGCGGTGGCGGTTTCGGTCTCGTCCGCGGTCTCCGTCTCCGTCCCGTCCATGTCGCCGTCCTCGGCGTCCTCGGCGTCCGGCTTCACCCAGATCCCGTCGATCGTAACGATCAGCGACTCGAAGTCGCCGATGTCGTTCGGCTGGTCCGTGATGCTCGTCGACAGCAGCCCGTACGCGTCGTCGTCCGACGAGTCCTCCGTCGACCCATCCGTCGTCGTGCCGTCCGACGCCGAATCGTTGCCCGTACAACCCGCAAGCCCGGCCGTCACCGCTGCCCCGACGCCCTTGATGACGTTTCGTCGCTGAGTCATTGTAACTGAAATTAACTCCCCGGACGTAAACCATCTGCGAGGGTACGCGTACCATGGATCCAGCAACACCATCCGGTAGTCGAGTCCGGATTCACGGCCGCCCGTATCGCGCGAAGCGACGGACGGCAACCCACCGAAACCGAAGATCTTCGGGTCGCCTGTCGCCATCGTCGCCCCGATAGTCGCCGCGGCGACGCAGTCCGAGCTGCCCCGTTACGGCGGCGGACGGGTCCGCCTCGTATTCTTTATAACTGCCCGAGCGACTATCACGGAGTATGCAACCACGGGCAATCGCTGCACTCGCTGTGGTCGTGCTCCTCGCGGGCTGTACCGGCGGGGCGCTCAGCTTCGCGGCGTCACCGGCGACGGTCGACGAGGCGGCGCTGGACGAGGCCAACTACACCGGGCAGGCACCCGAGCAGGTAACGATCAACGAGACCGTCGAGGTCGCCGGAATGAGCAAGCAGGTCTCCGCGACGACGTGGACGGCGAGCTACGCGGCCAACGACACGCCGGCGACGCTCGTCGTCGCGAGCACGCCGGATGCGACGGTCGCCGGGCAGTCGGTGAACCCGATCGCGCGGCTCACCGGGAAGGAGCTCCTCCAGCGCGTCGCACAGGAGATCGGCAACCGTGACCAGGTCGACCTCGAGGACGTCGAGGTCGTCCAGCGCGAGAACCGGGAGATCCTCGGCACGCAGACCGAGGTGACCACCTTCGCGACGACGGCGTCGACCGAGCAGGGCGACGTGCCGATCCGCATCCACCTGGCGAGTGTCTCACACCAGGGCGACGCCGTCGTCCTCGTCGGCGTTCACCCTGAGGAAGTCGACGAGCGGTCGACCCAGCTGACGCTGATGGAATCGGTGGACCACCAGGGCGACGAGGAGTAGCGTCGATCCCGGCTGCGGCCGATATTTCTCAGCCTGGCGCGGGAGGTTGATTCGGTAAGCTACGCTGACGGAGCCGCCACGCCGTCGCCTTCTTATCTCGATGAGTGCTCACCAGCACTCTCCACTTGTTGGCGACGACGGTCGACCAGCCGCCCTATTATTATCCTACGACACCCGATAAATTAGGGACACAGGTCAAGGGAACAAGACGACACACTCGGACTGGTGTCGGGGCCCGGGCAGCCAGCCATACGCGAATTGCGGACGGTGTCGACTGTGATGTCGACGACCGATTCCCGCCTCCGACACGGATTCAACTCGTGACATTCGACAGACGGCAGTTCCTGAAGACGACCGGTGCGGCGCTCGGTGGCCTCGCGGTCACGAGCGCCAGTGCCACGGCCGAATCGGACTGGAATTACGAACTCGTCGGCGAGGCGCTCGACGCCGGCACCTACGAGGCGGTCGTCCAGGGCGACTGGGCGTACTCCGCGAACGGCGCGGAGATATCGACCGTCGACGTGAGCGATCCCTCGACCCCGCTCCTCGGTGGCACCGCGGCCGGTCACGGCCAGGACAACCTGGACGTCAAGGTCGAGGGCAACCTCGCGGCGCTCGCGAACGACGGCGACGCCGGCAGCGACACGAACCCCGCCGGCGTCACGTTCTTCGACGTCTCGGACCCGACGACGCCCGTCGAGCTGTCCTTCTACGAGGCGGCCAGCGGCGTCCACAACTGCTTCCTCGACGGCGACTACGCGTACCTCTGTATCAACGACGACTTCGGGTACGCCCGCATGGTAGTCCTCGACGTCAGCGACCCGGCGAACCCGGTGAGCCTCGAGGGTACCGAACGCGGCTCCGGCGGCGCCTGGATGCTCCGGGACGCCCATCCCGACATGGCGAAGGCGGGTATCAACCCGATCCACGACCTCTACGTCCAGGACGACCTCGCGTACATGTGCTTCTGGGACGCCGGCGTCGTCGTCGCCGACGTCTCCGACCCGTCGGATCCGCAGGCGGTCGCCCACTTCGGCGCGACCGACGACGCGGGCGTCGAACCGGCCGGGACGCAGGAGCGCCAGGAGCGCTACCTCGGCCAGCCGGGGAACGCGCACTACGTCCAGCCCACCCCGAGCGGTGACTACACGCTCGTCGGCGCCGAGACGTTCCCGGGCCCCTTCGAGGACACGGTGATCCCGGGCGACCACGGCGGCATCCGCATCTTCGACACGAGCGACGTCTCCACGAGTTCGTCGCCGAGCAACCCGACCGAGGACGAGATCGGCTTCATTCCGTCGCCGGACCGCCCCAGTGACGGGCTTCGCACCTCCCACAACTTCGACGTCCGCGAGGACAAGGTGTTCGCGAGCTTCTACCAGGGCGGGATTCGAGCCTACAGCATCGAGGACCCGACGGCTCCGGAGGAGCTGGCCGCCTTCGCGCCGCTGGGGACGGCCTACTGGACGAACGTCGACCTGCCGGAATCCGGGACGACGACGTACAACCTCGGCAGCGACATCGGCAAGGGGCTCACCATCCTCGAGTTGAACCACGAAACGCCGGGCACTCAGAACTGGGACACGGACGAGAACCTGGGCCCGCGGGACGTGCTGGAGCCGACGATGCAGAACCCGCTGTAGTTCCGGGCGCGTTGGGTTCCCTTCTTTTCCTCACATCGACTTACTCGCGCAAGCCTGAGCATTCGGTCGCCATCGTCGTCGGCGCAGCCGAATTCGGCGACGGAGCGCTCGGCGGCGGACCGAGTCCGGCGATTACTATTCGTTCTCGTCGACAATGGCGATGACGACGGCAATTCCGATCAGCAGAAGCCCCCGATAAACCCATTCGTCGGATCGACTAGGATGTTCAGAAATTCGATGAACCGCTCGATACCCCGCCAGCCGAAGAGCGCGATGCTCAGGAAGCCGACAGCAAGAGAGGTGCGCGTTTATGTAGAGAAGACCGCCGGGAGACAGTCGTTCGGAATCCGGTTGGTCCGCCATGTGTCCGAGTAAACCCTTCTGAGAGAAATTGACTGCTGGGGCCGCTAACGGGCCGAAGCGCCGGCTCCTCCGATACCGGCGAGCAGCGCCACTCCCACCCCAATCGCTGTGAGATGAATCCCCTCACAGAAGCGTGACCGTCGCTATCCGGTGACCGACATTCTCCGCGACTACCGGGCCAGCAGTCGCGACCCGGTCTCGGCCTGCACCGTCCGTATCCCGACTGCCACCAGGGCGACGACCATGGCGGACAGCAGTGTGTACACCAGTAGCGGTAGCGGGCCCGCGAACCCAGTGACGCTGAGCCACTGACGCTGGTACCATGCGACCAGCGGAATCCACCCGAGCAACGAGAAGGCCAGCGCCTGACAGAACAGGAGGAGTAATTCGACGGCGACCGCACCCGCCGGAATTACCCAGGCGTACAGGCCCACGACCCGGAGCATCGACGTCCCCTCGTAGCGGTCGTCGATGGGACTCCGTGACAGAAGGTAGCCCAGCAGCACCACCGGCGGGAGATAGAACGACGGGTCCAATTCGGTGAGGACGTAGACAGTGTACCCGACGAAGTAGAGAACGCCGACGCCTGTAGAGAGTCGAGCGACCGCGTTCGTCCAGCCGCGTCCTTCGTCAGCCGTCGCTCGGGACATACTACAATTGTTACGTCTCTGTGAAATAAAACCCGTGGCTATCTCAATATCGCTGTGGTGGAGGTGTAGTTTGTCCCACCTCCCCACGCAGCGTTCGTCAGCCGATTCTGTGGAAATGGTCTGCCCCAGCGAGTCCGGGATCAATCCCGAAGAGAGCTCAGTTCTGACTACTGCTCGTCAGCTACCACCTCGCTGATGCCCAGCAGTGCCGGGAACGGCGACTGTGGGAACTCATTAGTGAGTCGGTTCCGACACTCGCTCTTCGAGAGGGACTCACCCTCTGTGCCTGCCCCGTAGAGCATTACGGGATGCGCGTAGTTTTCGTCGCTGTACCCTAAGTAGTAGAGCAGGTGCGACGAGGCGTAGGGAGTATTTCCGGCTTCGACCTCCCCTTTGAATTTGTTCCAGACGTTGTTTGTCTGCTCATTGACCGCCACGTCGTAGCCGTCTCCCGACTCTGCGCTGGTGTCGTACAGAACCTCCAGACCGTTCTGGTCCTCACGGCGGCCGTTGACTTGGTACCCCTCCGGCGGTTCCGACTGCCGGTTGACATAGCCCAAATGCTTCGGGAAGACACTGGCGTCCGGGACGCGGACGACGCGGGTTCCGTCGGCCCCGACCGTCAACTCGATCCAAGTGTAGATTCGTGGGTTGTCCTGAACCAGTTCCTCAGCAATCGGCACGTCGTTGAAGCCGGTCGCGTTCACAAGGGCGCGGGTGTAGGGATTTTCACTGCCGTAGAGTGCCGAGACTGTCACTGCATCTATCTCACCGCCATCCGGATCGTTCATCGTCGACTTGGTGACCGTAAGGAACCGTTTTCGCGTGTGGGCGCGCAGCGACCGATCCGCATCGTTCTGGACCATGTTCCCGACGAGGTTCGGATAAGACTTGTCTACCATCTCCTCGTGGACGACGGTGTGGGAGGGGGCGTGCAGGAACGTCTCGACTTCGGCGTCCACGTTGTCGCCGATTTCGATCTTCCAGTTATCCTCAGGAACGTTCGTGTTCACGGTCACGCCGCCGTCGATAGTTCCACCGTCGTCGGGGTCAAACTCGACCTTGACGGAGTTGCGCACCCGGTAGTTCCGGAACACCTCGTTGAGTCCGTCGACCTCCTTACGCATCGAGAGGAACTCCACGAGGTCCTTCGGCGGGGACGTAACGTGGTCGCCAAAGTAGGCACCGTCCTGTGGCATTTTGAGGAGCGGCACAGGCGAGACCGCCTTGTTTGGGAAAACAGCGTGGAATCTGTTCCCGGAGTAGTTGGAGTTCTCATTGAGCGCGGGTGCGTAGCTCAAGACTGTGGCCGACCCTCGTATCGAACTGCTGAGCGGCGGGTCGGTCGGAATCTCCGGAGGGTTCTCGATATTCTGTTCGAGGTCTGTGAACGTAGTTTCGGCCCCGAACTGGACCGTGATGCTGGTCGACTCGCCGGGTTCCAACTCGCCTAGGTCCCACTCCATCGCGACTACCGGGTCGTCGGATCCACTATCGGGGAACTTATCGTCGTTGTTCAACTGATCATTGTTGACAGCCCAGTAGCCAGGGTATTCGCCGACGTGGTGGTTCTTTGGTGATTTATTGGTAGTGAACCCGGAGTAAGCGCCACCCGCTCTGTCGCGAGTATACACCATCTCCGCAGCGTCGTCATAGTATGCGATATCATCCCAAAAGTCGGAAGATCCGTCGTCAAAGTCAGCGTACTGGAAGAAATCAAGGTCAACCGTCTCATCCTTCGAGTCGTCAATGACGGAATCGTTCTTGATATCGTACTTGACGATCAGCGTCGGCTTGTCGATAGCCAGCTTGACTGTCCGCTTCACCGCGAGGATGTTGTTGCCAACGACGTACTTCATCACGGCTTGGTGCTGCTCGCCGGGTTCTCCAGTGTTCGGGAAGTCCTCGACGCGCTTGAGCGGTCCTTCTTTGTACGAAGGGACAACCGACCGGTCGTTGCCGCTTTCGTCCTGCATCGCGAAGTACTCGTGATACAGCGTCGTGTGGCCATCGAACTGCCAGACCCACGTGCCAGACTCAGTCTCGCCCACGTCGACGCTGTACTGGCCATTGTCGAGGTAGATGCTGTTGTCGCCGTCCGCGCCCGTCGGTAAACTCTTCTCGGGGCGGTCGACGTTCATTCCCACCCACCTCCGAGACGGTAGGTCTCCTCACCGATGCTGTAGTGCCACTTATTCACCGTCTCGGCGCTGAACTCGACGCCGACCTCGGTGCCATCGTTGAATACGAACCGGCCGCGCTCGGTGAGTGACTCAACATCGGATCTCTCGTTCCTGTACTCCAGTGTCCCGTGCTTGGCCTTCAGTCGAGTCAGCTTCCGCGCCATTGCCCGCTCGGATAGCTCCGTGATGCTATCAACGAGCCGAATGTTATCAAGGTAGACGCTCCCGTTCAACGGCGCCCCTGGCCCTCGTCCCGACGGTCCCGTTTTCGGCTCCTCGCCCGCGGCGTGCCATGCGAGATCGATGCGGTCGGACTCGTCCCGCTTCATCTTTGCAAGATCGCTGAGGTCCCACGTAAGCGTCGTCTTGACGTACTGAGGAACTACCATCGTCTCGGAGGCCGCAACCAGCGGCGACTGACTCTGTCCGGGCTTGTCGTTGGCACTTCCACCGTTGCTGCTGCCACTCGCTCCGACTCCGCCGTTGTTGCCACCCCCACTGCCCCCTTTTCCGCTGGTAGAGTTACTACCGTGGTTCGCATCTTCTCCTGGCAAACGATGGTACCGGAAATTGAATGCAAGGTCGGTGGAATCGTTCTCGAACTGACCGACCGTCACGTCCGCGAGCAGGTACGGTGTTTCAATCAGATCTGCTGCCCGGACACGCTTGCGGTTGTATACCATTGGATAGGGGTCGCCACTTGCGTGAACTTTTAGCACACCCTCGCCGTTAGTCACCGGACGGTTCCACTCGTCACTGGACTGCTGTTTGAGCGTGTTGCCCCCGTTGGTCCTCCAGTTGTCGAGCGAACCCTCGAAGTCACCAAGTATCGTCACTGTATCCGACTCCGCCGCATCGACAACCGTTGCCGGTAGTAGCGACCCGAGCATACTCGAACCGACACCTTTCACAAATGTTCGCCTCTCTGTCGGTAATCCATTCATAATTTAAATGGAATCTATATATGCATAACAATAAAAGTTAGTAATTTACAGACAATTGAATAATAAATGTTGCTTTATTTGTGAAAATAACTCCAATCCAACGTATCACGCCCCGTCTCTCACAGCGAGATGTTTTATAAGTTAACAATATTAATTAAAACCTATCTAGCCTTCGAAAATGAACGTAGAGCCGATCAATTTTTCCTTTGACCCAACTCTCCGCCCGACACCGTTGCCCCGGTAGTCATCACTGCCAACATCCCGGCGGGAAAGTTCTATTTCTACCGATCTGAACATTTAAATACGATACTGAGGGACTAAATTTTCATCCAGAGGTAACTCACGTGAACTCCGCGCCAACGCTCGAAATCGGCGGACAGGGGCAAACTGACCTGGGAACAGTTCCTGCGCCGGTGCCGCCGGACGACCCGGAAGCCTGGTACGCCGAGGACGTGCGGGCCCAGTACGAACCGATCCCCGGCGTCGTCGCGACGGTGACCGAGACCGGGACGGGGTTCGCCTACGACACCCGCGAGCCGCCCCTCGACGTCGGCGACGAGGCCGCCCTCGAGAGCGTGCGCGACCACTTCTCGGCGGTCCGGCACCGGCGCCCGCTCACCAGGCAGGGCGTCGTCGAGCGCGCCGACGCGGGCTTCGAGCCGAAGTACGAGCGGGCGCTCAACCGGCTGCTCGACACCTCCGCGGCCGCGCGGCGGCGGATCGACTACCACGCGCTGAGCGAGCTCCGCCTGCTGGGGGAGGTGACGCCACTGGCCGTCGACGACCGCATCGAGGTGGCCGACGTCGGCGACGAGGAGGAGCTCGTGGTCCACACGGACGCCTTCGCGCCGGTTCGGACCGGCGTCGACGCGGGGACGGAGTACGTCGAACGCGTCGCCGGCGAGCGACTCCGGACCTACGAGGTCGACTTCTTCGACTTCGACGTCGAGGTCGTCGTCTACCGGGAGCACCTGCTCGGCTCCGACCAGTTCACCACGAAGTACGCCGTCCTCGAACCGGACCTCCTCCCGGGCGACGACGACCTCATCGAGCAGTGCAAGGAGCGAATTTGGGAGGCCAACGTCGACCGCGTCGTCGAGGACCGCCGGACGTTCGTCGCCGACCGCGCGCGCCAGTTCCTCTCGCGACGGCTTACCGCTCGCAACACGCGGGCCTGGGTCGACGCGACCGAGTACCGGCTCCGCGCGGCGCTGGCCGAGCACGACCTCGTCGTCCCGCCGGTCGACTCCCGGTTCGCCCGCGATCGGCTCGACGACCTCGTCTACTACGTCCTCCGCGATTACGTCGGCGAGGGGATCCTCTCGGTCCCGATCCGCGACCCGCACCTGGAGGACGTCGAAGCCAACCGCGTGGGCGAACGCGTGAAGGTCGTCCCGCGCGCGTCCATCTACGACGCGAGTACCGGCGACACGAACTCCGATAGCGTTGCCAGCGACGGCCCACGCGGGGCGAGTCCCGGCGACCGCGTTCCGACGAACCTCTCGTTCGAGTCCGAGACGACGTTCGTCAACGTCGTCACGCAGCTGGCCGCCCACGACGGCACGGAGCTGAACGCCTCCGCGCCGTCCGCGAAGGTGAACATCGACCTCGACGACGTGCCCGAAACGGTGCGCTGTGCAGTCGCCCTGCCGGCCATCTCGGAGGGCGGCCCCTACGTCTCCATCCGGAAGCAGTCGCCCGACGCGATGACCCCGGTCGACCTCGTCGAGCGCGGGTCGCTGTCGACGGAGCTGGTCGCGCTGTTCTGGCTCCTCTACGAGCATCACGGCGTCGTCCTCTTCTCCGGTCCGACCGGGGTCGGGAAGACGACGCTGATGAACGCGCACATGCCGTTCGTCCCCTTCGACGACCGGCCGATCTCCATCGACGAGGGGTCCCGCGAGGTGCGACTCCCCCACGAGACGGGCGTCTCGCTGACGACGCGGGACCACGAGAACGAGTACAAGCGCGTGACGATGGCCGAGTTGATGACCGAGACGAACTACCTGAACCCGGACGTCGAGGTCATCGCCGAGATCAACACGCCGGAGAGCTTTGAGACGTTCGCGGAGACGCTGAACACGGGCCACGGCGTCGTCGGCACCACCCACGCCGAGGACGTCGAGACCCTCGTTAACCGGGTCATCGAACAGGGGCTTCCGGCCTACCTGCTGCGCGAACTCGACCTCGTCGCCTTCCCGCACGAGGTCGACGGCGACCGCTACGTCTCCCACGTCGTCGAGCTGCTGTCGGACGCGGAGTTCGAGGCGCTGGACGACGCCGCCCACGACAGCGACGGCACGCTCGCCCGTCGCGGCGGTGCCGGAACCGTCGAGAAGAACGGTGCCACGATCCACTGGAACACGGTCGGCTGGCGGGACACCGACGGCAGCTTCCACCTCGAGTACGACCATCCGGACCTGGGCGACGACGTCGATACCGCGGACGCGACCGCTGCCACGGATGCGACCGCTGCCGCGGACGCGACCGCCGCGGCGAACGAGTCCGCTGCCGCATCCGCCGAAACCGAGGGCACCCTCCGGTTCCGCTTCCTCCACCGTATCGCCGAACGGACCGACCGCGACGTCGCCGCGGTCGAGGACGAGTTCCACCGCAAACACCGGTACGTCCAGTACCTCGTGAACGAGGGCGTCGCCGACTTCGACCAGCTGTTCGAGTTCCTCGCCGACCTTCGAACGGACGAAGCCGCAACCGTCGAACGCGCCGTGCGGACGACGGACGCGGGAACCGGGGGCAGAACCGACGGCAACGGGGGAACTGGAAGATGACGGGCGGAAGCGGCGTCCCTGACGGCGCCGGGCTCACCGCGGGAGCGCGGCTCCCGGGTAGCGACCCCGACACCCGGCTCTCCGTGCTCGACCGGGCACTGTACGCGCTGTTCGCGCGACACGCCGACGCCCGCAAACACACCGCCGACCGGAAGCGCTACCGCGGGACGGATCTCCGCGTGAGCTTCGACGTCTACCTCGCACGGGTCTACGGGCTCTCGTGGCTCGTCTGCGTCCTCGTCATGGTGCCGACGCTGGTCGTGCTCGCGAGCCTCCCGGCCGAAACGATCGCCGGCGTCGACGCCTTCCTCGACGGACTCGTGCCGGGAGAGGTTCCGGCGCTGGCGTCGGTTCCCCGGTTCTGGGTCGCCGTCGTCGGCGCCGGCGGTATCGGCGCCGTCGCCAAGGGCGTCACTGTCAGGGCCGGCGGTCGCTACCTGAAGTGGGCCGCGAGCGCCCGCCGGACTGACATCGAGCGAACGCTGCCGGGCGCGGTACGGTATCTCCACGCGCTCTCCTCCGGGAGCGACGATCCCCGCAGTATGCTCCGCAAGACCGCCGCCAACGACGCCTACGGCGAAACGGCCGTGGCGTTCCGCACGGCGCTCAACACGACGCGACTGACGGGGAGCCTCGACGACGCGCTCCGACGGACTGCCCGCGACACGCCGTCACGGGACTTACTCGCGCCCTTCCTGCTCAAGTTCCGCGAGCACGCGAGTCAGGGCGAGGACGAGCTGGCGAACTACCTGCGGATGGAGAGCCGCATGCTCGGCCATCGGCAGGACCGCGCCCGTAAGCGCGCGGAGGGGTTCCTCGAGCTCCTCGCGGAGCTGTTCATCGTCCTGCTCGTCCTCCCGGCGCTGCTCGTCATCGTCCTGACGGTGATGAGCGTTCTCGCGCCGGGGCTCTCCGCGCCGATAGCGACGCCAGTCGGCGCGGTTTCGACCCGCGCGCTCATCGTCTACGGGAGCGCGGCGTTCATCCTCGTCGTCGGCCTCGCCGCCGCGGCTACCGTCGAAACCCTCCGACCGGCGGACCAGCAAATCTCGTACGCGCTCCCGTCCGAGTCACTTGCGGTACTCGCGACAGCGACGCGAAACCCGGCGTCCGCTGCCGTCGTGGTCGCGGTTCCGAGCGTCGTGCTCACGGCCGCGGTCGCGGTCGGCGGTGCCAGTCCCATCACTGTGACCTTGCTGGGTTACGTCGCGTTCGCCGTGCCCGTCGGCTCCGTCGCGGTCCGTCGCGCTCGCCTCGACGACGCGAAGGACCGCGAGATCAAGGACTTCGTCCACGCGGTTTCGGGCCACGTCAGCCTCGGGCGCCCGTTCTCGGAGGCCGTCGAGATCGTCGCACGCGACGTCGACCTCGGCGCGCTCGACGACGACGTCGCCGACCTCGCGTTCAATCTCGGGTTGACCACCGCGGCGACCGAGGCGTCCGGTGACGACCGGGATGCGCTCTCGGCGCACGACGACGAGGCGGAACTCCGGACGGCTGCCCTGGAGGAATTCGTCGCGGCGGTCGGCACGCCACTGTCGGAGCAGACCGTCGGCCTCGTCACCGGCGCGCTCGACGCCGGCAGCGACACCGAGACGGTCTTCGAGACGCTACAGACCGAGATCGGCCGCCTCTACCACGAGAAGCAGGCGCTCCGCTCCGCAATGTTAGTCTACGTCGCCGTCGGCTGGACGACGGCGCTGCTCGTCATCGGCATCGTCGCGGCCGTGAACCTCCACGTCATCGACGGCTTCGCGCAGCTGTCGTCGATGTCAGGCTCCGCGCTCGACCCGACGGCCATCCAGCCGGCCCGGGAGCGATTCCGGTTCTACGTGGTGACGCAAGCGACGATGCTCTCCTCGGGGTGGTTCGCCGGCGTGGCGAGCCGTGGCTGGTACGAGGCGCTGCTCCACTCCGGGCTCCTCGTCGGCATCTGCTACGTCATCTTCGCCGGGGTGGGGATGATATGACGGCAGACGACTCGGAGAGTCGACCACGTACCCGTTCACGCCGAGGCGGCGCCCGACCGCCCGCGGTGTCGATCGAAGTCCCAACCGCCGCCGACCGCGGCCAGTCGAACGTGATCGGCGTCGCCGTCCTGATCGGGCTCACGATGATCAGCCTGGGCACGCTCACGGCCGCCGTCGGCACCGTGGTCGAGAGCAACGCCGCGGCCGCCAACGCCGACCGCGTCGCCGACGACCTCGAAGCGGCGATCCAGCCGGTCGAAGCGACGGGACGGCACACCGGACGGGTATCCTTCACCGACGGCGAGTTCCGGACGGTCGACCGTACGGTGCGGATCCACGATGGCTCCGGCTGGACGGCCTACGCGGCCGACGGCGTCGCCTACGAGTCTGGATCCCATCGGGTGCTCGCCGTGGCGGGTGCCGTCGTCCGGGACTACGGCGGTGGGGCGAAGATGTACCGCGACCCGCCCTTCGCCGTCTCCGAGGGCGTCGCCCTCTTCGGAATCGCGGTCCTCGACGGTGAGCACACGCGCTCGGTCACGGCGGACGACGCGACGACCCTCGCGCTTACGAGCAACGTCTCACACGAACGGGCGGCGCTTGGCGACGGGGAGTTCGCCGTCGCCATCGAAACCGACGCGCCGGGAGCCTGGGAGCGCTATTTCGAGCGCATCGGTGCCGATGTGGAGCGGAAATCGTTCGCGGGCGACGCTCACGACAGCGTCGTCGCGCGCTTCGACGGCACTCGAACGGGGTACCTCGTCCGGCACACCCTCGGGCTGGAGGTCCGCCATGTGTAGCGCTCGACGGGAGCGTGGCAGCGAGGCGCCACCGCAGTGGCGAGGGAGCAGTCGCGCGGTCGTCCCCATGGTCGGCAAGGCGCTGGAAGCCGCCATCGTCGTGCTGTTCATCGGGACGATGACGACGGCCCTGTACGGCGGGGTGGTCCCGGAGTACCAAGCCGCAGCCGGCGACGAGGTGGCGGACCGCGCGCTCGTCGCTGCCGCCGGCGAGATCGAGGGAGCCGTCCCGCCGAACGCGAGGGACGTCACCGCCGAGACGCGGGTGACGCTCCCGTCCGCCATCCGCAACGCGAATTACCGGATCGTTGCCAACGGAACGACGCTCCGGCTCGAGCATCCCGACGACGAGATAGCCGGCACACACCGGCTCGCACTCCCGGGCTACGTCCGTCACGTGGAAGGGGCCTGGCGGAGCGGGGCGGAAACGACCGTGGTCGCGGAAACCGAGGGTGATGGCGTCGTTGTGCGCCTGGTGAACGAATGAGCCCACGACGCGCTGGCTCGCCGAGGACCCGAGCGCAGGCGAACCTGCTCGTCGTGGCCGTCGCGCTGGTCGTGCTCACCGCCGTCACCGGGACGGCAGTCGCGATGGCCGAAGGAGCCCTCGTAACCGCGGAGCGGGACAGCGCCGAGCGAGCGACCACCGTCGCCGTCGCGGAGCGACTCGTCGCTGCCGACAGCCCTGTCACTCGCCGCACGAACGTCCTCGATCGCGAGGCAGCGATGAGCCTCACGGCGGGCGATCTGGAGCGGCTCGTTCCCGAACTCGCCGGACGCGCGGTTCGCGTCCGGATCGGCGGGGTGGCGGTCGTCGACCGCGGGGACCCGACGGGCGGCACGACGATCCGCCGACTGGGGCTGCTCGCGACGACGGACACCTGGGCCGGAACGGTGCCCGCGGGTGGGGAGTCGCTCACCGTTCCGCGCCGAACCGACCGGATCACGGTCACGCCGAGCGGCGACGTCGAAACCGTCCGGGTGGATGGCCGCGTCGTCCTCCACGACCCGGACGGCCTCGACCGCAAAGCGACCGTGAACGTGTCTCGGTACGACACGCTGGCGGTGACCGCTGCCGGCGAGGGCAACGTTACTGTGGAAGCGACGCCGGAAACGACCGAGAAGGCGCTCATCGTGGTGACCGTCGATGATTAGCCGTCCCAACCACCGCACCAGGCCCGCCGACGAATGGGGAACGGGGTCGGGACCCGCGTCGGAATCGGAATCCGCGTCGGAATCGGAACCCGAGTCGGAATCGGAAGCCGAATCGGAAGCGGACCGCGCCCAGCTCTCGCTCGCGGCCGTCGAGGCCGGCATCGGCGTCCTGTTCATCCTGACTGTCGCGGCCGTGTTCGGCCTCGGGCTCCCGGCGACCGGGGCGACGGAGGCCCAGCTCGACGCGTACGCTGAGGATACGGCCACGGTGCTCGCGAACGAGCCCCCGCGGCACGCGGGCGAGACGCGGCTCGCGGAGGTGGCGCAGTCGCCGGCGGCACTGGAGCGGGAACGCGAGGGACTGGACCGGCGAGTCGATCGGATCCTGCCGGCGAACCTGCTCTATCGGATCGAGACGCCACACGGGAGCGTCGGGTTCGAGCAGCCGGCCGGGGTCGCCGTCGGGCGAGCGGCGGTACCGACGCGAAACGGAACGGTCTCGATCACGGTGTGGTACGCATGATCGGGACGGAACGGACAGCTGGGAATCGGGAGCAACGCCGGGGACGTGACCGAGCGCAGCTCGTCGTCCTCGCGGCCGCCGCCATCGCGCTCGCCATCTTCCCCCTCGCGCTGGCGTATCTCCAGCTCGGCTACGCCGGCGACGTCGCCGCCGAACCGACCGAGGACGCGCCGAGCGCGGAGCTGGAACGCGCACTCGACCGCGCGGCCCACGCCGCGACCGACGACGTCGCCGGCGAGTACGCGTGGGAAGACCGCGAGGCGGCGGTGGTCGAGTACAGGAGTGATCTCGGAAACGACCTGGCCGACCTCGAAACGGCACGGCTGTCCGGCGGCGTTGCCGCGGTGATCGAGTATCGGCAGGCAGTCGCGAGAACGGTCGCCGAGAGCTCGTGTCCGGGCGGACCTAACCGCGAGTTCGGTCCCTGCGAGGCGATCGACGGCGTCGTCGTGCAGGAGCGGGCTGGCGAGACGGTGATCCTCGCCGTCGCGTTCGACGTCCGCATTACTCGGCCCGACGGCGTCACCGAGCTCACGCTCGTCGTCGACGTGTACGGGTGAGGCGGTTCCTCTAACGGATCAGTGGTCGTCGAGGTCCTCTCGAACGAAGGTGACGGGACACGGCGCGTTCATCATCACGCCGTGGGCAGTGCTTCCGAAGACGGCCTTACCGGTGGAGGAGCGCTTCCGGCCGCCGATGAACACCATGTCCGCGCCCGTCTCCTCGGTCACGCGGATGATCCCGTCGAGCGCGGGCTCGACCGCACTCCTGAGCTCGTAGTCGACGCCAACGTCGTCTAGCTCGTCGGTGATCGCGTCCACGCTCTCCAGGCGGCCGACGACCGTTTCGGGGTCCGGCATGCCCTCCGACTCGATCCCGATTTCCTGGGCCCCGCGTTCCAGCGCACGTTCGGAAAACGCGTGATAGAGAACGACCGTCGCCCGGCACGGTTCGACGACGTCGAGGAGCGTGTCACTCAGCTGCTCGATCCGGGATTCCTCCGTTGGGCCGATGGCGACGACGACGGTTTCCAGACTCATTGCCGATACTCCGCACCGAATCACTAAAGGGACGATGGCACCGGCAGCGATGGCCACGACGGCGAGGCGACAGTGGGGCGATAAGTAGGCCTGCCCCTGTCAGCTCCCGGCCCGGGAAAGGGTGAAAACCGGACCGGTCGAGCGCGGTTGTAGCACCGGCGTGTGGCTGCAAACCCTTGTTCTTCGCCACAGTGGGCCAGTGCGTGGGGCTGCGGCCTGTAGGTGAAGATAGCGGCTTCGAGTTATTAGCTATTGTGACCAGATAGCAAGAACGTGCCTGGATCCGGTTACGACTCCTCCGCGGTGTACTCGTCGTAGATCCGATCCATCCGGGCGGCCATGACGAAGTCGGTCTCGCGGAGACCGTCGATCTTGTGGGTCCACATCTCGACGACGACCTCGCCCCACGACAGGTGTATGTCGGGGTGGTGCCACTCCTCCTCCGCGAGTTCCCCGACCTCGTAGGTGTACTCCAACGCGTCGCGGAAGTCCTCGAACTCGTAGGTACCTTCGAGGTGGTGTTCCTCGACTACGTCCCAGACGTCAGCGTCGACTCCCTCGAGCAGAGTTTCGAGAGCGTCGCCGGTGAGGGGCTCGTCGTCGCTCGTGCAGGCCGTACATTCTCGGTCGGCGAGTTCGGGCATAGTCGAAGGGTGGTACCGTGGCAATATAACGACTCGGTGGGGCTGCCGTGGCGAGCGACCGTCGTTGCAACACGGCGACCCGACAGCAAATCATGTCAACAGGAGAATTCTACTGAGAGACCCGGGTTCCTATCCTCCAGAAGGACTCTCTACGGGGGTGTTCTGGAAACTCGACATCTGACATGTCCAGAACCACTCACAAAGTTAATACGGGAGACATCCGTGTTCGTAACGTACGAATCCAAAAAGCAGGGACGGAAAGGTTGGTGGAACATCCTCTCCTTCCCTCTCCGGCCACATAAGCTTTACTCCCAGAGCGGCTGCTGTAGCGGGAGTTTCGCCGCCGGAGCGGTGATCCGTGACCGGCTCCACGGACCGAAGACTCATGTATATCAACCCGAATCCGCACCGGCCACGACCGAGGGGAGGCGACGAGCGTCGCGACGATCAGCGTGTCCTGCCGTCCGGAGGGGCCGCGTCGTGACGCCGATTGACGACACCCCGACGATCGAAGCGTCGGACGATCTCTCGCTGTTCGATACGGAAACGGACGAGGAACTGCTTCCAGTGTGGGTCATCGGGGTCCCGGCACTCCTGGCACTCGGCCGCGGGGCGCTGCTTCTCGCGGGCGTCGCCGGCGGCGTCACCGTCGCGTACGACGCCCTGCTGATCGGCGTCGCGGCGCTGGCGACGGAACGCCTCTTTGCGGAAGCGTCGCGGCTCCACGACAGCGACGTCGACTGGGCCCCGAACCCCTGGTGGTACGTCCTCGGCGGTGCGATGGGCGTCACCGCGCTCGTCGTTGGCACCCTCGAGGACCCGAGCGTCGTGCTCGCACGCCCGACGGCACTCGTCGGCGTCTTCGTCGTCGGGCTCGTCTGCACGTCCGTGGTCGCTGGCCCCGTATTCCTGCTCCAACGGCGTCGCCATCGAACGAAAGCGAAGGCGGGAACGGAAGGGGACTGAGTCACGGAGCCGAGAGCAACGTGACCCCCGTTCGCCAGTCCGATCGCGGGTCGGGGGGACGACGGAGTAGTTCCCCCGGTACATCCCTCATTACTGATAAAACACTCAAATACCTCTCCGAGAAAGGGAGTGTCCATGACCGGGGCCTTCGACCACATCCAGCGGGCGTTCGGGCAGCTGCCACAACGGCCCGCCGTCTTCGACTGTGAAGCACGGCAGGCCGCCGGGCGGTGGTGGCTAGCCGACCCCGTCGACGTGCGGGACGTAATCTCGTCACTGGTCGATCACGGCGGGTTCGACGAGACGCCGTCGCGGGTTCGTGTGCCGCTTCACGAACCGGATTCGGCGGAGCTCACCGGGGAGTACCTGCTGTATCTCGACGACGACCCAGCGCCGGCCGTCTTGTTCTACGATTTCTCCATCGAGGGGTTTCGGCGGCTGCCCCTCGCGGAGTTCGGGCGGACGTATCCAGCCAGGCGTGTCCGGTTCTGGTCGGCCGGCACTAATCCGGAGGACGTTCCGACGTATCTCGACGACGGCACCCCAGCGGGGTCGACGACGAGTTCGCCGGACGGCCTGCTCGATGCGGTCGGGGTCGCCTCGGGAGGCACGACTGAGAACACCGGCGAGGACGGTGGCGACAGGGGGGAACAGTTCACCGCGCTCCGCGAGTTCGTCGAGCGCGAACGTGAAGCAGCGCGACAGGCGACGCGCGACGCCTACGAGTCGATGCGGCGTCGGGCCTTCTTCGCGAACAACGAGGGCGTGCAGGGACTGGTCGCCGGCGGCCGGCGGACGGACGACTACGGCCAGCAGGTCGTCACGCTCCGGGTACCCGCAGCGGGGGACGCCGGCATGGCTGCTGAAAGCGCCGTCACGGAAGCTGATGGCGCCGGGACGGCTGCCGAAGGCGCCGGAGTCGACGCCGCGGGGACCGACGGCGCCGACCCGTCGTCGGAACTCTACTCGGGAATGGAGGTACTCGCGGACCGGACCGACGACGGCACCGGCTTCCCGGTCGAGGCAGAGCTGTTCGCCGTCGACGGCGAGAAGCTGGAGATGGGCGTCTACTGGGACACCGCCGACGACAAGGCCGCCGCAGAACGCGCATTCAAGGCCGAGTCCGGCGGCGAGTTCGCGGTGTGTGCGCTCGTCAACCCCGTCCCGTTCGACCGGCAACTGGACGCTATCGACGCCGTCGAGTCCGACGAGCGGAAGCGCGCGATCGTCACAGGCGAGCGAGCGCTGTCGGCCGAGGAGAAGAGCTACAACCATCTCGGCAGCGACCTCAACGCGTCGCAAGCGACGGCCGCGCGCCGCGTCCTCCGCGCGAACGACGTGTTCTGCATCCACGGGCCGCCGGGAACCGGAAAGACGCGAACGCTGACGGCGATCATCCGGGCCGCCGTCGACGAGGGACTCCGCGTCCTCGCCGCCGCACACTCGAATCAGGCGGTGGACACGCTGCTCGTCGGCGACAGCACGGACGCTCGCGCGGACCCCCGGTCGATCCACGCCGACGCCGTCGACGGCGACGTGCGAATCGCGCGGGTGGGGAGGAACTCCACGAACGACGTCGTCACCGATCACTACGTCGACGGCGACGAGTGGCAGGCGGACGTCGTCGGCGCCACGATGAGCGCCGCGAGCGAGCTCGCCGACGATATGTTCGACGTCGCCGTGATCGACGAGGCGACGCAGGCGACGATCCCGTCGACGTTGATCCCGGTCTCGAAGGCCGAGACGTCGATCCTCGCGGGGGACCACCGACAGCTGCCGCCGTATCACTCCGGGGACGGCAAGCACGTGGAGGAACTGGAATTCTCGCTGTTCGAACGGCTGCTCGAGACCTACGGCCCCGCCGAGGTCAGCACCACGCTGACCACGCAGTATCGAATGCACGAGGCGATCGCCGCCTTCCCCAACGAGGCGTTCTACGACGGCGTGTTGACCCACGGTCAACGCAATCGGCAGTGGACGATCGGGTCGATGGACCCGCTCGTCGCCGTCGCCGTCGACGGCGAGGAGTCGCAGACGCCGATGTACTCGTACATCAACGGAGCGGAGGCTCGAACCGTTGCGAACGAGGTCAAGCGACTGCTCGAGCACGGGGTGATGGCCACGGACATCGGGGTTATTACGCCATACAACGGCCAGATCGGGAAGATCCGGTCGGTCTTACAGTCGGATCTGGGGGAAGCGGTGACGTCCGGGGTCAAGGTCGACACCATCGACTCGTTCCAGGGCGGGCAGCGCGACGCGATCGTCGTCTCGTTCGTCCGGAGCAATCCCGATGGGGAGGTTGGCTTCCTGGGGTTGCCGACCGAGGGCCCTCGGCGGCTCAACGTCGCACTAACCCGGGCGAAGAAGCGGCTCGTCCTCGTCGGGAACTGGGACACGTTGACCGCGGGCGGCGACGACCCCGAGTCGCCGAAACGGTACTACCGGGACCTCTACGAGCACCTCCGAACCACCGACTGCTTCAGGGAGTAAGTCGGGTTGGCGTCGTCCTCAGTGGCCTGGAAACGAGCCACCGCTACCGATCCTCAACGTCGGACGTCGAGTCGACTCCGGACGTCACTGATTCGGCGTGAACTCCCGCCAGTGCTGGATCCCCCAGTAGCCGATCCCCGTGCCGAGCAGCCCGGCGGTGAGGAAGTAGAGTACGTACTGCGTGACGAACACCTCTTCCGGATACCGGACCGTGTAGTACAGCCCTTCGACCAGCAACGTGATCACGACGAAGGCGATCGCCCCGCTTATCGTCGCCGTCCCGATGATAACCTTCCCCGACGCGTCGTGTCGTTCAAGCAGGACGACCGTCGCCGTGAACAGCACCGCGGCGCCGACGAGGTACCAGGGAACCCGGTTCCAGATGCCCGCGGTTGCGCTCTCGACGAACGAGAGCACGCCGATGAAACTGGCAGTCAACACGAGCGTCGACGCCGAGGCGAGCCCGGAGGTGCGCGCCAGGTAGCGCCGACGCGGATCCTCTATCATGGGCGTACCATTACCGACCCACTATTTATATTCAGCGCGGGCCCCCGGCCGTGGGCTCCCGGATCGACCCCTTGTTCTCACTCGATGGAGACCACCCGGTTCATCGGGTCCGCATCCACTTGCGCACGCCGTACATGGCCCGTCGCAGTCGGTAGCTCACGACCTGGCCGCTGTACATGGTTAACTCGCCGATCTCGAACAGGACTCGGCTCAGTCCGGGCTCCGACTGCGGGTTCTCCGGGGGCTCAGGCGGTGTCGGCGGTTCCAGGTCGACCTCGTCGCTCTCTGGGGGGCTACCGGACGCGTCGCCGCCGTAGCTGGGGCTTCCGTCGGCGAAGTCCCTGGACTCGAAATCGCCGTTGCCGAAGTCGCCACCGCCGGTTTCCATCCCTGGGTCACCGGGGCTGGTGGTGAACGTCGCGCCCTCGTCGAGCCTCCCTTCTATCTCCCGCAGTTCGTCGATCTCGTCGGTCAGTACCTGGTTGCGCCGCTGGAGCCGTTCGACCAGCTCCACGAGTTCCTCCTCGTCGAGCGATTCCGTGTCCTCGTCCGCGAGGTCGTCCGGGTCGGTGCCAGGCGTCAGATCCGACGGGATCTCGCCTGACTCTCCTCCTCCACCGGCAGGGAGGTCGCCGAGGTCGTCGCTCGCGTCCCCCACGACCTCGCTCCCGAGATCGGTCGCATCCGGGTCGTCCGACCCCGCCGACGAGTCGAACTCCGGGCCATCGAACTCCTCGCTGCCCTCCTGCGCGACACCGTCCTCGCGTTCGATCTCGGCGATCAGCTGCTGGCCCACCTTCTGGAGGTCGGGCCGTTCGTAGGACTCCAGGCCAGGGGTGGCGCCGGCATCGAACGTCTCCTTTCGGCGGAACTTCACGCGCTCGAGGGAGTCGTCCCAGTCGGTCATCAGGTACGCCTCACCGGGGTCGAAGTTCTCGAGCTCGTCCGCCCGCTCGCGACCGATGACGTTACGGACGATGTCGAGGTCGTTCTCCCAGGTAAACTTGTGCCAGACCATCCAGTCGCACTGCGTGATGAAGTCCTTGTCCACGGACGAGGGGCGCTGCGAGACGCCGCAGATCCCGAGGCCGCGCTTGCGACCCCGCTTGGCGACGCGTTCGAGGAGCTCGGCGAGCTCGGAGGAGCCACCCGTCTGCGGGAGATACTCCTGCATCTCCTCGACGACGAGGAGGAACGGTTTCCGGAGGCGCTTCTCCTTGGTGTACAGCTCGTCGATAACCGCCGCGATGAGCTCCTCGGAGACGTCCGTGTCGTCGTAGCCCGAGACGTCCAGGATGACGGGCACGTTCTTCTCGAGGGCGACGCTGGCGATCTGTTCGGCGTGCTCCGGGCCGACCTGCACCTCGGCGAACTCGTCGCCGCCGACGTGGAGCAGCTCGTACTCCTCCTTCAGGCCGAAGTACTCGCCCTCGGTGTCGACGATGAGCAGCGTGAAGTTCGCCGCCAAAAGCTCCTCGCAGAGCACACTGACGGTGTTGCTCTTGCCGCTCCCGCTCTTGCCCGAGACGAACCCGCGACCCGTCAGGAGCTCCTGTACCGGGAGCGTCTTGGCGTCCTCGGTGGCGACGATCCACTGCTCAGGGTCATCGGTCGACATCTACTCGTGGAACCCTCTCCAGCGAGACGACATAGGTTTGGTGTGAACTGTCATTTCGGTGACTCCCGCCAGGTCGCGAACGCCGTGAGTCCGCCGAGCCAACGGTTTTGGTGGTGGCTCCGCATACCCGAGTATGGCCTGCCCGTATCTGGCGTATCGGAGCGCGACCGACGACCGCGAGTTCGACACCGAACGCGCCTACTGTACCGCTGCTGACAAGTTCGTGCAGCCGATGCGTGCCGACGTCTGCAACGACCGGTACGACCTCTCACACGAGGCGCACTGCGAGATCTTCCGCGAGGCAGCGTCGGGGGCGGCGGCCGGCGACGCGGAGCAAGACCGATGAGCTACGAGAACTACCTCGCGAACGACCCGCTCATTATCACGGCGGCGTTGACGGGCGGCGTCCACGGGAAGGAAGCGCATCCGGAGCTGCCCGAGACGCCGGAGGAGATCGGGAAGGCGGCCGCGACGGCCGAGGCCGCCGGCGCGTCCGTCGTCCACCTGCACGCTCGAACCGATTCGGGCGAGCGTTCGTTCGCGACGGAGCGGTTCCAGGCGATCGACGACGCTGTGCGGCGATACGCCGACGACGTGATCATCCAGCACTCGACCGGCGGGACGGGCGCGCCCGACGAGGTCCGCCACCAGCCGCTTCGGACGGACCCGCCGCCGGAGATGGCCTCGCTCGACATGGGGCCGCTGAACCGGTACGACCACCTCACGAGCGAGAACACGCGCGCGCTGGTCGACTCCCTGCACGAGGAGATGGTCGAACGCGGCATCAAGCCCGAGCTGGAGGTGTTCAACGACGGCCACCTGAACGAGGTCCACGGGCTGATCGACCGACGGGAGCTCGCGGATCCCGTCTACGCCACGTTGATCTTCGGGCCCGGAACCCTCACGCGGCCGACGCCCCGCAACTTCCTCACGTCGATCGACGACCTCCCCGCGGGAGCGCAGTTCAACACGCTCGGGTTCGGCCGCCATCAGCTCCCCTTCGCGACGATGGGGATCCTCTTCGGGGGCCACGTCCGCGTCGGGCTGGAGGACAACGTCTACTATCGCGAGGGCGAGCTCGCCGAGAGCAACGCGCAGCTCGTCGAGCGCGTCGTCCGCATCGCGGAGGAGCTCGGCCGTGAGGTCGCGTCGCCCGCGCAGGCCCGGGAGCTGCTCGGGCTGTAGCGAACGACCCCGCTTGACAGGGCTGCCCCCGTCGCGCACCCCTTATAACCCGGCGGGGTCAACGTGGGCGTATGTCGGACATCGAAACGCAGCTCCGGTCCGCGTTCGACGCGACCGAGTACGACGTGAGCGACGTGACAGTGAACCGCCGGCAGGTCCGGGTCGCGATCCGGCAGCCGGACGCCGAGGCCGACGCGCTGCGGGCCATCGTCGACGAGGCCGTCGGCGAGGAGAACGTGCTCGGCCTCGACGTCGCGACCGAATCGGTCGACGGACAGGACGCCCTGGGGACGGTCGTCACCTTCCAGCAGCGGCCCTGAGCTGCCGGCTACTCACCTAGCCTTCTCGGCGTTCCGAGTTCGCTTCCGACTCCGCGTCGGCGAGGTCGCTCGGCGAGGAGTCGCTCCGCTCGTACCAGAACCGGAGCCAGTCCGCGAGCGGTCCGCTCGGCCCCTCCACGCTGACGCGAACCGTTCCGTCGAAGCCCCACTTCGCGTGCGGCGAGTCCTCGCCGAATCGGAGCGGGACGTCGACCTCGAGGTCCTCGGCCGTCAGTTCGAGCGCCTCGTCCCGGTCGATCTCCTCGTCGAGCAGGTCGTCGAGGACCTCCAGCCAGGATTCCTCCTCCTCCTCGGCCGCGTCGACTGTGCGATTCATTTCGGTGTGTCTTCCAACTCCGACCACCTAACACTATCCCACGCGTCGAGCCGCCGCGACGAGGACCCCGCGAAGGCTGATGGCTGCCGGAACGGGCAGTAAGCGCGCTGCCAGCCAGCGGTCCAGGCCGGTTGGAGTGGCGTCGGCCCCGAGTCGCGCGACCATCGCGTCCCGAACCCGGATCTCGACGGTGAGGTCGTGGCGGTCAAGCGCCGCGTCGAGGTCGAAATTCCCTGCCGCCCCGATGTGGGCGCTCTTTCCGTCGGTTGCCGGTTCGAGACTGCTCGTCCCGTCGGTCGCCGGTTCGGGCCCGCTCGCAGCGGCGGTTGCGGCGTCGGTCTCGACTCCGGACTCGCTGGACGTCGATGCGACGCCGAACAGCGCAGCCGGGGGCGCTGGCGCTCCCGCGATCGTCCGCAACAGCGCCCGAGCGGCGCCGTAGGACGGGGCGTCGACCACGAGCGCGTCCGCGTCGTCCCACACCGCGATCTCTTCGCCGTCGTGTCTCAGCGTCAGTTCCGCGTCGACGGCGAGCGGTCGGCTCACTCCTCGTCGGTCGTCGTGACGGAGAGCTTCCCGTCGAGGTGCCACTCCGCGTGCTTCGACTCCTCGCCGACCCGGTTCGGTACGTCGACCCGGAGGTCGTCGAACTCGTAGGTTATCGTCGCGCCGCGACCCGTCAGCCGGTCGTACATCCCGATCGCCAGCTCCGGCCACGTCTCGGTCTCGTCGCTGTCGGACATCGTTGCGAGTACCCAGGTCCCGACTCGGAATAGGTGTTTTGCACAACCTGTGTGGTGTCGCCGTCGTCCGCTCGAACGGTCCGCTCCCGCGACGGATCAGGCGAGTGCGTGCGAGTGGACCTGTGGAATCGCTCGAACGACCTCGGCCGCTACTGCTTTTAAACTGAACGCTCGGGCGCGGAGGTGGGACACTCGACAGCGACCGAACGCCTCGACAGGTCTCGGCTGGTCGTAGCCCCTCCGCTGCGGAAGCGCCGCGCGAGCGACGGTCTCGGCGCCTCGCGCTTCGCCGCGGGCCTCGCGGTCGACGAACGAGCGACCGGAGGGAACGAGCCGGGTGGGGAGCAGAGCGGGCGGCACACTGATCGACGGCTGTGACCTTCCAGAGACCCTGAGTGGCGTCGTCGGCGACGATAGCCGACGTTATTTATAAAAGCGGACGTTGCAGGTGGCGTCTCGCTCGCTCCATCCAGTTTTCCCTCTCCCCGCACAGCGGTTCCACACAAGTATCGCGGGGTTCGAAATATTACAAACAAAGCTTAAGATTACGCACTCGGAAACGAGCCGTATGTACGACGAGGAGGAGCTCGCCGAGATACGCGAGGCCCGGGACGAGTGGGAGTCGGAGACGCTCGATCCCGTCCTCGAAAAGCACGGCGAGCGGAAGGACCGGTTCGCCACGGTCTCGAATCTCGAAGTCGACCGCATCTACGGCCCGAACGACGTCGACGACCTCGACTACGGCGAGGACCTGGGCTTCCCGGGCGAGGAACCGTACACGCGGGGCGTCTACCCGACGATGTACCGCGGGCGCACCTGGACGATGCGCCAGTTCGCCGGGTTCGGCACGGCGGAGGAGACGAACGAGCGGTTCCACTACCTCATCGAGAACGGGCAGACCGGCCTCTCGACCGCCTTCGACATGCCCTCGCTGATGGGCCTCGACTCCGACGACCCGATGTCCATCGGCGAAGTCGGCAAGGAGGGCGTCGCCGTCGACACCCTTCGCGACATGGAGGTGCTGTTCGACGGCATCGACGTCGGCGAGGTGTCGACCTCGTTCACGATCAACCCGAGCGCGCCGGTCATCTACGCGATGTACATCGCGCTGGCCGACCAGCAGGGCGTCCCCCGCGACGAGGTGCGCGGGACCCTCCAGAACGACATGCTGAAGGAGTTCATCGCACAGAAGGAGTGGGTGATCCCCCCGGAGCCGTCCCTCGATCTCGTCACGGACACGATCGAGTACGCCTCAAAGGAGACGCCGGCGTTCAAACCCATCTCGATCTCGGGGTACCACATCCGCGAGGCGGGGTCCACGGCGATCCAGGAGCTCGCGTTCACGCTGGCGGACGGCTTCGCGTACGTCGAGGACTGTCTCGACCGCGGGCTCGACGTCGACGACTTCGCGCCGCAGCTCTCCTTCTTCTTCAACTCGCACAACTCCATCTTCGAGGAGGTCGCGAAGTTCCGCGCTGCGCGTCGGATCTACGCCCGGGTCATGGACGACTGGTACGACGCCGAGAAGGACGCCTCGAAGCAGCTGAAGTTCCACACCCAGACCGCCGGCCAGTCGCTGACCGCCCAGCAGCCAATGAACAACATCGTCCGGGTGACGATCCAGGCGCTCGCCGGCGTCCTCGGCGGCACGCAGAGCCTCCACACCAACTCCTACGACGAGGCGCTCGCGCTCCCGAGCGAGCAGGCGGTCCGCGTCTCCCTGCGGACCCAGCAGATCATCGCGGAGGAGTCCGGAGCCGCCGACATCGTCGACCCCCTCGGCGGCTCCTTCGCCGTCGAGAGCCTCACGGAGGAGACGGAAGAGCAGGCCATGGAGTACATCGAGGAGATCCGCGAGATGGGCGACGGCTCCGTCCGCGACGGCGTCCTGAAGGGGATCGAGGAGGGCTACTTCCACCGCGAGATCCAGGAGGCCTCCTACGAGTACCAGGAGCGCGTCGACGAGGGCGACGAGACGGTCGTCGGCGTCAACAAGTACGAGATCGAGGAGGACACGAAGCCCGAGCTGCTCCACGTCGACGAGACGACCCGCGAGCGGCAGCTCGCCCGCCTCGAATCCGTCAAGGAGGACCGCGACGACGAGGAGATCGAGGCGACGCTGAGCGCGCTGGCCGACGCCATCGAGAGCGACGAGAACGTGATGCCGTACATCGTCGACGCCGTGAAGGCCTACGCGACGATGGGCGAGATCATGGAAGTGTTCGAGCGCGAGCACGGCCAGTACCGCGAGAAGATCGGCCTGGCCTGAACAATCGGTAGTCGACCGAAACCGAGCGGAACCACACGGAACTCTCCTCAGTCGTCGTCGAGCGGCGTTCCGTCCGCTCGCTTCGCGCCTTCGGAGTCGAAGACGACGACGTCGGCGTCGGTACCCTCCGCGGCCGTCGGGTCGTAGTTCTCGCGGACGCCGATCGCCTCCTCGATCTCCCGGATCGCGCGCCGTTTGAGCGCGGCGGCCAGCTCCACGGCCTCGTCGCGGTCGATGTCGCGTCCGAGCCCCTCACACTCGTGGGCGCGGACCATGCCCTGCTCGTCGACCGCCTCGCCCATCGGCTGGCTCGTGCCGCCGAGCGCGACGCTGAAGGGGTACGTTTGACAGATGAGCGGTCGCGAGTCGTGGACCGTGCAGGCGCCCTGGCCGTCCTCCTCGGCGTAGAAGGTGCAGTCGCCGCAGGCGTCGGTCTGGAGCGCCCATTCGAACGTCTCGCCCTCGAGGCCGCCGTCCGTCTCATCGAGACCGTACGGCATCGGGCGCGCGATATCACGCCAGTCGTAGTCCGCCTCGAGCGAGTCAGTGCCTTCGTCGCGGAGCTCGCGGACCTCGTCGGGGAACACGGTCGCCGTGTGCGGTTCCGGCTTGGGGGCGTCCCCCGCGTCGACGGACTCCTCTCGGTCGTCGCCGTCGCCGTCGTCGCCGTCTTCCGAGCTCTCCGCGCCGCCACCGTGACAGCCGTCCGACTCGGCCTCGGGGTCGTATCCCTTACAGCAGGCTCCACAGCGCGTGCACTCGAAGCCGATCGACTCGATCGCGTCTGCCAGGTCCGCGACGTCGAGGTCGCGGGCGCGCTCGAGCTCGGCTTCCAGCGGTTCCATAGCGATCCTTCACACGCCGGCGGCTTAACGTCGTCTATCGGAACGATGGCGGCCTGGAACTCCCAACCCGGACCCACAGCCCGGAACCCCAGCCCGGACACGGAACCCGCAACCCCCGTCCGGACCCTCCGGGCCCCCAGCCCGAAGGAGCAAAGAGGGTCCACACCCTACGATCGCGCAGTGAAGGAGTACGAACGGAAACAGCTCCTCGAGCGCGTGGAGCGGGAGGCCGCGACGGTCGGCGCGTCGATCCCGGACGAGATCGACGTGCAGGGCGAGGAGATCGAGCTCCAGACGTTCGTCTTCGAGATCAAGCGACGCGACACGATCCCGCCGGGCGAGCGCGAGCGCGTCGAGCAGGCGAAGCGCAATCTGCGCCGGGAGCGAATCGAGCGACTCGAACCGATCGAGGAGAACGAGGTCAGCTACGAGGAGGGCGAGGAGCTGGCGGACGCGATCATCGGCATCGACCGCGCGCTGAACGCGCTCGAACAGCTGAACGCCCCGGACCTCGAGCAGGAGGCCCGGCGGCAGGAGCAAGCCGACACCAAACGCTGGATGAACTTCCTGAAGCAGGCGCTGGGACAGGAGGACGTCAGCAGCGGATCGCGGCCGGGCATGTGACGGTCCTCCCCCGTGCTTCCGGGCGCGCCAGCTCTCTGCCCGTCATCTCTCTATAAAGAGAAACGCCGTCTCGAGTCGACAGCGCGCCGAGACCCGGTAGCTCTCGCCTCGTAGTCGGTGAACGGCCGCGCGGCCGACGGCTGCCGACCCGGATCAGATCCCCTTGCCCATCAGGTGGCTTCGGAGGACGTCCGGTGTCTTCAGCCCGGCCTCGGTGTTCACGAGTACGACGGTGTCGTCGTCGTCGAACCAGTCGTCCTGGGCCAGCGCCCAGGCGCCGGCCGGGGCCGCACCGCCGGCCGCTCCCATCTCCAGCACCTCGTTCTGCGCGACAGCGACCGCGCTCTCGAGGACGTCGTCGTCGTCGACCGTGACGCCCGTCCCGCCCGAGTCGCGAACCGCGTCGATGGCGCGCTCGCCGCCGGCCGGCTCCGGGATCTCCAGCTCGCCACAGATGGTGTCCGGATGCTCGACGGGCTCGGGGGAGACGAGATCGTTCTCCAGCGCGCCCGCGATCGGGGCACAGCCAGTCGGCTGCGCGGCGACGAGCTTTGGCGTCTCCTCGAGGACGCCGAGCTCCTCGAGCTCGCGGAAGCCCTTCGCGACGCCGACGACCACCTCGCCGGTACTCGTCGGGACGACGACCGCGTCCGGGGCCGCCCAGTCGAGCGCCGCAGCGACCTCGAACGCGAGTGTCTTCGCGCCTTCGTGTCGATACGGCGTCGCGAACGCGCCGAGGTCGGTGTACGCGGTCGCGAGTCGCTCCTCGACTGCGGCCGCGGCGTCCGGGAACCGTCCGCCGACGACCTGCATCTCCCCGCCGTGGACGTTCGTCATGGCCTTGTTCGAGAACGCGCAGCGCGAGGGGACGAACGCGTAGGAGCGCAGGTCCGCCCGACCGGCGTAGGCCGCCATCGACTGCCCGGCGTTGCCCGGGCTCGCGCACGCGAGCGGTTCGACGTCGACCTCGGCGCCGTCGCTCCCTTCGCTGGTCTCCACTTCGCCGTCGCCGACGCCCCCGGCCCGCGCGACGGTCCCGGAAACGGCCACGGCGAAGCCGCGGTCGAGGACCGTCCCGGTCGGGTTCCGTGCCTCGTCCTTGATGAGCACCGAGTCGACGCCGAGCTCGTCGGCGAGTCGGTCGGCGTCGACGAGGGGCGTGCCGCCCTCGCGGGCGCTGATCGCGTCGGCCTCGTCGAACGGGAGGAGCGCGTCGAACGCCCAGATCCCCGCCGGAGAACTCGCGTCGGTCAGGTCGTCGACGTCGACCGACCCGTAGTCGTACACCGGATCGGTCGCGCCGCCACAGTCCGGACACGTGCCCGCGATCGACGCGTCGTGGACCGTGCCGCAGTCCGTACACTCCAGTCCGCGGAACGCCGCCGTCGTCTTCATGCACGCAGGTTTCCGCGCCGGCGACTAAGCACTTCCCTCTCGGCCGAGACGGGACGGGACGGGACAGGACGGGACGGACTCACCTCGCAAGAGCTCGCGGAACTCCCCTAACGGCGGGAACGCGAGGGCTTCCGACGCGTCCCCGTCGTAGACGATCGGCCGGAACACGTCCGCGTCGGTGACCAGCGGCGACTGGAACTCCTTCGAGCGCATCCCGTTGACCACGACCCCGGGTGCGAGCCGGGAGAACGCCGGGAGCATCACGACGTCAGCCCCGCGATACGCTCCGGGCCCGAAGAGCACGCAGGGTTGCCGGACGCCCTCGATCTCGATCGTCGGATGGTCGTGTCCCACGACGTATCGGTCCGCGTCCCTCGCCGGCGACTCGTGACCGTGGCAAACGACCGTTCCGCCGGCGGTCGACGCGTCGTCCCCCTGTTCGACGGCGTACTTCTCGTGTACGTCCTCGCTCCGGAGGTCGTTCAGGGTGCCGTCGTGGTTGCCGGCGACGAAGACGGGGTCGGCGCCGCGCTCCCGACAGGTCGCCGCCAGCTCGCGGAGTCTCCTGACGCTCGCCGCCGATGCGGCTCCGTGCGCATGCAGGGTGTCGCCCGCGAAGACGACGCTTTCCGGCTGAAAGTGGTCGAGGTGTCCCCGCAGTCGCTCCCGGAGGTCCGACTGCTCCCCGAGCGGTAGCTCGACGTTCGACGACTCGTCCCGGCCGACGTGGAGGTCGGCGACAACGAGGGTGTCGGCGTCGTCGACGTAGAGCGCCCGGCCCCGGAGCGAGAGTCCGTTCACGGCGACGCCCATCCCGCCATCAGTGGGTCAATCACAGTGGTTCCGTGCCGTCGCATACGCTTCCCTGACGCGTTTGAACTCGGCTTCGTCGCCACCCTGGTCGGGGTGTACCTCCTTCACTCGCCCCCGATACGCTCGCTTCACCTCGTCGACGTCGGCGGATCTCGAGAGGTCCAGCACGTCGAACGCGGCCGCGACCGGGTCCGCCGGCGCCGGTTCGACCGGGTCCGGCTCCGGAACCTCGAACGGGAGTCGCCGGCCCAGGCCGGCCGTCGTGAGCTCGTGCTCACAGAGGACGACGCGCGTCGCCGTCGCTTCCAGCCGGAAGAACGCCTTCACGTCGAACGTGAGCGCGACGTCCCGCGCCGGCAGATAGAAGGCGACCGCCACGCCGTCGACCGTCGCCCGCTCCGCGTACGGTTCGTCGATCCGCTGGAGATACCGCCGGATCTGGGCGTGTCGACGCGACTCGCCGTCGACTCGGTCGGCTCGCTCCTGCCGGGCTGCCGGGAGGATCCGGTCGCCGAGGACGAAAACGGCTACGACGACGAGCGTTGCGAGGAGCCCCATCACCACCCCCGCAGCCAGCCACGGCGGCAGTGGACTTGCGATGTCGACGACCACGGGCGTACTACGGGTCGCTGGCGTAAGAACGTCCTGTTACCCACGGAGCGACGAGGGTGGTCCGACCGCGGCGTGCCGGCGGACCATCCGAAAACGATAGAATCGGCCAGGAAGCAGTCGCGACGACGAGCGGCCCGGTCGAAAGCTACCGATCAGATCAGGCCTTCCTTCTTCAGCCCGGCGATGATGTCGTCCGCGAGCTGCTCCGGCGTATCGTACGGGAACTCCTGGTGGTCACCGAGCTTCGCCGCCAGCTCCATCGCGGTGAAGCTGTGGTTCTCCGCCTCGAACGTCGTCGACGGACCGTCGGGCAGCGCGGGGACGAGGTCCATCTGGTTCTCGACCGGGAAATCTGCGCCTTCGAAAGCCTCGATAAACTGCGCACGGAGTCCGGATTCAACGTCGGTCATACACCTGTCCTCCCACACAGCGGGCAAAAGGATTGCGGTACTCCAGTAAACTCGTCTCGGGTTGTAGATTTATCCCGGATCCGGATCCTTCGTCGTTAAGCCGCCGGCGACGAGACATGCGCGTATGTCGTTCGACTTCGACTTTCCGCTGCTGCAGGAACTGACCGAAACGAGTGGCGTCCCCGGCTACGAGGACCGGGTTCGGGACGTCGTTCGGAGGGAATTCGAGGACAGCGTCGACGAGGTCCGCTCGGACGCGATGGGCAACGTCGTCGGCACTATCGAGGGCGACAGCGACTACTCGGTCGCCGTCGCGGCGCACATGGACGAGATCGGGTTCATGGTGCGGCACGTCACCGACGAGGGCTTCGTCCAGGTCGACGCCCTCGGCGGGTGGGATGCCCGCGTGCTCCGCGCACAGCGCGTGACGATCCACGCTGACGACGGCGACGTCACCGGCGTCATCGGCTCCGTCCCGCCGCACACGCTCACCGAGGAACAGCGCGAGAAGGACGACGAGGTAAAAGACGTCGCTATCGACCTCGGTCGCGACGCCGAGGAGGTCGAGGAGCTCGTCTCGGTCGGCGACCTCGTGACGCTGGAGCAGACGACCGAGAAGATGGGTGACAGCGTCACCGGCAAGGCGCTCGACGACCGCGTCTGCCTCTTCACGATGCTGGAAGCGGCCCGCGAGATCGAGAATCCCGAGGTGACGATCCACTTCTGTGCGACGGTCCAGGAGGAGGTCGGCCTCCGCGGCGCCCAGGCGCTCGGCGTCGACGTCGACCCGGACCTGGCGGTCGCACTCGACGTCACGGTTGCCAACGACGTGCCCCAGATCGAGGACGAGGCCGACGCAGTCACCGATCTCGGCGACGGAACAGCGATCAAGCTCAAGGACTCCTCCGTCATCACGAACCCGAAGGTCCACAGGCGGATCCGCGAGGTCGCTGAAACCGAGGACATCGAGCACCAGATCGAGGTCCTCCCCGCCGGTGGCACGGATACGGCGGGCTTCCAGAACACGAACGGCGCGAAGCCGGTCGGCGCCATCTCGATCCCAACGCGATACCTCCACACGGTCACGGAGACCGCCCGCGGCGAGGACGTCGAAGCGACGATCGACCTGCTCACCGCGTTCCTGGAGTCGGAAACCGGCGAGCACGACTACACGCTGTAGCCGAGTACGACTACACGCTGTAGCCGAGCACGACCACCACTGTAGACGGACAAGCGGCTACGCACGGCCGTGAACGACGGGCCAGCCCTCCCGTCGCGGTGTGTCCGCGCTCGCTAGCTAACAGGCGGGCTTCGCAGTCCCCCGACCGATCACCGCGCTCCCGCCTCGTCGAATCGGGGGTTGCTGTTCAGATCACGGGCCGGGTTGGCCGCGTTCTCCGTGATAAACGTCCGGGCGGGAGGCCAGGCAATCCGGGGGTCTATTTATAAGGCGTCCCCGAGATCCGCGAGAGAGACCGTCTCCGCGTCCACGTCGTCGACGGCCGAGACCGACTCCTTGAACCCGGATCCGGTCGCGACGCAGACGACGGCCTCGTCGCTGCTAATCTCGTCGGCCGCGACCAGCTTTCGCGCGCCCGCCACCGAGGTCGCCGACGATGCCTCCACGGTCAGTCCGGCGTCGCCCGCGAGTCGCCGCTTCGCGTGGAGGATCGCTTCGTCGTCGACGGCGACGACGCCGCCGCCGGTTTCACGAGCACCGTGCAGGGCCCGCGTCCCGCTCGGCGGGTCGGGATTTGCGATCGAGTACGCGACGGTTTCGCCCTTCTCGACGCGCTCGACCGACTCCAGCCCCCGCTCGTCGGCCTCGGCGATCGGTGCGCACGCAGCTGCTTGTACCAGATACAGGCGAGGCACCTCGCTCGGCGCCAGCAACCCGGCCGTCTCCAGCTCCAGCAGCGTCTTGTAGGCGCCGCTGGCGTGGCCGCCGGAGGAGACCGGCAGGACGAGGGCGTCAGGCACGTCGCCCGCGCGGTCGCGATGCTGGACGAGCGCCTCCAGGGCCGTCGTCTTCTGGCCCGCCACGCGCTCGGGACTGTCGGAGTTGACGAAGCGAACGCCGCGTTCGCGGCCGATCTCGAGCGCGTCGTAGTAGAGCTGGCCGTAGTCGCCGTCGACGCGAACGATCCGCGGGTCGTAGCGCGCGATGTTCCGGAGGCGTTCGTCGGAGATGTCCGCGGGGACGCAGACGACGCAGTCGAGGCCCGCGGCCGTCGCCCCCGCCGCCGTCGACATCGCCATGTTCCCGTGGGAGACAGTGCCGACGGCGTCGTCGCCGGCCTCGCGCGCGACCTCGATGCCGACGGCCGTGCCGCGGTCCTTGAACGAGCCGGTCGGGTTCAGGCCCTCGTCTTTCACGCTGACCGCCGCGCCGACGTACTCGTCGAGCGTCGGCGTCCGGACCAGCGGTGTCCCGCCGCTCGCCGTCCCGATGCCGGCGTCCGGCGGGTCAGCGGGCAGGAGTTCCGCGGCGGCCCAGGTGCCCGCATCGAGGTCGGTCGGCCAGTCGAAGCCGCTCGCATCCGTCTCGTACCACCGGGGTTCGCCGCAGTCACAGCGCGGCGCGGCGGGCGTCGCGACCGTCGTCCCGCAGGCGTAACAGGTGAGCCGCTCGGTCATTGTCGGAAGCGAGTGGCCCGCGGGAAAAACAGTACTGATGGCGACCGATCCGGGAGTTCCGGCGCTACGCCTCGTCGACCTCGAGGTCCAGCCGGAGATACTCGTCTGTGTGCTCGACCACCTGTTCGGGCGCGATCGCGAGACCGTCGACCTCCGGCGGTGAGAGCGCGGCCTCCATGCGCGAGGCGAGCCCGGTGTCGGACTTCAGCGTCGCGTAGCCGTCCTCGATGCCAGTGACCCGGCCGATGTCCACGCCGTGCGTGTCGACGACCGGCATCCCAACGACGTCCTGACCGAAGTGCTGCATGTCCCCTTCTGCGCCCGGGGGGCCAAAATGTGCTGTGGCCGTCCGGGTCGAATCGCCCTCGTCCAACCGCGGTCGCGAGTCTTCGCCACATCGCCTGCCTTTTTGAGTCGTTACCGCAAAGGCCGGGCCATGCGCAACGCCAAGATCGTCTGTACGCTCGGACCCGCGTCGGACGACAGGGAGACGATTAGCGCGCTGGCCGACGCCGGCATGTCGGTCGCGCGACTCAACGCCAGCCACGGGACGACGGCCCACCGCCGGGACGTCATCGAGCGCGTCCGCGCCGTCGACAGCGACGTCGACGACCCGCTCGCGGTGATGGTCGACCTCCAGGGGCCGGAGATCCGGACGGCGGAGATCGACGAGCCGATCCACCTCGACGCGGGCAGCGAGGTACTGTTCGTCGAGGGCGACACCGCGACGCCCGCGGAAGTCGGGCTCTCCCACTCGATCGAGAGCGTCGAACCGGGCGACAGAATACTCCTCGACGACGGCCGCATCGAGGCGACCGTCGAGCGCGTCCGCGACGACGGCACCGTCGTCGCCACCGTCGACTCCGGCGGCGAACTGGGGTCGCGGAAGGGAGTCAACCTCCCCGGCGTGGCCGTCGACGTCGACCTGATCACCGAAAGCGACGAGGCCGAGCTCAAGCTCGCGGCCGAGGCGAACGCGGACTTCGTCGCCGCGTCGTTCGTCCGCGACGCCGAGGACGTGTACCGCATCGCGGACCGCCTGGAGGCTCACGGCGGCGAGGATATCCCTCTCATCGCGAAGATCGAACGCGCCGGGGCCGTGGAGAGCCTCGATGGCATCGTCGACGCCGCCGACGGCGTGATGGTCGCCCGCGGCGATCTCGGCGTGGAGTGCCCGCTGGAGGACGTGCCGGTCATTCAAAAGCGCATCATCCGGACCTGCGTCGACGAGGGCGTCCCGGTGATCACGGCGACGGAGATGCTTGACTCGATGGTTCACTCCCGGCGCCCGACGCGTGCGGAGGCCTCCGACGTCGCGAACGCGGTCCTCGACGGCACCGATGCGGTCATGCTCTCCGGGGAAACGGCCGTCGGCGACCATCCGGTCACCGTCGTCGAGACGATGGACCGGATCGTCTCGGAGATCGAGGCCAGCGACGAGTACGCGGAGACGCGCGAGCAACGGATCCCGAGCGCGGCCGAGGGGTCGCGCACGGAGGCGCTCGCGCGGTCGGCCCGGTACCTCGCTCGCGACGTCGACGCGGCCGCGGTCGTCGCCGTCTCGGAATCCGGCTTCACCGCCCGCAAGACCGCGATGTTCCGGCCGTCGGTCCCGGTCGTCGCCACCACGCCGAACGACCGCGTCCGCCGGCAGCTCGCGCTCTCGTGGGGTGTTCGCCCGAAGTACACCGGCTACGCGGAGGACATCGAGCGCGTCATGGACGACGCCGTCGACGCCGCCATCGACGTCGGCGCCGCCGAGTCCGGCGACACCCTCGTCGTCCTCTCCGGGATGTTGACCGGGCTTGAGGGGACGAACACCACGAACACGCTCAAGGTCCACGTCGCGGCGGAGGCCATCGCGGCCGGGACCGCGGTCGTGGACGGCCGCTCCGCGGGCCCGGTCGCGCAGCGTGGCGGCGCGCGCGGTGGTGGCGGCGGTGGCGGTGTGGGTGGCGGCGGTGACGGTGTGGCCGGCAGTAGCGGTGGTGAAAGCCCGGACGTCGATTGCGACGACCTCCCCGACGGCGCTATCCTCGTGCTGCCGACGGGGTTCGACGCGGAGTTCGTCGGCGACGTCTCGCGGATCGGGGGCATCGTCGCCGCGGAGTCGGGGATGACTGGCTACCCAGCCGTCATCGCCCGCGAACTCGGCGTTCCGATGATATCGGGCGTCTCGCTCCCGGGAACGGTCACGGATGGCGACACCGTCACCGTCGACGGGGAACGTGGCGTCGTGTACGACGGCGACGTCGTCGGCAGCGCGCAGCGACCGTAATCGACCCCTGCTCCCGCCAGCCCTTTATCAGTCAAGCGACTACGGCGGGACATGAGTCGCGCGAACCAGCCGGATCCCGACGCGGGCGACGACGAGGTCGCGGCGTCCGCCGACGCGAGCGAGTCGAACGAGGACGAGCAGTGGAAGTTCAGTCTCGACGAGGTGGGGCCCGACGGGATAGTCGAGGAGACGAGCCCGGGCGGCGGGCCGATCGAACCCGAGAGCGTGAACCCCGAACACGCCGTGTTCGTCGCGCTCGGCGTCGCGGTCGCGGTCGGTGCAGTGTTGACGATCTTCCTCTAGTCACGGGCGTTCGACCGCCGTAATACGGCCGCACTTCTTCGGGTGCTTCCCGGGCCACAACTTAATCCGGTAGCATCCCAAGGTTCGGGCATGGAGTTGCTGTTACAGCTGGACCTGGTCGGCCCCGAGACGCTGCCGCTGCTATTGCTCGCGGCCGGGCTGCTGCTGGCGGTGGCGGAGGCGATCGCGCCCGGTGCCAACTTCATCGTCGTCGGCATCGCCCTGCTCGGCGCCGGCCTCGTCGGGCTGGCGCTCGGCCCGCTGGCGAGTCCGTTCGTCCTCGGCCTGCTGGTCCTCCTCTTCGGCGGCCTCGCGTTCTACGGCTACCACGAGCTGGATATCTACGGCGGGAAGGGACAGCCCCAGACCCGCGACAGCAGCTCGCTCAAGGGGAAAACCGGCCGCGTGACCGAGACCGTGACCCCGACGGGCGGCGAGGTCAAGATCGCCGGTGCCGGCTTCAACCCGTACTACACCGCCCATTCGCACGACGAGACCATCGAGGAGGGGGAGGAGGTACTCGTCGTCGACCCCGGCGGCGGCAACGTCGTCACGGTGACGCCGCTCGGCGCCGTCGAGGACGACATCGACCGCGAACTCGCCGCCGAACGCGCTCGGCAGGCGGAGAGTGACGACGGCGAGACCCCACAGAGAGAGGCCAGCGAGGAGCAGGTTCGAGAGCGGGAGCGCGAATCCGACCACGCCTGATCCGTCGTGGCTGGCGGGGCGGTGCTCTCGTGGTCGTTCCGTTCGTCGAGCGCTCTTCTCCGGTTGCCTGAGGGTCCTCGCGAGCGACATCTCTCGGGGCACCTCGAAACGCCCAGCCGCTGGCGGTCGCATTTATAAATAGGGTGGGATTTCGACGCCAGCGACACCCCGCCGACTCCTCACCGGAACGCGGAGACGAGCACGATAGCGCCGAACAGGAGGAACACCAGCGCGGCAATCGGCTGTCCGCCCGCCGCGGAGACGTAGGTTCCGTAGCCGACGCCGGCCGCGAGCGTCCCCACGAGCAGGGAGGTTCCGGCGTGGACGAACTGATTGCGCGCGGATCTGGCGTTCCGGCCGACGGTCGTTCCGAGCGACAGCGCGTGGTCGCCGACGTCCCACGCGACGGCGAGCGCGACGGCCGCGACGAGGAGGCCGAGGACGTCGCCGGCACCGCCAGCGGCCCCACCGGCGCCGCCGCCGCTCGTCGCCGCGAAGACCAGCCCGGCTGCGCCGACGGCGACGGCCCAGGCGAGCGCTGCGTGTGACCGGCGGACCAGCCCGACCGCGACGAGCACGACCGCGACCCCGACGCCGGCGGCTCCTTGCAGGCTGACCGCGGCCGTCGCGACCGCCGCGAGCAACGCGAAGCTGGTCGCGAACGCGACGCCCGTCGTCGGCGGGCGCCGGTCGATCTCCGTCATCGTTGCCACCGCCGGTTCGCGCCGGCGACGGCGCTCGGGAGTTCGTCCTCGCGCCACTCGACGACGCGGATGCCGCGGCCGCGGAGGTCGCGGAGGCGTTCGGTGCGTTCGAAGCGCGCGATGCGCCGGCCGGCCGTCCCCTCGGCGGTGACGTCCGGCGAGAGGACGGTGACGAGGTGCCCGTGCGCGTCCAGCCGTTTCGCGCTCCGGGCGGCGTAGCGGTCACACATCGGCGAGAGGAGGATGATCTGCGCGTCGTTCGGGAGGCGCCGCCGGAGACGACGGAGCCACAGCGATGGGTAGAACACGCCTTCCGACGGCGTCGGGGCGAGCGCTGAGTGGGTCCCGAGCAGCTCCCGCGCGCGGGCCTCGTGCTCGCTGCCGGCATGGGGCGCGAGCCAGCAGTCCGTCGGCGCCATGGCGGCGATGCCGACGCGGTCGCCGCCGTCGAGCAGCGCCCGGAACAGCTGGCTAGCCGCCTCGACGCTCTGCTCGACGGCGTTCGTCGCCTCCGGGTCGCTCGCGAGGTACGCCTCCTCGCGTGCGTCGACGACGATCACCACGTTGGCGGAGCGCTCCTCGCGGAGCTCCAGCGTCGCCAGCTCGCCGGTTCGCGCGCGACGGTTCCAGTCGATGCGGCGGAGCGGGTCCCCGCGGCGGTACTCCCGCGTCGCATAGAACTCCACGCCGGAGCCGCCGACGTCGGTGGGCACGCGGCCGTGGAACTGCGTCGTCAGCCCGCGCAGCGGGAGGTCGGCGCCGACGTCGAGCTCCGGCGTGCACCGGAGCGTCGTCCGACGGGTGAGCTGCGTCTCGCGCTCGGTCCCCCCGCTCGGGTCGCGCGTGACGGCGCGCACGTCGTCCCAGACGTGCTCGCCGCGCACGACTCGGACGGTGTAGCGGAACGACGCGCTCGCGCCCGGTCGCAACGCGGTGGCCATCCGCGCCGGGCCGTCGGTGACCTCGAGAGCGTCCGGCACGCCGTCGACGAGCCGGAGGTCCGCGAGCGTCCCGTCGCCCACGTTGGTGACCGTGACTGCGACGTCCACCTCGTCGCCGGGGCTCGGCGACCGGTCCGCGATGGACCGCCGGACCGACAGCTCGGCGACGGGCGCGTCGCCATAGCGTGCGAACGCGGCGTAGCCGACGCCGACTGCGCCGGCCAGGACGAGCGCCGCCTCCCGCGTGAACACGCCGGCCCCGAGCAGGAGGAGCGTCACGCCGGCGACACCGGTCCACCGGTTGGTCTCGAACGACCGGAGCGCCATGACGCCCGTGCCGCCGTCGTCTGACTCGCTCATGGCTCGGCCTCCTCGAGTGCCGCGAGGGTCCGGGAGAGCCCGAATCGGAACGAGGATTTCCCGGCCAGGCGCGCTCGGAGGGCCTCTCGGAGCGGCATCGTGGCGGTCTCCGAGAGGAACGCGGCCGCGGCGGCGTCGTCCGTCCAGGTACCGTCCCGGACTGCCTCCTCGGCCTCCGTCGGCGTGTAGTCGCCCTTTGCGACGAGTTCGGCCGTGGCAACGTCGCGAAGGCGAGTTCGGATCCGCCCCCTGGCGCGGTTCGCGCCGCGCGTGCGCCCGGACGAGCGACGGATGCGCTCGTCGAGGTCGTCGCCGGGGACGGCCACGGTGTAGCGACGTTCCGGTTCGCCGAGGTCGACCGACTCGCGCTCGGCTTTGCGCCGGCCGAGAGCGTAGCGGAGCCCCTGCAGCACCGCGAGTGCGCCGACGAGCGTGACGAAGGTGTAGCTGAAGTCGAAGAACCCGGCAAGACCGCGCTCGAGGAGCACGACGAAGCCGGCGACGACCGTGCCGGCACCGAGGACGGCGAGCGGTCTCACGGAGCACCACCTCGACGAATCACGCGGCAGCACCCCGCCGATTCATTCCGCATCACCCGACTGCGACGCCTCGATCGCGCGGAGTGCCTCGACGGCGCGCCGCTCGCGCTCGGCCGTCGGCTCGGCGCCGCCGTACCGCACCGACTCGAACACCGCCGTGAGCGCGTCGACCTGCTCGGGATCCATGCCGGCGTCGACGGCGGCCGCGGCGAACTCCGCAGGTGTGCTCGATTCGGGCGCGTCCACGTCGAGGTGCTCGGTGAGGTCGCGCCACGCGCGGAACACCTCGTTGTCGACGTCGGCGTCCTCCTCGATGCGGTCTGCTGCGCGTCCGGCCGTCCGCCCGACCGCCGCCAGTTTCGTTCCGTCACGCCCCTCGTCGTCCGGGACGGTCGACGCCGGTGCCCCCTCGTCGTCGCGGCCGGCCGTAAACAGGAGGACGACGCTCGCGAGGATCGCGACGACGACGAGCAGCCCGAAAACGACCGTCGGCGTCGAGACGACCTCCGCCGCGGTCTCGCCGCCACCTGGGCCACCCGATTGGGGGAGGATATCTCCGGTCGTGTCGTTGCCGAGGCCGAGCCTGAGTATGTCCTGTTGTGAGCCGCCCGTCCCACACTCCGAGAACAGGAACCAGAAGAGGCCGACGGGGATGAACAATGCGTTGGCGACGACGACGCTGGCGAAGACGGAGCCCGTGTCACGGTACGTGAGGCCGAAAAAGAGGCCGATCAGGCCGAGCATCCCGAGGTACACCGGTAACGAGCGCAACCAGGGTTGGCACGGAACCAGCGCCGTGACGTGCGTTCCGGATGCCTCGCTGTCCCCGCTCAGGTCGGTGTCTCCGCCGCCGTTGCCGGTACCGGCCTCGTCACCGCCGCCACTTTCGACGCCGCTCCCGCTGCCGGGATCGACGGCGGTGTCGATCGTCGCCGCTGCGACGCCGAGGGCGACGACGGCGAGGAGGGCGACCCCGACGACGAGGAGGGCATCTCGGTCCACGTCCGTCCGTGGGGATCCCCTTACGAATAGCTTTGGGGGGCCACCGGGGTGTCCGAACAACCGGCAGGTGAACGTGCTGGACGGAAAGGTTTTGACGCCTTGCTTTGTTACCAACACGCATGGGATCGTACACGGTCGCCAAAGTGACGTTCAGGGTCCAGGAGACGGATCCGACCCGGGCCGGCTGTTCGTCGCTTCGGTGCGAGCTCTCCGAGGTGCTGCTCGACCCGGCCGTGGTGACGGCCGTGTTCTTCGTCGCTCTCGGCTGCTTCGCCGCGTTCGCCTACGTCAACGAGGCGCGAAGCTGTTGCCGCGAGGAGCGTCGGCGGGTCGCCGACGAGCGCGACGCGTTCGCGGAGTTCGCGGACCGCGTCGCCGGGCTCTCGCCGACCGACGCAACCGGGCAGGAGGACGCTGGGCACGGGCCCCCGTCGGCTGACGGAGCACCCGCGAACGCCGGGGGCGCCATCAGGATGCAAAGCGGGCGGCGCGTCGACAGCGGCTGGGATCGGGACCTCGAGCGGGTCGTCGACGCCTATCGCGAAACGGTAACCGCCGTCCCGCACTACGAGGAGGAGTACGACGACACCGTTGCCGAGAGCCTCGCCGAGGAGCTGGGCTACGACACGGCCGTCGCGACCGTCTCCGGAAAGTCGCTCTCCTCGGGGCTCCAGTCGGCTCTCGTCACCCGGAGCCGGCAGGCCCGCGCGAACCGGGTCGAGCTGATCGACGCCATCGACGAGGAGCTGGACGCGCTCGACGACGCGGAGGCGACGCTGTCGACCATCGACCGGGAGCGGCGAAACCTCCTCGACCACCTCGAGGGCGTTTCCCGAGCGGTCACCTTCGACGCCGCGATCGACGTCTGGACCCGCCTGTCACAGCTGGAGGCGCGCTGTGACGACGCCGTCGCGTCCCGACAGGACCAGCTTCGGGACCCGCCGATGGAGACCGACGACGGGCCGCCGCTATACGAGTATCTGTACAGCTCCCTGCCGGAGACGAACTACCCGGTTCTGGCGCAGTTCTCGCAGCTCGCCGACGGGCTCCGGGCCGACCGGCGTCGTATCGAGCGCCGGTTCGTGACGCCGGAGTAGCAGCGCGCACGGCACGGTTCCGCCAGACAGCTGGCGGGGTGTTGAACGGTGGGCCCTTCAGTCCGGAACCCCAATTCCGGGGCATGACAGCGACGCTCGAACTGCCGAACGGCGACCACGTCACGCCGTCGGACGTCTTCCTCTTCAACGACTATCCGTACCGATACGTCCCGCTGGACGCCGACGAGTACGCGTTCAAGCTCTCGCCGCTGGTCTGGGGCGGCGCCGGGATGGACGTTCCCTTCGACGACGTGGCGGAGCTCGAAACGCAGTGGGGTCCCAACTCGGCGGGCCTCCTCTCGGAGTCGGCCTGGCGCGACTGGCTCGCCGACGCGCTCGCGGACGACCGATTCGACCGCTCGGAGGTCGACGCCATCGCCTGGGAGGTGCTGGAGCCGTCCTGGCGGGAGCGACTCGGCCACGCGCTCGGGCTGCGGGACGCGCCGGAGTATCCGTGAATACGGCGTTTCGATCGGATCTCTGATCGCTGACAGCGTTGCGTTCGTGCGCGATCTTCGGTGGTTCTATGCGGATTTCGGGGGATTCGGTCCGGCTTTCGACGGCACCGCAAACTGCTCGAAAGGCCTTGGCCGCTCGCGGTCGCTGCGCGACATATCCACGCCTCTCAGCACCGCCCGGCGTGGATAGAGGTCGTCGCAGCGACTCCCCTGCGGCGCGACCGGCCATCGCCCTTTCAGTCCGCCAGGACCTCGACCGCATCAGCACCGCGACTGCAATGCCACCGCACAGCATCCGCAATACCTCAGTCCTCCCCAGCCTCGGCCGGGGCGCGCCGGTACCGCCCCCGCGGCGCGCCACCGGCCTCCCTCGCACGCGTTGCTCGCGCGCGCCGGCCGCCCCGCACCGCACGCCGGCCAGCCGGCAGGCGACGACCGCTGACCAACCGGCGCGAGCGACGCCTGGCCACCACTCTCGGGCGGGACTGAAAGGGGCAGCCGCTGAGCGGGACGCCCTGCGACGCTAGCACCGCAATCCCGGCGAGCGACCGAACGGAGTGAGGGAGTGAGCCGGGTGAGGAGCGCAGCGAGCAGCGCGACCGCCTCCGCGGCTGGGGCTTTCCCGGCATGCTGAGTGGTGTCTGTCGCAGCGATGGCCGATTCCATTTATAAGTGAGGCCCTCCTCGGCGGCTGAGCCTTCTGTGTATGGCGGGGAGGACAGAGCGACGCCGCTAGCGGTCTAACCTCCTGAAAACGAACCCAACCTCACCAAATCGCGAGCGGCCTCAGTCCGCAGCGATGTCCCGGCCGCGCGCGCGGCCGACCGTCCGTCGAAGGATGTCCTGAATGTCCGCGACGCGCCGGGTGCTGATCCCGAGCGCGGCGACGACGTACACCGCGGTGTACGCCTGCAGGACGAAGATGGTCTCGAGTTCGGGCATGGTCTGGATGAGGTAGAACTCGATGAAGACCTGCGAGAGGAACAGGACGAGCAGCGTCAGCGCCTCCCGGATGCTGATCCGGAAGTTCAGCAGGATAGAGAGCGCGAACAGGCTCTGGCCGGCCGTCAGCCAGATCTCCCAGGCCTGCTTGCTGTTGAAGGGGAGTGCACCGTAGCGTCCGAGCCCGATACTGTAGACGACGGTGAGCGTCCCGATGAGCAGCGTCCACTGGTTCAGCTTCGAGGAGATGAGCGCGTTGAACGCGGCGGTCGACCGCGCCTTGTTCACGAGGTAGACCGTGACGATCAGCTCCGGACTCTCACTGGCCAGCGGAGCGATCCACTGGATCATGAAGAACGCGGGAATGCCGAGGTCCTTCCCCAGGCTCTCCAGCCCGTGCGCGAAGGGCTCGACAGCCGTCATGATCAGGAAGCCGGAGTACGCGAACAGCGTGATGACGGTCGCCGCGCGGAGCGGCTTCACGAACTGCTGGAGGTACGCGGGGACGCCGACGTGGACCTCGTCGTCCTCGACGTCGGCCCGCAGCGTGATGATGATGTAGGCGACGTAGAGGCCGACGAGGACGACCGTGTCGACGATGTTGATCCCGCCCGTGAGCGGCACCAGGAAGGCGTACAGGGTCGCGACCGTCAGGAACGCGACCTCGGTGGCGATAGAGCGGTCGAGGATGACCGCGTCGGTGAGGAAGCCCTCCTTCCACTCCACGGCGTCCTGGTGGCCGGCCTTCGCGGTCTTGTAGATCGCGAACAGCGCGATCCCGGCCCAGCCCAGCCCGATCAGGATCCGGTTCGCGCCGGTCATGTTGGCGACGGCGAGGTTCGCGGCTTCCGTGTCGCCCGGATTGGCGCCCGCGGTGTACGCGTAGAGGGCGTCGACCGCGTACTCGGGGGCGACTGCAAGCACCGCCAGCACGGCGATGGCGAAGCCGCGCGGGACGTCTTTCTCCGCCGTCTCGGCGCCCCACGCGAGCAGGAACGACGCGCCGAGGACGGCGAGTCCGCTGACGGCGACGACCGATCCGACGCCGAGGCTGTCAACGGTGCCGCCGCCCCAGAATATCATCCACGGGACCGACAAACAGGCCGCCAGGGCGAGAGCTGTAAGTGGGTGTCGCAGCGTACTCATGCCTCATAGCAACTGAAGGGACTACCTATGTGTTCTGCTTCTCACCGACGAGTACCGGCAATCGTGTGGCTCATCAGCCCGCGAGCGAGGCTTTCACGTATCCGGTGGCTAAACGCCACCCATGGACGTGTACGGACTGATCGGGAATCCGGTCGAACACTCACTGTCGCCGCCGATGCACGAAGCCGGGTACGAGGAGCGCGGGATCGACGCCCGCTACGTCACCTTCGAGCCGGACCCGGACGCGCTGGCGACCGCGCTCGACGGCGCGGCCGCGCTCGGCGTCCGCGGACTCAACGTGACGATCCCGTTCAAGCAGGACGTGCTGGCCCACGTCGACCCTGACCCACTTGCCGAGCGGATCGGCGCGGTCAACACCGTCGACTTCGGACCCGTCCTCGACGGCGACAGGGCGAGCGAACCGGACGAGAGCGCCTCGACGCCTCGCGGCTACAACACCGACGCGGCCGGCGTCCAGCGCGCGTTCACACACCACGACGTCGCCCTCGCCGGCGCGGACGCCGTCGTCGTGGGTGCCGGCGGCGCGGGCCGCGCGGCCGCGTTCGCCCTCGCGGACGCGGCCGCGGACGTCCACGTCGCCAACCGAACGGCCGCGAAGGCCGAGTCGCTCGCGGCCGAGGTTCCCGGCGCGACTGGCGGCGGCCTCGACACCCTCTCCGCGGAGGTCCCCGCGGCCGACGTACTGGTCAACGCGACGAGCGTGGGGATGGAATCGGACGAGACGCCGGTCCCCGAGGAGCTGCTCCACGCCGACATGGCCGTGCTCGACGCGGTGTACACGCCGATCGAGACGCGCCTGCTCCGGGCGGCCGACGCGGCCGGCGCCACGACCATCGACGGCGCGTGGATGCTGCTGTTCCAGGGCGTCGAGGCGTTCGAGATCTGGACCGACGAGCCGGCGCCGGTCGAGGCGATGAACGCGGCGCTCCGCGACCGGCTCTGAGGGCGCGCGCTGCCGCGGGTTTTTAAATACCCGCCTCACATAGGGTTGCCTGATGACACTGCTCCAGAAGCTCAAGGAGAAACTGGGTCTTGCCGAAGCCGAGGAGACGGCCGGCGCCGAGGCCGAAGTCACCATCGAGCGCGAAGCGGGCGAAGCGGGCGAGGCGGGCGAAACCGAGGAGGTATCGGAGCCGGTCGCGGAGCCAACCGACGCGAGCGCGTCGACGGAGAGCCTCGTCGGCGAGGAGGAAGCGGCCGAGGAGACGGCGGAGGCCGCGGAGGTCGCCGAGGCGGCCGGCCCGGAAAAAGAAGAGGCGGAAGTGCCCGGTGAGTCGGCTGCGTCCGTCGACACGATCAAGGGCATCGGCCCGGCGTACGCGGAGCGGCTCTCCAACATGGGGATCGAGACGGTCGCCGACCTCGCGGAAGCCGATCCGGCCGAAGTCGGGGAGCAAGCGAGCGTCGGCGAGAACCGGGCAGCGACCTGGATCGACCGGGCAAACGAGGAGTAGGCGTTCCCGCCACGACCGACAGCCGATGGTCGACGGCCGACGGCAGAAGGCCGAGACACCGAACCGGGCAGCAGATAGCGGCCGACCCGGGCACCGGCCGACACCATAACTGTTTCATCGACACCTCTCGACCGTGGAGCTATGAGCTTCTCCGTCCGGACCGACGCCGCGACGTTCCGGGAGGCCGCGGCCGACGCCCCGGCCGGCGCGCGGGTCCCGGTCGAGCTCCGGACGACGGTCGCGGACCCGTTTGACGCCTACCGGCGTGCCCGCGACGGCCCCGGCGGCGTTTTCCTCGAAACGACTGGCGGGCAGTCGGGCTGGGGCTACTTCGGCGTCGACCCCGTCGAGCGCGTCCAGGTGTCGTCCGACGCCGTCGTGGCAGATACTGGCGAGAGAACGGGCGACTACCGACGCGACGCGCCGACGCTCGCTGCCCTCGACGGCGTCCTCGCCGGCGAGGACCTCGTCCGCGGCGACTGCGACGTCCCGTACCCCTGTGGCGCGCTCGGCTGGCTCTCCTACGACGTCGCCCGCGAACTGGAGGACCTCCCCGGCTCCAGCGAGGGCGATCACAGCGAGGTCTCCGGCGCCGTCGACGACCGCGGACTGCCCCGCCTCCAACTCGCGGTGTTCGACCGGCTCGTCGCCTGGGAATGCCCGACCGAGGGCGAGGTCACGCTCCGGGTCACCTGCTGTCCGGAGATCCCCGCAGGTGCGGACGACCGGACGAGCGACGCGCTCGCCGACTGCTACGACGAGGCCGTCGCCCGCGCCGAGAGCCTGATCGAGCGGATCCGGGCCGGCGAGCCGACGACCGGGGAGGCGCCCGCGGCCGGTACCAGCGCGACGTTCGAGAGCGACTGCGGCCGCGAGGCATACGCCGACCGCGTCCGCCGGGTCCAGGAGTACGTCCGTGCCGGCGACACGTTTCAGGCGAACGTCTCCCAGCGACTGACAGCCCCCGCGGCAGTCCATCCCGTCGCGGCCTACGACGCGCTCCGGGCGGTCAACCCCGCGCCGTACTCCGGGCTTGTCGAGTTCGGCTGGGACGGTCGGGGCGTCGACCTCGTGAGCGCGAGTCCCGAGCTCCTGCTCGAACGGGAGCCCGGGGAAGGTGACGAGGTCGCGGACGGGCACCGCCTCGTCACGGAGCCCATCGCGGGGACGCGCCCGCGCGGCGAGACGGCGGCCGAGGACCGGGCGCTGGCGGCCGAACTCACCGGCGACGAGAAGGAGCGCGCCGAACACGCGATGCTCGTCGACCTCGAGCGCAACGACCTCGGAAAGGTCTGCGAGTTCGGCACCGTCGAGGTCCCGGAGTACCGCCGCGTCGACCGCTACTCCGAGGTGATGCACCTCGTCTCGCTGGTCGAGGGGACGGGCCGGCCGGACGTGAGCGTCGCCGACGCGGTCGGCGCGGTGTTCCCGGGCGGCACGATCACCGGCGCGCCGAAGCCGCGAACGATGGAGATCATCGACGAGCTGGAGGCGACGCGCCGCGGCCCCTACACCGGGTCGATGGCGATCTTCGGCTTCGACGGCCGCGCGACGCTGAACATCGTCATCCGGACGCTGGTGCGTCACGCCCAGGAGTACCACCTCCGGGTGGGTGCGGGGATCGTCCACGACTCCGATCCGGACGCGGAGTACGAGGAGACGCTCGCGAAGGGCCGGGCGCTGGTCACCGCCATCGACGACGCGCTCGCGGAAAGCGACCTGCGCGTGGAGGGGCGGAGCGATGAGTAGTGAACCTCCCGCAGGCTGGCGACCCGGCGCCGGCGAGAGCGACGCGCGGATTCTCGTCGTCGACAACTACGACTCGTTCGTCTACAACCTGGTCCAGTACGTCGGCGAGTTCGCGGGCGCGGTGACGGTCCGCCGGAACGACGCCGTCGACCTGGCGGACGTGCGCGCGCTCGACCCGGACGGGGTCGTCGTCTCGCCCGGCCCGGGAACGCCGCAGGAGGCCGGCGTCTCGATGGACGTCTGGGCGCTCGACGTGCCCGTCCTCGGCGTCTGCCTCGGGCACCAGGCGCTGTGTGCCCATCTCGGCGCACCCGTTGGCCACGCGCCGACCGTCGTCCACGGCAAGCCGTCGACGGTCGAGCACGACGGTCGCGGGATCTTCTCCGGGCTCCCCGACCGCGTCGCCGTCGGGCGCTACCACTCGCTGTGCGTCGACCGCGAGGACCTGCCCACCGAGCTTCGGGAGGTCGCGACGACGACCGACGAGCGCGAGGTCGTGATGGGCGTCCGGCATCGCGATCGGCCGCACGTCGGCGTGCAGTTCCATCCAGAGAGCATCCTCACCGACGCGGGCAAGACGATGGTCGAGAACTTCGTCGCCGGCTGCGATCCCGGAAGCAATGGCATTTTTGCAGCCGTCGACCGGGACGAGGAGGTGAACGAGGATGACTGACGACGTTGCTGGCGAGGCCAACGCTGACGCCGTCGCTGGCGAGGCCGACGCTGACGAGGCAGCACTCCGCTTCAACGTCGACGGCGAGGTCGTTCCGGCGGACGAGGCGACCGTCGACGTCCGGGATCGCGGGTTCATGTACGGAGACGCCGCCTTCGAGACGATGCGTGCCTACGGCGGCGACGTCTTCCGCTGGGAGGCACACGCCGACAGGCTACGGAACACCTGCGAGACCCTCCAGCTCGACCACGGGCTCTCGGACGCAACGCTCCGGAACCGGATCGACGAGACGCTCGCGGCCAACGACCTCGCGGAGGCGTACGTGAAGCTCTCGATCTCGCGGGGCGTCCAGCCCGGGAAGCTCGACCCCGACCCTGACGTCGACCCGACCGTCGTCGTCTACGTCTCACCGCTCCCGCGCGGCGGCGTCGACGGCGAGTCGATCTGGGATGGGCCCGCGACGCTGCAGACGACGAAGACGCGCCGCGTTTCGGACCGGGCTATCCCCAGCGACGCGAAGACGCACAACTACCTGAACGGGATCCTCGCGCGGCTGGAGCTGCGGACCTCGGACGCCGACGAGGCGCTCATGCTCGACGACGACGGCCACGTCGCGGAGGGCGCCACGAGCAACCTCTTCTTCGTCGACGGGACGGCGCTGCGAACTCCCTCGCTCGACGGGCCGGTGCTGCCGGGGATCACGCGCGACGTCGTTATCGACCTCGCCGCCGAGGAGGGAATCCCCGTAGAGGAGGGACAGTACACCCCGGCTGACGTCCGCGCGGCCGACGAGGTGTTCCTCACGAACTCGACGTGGGAGATCCGCCCCGTGACGACCGTCGACGGGATCGACGTCGGGCCCGAATCGGCGGGCGGGGCCGACGGGGACGGCCAGCGAGTCGGCCCGGTGACGAAGTTGCTATCCCGGCTGTTCGACGAGCGGATCGAGACGAACTTCTACGACTGACTTCTGACATGACGGAAGGTTGTCCTGAAGACAGTCTGTGCAGCACGGCCAGGAATTGGCTAATATCGGTTTCAAAGAGCGTCAAATAGCCGTTTTGGTGTGTGTCGATTGGCGGTGAGTAGGCCGCCACCTATACATGTCTGCCTGCGAAAATAACGAGCATGCCTGTTCCATTCGTCGGATCGCTCGTGTCCTTCCTCGTCGCGCTGCTCGTCGGTGGGCTCGCGATCTTCATCAGTGCGAAGTTCGTCGTCGGCGTCGACGACTACTCTCACGCCGTGATCACAGCGCTCATCGGCGCCATCGCCTGGGCGCTCACCTCGTGGATCCCGCTCGTCGGCCCGCTCCTGGCGCTCGTCGTCTGGGTCGGCGTCATCAAGTGGCGCTACCCGGGCGGCTGGGTGAAAGCCGGGATCATCGGCGCCATCGCGTGGGTGGCCGCGCTGGCCATCCTGTTCGTGCTCAACAGCGTCCTCCAGCTGGGCGTCGGTGCCTTCGGGATTCCGGGCGCCTGAGGTTCGGTCGCGGTACTCGTTTTTCCGTCGCCCGCGCGTCTCCAAACGTTCAAACCGGCCCATCTCCCAGTCGCGAGTATGGACGACGACGCGCGGATCGTCGCCGCCGAGGAGGTTCCGGCCGATAGCACCTTGCTCGTCACCCTTCGTCCGGGCCCGGACGCCGAGGTGATGCCGGCCGACGGCGGCACCGAGGCCGACCCCGAGGTCGAGGTGATGCTAACGCGGCTCGGCGACGACAGCGTGGTGGCGTTCCGCAACTACTGCCAGCACTGGACCGACGTCCGGCTCGACAAGGGTGACGGCGCCTACGTCCGGAACGAGGAGATCTTCTGCCAGAAGCACGGCGCGACGTTCGAGAAGGACGGCGGCTACTGCAACTTCGGCCCCTGTGAGGGCTCGTCGCTCGAAACGGTTGCCGTCGAGGTCGTCGACGGCGACGTGGTCCTGACCGACGACGACTACGAGTTCCTGCGCGTCGGGGCCGCCGAACGCGACGACTCCGCCGGCGACTCCCGGATCGATTTCACTGGCAACTGACCCGGGCGTTCAGCGGCAACTGACGCGGTGGCATCTCGACGGCCCGCGCGTCGAGTGCCGGCAGGAGGTTTTCGGAGGGTCAGATTTATTGATTAGACTCGTCTAATTCGTAGCAGTATGGTTGTTCGTTCGGCGACGCGCCGGGTAGTCGCCACAGGCGAGCGATTCGGTCGCGGCCGAGGTTCCCGGGAGGGTGATCGCTGATGGTCGGCTTCTTCGAGATCGTCGTCATCGCGGCGACCGCGCAGCTGGCCGTCCTCCCGGGGGAGAAGGTACAGTTCCTCATCGCAGGGCTCTCCACGCGGTACCACCCGGCGGTCGTGGTCTCGGCCGCCGGCGCTTCCTTCGCGGGCTGGACGGCCCTCGAGATCTGGTTCGGGAGCGCCGTGAAGGGGATGCTGCCGCCGACGATCCTCGACCTGATCACCGCCGCGCTGTTCCTCCTCTTCGCGGTCCTGCTGTACCGCTCGGCACCGAACGGCGACGTCGCGGACATCGGGGCGGACGAGGGTGCGACGGACGGCGGCGTCGCCGAGGTCGAGAACCTGACGCTGCCGGTCGTCGGCGAGGTCCCGGACTACATGGGCGGTTTCCTGCCCATCTTCGTGATGATGGCGGCCGGCGAGTTCGGCGACAAGACGCAGCTGGTGACGATCGGCCTCGCGATCCAGTACGGGGCGCACCCCGGGATCTGGGTCGGCGAGATGCTCGCGATCATCCCCGTGAGCATCGTCAACGCGCTGTTCTTCTACCGGTTCTCGCAGACGTTCGACCGGCGGAAGGGGCACTTCTTCGGGGCGACCCTGTTCGCGTTCTTCGGCCTGGATACGTTGCTCGCGCTGGCGACGGGGTTCTCGGTCTGGGAAACGATCGTCTCCTCGGTGAGTGAGGTCATTCTGCTGCTGGTCTGATTTGGCGTTGTCGGTGACGTGATCTGGTGACCTCCGGCTGTGTTATTGCAGTCTCATCGGTGTGACCTGCTCTCTGTCGTTTTATAAGTGAGGTTGGATAGGTGACACGATCTTGCTCTTAATAGCACTGCAAACACGGGGAAAGCCCTCGGCCGCTCTTGCTTATAAACTGGATGTACAGGTGCAGACGCTGCTGCGCTGGACAGCACTGCAAACACGGGGAAAGCCCTCGGCCGCTCTTGCTTATAAACTGGATTTACAGGTGCAGACGCTGCTGCGCTGGACAGCACCGCAAACACCGAGAAAGCCCTCGGCCGCTCGCGGTCGCTGAGCAGGATATCTGAACCTCTCCGCACCGCCCGGTTCAGATAGTGCCTGTCTCAGCGACTCCCCTTCGGCGCGACCGGCCATCGCCCTTTCAGTCCGCCAGGACCGCGACCCCGCAGCAACCGCACCACGACAGCGACCGCACAGCAACCGCAAGCCTCGACCCTCCCCAGCCTCGGCCGGGGCGCGCCGGCACCGCACCGCGCGGCGCGCCCCGGCCTCCCTCGCACGCGTCACTCGCGCGCGCCGCCCGCTCCGCACCGCATGCCGGACAGCCGGCGCGCGTCGCCGGCGACCCAGCCGCCGCTCGCGACGCCCCGCCACCACTCCCGGGCGGGACTGAAAGGGGCAGCCGCTGCGCGGGACGCCCTGCGACGCTAGCACCGCAATCAGCGAGCGACCGAAGGGAGCGAGCTGTGAGGAGCGCAGCGAGCAGCGCGACCGCCTCAGCGGCTGGGGCTTTCGAGGTGTCCCGAGTGGTGTCGCCAACGATGCTTGCCAATCTCGTTTATAAAGCGACCGCCTCGGCGGCTGGGGCTTTCGAGGTGTCCCGAGTGGTGTCGCCAACGATGCTTGCCAATCTCGTTTATAAAGCGACCGCCTCGGCGGCTGGGGCTTTCGAGGTGTCCCGAGTGGTGTCGCCAACGATGCTTGCCAATCTCGTTTATAAAGCGACCGCCTCGGCGGCTGGGGCTTACTGGACATGCTGAGTGGTGTCGCTTGTGACGAGAGCCGGTCTCATTTATAAGCGCGAATGCTCGATGGATTGGCCCTTCTCGACACGCTGAGCTGTGTCGCCAACGAGACCCTGCACGAAGCGTTCGACTAATCAGCGGCAGCACATGGGTAGATGCAACCGGTTTTAACCCTCCATGAATAATCGTGGAGCATGTCAGACGATACCACGGAGAAGGGTATCTCCGACGAGGAGTTCCAGGAGCTGACCGACGGGCTCGTTCGGCAGCGGTCGGAGGGCGGCACCGACGTCTACTCGAACGCCGCGGGCGTCGGCTGCCCGAATCCGGACTGCGACCGCGGGGTCTTCCAGACGCTGCTCGTCAGCGACCACGGCTGGCAGCAGCTCGGCGCGACGCGGGAGGGGATCAACCTCTGTCTCTGCAACACCGACGAGAAACGGCTGGTCTTCATCCACGACGAGTAGGCCGAGCCGGCCTTTCACCCGTCACCCGTCCGGACTTAGCCGTCGGTGTACGACCGCTTCACCTGGTCCGCATAGGCGTCGGCCAGTCGGGTCGGCACCGGCAGCTTGTACGTCGCGGTGAGCGCCTCGACGATTTCCAGGTTCGTCTCGGCCGACACGCGATGGCCGGGGCTGACGTAGAGGGGGTTCATCCGCCGGCTGTTCGGATACTGTCGCGACTGGAACGCGTGCCCGAGGACCGTCCCGTTCGGGGCCTCGACCTCGTCGTCGGCACGGATCGGGGTCGCCCAGCCCTCGGGGCGCTCGTCGACCGACTCGTCCGGCTCGCCACAGAGGAGGCTCTTCGCGACGCCGACCGCCGGGAGGTCGAGGGTGACGCCGATGTGCGTCGCGATCCCGGCCTGTCGGTAGTGAATCCGCCCGGAGCCGTCGAAGACGGCCAGATCCGGGTCGACCGAGAGCGTCTCGAAGGCGTCGAGGATCGGCCCGCCCTCGCGGAACGCCAGCAACCCGGGGATGTACGGGATCGACAGTGGCGAGACCGCGTGCGTGCGTTCGATGATGGCGCCGTCCTGGAGCGCCACGATGGCGGAGACGACCTCGTCCTCGAGGAACGCCTGGTCCACGCCGACGACGACCGGCGCGTCCGTGTCGAGCCCGATGGCGTGCTCGGGGTCGACGGGGTCTGGGACGGTGTCCGAGATGTCGTAGGCGTCCTCGATCGCGACGTCGGCCGCGTCAAACGCGATCTCGTCCTCGAAGGTCGCCGCCGTCGCGATCGATCGCTGCAGCTCTTCCATCTCGTCGTGGGTGAGCTCCGGGTCCGGGGCGAACTCCGAATGGGCGAGGTCGAGACCGTCATCTCTGCCTGCACTATGGTCCGTCATCGAGGGTTAGAATCGCCCACCCGGACCACCGGGGCCGCGCGGGCCGCGGATGCTCGGACCGCGACCGGTCGACCGGACGTTGCCCTCGATGCGCTTGCCGTACGCGAGGCCGATCGCGAAGCCGATCAGGTGCGCGAGGTGAGCGATACCGCCGAAGCCGGCGGCCACCGCCAGCGACGGCTGGATGACAAACAGGATCGAGATCGCGGCGATGCCGTAGGTGAGCACCTTCAGCTTCATCGGGATGACGAAGAACAGCAGGATCTCCATGTTCGGCCGGAGGATCGTCAGGACGCCCAGGATCGCGAACGCGGCGCCGCTGGCCCCGAGGACGCTCGCCGACCCGCCCAGTGCCAGCTCGAAGAGGATGTGGCCGAGGCCGGCCGCCGCGCCGCTCCCGAGGAAGAACGCGGTGAACTTCCTTGACCCGATCGCTCGCTCGACGAGCGGGCCGAAGAAGAACACAACGATGCTGTTCGCCGCGATGTGATAGAGGCTTCCGTGGGAGAAGATGGACGTGAACCACGTCCAGACGTACTCCGGATGCGCGGTCGAGAGGGTGAAGATGCTCCGGAACGCCGTCGATCCGAACAGCGCGAGGACGACGAACTGGAGGAGGAACGTGATCCACATCGCCCCCAGCAGCGCGTAGACGGCGTTACCCCTGAAGTACCCCAGCACGCCGCCGGTCGACAGCTCCCGATCGAGCCGGCCGCGGATGCGGTCGACGAGGCCGGCATCCGAGGACGCGGAGGCGCCGCTCACCGAGTCCTCGAAGTCGCTCTCGAACACGCCGGAGGGATCGTCCCACTCGTTGAGCCCCGGACAGTCGTGGCTTTCCGGCAGTCTGTGAGTGGAGCAGAACGATTTCCCACACCGATTACACTGGTACGGGAGGTTCTCGTACTCCCCACATTCGTCGCACGTCGCCATTGCAGCACCGTAGTGCTGGATGACGTAAAGCGGTTTGGCTCTCGACCCCGTGGGTTGCGTTCGCGTCCCGGAGCGTGCCGGAGCCCCGCGTCGATGCCGCGAGTTGAGCGTATCGAAGCGGTTAAGCGGCCATCACCCAAACGCCGATTCATGCAAAAGCTCATCATCCGTGGAGACCCCGGAATTCGCCGGGACGCCGTCATCGAGTACGAGGGTGAGGAGAAAGTCTGCTTCGCCGTCGACCGCCAGGGCGACTGGCACGGCCCGGATGAGGTCCAGCTGTGGTGTACCATCGGCACGGAGGACGAACGCGAGGACTTCCAGAAGCGGAACTTCGTTCCCCACTGGCTCGACACGGACCACACCGACGCCGAGGACGTAACCGTCCTCTCCGGTAAGGGCGAACTGCACGTCTAATTCGCTGTCTTCCTTTTTCCGGCGCTCTCCCGGTCCCATCGTCCCCCGTTCCCGCGGTCGGTTCTCCATCGAAGGCTACGGAACCCTGACGGAGGTTTAAATACGATTCCGAGCCACCCACCGTATGTCGGATTCCGAGGGGCTCGACGGCGACGGCGCGACCCAGCACGCGACAGCGGCACCGGATCGATCCACGACCGACCGGAACCTGACCGAGCGGCTCGCCGCGGTCGAGCGGGCGATCACGGACGAGGGGTCCGTTGCCGACCTCTCGACGGCGGCCGAGCGCGACCGGCGACTCGAGGACCTGACGAAGCGCGTCGAGGAGGTCGAGGCCCGCCTGGACGAACTCGACGCCGCGACGCAGGCGCTCCGCGGGTACGTCGGCAGCGTCCGCGCAGTCAACGAGGAGGTCGAGCAGCGGGCGGACCTGGCGCTCGCCATCGCCGAACGCACGGAGCGAAATGCGACACTCGACACCGCCGAGCGCGACATCGACACACGAGCCAGGGCCACCGCGAAGAGTTCGGCGACACAATCGGAAGTCCCCGACGAGCAGCCGGAACGAACGACCAGCGGCGCGGGCGACGGTGAGGTCGCCGCTGCGGTCGGCCACGCGACCGGTGACCGGCCGTTCGGCCCGGACGCGGACGAACCGGCGGTTGCAGCAGCGATCCCCGACGGCAGCCACAGCGGGGACAGCGACGGCGGCGACGACAGCGACGGCGGCGACGACGGCATCCTCACACGACTCCGCGACGTGTTGTGATCCGTGCAGTCCTCGCGGTCCTCGTGGCCGTCGCGTTGCTCGCGACCGCCCTCCCGCCGCTCGAGGCGGCACGAGTCCAGTCCACGCACGAGGAGTTCGGGTCGATAGCGAGGGAGCTCACCCGAACAGCGGCCGAACTCGAATCCGAGTCGACGGCGGTTACCGACCGCGAGCTCGCAGCCCGGACGACGGTCCGCTTTCGGCTCCCGCAGGGGTTCGGCACTGCGCCACTCGACACCGCGGCGATCGGCTGTCCCAGCGTGGTTCTCGACGTCGCGCAGGCCGACACGCAGGGTTGCAACGCGGCCCTCGTCTATCGGATCCGGGGCGACGATGCTACCGTTCGTCGCTTCCCCGGCGCCGACCTGCGGGCCCCGAACGGGCCGCTCCGGCTCTCCGACTCGCTGGTCCGGCTCCGGCTCCGATACGTCCGCGTCGGCAACGCCTCGGTCGTCGAACTGGTCGAGGCCGGCTCGATCGGCACGGAGACTTAAACCCGAAACCGCAGCAACCCGCCCCATGTCACTACTCGACCGGTTGCGGGACCGCGCGCCCGGAATCAGCGAGCGCGACGTCGCCGGCTGCCGCTGTACCCCGGAGTTCCGGGAGCCGACGGGGCTCGGCGTCGGCGACCGAGTCGTCCTCGGCGTCGACGCGGCGGACTGTCAGGGCGACGGGAACCTCGCGGAGTCGTCGGCGTGCCGCGCGACGGTCGTTGACGCGCTCACGGACCGGGACGCCGACGTGGTCGTCACGTCGACGGCCGGCCTCGACCGCGTGTACGCCGACGGCGCCGCCGGCCTCCTGCTCGCTGCCGGCCGGTTTCGCGAGCAGGTGGCGTTCCACGACGAGCGACTGGCTGAACTCGCTGCCCGCGACCCGCTCGCCGCGGCTCGCGAGGCCTGCGGGCGGGCCGATCCTGTTGCGCGGATCGCTGCCGAAACCGGGCTCGCGGCGGCACAGGCTGCCACGGACGACTACCGTCAAGCCCTCCGGGCGTTCGAGGGCCCCAGCGTCTCGACGGCCCGCGTCGCGACGCGCCTGCCGGCGGACGCCCAACTGGTCGACCGCTGGACGACGGCGACCGACGCGACGGTCCGGCTCTACGACGACGACCCGCTCCGCTACTACCACCTCACGCCGCCCGAAAGCGACCTCGACGCGGACGCGTACGCGACGCTCGCGGCCGCGAAAACCCGACTGTTGTCAGCGGAGGCCGGCGGTCAGCGAGCGCCCGGCCGTGCGGTCCGCGCCGTTGCCGGGCCCGAGGACCCGGTCGAGGATCTGACCGACGCGCTCCGGCGACACACCGCCGGTCACGGCATGCTCGATCACGTGTTCGCGGACGACCGCGTCTCGGACGCGTTCCTTACGCCACCCATCGCGGAGACTCCGCTTACCGCCGTCGTCGACGGGGAGCGACTGCGGACAAACGTCCGTATTCCGCCGGTCGGCGCCGCGACGCTGGCCTCACGGCTCCGGCGGGCGAGCGGGAGCGGGTTCTCCCGGGCCTCGCCGACGCTCGACGCGACGCTCGAGACGGCTGGCGGTCCGGTTCGGGTCGCGGCGACGACGAAGCCCGCGAGCGAGGGCCTCGCGTTCGCGTTCCGCCGGAACGACGTCGAGGCCTGGACGCTCCCGCGACTCGTCGCGGGCGGGACGCTTTCCCCTGCGGCCGCCGGGTTGCTCTCGGTCGCCGTCTCGCGCGGCGTGGCCGGCCTCGTCGCGGGCGGGAGAGGGGCCGGCAAGACGACGACGCTCGGCGCGCTGCTCTGGGAACTCGACGCCGGCACGCGATCGATCCTCCTCGAGGACGCACCGGAGTTGCCGGCGGCAGCGCTCCGCGAGGCGGGACGAGACGTCCAGCGACTCCGCGTCGACGCCGGTGACGGGCCGGAGCCCTCACCGACCGCCGCCGTCCGAACGGCGCTTCGGCTCGGTGACGGCGCGCTGGTCGTCGGTGAGGTTCGCGGGAGCGAGGCGTCGTCCCTCTACGAGGCGATGCGCGTGGGCGCCGGGACCGACACGGTGCTCGGCACGATCCACGGCGAGACGGCGGCGGCCGTCAGGGAACGCGTCGTCACCGACCTCGACGTCCCGCCGTCGTCGTTCGCGAGCACTGACCTCCTGGTGACGCTCGCGGACCACGAGGTCCGGACGATCACTGAGGTCTCCAGGGGTCGCGACGGCGTCGTCATCGATCCCCTCTTCGAGCGTGAGGACGACGAACTGGTGCCGTCGGGCCGTATCGACCGCGGCAACAGCGGCCTCGTTGCGGACCTTGCCGGCCCCGCGGAGACCTACGACGACGTCCGAACGGCGATCTCCTCGCGAGGCGAACGGATCGGAACGCTCGCCGAGGCCGGGCGCACACGCCCGGAGGACGTGGTCGACGAGCCGGGGGAGGGAGTGCTATGAGCACGACGCCCGGCGAATCGGGCGGGGGCGAAAAAGCCGACCCGACCGCCGGGAGGGCCGGCGGTGCCGAGGGCGATACCGACGAGCTTGGTCGTGCGCTGACGTTCCTCGACACGAATTTCGAGCGCGAGACGGTCGTCAGGGGTGGCTACGCTGTCGGGATCGGCGTCGCGACACTCGCGGGTAGCCTCACGTCGGTACTCACCAGTCCCAGCGCTGGCCTTCTCGGGAGCCTCCTCGCCTTCCTGGCGGTTACGCACCTATCCCACCAGTTTCCGATCTGGCTCGCGGACGTGCGCCGAACGCGGGCGCTCGGGACTGCCCCGGACCTCCTCGGTCGCGCCGTTCTCCGAATGCGCATCGAGCCCTCGCCGGAGCGGGCCGTCAGATTCGCCGCCAGAACGGGGTCGAATCCGCTCGCGGAGAGCCTGCAGAAGCACGTTCGGCGGTCGGCCGGGGACCCGGGACCGGGGTTGCGGCCGTTCGTCGCCGAGTGGCGGGAATGGTTTCCGGCCGTCGAGCGCGCGGCCACGCGGTTGCGGTCCGCGGCCGCGGCGCCGCCGGAGCGACGCGACCGCGCGCTCGACCGGGCCCTGACAACCGTCGTCGACGCCGCGACGGATCGGATGGGAGCCTTCGTCGGCGACGTTCGCGGTCCCGTCTCGGCCATCTACGCGTTCGGCGTCCTCCTGCCGCTCGCCCTCGTCGCTCTGCTGCCGGCAGCTCGTGCCGCGGGCGCGCCGATCGGCGCGGGCGTGATGACGCTGATCTACGTCGTCCTGCTCCCGTTCGGCCTCCTCGCGGCGAGCGCCTGGCTACTGCAACGCCGGCCGGTGGCGTTCCCGCCGCCACGGATCGACGGGAGTCATCCGGACGTTCCGAACCGGCGCACGGAGGCGACCCTCGCCGGACTGGTGACGGCCGGGATCCTCTGGCTGCTCGCGAGGCATCTGGTCGTTCCCTGGGCCGCACCGCTCGCCGCAGCCGGTGGGGGAACAGGCGTCGCGCTGCTCGTCGTCACGCGCCCGCGACGGCGCGTTCTCCACCGAATTCGGGCTGTCGAGTCGGGGCTGTCGGACGCGCTGACGATCGTCGGCGGCGAGGTCGCCGAGGGCGTCGCGGTCGAGCAGGCCGTTGCGCGCGCTGGCGAGGCCGTGTCGGGACCGACCGGCGAGCTCTTTCGAGCGGCCGCGCGACGGAGCCAGCTGCTTCGCGTCGGCGTCGGTGACGCGTTTCGCGGCGAAGCAGGGCCGACGACGTCGACGTCGAGCCCGCGGATCCGCGGCGCCGTCGAGCTCTTGGCCGTCGCCGGACGCGAGGGCGAGCCGGCCGGCGACGTCATCGTCGAACTCGCGGACCAGCTCGACCGGCTGACTGCGCTCGACCGGGAGGCGACACGCCAGCTCGCGACCGTCACGAGCACGCTGGCGAACACGGCGACCGTGTTCGGCCCGCTCGTGGGCGGTGCGACCGTCGCGCTCGCTGCCGGCATGGATCCGGGTACGGGATCTGCCGGACTGGGGGCGGCCGCGAACGCGGCGTCCTCGACCGCGACCACGTCCGCGGACCCGACCGGCCTCCCGGCCACGACCGGGGCCGCCCCGATTCCGGTCGCCACGATCGGCCGCATCGTCGGCGTCTACGTCCTCCTCCTGGCCGCGATTCTGGTTGCGCTGTCGACGACGCTTGAGCGCGGCTTCGACCGCACGCTCGTCGGCTATCGCGTGGGGCTCGCGCTCCCCACGGCGACAGCGACGTACCTCGTCGCCTTCGTCGCGGCGAGTCACCTCCTGTGAACGTTTATATACCAAACCGCGACCAACGGCGCTATGCTCGAACTCCCGGTCGACGGCTGGTACGCCTGGGTCGGTATCGCGGTCGTGAGCGTGGCGGTCCTCGCCACCAGCGTCTCGCTCCCCCTGCAGCCGCCACCGGACGCGGCCGGCGCCGCCGATACGGTCGACGCCGTCGCCGGCGGGGAGCACCCGGCGACTGCGGAGCACGGCATCGCGGCCGAGCGGCTGCGACTTTCGTCGACCCGGATCTCCCTGCGAAACGGGGCGGGGACCACGACCGCGACGTTCCTCTTCGCACCCGTCACGCCTGTTGGCGAGGACGAGCGGCTCGAACGCGTCCTCCGGGGCATACCGCCGTCCAGCGTGTTCGCGAACGCAACGGGGTTCGCGAGGGCAGCGTCGGCCGCACGCTCGGCAGAGTCAGGCTGGCAGCCAGCGCCGGATCGGCTCCGAGTGCGGCAGGTTCACTGGGGTGAGACGCGTGTCACGCTCGTCGGATGAGTCGACGGGGGCGCTCGCGAGGACCAGGGGACAGGTGGAACCGGTCCCGGCGCTCGTCGCGCTGACTTTGGTCGGCATCGCCCTCTCGCTGTACGCCGGCGCTCTGGCCGACGCCGCACCGGACCGGGACCGAGAGCGAGCAACGCTGCTGTTCGAGGCGGTCCACGACGACGTCGTCTCCGGTGGCGTCGCGCACCCGACCCGGCTGACAGTACCCGAGGAGGCACCGTCCGATGCCGACGTCGGCGTGGCGCTCGTCACCCGCAATCGCAGCTGGACGGTGGGTACGGCCGACACGACCCGGCCGTTCCCCGAGACAGCGGACGTCGCGACCGGCGCTGTCTCAGTTCGAGTGAATCCCGGGGAAACACGTGCCGGGGAGCTTCGAGTGGTGGTCCGGCGGTGACGAGCACCGTGCTCGACGTTACCGTCTTCCTCCTCTGCGTCTCCGCGAGCGTCGGGACGCTCGTCGCGGGCGGTCCGGCTCCAGCCGGCGACGCGCCGGACGCGCAGGCGACGGCGGACCGGATCGCGACGGTCACCGGCACAGTGCGCTTCACCGTCTCGAACGAGGAGGGCGAGCGGGTACGGCGCCACCAGGCGACGCTCTCGGTGTTGCTCGCTAACGCCGCACTCGCGACGGATGCGAGCGGTTCCGCCCCGGCTAGGGAGCCGTCCGGAACCGAGGACGACCCTGCCGTCGCTGGCGATGGGTCCGCTGGCGATGGGTCCGCTGGCGATGGGTCCGCTGGCGATGGGTCCGCTGGCGTCTCGGAGGCCCCGAGCTACTCGGAAGCAGTCCTCGACCTCGTTAGCACCCGAATCGGTTCACGCACTCGGGTCGTCGCGCGACCCACGGGTCGCTCGGATAGCGAGCACTCGGGCGAGGATCGCTCGGACGAGGAACACCCGGCCCAGGTCGCCGTCGGACCAAAGCCACCCCGGGACGCCGACGTGGCCGTCGCCGCGTTCTCGGTTCCCGCCGGATCGGAGTCGGAGTACGTTCGGATCGTCGTTCGGCGGTGGTCACATGCGTGAGCGACGACGGATCTCGCTTGCCGCCGACGACCGGGCACGGATACCGTTCGCCCTCATCGGCGTGCTCTTGCTCGTTTCCAGCGCGACGTATGCGGGGAGTCTCGCGACGAGCGGCCCGGTTGCCGTCGACCGACAGGTCGAGCAGGCAGTCGAGGGTGCGAACGCGGCGGCGACGCCGGCGATGCGACAGGCCGTCGCCGCCGCGGCGCGCGACGCTGCTCGCGAGCCAGTCACGCGTTCGACTGAGAACAGCACAGTCGGGGCCGTTCGAAACGACACGGCCTTCGAGGACGCACTCAAGATCCGGATCGCGCTCGCCGTCGGCGAGTCCCTGGCCGCGACGGAGACGCGACGGGGGTCGGTGACGGCCGTTACTCGAACGCCGGCAATAACTGACCGCAGCGACCTGGCAGCGGCGCGGGAGCGCGTCGCCATCGAGCACGTCGCGAACGGGACCGCGCTCGCGGTCACGCACCGCAACGTGACGACGGTCGCCAGGCGTGACGGTCGCGTCGTCTCGACGCAGTCACGGAACCGCACCGTGGTCGTTCCCGTCCCGGTCCTGGCGGCCCACGAGCGGACCCGGCGGTTCGAACGGCGACTCAACCGCGACCCGACCGCGGGCCCCGGACTCGGTCGCCGACTCACGGCGAGTCTGTATCCGATGGTCTGGGCGCGAGGGTACGCCCAGTACTCGGGCGCGCCGATCCAGAACGTCCTCGCGAACCGGCACGTCGAGCTCTCGACGAACGCCGCGATCGCCAGGGAGCAGCGGGCTGTATTCGGCCGGAGCGACCCCGGCGCCGCGGCTGGCGTTCGGCGCGCGACCCTCCGAACGGGAATGACCGACCTCCTTGCGCCGACCGAGCTCGACGAGCGGCGGTGGACGGACGCCGTCCTCGACGGGCCGGCCACGGGAACTGGGCTGCCGGCCGAGCCGAACCGCTCGGAGCGAGTGCGCACGGTCTCCGTCGACCGAAGCGCGGACGCGGCCTTCCTGCGGACTGTCGACGACCTCGACTCGATCGCCCGAGACGCGTATCGCGTCGAGGCATCGTTACAGGCCTCGGTGGTCGAGGTTGGTGACACCCGGGACGAGCCGACGCCGCCGGGCGAGAACTGGACGCTCGTCGAGGAATCCGTCGCGACCTCCACGACCGTCGCCGACGCGGATACCGGGGCGAGCGGAAGGAACGCCGGAGACGACGACGCGACTGGCTTCGGCACGTCGGCGCGAATCGTGACGGTGCAGCACGAAGCAGTCCGTCGATGGACGGACGGACGCGACGAGCGCCGCACGCGGGCGAGCTGGGTGGAGCGGTTCCGCGTGGTTGTCGTCGTCGACGGCACCTACGCGCCGCGAGCAGGTGCGCCCGACCGCCCGACAGCTCCGACGTTCGAACCCGGCGGCTGGGCGGGCGGTCCGAACCTCGCGGACGCCCCGCGTGCGGCACGGCAGCAGATCGGTGCGACGGACGTCGACGCCGTCGCCCGCGCCGCGGTCTCCACCGATGGAGTGACCCGACGAACGACGCTCACTGCAGATCGGCCGGCGAACCTCGATTCGCAGATCCGGTCTGACCTCGCCGCGCTTCGGAACGAGGTGCGCGAAGCCGAAACGAGGGTCGCCATGCGCCGCGTTGCGAGCGGCGAGGCGGACCCCTACGGCCGGCTGGCGGCGGCCATCCGCGACCGCCGTGCGAAGCTTGTCGACGCCCCCGCGACGTACGACGGCGCGTCGGACCGAGCGCGGGTCGCAGCGCGTGCTGCCTACGTCGACGCAGTTCTCGCGAAGCTGGAAGCCCGGGCGGCGACCGACGCGGAAACCTCGACGGCCATCGACGACACCGTCGACGTAACTGGCCTCGGAAACGCGTCGGTCAGCGCGTACGTCGGGGCCAGCACCGGGGGAGAGCAGCCGGAGTCGTTCATTATCGGTGCCGCGGGTCCCGGTGGCGACGTCGCGTTCACGCCGCGGGGAGCTCCCGGATACCTGCCTCGAACGGTCGTCTCCGGCCGCAATGTGAACGGGATTCCCGCCGACGAGCGAGTGCGGCCCCTGGCCACCCGGAACGTCAACTACGTGACGCTCCCGACCGCAGACGTCGCGTCGAGTATCGTCGGGCGACTGCTTGGCGACGGCGAGACCGTGCGGCTCGCGCAGGGTGGGCGAGCCTTGATCGCGGCGGATCGAGCGCTGACCGCAAAGAGCGACCCGGAGCTCCGGGCTGACCGAAGGGAGCTGTCGGCCAGTGTCGCGGAGTCGATCGCTGTCGTCGAGGACGCCGCAGCCGTCACGTTACGTGCGGAAACCCCGCTCACTGCGCGCGAACGGCGAGCAACGCTCGCCGCGGCGAGAGCGCGCTGGAACGGGACCGGGCGGCTCGCGGTTGCCATGGGGAACGGGAGCTACGCGACCGCCGTCGCAGCCGAAACCGCTGCTCGCACTGACCTCTCGCCCGGGCAGCGAGCAGTACTGGCGTCCCGGCTTCGGGTGGACGTCGCGGCGGCCGCCGACGGCGACGCGGTCAGGGTTCCGGTCGAGCTGACGAACGACACGGCTACTCGCGCCCGCGGCATCGCCCGCGAGACGCTGGAGGCCGAGGTCACCAGACGGGTGGACGCGGCGAGCGCCTCCATCCAGGAGCGCTGGGCGCCGAAGACGATCCGGAGCGTGAGTTCCGGGCTGCCGGTGACGCCAGTACCCGGCTACTGGTACGCGACGGTCAACGCCTGGCGGGTCGACGTCGCCGGAGCGTATCCGCGGTTCGAACTCCGTGCCGACACGGGACCGCCCGGGCAGGGATTCAGGTACGTTCGCGAGGCGGGGGCGGTCACCGTCGAAGTCGGTAACCAGTCGGTGCTGCTCGGCCACACCGACCCGGTTCGATTCGAGACGGGAACGGTCGTCGTCGTCGCGGTACCGCCGGGCCCACCGGGCGTCGGCGACGTCGACGGCGTCCGGACCGAAACGTCGCCCGGGTGGCCCTGTCCCGATGGGGTGGGCGAGAAATGCGAAGCCGGGAAAACCCGGGACATCAGATCCATGCCCAGTGACAGGATCGTCGACGCTACGTCGGACGCCGAGGACGTGGCGGGCGGACGAGAGCTGACGGGACCGGCGGAACTGGCAGGACTGGCAGGCCCAGCAGCCCCGAACGACGGCCGATCATCCGGCGGACCGCAGTCGTTTTCCGCACCCATCGCCGACAGCGTGTATGCTCCACGAAGTAGCGGCTGACGCCGGCACGGAGCCGGACGCGCTGCAGGCGGCGTACGAGACGATGGTCCGCGACGCCGTCACGGCCTCGGACGTCGACGAAGTGGTCGCCGAGACGAAGATCGACGCCGAGACGGCCGAAGCGATCGCCGACGGGACCGTTCCCACGCTGACCGTCGAGGAAGCGGCGTCGGTGATAGCGCTGACCCACGACCGCGACGCGGCCGCGATCGAGGCCGAACTGCGTGACCACCTCCTCATGGGGATGACGACGGCCGTCCTCGACGTCGACACGATCGCGGGCGCGATCGACGTCGATCTCACCGGGCAGGAGGTCCAGCAGGCCCTGGAGGGGCGCACGTCGATGACGCTGGCCCATCTCGCCGAGATCCACGGCGTCATCGAGGCGCGCAAGCAGTAATGCACGTCGTCATCGTCGGCTGCGGCTACGTCGGTCTCGAACTCGGTCACCAGCTCCGCGACCGGGGCCACGAGGTGACCGGAGTCAGACGCTCCGCTGACGGGCTCGACGCCGTCACCGAGGCTGGACTCGACCCGGTGCAGGCGGACGCGACGGAGCCGGCGTCGCTGGCGTCGCTCCCGGACGCCGACGCCGTGGTGTTCGCGGCGAGCTCGGGCGGTCGCGGCGCGGACGCGGCCCGACAGGTGTACGTCGACGGGCTTCGGAACGTCGTCGACGAGTACGCGGGACGCTCGACGGGGGTCGACCGACTGATCTACACCTCCTCGACGGGCGTCTACGGCGACCACGACGGGGGGTGGGTCGACGAGTCGACGCCGCTGAATCCGACGACCGAGAAGACCGAGGTCCTCGTCGAAGCCGAACGGATCGCGGTAGAGGCGACGGCGGACGTCGGCATCGACGGGACCGTCGCGCGGTTCGCGGGGCTGTACGGTCCGGGTCGCTATCGGCTGGAACGCTATCTCGATGGCCCGGTTACGGCGGGGTACCTGAACATGGTCCATCGCGACGACGCCGCTGGCGCCGTGCGGTTCCTCCTCGAGTCGGACCAGGCACGCGGGGAACCGGTCCTCGTCGTCGACGACGAACCGGCCGACAAACACGCGTTCGCGGACTGGCTCGCGGACGCCTGCGGCGTCGAGCCGCCGGCAAAGCAGTCGAAGGCCGAGCGGCTGGCCGCCGAGGGGCTCACGGAGCCGGCCAAGCGGCGGATTCGAACGAGCAAGCGCTGCTCGAACGACTACCTTCGATCGCTCGGCTACGAGTTCGAGCATCCGACGTTCCGGAGCGGCTACCAGGCTGCCGTCGAGGCGTACGTCGCCGACCGCTCACGGGGCGAATCGACCGACTAACTCGGCTCTAGTCGGTGAATTCTCCGAACACTCGGGTATTTTGTCGTCTCTGAGGTGTGAAAAATGCCGGGAACTACTTGTGTCGGGGAGTAATCCGGGAGTGTGCATGGCGGGTTCCCTCGTGGCCGGCAAGCCCTGGCGGTCGCTGGAGACGTTCGTCCGTCAGAACCCCGAACTCGCCGTTGCGGCCGTACTTTCGGCCGTCGTCGTGCTGGGGAGCGCGTACGCGTTCCTCCGGTTGCGTCGGCCGGCCGGCATCACGTTCCGCCGGCTGCTGGCGGGCCACGACGAGATCGCGGTGCTCATGCACCCGAATCCGGATCCCGACGCGATGGCGGCGGCGATCGGGGTCGCCGCGCTCGCGGACCAGCTCGACGTCGAGGCGACGATACAGTATCCGGGGCAGATCCGACACCAGGAGAACCGGGCGTTCCGAACGGTGCTGGACCTCGAGCTCGACCGAGTCGAGCACGTCACCGAACTCGCGGCCGAATCCGTCGTCCTCGTCGACCACAACGAGCCCCGCGGGTTCACCGGTTCCGACGGGGTCCTGCCGCTCGCCGTCGTCGACCATCACCCCGGCGACGGTGCCGGCGAGGAGTTCACCGACGTCCGAACGGATTACGGCGCGACGGCCTCCATCGTCGCCGAGTACTTCGAGGACAACGGCGCGACGCCCGTCCCGCCGGACAGGCACGCGAGCGAGACAGACGGCGACTACACGCTGCCGACGATCACGGCGACGGGCCTCCTGTACGGGATCCTGACGGACACGAAGCACCTGACCGTCGGGGCCAGCGACGCCGACTTCAAGGCGGCGAGCTACCTCTACCCGGCCGTCGATCAGGACCGACTGGACCGCATCGCGAACCCCGCCGTCGACGCCGAAGTACTGGAGGTCAAGGCCCGGGCGATCGCCGGTCGGGAGGTCGAGGGCTCCTTCGCGGTCGCCGACGTCGGCTCCGTGAACAACGTCGACGCGATCCCGCAGGCCGCGGACGAGCTCATCCAGCTGGAGGGCGTGACGGCCGTGGTCGTCGTCGGCGAGCGCGACGGGACGGTCCACCTGTCCGGGCGGTCCCGTGACGACCGCGTCCACATGGGCAAGGCGATCGAGGAGGCGCTGGAGGAAGTACAGAACGGCAGCGGCGGCGGCCACGCACGGATGGGCGGCGGCAGGATATCCCCGAACCTCGACGCGGCCGGCGACGAAGTGGAAGACGCCGTCGACCGCGACGCGCTGGAGGACGAACTGTTCCGTGCGATGGCTGGCGACGTGTAGAGCGTCATTCATTTATATACTAAGCCGTCACCGCTCGTTCTGTAACCGGATTGATCCTGCCGATGCGGACTCTGCGTAGTCTGATCGGAACGGTTTGGTCAATATTCGGGTGCTTGGTCTGAGTCGGATTGACCGGATGATACAGTCCAGCGGTCGGCGGCAACGCAACACCCTCGAAAGCCCTCGGTCGCTCGTTATAAACGAATGGTTGGGAAGATGATACGGGCATGCACCCGGGAGCACCGCAAACACCCGAAAAGCCCTCGGTCGCTCAGCTCACGAGGTCACTGCCGCGGTGCGCCCCAACCCTCCATCGAACGCGTTGCTCGCGCGCCGACCGCACCGCTCCACACCGCACGCCTGCCAGCCGGCGAGCGGCGACCGCCGACGAACCGCCGCGCGCGACGGCCGGCCAACCACTCCTGGGTGGGACTGAAAGGGGCAGCCGCTGCGCGGGACGCCCTGCGACGCTAGCACCGAGCCGACGAACGAGCGAAGCGAGTGAGTCGGCGAGGCGCGCAGCGAGCAGCGCGACTGCTCAGCGGCTGGGGCTTTCAAGGCGTGCCGAGTGGTGTCGGCAGCGACGACAGCCGATCCTATTTATAAGTGCGACCGCTCAGCGGCTGGGACTTTCCCGCCATGCTGAGCGGTGTCGCTCGCGACGATAGTCAGTTACCCGAAGAAAATGACACCCGAGAAGCGGCCTATCGCTCGAATTCAGCCTAGCCGAAGTTCTCGACCTTCGCGCCGTCGACGTCGCCGCCGGCGGCCTCGATAGCGGCTTCGGCCTCGTCGACGAAGTCGGCGAAGCCGTAGACGAAGACCTGCTCGCCCGCCTCGCCTGTGAGCACGTCGTCGACGTGGGACGCGAGCTCCTCGTCGTCGTCGATGACCTCGATCGTCGCCCCCAGCTCCGCCAGCGCGTCGAGGCGGTCGCCGTGCGCGGGCTCGGAATCCCGATAGACGATCGCCGCTTCGTTGTCGTCCTCGACGGCCCGCTCGCCGATGCCGACCGCAGGACCGACCCCCGGACCGCCGGCGAGGACGACGACGTGGGACTCGCCCTCGTAGTAGTCGGAGCCATACGGCCCGGACATCTCGAGCTCGTCGCCCGGTTCGAGGTCGGCGAGGTACACCGAGAAGGGGCCGCCCTCGTCGGGGTCGACCCCGATCGTCGTCTCGAACGTCGCCGTCATGTCCGGCGAGGAGAGCGTGTAGAAGCGCGAGTACTCCTCGTCGTCGACGGTGCCCGTGAGCTTGACGAACTGGCCCGGTTCGGCCGAGAACTCCTCCGGTGTCTCGAAGCGGATGGCGACCGTGTCCGGCCCGACGGATTCGACTGCGGTGACGGTAACCGTAGCGTCCATACGCCCCGTACGACGGGACGTTAAAAGAGGATGCCGTTCGCGGACGAGCCTGCGCGCGTCGGTGACGCGGGTGCCCGTTCAGGCCCGGGACTCGCCCTCCTCGCTCTCGGGGACCCACTCCCCGGCGAGATACGCGCGCCCGTCGTCCGTGATCGCGTAGGCGCCGTTTTGCCGACGCGAGACCAGCCCGTACTCCCGGAGTTTCTCGAGCCGGAACTCGAGGTACTTGTCCGGATAGTGGAGATCGCGTTCGGCGAACTCCTCGCGGAGCTGGAACCGTCGGCGCACCCCTTCAAGCAGCAGGTGCTCCAGGAGGCGGTCGTCGGGTTGGGCCATCCAGTCGGCGTGCCGGCGGACGCCGGTCTGGACGAGATCAGTCACTCGGTCCCCTCCGTACCCGTGGGGGGTTCTCTCGTCGCCGACACAGCTCGGTGAAGTGCTCGTCACAGAGTCGCGGCGTGTGGGTCGCGACCTCGTACTCGACGCCGACGACGATGGTGTCGTCGAGGCCGGTTCGCGGGGCGGACTGCCAGGCCGCGATCGCGTGATGGCCGTCGCGGGAGCAGAGCAGGCACTCGTCACCGTCGTCGGCAGCAGCCGCGAGAACTCTGCCGAACGTCTCCTCCTCGCAGTCCCGGCAGAACCCGCCGAGCTCCTCGTTCACGACGGTATCGACCACGACCCGGTTGAACCCGGCCGGTCGCTCACACCGGACGCACGACGTTTCCTGTTCGGTCATCGGTCACCACCTGTGGACCCAGCCGTTTCGAAAGCGATCACTTAATGATATTGTTCGAATCGGGACAAAACCGACGAATCCCCGGCCGACCCCCCATTATTTCCGATAGAAATTCGTGGGACAACGGGACGTCTGGTTGGATTTTCGGATCCGATCCCATCCCAGTCCGGCTTTTCATATCCAGTAAATGTCACGTTTATGCTCGAACGAGCGGTTTCGGATCGTCGAGGCCTCGGATAGACCGACGTTCGGCGTGGCGCGCGCTCGCTCGCAACGGCTGGCTCACAGGGAGTCGCTCGGGGGAATTCCTCGGCGGCGACTCGCGGGTACCGACAAGCGCCGACACCGCGGCGAGCTCGGCGGTCCGGGCCGCCCGTCGAAACGTCGGCGTCGCCGGGGGCTGTTCGGCGACCACTCGCCCGGGCGAACCGGCTTCTCGACCGGAACTCTATCGACAGCTGTCGACATCATGCTACTGTATCGTCGATATAGTCGAGGTATTCGCCGGGAATATCGACAAATGCCGATCAGATGTCGCACGACGTCTTCACGTCCGGCCACTAGATCGAACATACACCCACTAGGATCACAATATATGCCATCTTTTCTCCGTTGCATTTGCCATTCGCCGTTCGATCTCGTCGTTCGTCAAGATCCGCACCGTGGGGGCTTTCAGAAGCCTTTTGATTCGTGCTGTGGAACCACCGAGATAGCATGGCAGCGGATTTCAACTGGGCCGTCGGTGGCGAGGCTGGGGACGGTATCGCCTCGACGGGTAAGATCTTTGCCCAGGCACTCTCCCGTGCGGGTCGACACGTCTTCACCTCCAAGGATTTCGCGTCGCGAATCCGAGGCGGGTACACCGCGTACAAGGTGCGGACGTCAGTCGACAAGGTACAGAGCGTCGTCGACCGATTGGACGTCCTGATCGCGTTGACCCCGCGGACGATAGAGGAGAATCTGGACGAGCTCCACGAAGGGTCCGTCATCATCTACGACGGCGAGCGGACCACGATGGAGGACGTCGAGATCCCCGAGGGGATGATCGGCCTCGACGTCCCGCTCAAGCGACTCGCGGAGGAAGCCGGTGGCGCCATCATGCGCAACGTCGTCGCACTCGGCGCCGCATGTGAGGTCACCAACTTCCCGATCGAGAACCTCGATTCGGCCCTGAAGAAGAACTTCGGGGACAAGGGCCAGAAGCTCGTCGAGAACAACAAGACCGCCGCGCGCAACGGACAGGAGTACGTCGCCGAGGAGTTCGAGGTCGAGCCCGAGTACGACCTCGACACGACCGACAACGATTACGTCCTCCTCAACGGCGACGAGGCGATCGGTATGGGCGCCATCGCGGCCGGCTGCCGCTTCTACTCGGGCTACCCGATCACGCCCGCGACGGACGTGATGGAGTACCTGACGGGTCGCATCGAGCAGTACGGCGGCCACGTCGTGCAGGCGGAAGACGAACTCTCCGCGATCAACATGGCGCTCGGCGCCGCCCGCGCGGGCGCCCGCTCGATGACAGCGACGTCCGGTCCCGGTATCGACCTGATGACCGAGACGTTCGGTCTCGTCGCGACCAGCGAGACGCCGCTGGTCATCTGTAACGTGATGCGCTCGGGTCCCTCGACGGGGATGCCGACCAAGCAGGAGCAGGGCGACCTCGAGGGGATGCTGTACGGCGGCCACGGCGAGATCCCGCGGTTCGTCCTCGCCCCGACCACCATTGCCGAGTGCTTCTGGAAGACCGTCGAGGCGTTCAACCTCGCGGAGAAGTACCAGACGCCGGTGTACCTCACCGCCGACCTCTCGCTTGCCGTGACCGAGCAGACGTTCTCCCCGGACACGTTCGACATGGACGAGGTCGAGATCGACCGCGGGAAGCTCGTCGACGAGGAGACCATCGGCGACCACATGAACGAGAAGGAGCAGTTCAAGCCGCACGAGATCACGGAGGACGGCATCTCGCCGCGCTCCATCCCCGGCACCGACGGCGGGGCGCACATGTCCACCGGCCTCGAGCACGACGAGCTCGGCCGCCGGACGGAGGAGACGGACATGCGCGTCGAGCAGGTCGACAAGCGCAACCGGAAGGTCGACACCGCCCGCGAGCGCGAGGACTGGAGCCCGCGCGAGTTCGGGTCCGAGGACGCCGACAATCTCGTCATCACGTGGGGGTCCAACGAGGGCGCCCTCGTCGAGGCGCTCGACATGCTCGACGACGAGGGCATCGACGTGCGCGTCGTCTCCGTTCCCTACATCTTCCCGCGCCCGGACCTCTCGGACGCGGTGGACGCGGCGGAGCGGACCGTCGTCGTGGAGTGTAACGAGAGCGGGCAGTTCGCGGACATCGTCGAGCACGACGTCTTGGAACGCGTCGACCGCATCAACAAGTACACGGGCGTCCGATTCAAGGCGGACGAGCTCGCAACCGAGATCAAGCAGACCCTGGAGGCCTAACACATGAGTTCCGACGTTCGATTCACTGACTTCAAATCCGACAAGCAGCCGACCTGGTGCCCGGGTTGCGGTGACTTCGGCACGATGAACGGCATGATGAAGGCGCTGGCGGAGACGGGCAACGACCCGGACAACACCTTCGTCGTCGCCGGGATCGGCTGTTCCGGCAAGATCGGCACGTACATGCACAGCTACGCGCTCCACGGCGTTCACGGACGCGCGCTCCCCGTCGGCACGGGCGTCAAGCTTTCCCGCCCCGACATCGAAGTGATGGTCGCCGGCGGCGACGGCGACGGCTACTCCATCGGCGCGGGCCACTTCGTCCACGCCGTCCGGCGCAACGTCGACATGACGTACGTCGTAATGGACAACCGGATCTACGGCCTCACCAAGGGCCAGGCCTCGCCGACCTCGCGCGAGGACTTCGAGACGTCGACGACGCCGGAAGGGCCGAAGCAGCCCCCGGTCAACCCCCACGCGCTGGCGCTCGCCAGCGGGGCCTCGTTCATCGCGCAGTCGTTCTCCTCGGACGCGCTCCGGCACCAGGAGATCATCCAGGAGGCCATCGAGCACGACGGCTTCGGCTTCGTCAACGTCTACTCGCCGTGTGTCACGTTCAACGACGTCGACACGTACGACTACTTCCGCGACAACCTCGTGGACCTGAAGGAGGAGGACCACGACCCGACCGACTACGACGCCGCGAAGGACGTCATCCTCGACTCCGAGAAGGAGTACCAGGGCGTCGTCTACCAGGACGAGAACTCCGTCCCGTACAGCGAGCGTCACGGCGTCACCGAGGACATGTCCGACATCCCCGAGGGCGCGCCCGACGACGCGATGGACCTCGTTCGCGAGTTCTACTAAGTCGACTCGCTGGTTGCCTTTTTTAATCCGGATCGTCGTTGGCGGCGTTTTCTGATCGCAGTTCTTGGCGAGAGAGCGATTGGTATCTCGACTAAGGTTCGCTTGTTCGGTCGTCGCTACTGACATCACTCGGCACGTCCGGAAAGCCCTGGAAGCCGAACGGCCGCGCTTATAAAAACGGTCGCCCCACGTCGCTGGCGACACCACTCACCATGTCCAGAAAGTCCCAGCCCCTGACCAGTCGCACTTATAAACAAGATGGGCTGTTGTTGCTCGCGACACCACTCGGCACACCCAGAAAGCCCCAGCCGCTGAGCGGTTGCGCTGCTCGCTGCGCGCCTCGCCAGCTCACTCGCTTCGCTCGTTCGCTGGCTCGGTGCTTGCGTCGCAGGGCGTCCCGCTCAGCGGCTGCCCCTTTCAGTCCCACCCAGGAGTGGTGGCCGGGCCGTCGCGTGCGGCGGTTGGCTGGCCTGCGTCGCTCGCTGGCTGGTCAGCGTGCGGTGCGGAGCGGTTGGCGCGCGCGAGCAACGCGTGCGAGGGAGGCCGGTGGCGCGCCGATGCGGTGCGGGGCCGGCGCGCCCCGGCCGAGGCTGGGGAGGGCTGAGGATTGCGGTTGCGGTGCGGTTGCTGTCGCGGTGCTGTTGCCGTCGCGGTGCTGTCGCGGTCGCGGTGCTGTCGCGGTCGCGGTCCTGGCGGACTGAAAGGGCGACGGCCGGTCGCGCCGTAGGGGAGTCGCTGAGCCGGCCCCTATCCACGGCGGGCGGTGCTGAGAGCCGTGGATATGTCGCTCAGCGACCGCGAGCGGCCGAGGGCTTTCTGGGCGTTTGCGGTGCTGTCAAGCGCAAGCCCGTCCCACCTGTCCAAACCTGCGCACAACGATCGGCCCAGGGCTTTCTGGGTGTTTGCGGTGCTGTCCAGCACGTGTCCGTATCACCTGTGTAAATCCGCGCTTGGCGAGCGACCGAGGGATTTTGAGAAGTGTGCGGTGCTGTCGAGATCGCGATCGTCTCACCATCAAACACTACTTATAAAGAGCGGGTCGCTGTCCATGACGTCCGCCGTAACAGCCAGCCAAGGAGTACTGTCAAGGCCGACTGATCAGCGGTCGTCGACGCCCTCGCGGTCCATCTCCGTCACTTCGTCCTCGAGCCATTCGCGGAACCACTTGACCCGCTTCACGCGCCGATGCGCAATGCTCTCGGCGGTGTCCGACTGGACGCGGTCGATGTGGTCGCGGCCGCGCTCGAGCACGCGGTCGACCATCTTCGCGGCGTCCATGTGCGTCCGGGCCTCGTAGCCCATACGGAGGAGCATCAGCGCGGTGCCGTTGGCACCGACCTTGTCGAGCACGTCGGCCTCGATCAGGCACTGGGCCTCCAGCGAGACGTCGTCGAGGTCGCCCTGGTAGGAATGGTCCTCGACCGCCTGACAGACCTCCTCGACGAAGGACTCGGGGTAGTCCCCGCGCGTCCGCAGGTACTCCCGGGCGACGCGGGCGCCGGCCTCGGCGTGGACGTCCTGTTCGGCTTCGAGCTTGGCAACGTCGTGAAACAGCGCGGCGACGCGGACGACGTCCACGTCGGCGCCCTCCTCGGCGGCGATGTTCTCGGCGATGTCGACGACGTTGCGAATGTGGTTGAACCGGTAGTCGGCGGAGTGCCACGGGTACCAGCGCATGCGCCCGCCGTCGTCCTCGCTCTCGACGCTGGCGGCGAGGTAGTCGTGGACGAACTCCTCCATGTCGGCGAATTCCTCGGCGGAGACGGCGGACTCCTTAATCTCAACCCCCACGGCCACACCTCCCGTTCGCGTGCGATTCTTCGTTCATTAGGTACAAGAAGGGGAGTTCCGTTCTTAGTCGTTACGACACCCTTATGTGGGTCGATTGCTGCCGAGCGTGCGGGTTCCCTCAGCTGGTTTTGCCGGTTCGGTGCCGGACTTCGTTTTTATTCGCTGCCCCGGACGGACCACTATCGGAAAGCGGGGGTGCTGTCGAAAAGGGGTAAGTAGCTACACCGACTTCCCTCCGGCATGACCGAGCAGCGCTATCTCGAAGACAGCTACGTCAAGGAGTTCGAGGCGACCGTCGAGCGATCGCTGGACGACCGACTCGTCCTCGAGGGCACGCACTTCTACCCCGAGGGCGGCGGCCAGCCGAACGACACCGGGTTCATCACCGCGAACGGCGACCGCTGGCGCGTCACCGACGTGCAGAAGAAGGACACCATCTACCACACCGTCAAGCCCGAGAACGGCGCCGTCGCGAACGACGCCCAGCTCGGCGGCGACGCCGGGCTCGACCTCCCGGAGCCGGGGACGACCGTCACGGGGGAGCTCCAGTGGAACCGCCGATATGCACACATGCAGTACCACACGGCCCAGCACCTCCTCTCCGCGCTCCTCTTGGAGGAGTTCGACGCACGGACGACGGGCAACCAGCTGTACGACGACCACGCCCACCTCGACGCCGAGTACGACCGCTTCAGCGACGAGGACCTCCAGTACGTCGAGGACCGCCTGAACGAGCTGGTCGCCGACGCACGCGACGTCGACCACTACACGATGGACCGCGAGGTGGCGGAGGCCGAACTCGACACCGACCGCACGCGCATCGACCTCCTCCCCGATTCGATCACTGAACTCCGGATCGTCGAGATCGCGGGCGCCGACGGCAGCGACGACCCCTACGACCGGACCGCCTGCGCCGGGACCCACGTCTCCAACACCGAGAAGATCGGCGAGGTCGTCGTCACGGGCCGCGAGACGAAGGGGAGCGACGAGGAGCGGATCGAGTTCGCGCTCGACGCTCACCACGAGGAGTAATCGTGACCGACTCCGAGCGCGCGACCGGGGAGGCCCGGGAGTTCGACGTCGAACAGGTAATCCCGCGGGACGCGATCCCGAGCGTCGACGAGCCCGAATACGCCGGGACCTACGAGGGCGACCCCGCGGACGAGGTGATCGCCGTCACCGTCGAGGCGGAGAGCGGTGCCGATACTGAGACCAGGACCGTTGCTCGTGCGTATCCGGTCCGCTACCTCCACTATCACGAGATCGTCAACGACCGGCTGGGTGGGGTTCCGATCGCGGTCACCTGGTGCCCGCTCTGTGGCTCCGCGGTCGTCTACGACCGCCGGGTCGAAGCGGCTGGCGACGGAGAAGCGCCCGAGGTCCTGACCTTCGGCGTCTCCGGGAAGCTCGCGGCCGACGACCTCGTGATGTACGACCGCGAGACCGACTCCGAGTGGAAACAGTCCCTCGGCGAGGCCATCGCGGGGCCGCTCGCCGGCACCGAACTCGACGTGCGCCCGGCGAGCCTGACGACGTGGGAGCGATTCCGCGACGACTACCCGGCGGGCGACGTGCTGGCGCGCCCCGGCGGCGAGAGCGAGGCCGCCGGCGACGCCCCCGACCCGGAACCGATCGAGTACGACGAGGCCCCCTACGAGGCGTACTTCGAGACGGAGGGCTTCGGCCTCGACGCCCATCGCGGCACCGGCACCCGCGAGTGGGACCGCGAGGATCTGGACCCGAAGGACGTCGTCCTCGGCGTCGAGATAGCCGGCGACGCGCTCGGGTTCCCGCGCCGCGTCGTCGCCGGCGACGACGAGTCGCCGGGCGCCGCCGGGCACGAGCGGGGCGTCGTCACCGCGACCGTCGGCGGCGTCGACGTCGTCGTCTTCGCGACCGAGGACGGGATCCACGCGTTCGAGAACCCGGGCTACGAGTGGCGCGACGCCCCGGGCGGCTTCCGGGCGAGCGCGGACTCCGGCGGGGCGCTGTTCGACGGCGTCACCGGCGAACCGGTCGACGCGCCCGCGGCCCACACCGGCGAGAGCGGGAGCGTCGCTGCGGAGCCGTTAGCGCGGCTGCCGTCACGGCGACTGTTCGCGTTCGCCTGGCAGGACGACCACGGTCCGGACGCCTTCTACCTCGGCGCCGACGCGTAAGGTTGCCCGCGCGGAGAAAAACCGTTCTCTACAGGTACGCGGCGTCCCAGCGGGACGGTTTCCCGCGATTGCCGCAGTCGTTGCACTCGATCCGGTCCATCGTGTCGACCGCGGTGTCCAGGCTCTCGCAGTTGCCACAGAAGTAGCCGTACTTGTCCTCGTGGTTCTCGTCGAGGTACGCGGCGTAAAAGGCGCCGTCGGAGCCACGCTCGCTCTCCTCGTACGCGACGTGGACGCGCTCGCCGTCGGGCGCGGTGTAGACCGCGGTTTCCGGCGTGCCGGGCTCCGCCGTGAGGTCCTTCACGTATCGGCGCTCGTGGAACGTCTCGCGGCCGACCGTTATCGTCCGGTCGTCGCCCTGCTCGTAGCCCTCGCGCTCGTAGAAGCCCGTGCCGGCCTCGTTCGCGACGAGGACGCGGCCCTCGATGCGGTCGACGTCGGCCTCGCGGAGCTCGGCTTCGACCCGGGCGAGGAGCTCCGACCCGATACCCTCGCCGCGGTGGTCCGGATGGACGTGGAGCCAGTCGATCTCGCCGACCCGCTCGCGTACGTGCTCGACGACGTAGCTCTCCGCGAACCCGACGATCTCGCCGTCCTCGACGGCGACGGGGAACACGACCCGGGGCGTCACGACGTCCTCGCTGAGCTCGTCCGGGTCGTACCAGCCGTCGATGGCCTCCTCGAGGAGGTCCTCGTCGACGGCGTGCCCGTACGACTCCGTCAGCGACGCGTGCGCTACGGCTCTGATCGCCTCGACGTCTTCCGGGGTCGCCTCTCTGAGCTCCATGTAGGAGTGTACCGACCGCTCTCACAAAAGTTCTGCCGGCTCCCGTGGGTGTCGCCACCGTCCGGCGTCGGCCGCCGGGGCGGGGGCTAACGGGCTTCGAGCCGGGAGCCAGCTGGGGGTACGGCGTCAGTCCTCTGCCTTCCCCGCAATGATGACCGGGCGGTCCGCGTTGAGGATCACCGTCTGGGCGACGCTGCCGAACAGCGCCTTCCCGGCCGGCGACCGCGAGCGCCCGCCGATGGCGATGGCGTCGACGTCCTCGTTGCCGGCCGTCTGGAGGATGGCCTCGGCCGGGTCCCCGCTGCCCTCCAGGACCTCGTGGTCGTAGCCGGCCGCCTCGAGGCGCTCGGTCGCGCGGCGGACCGGTCCGACCTGCGTCGCCGACGCGCCGGCCGGATTGTCGACGAAACTGTGGAATACCGAGACAAAGACGTCTTCCGGCTCGCCCGGCAGGTTCGTTATCTCGTCCGCGATGTCCTCGGCCAGCTTCTCGTCGTCGTCCACGCCCAGTAGTACGTGATACATGGGTGGGTGTTTGACCGCATCCGGTTTGGTTTTTGGCATCAGTTCAATGCGGGTGCCAGCTCACGGCAGACCATCTCTCGACGTCGACATCGACGGGTTCCTGCCACTCATCGGGGGTTCCCCTCCTCGGCCCGGGACCGTAGCGCTCGCGGCCCGAGTCCGACCGAAGATCGACCGTCGAATCAGCGAAGCGAGAACGGCTCGGGGTCAATGCGTGGAACAGTCGGCGCGGTCGGTGCGGTCGTGCGAGGACGCGCGAGTGGAGCCGATGCAAGTGGGCAGGCCAGTGCGGAGAAACGTCTGGGAGCAGGTGAGTCGGAACGAAGCGGCGGAAAACAGGGATCGGACGTCGCGCGTTACGAGATGGAGTACGAGGCGGCCGCCATCAGCAGTAGCGTGAGGGCGAGCGCGAGTGTCATCAGGTAGCTCAGCGACTTGTTCTCCCAGCGGAGGTGCATGAAGTACCCCACGACGAGCAGCGTCTTCGCGGCGGCGATGACCATCGTGCCGCCGAACGCGACGCTGTACGCGAAGTCGAGTCCGCTCTCGAAGAGGATGTAGTTCAGAGTCGCGAGAGCCATCAACGCGACGTAGATCCCTGTATAGAATTTGATGGAGTCCGTAGCCATGCTTCGTACATGACCGTTAGTTCGCTGGTTTAAGGATTTACCGAATCACCGCGGCATTGCCCGGTTGCCGAGGGCTCTCCTCGGTCGCTGGCAGTTCCTCCGAGTGAAGATACCGTCCCGATTTCGCTACCGCCCGGGCGCACTCGTACGAACGGGACCGCCGACCCTTACCCGTCGGTGTCGTGGTCGGTGGCGTTCATGCCGGCAGGATCGTCGTCGCGGTCGACCCCCCGCCAGCGCTTGTACAGCAGGTAGGCAACGACCGGTCCACCGACCCAGTAGAGCGTGCCGGCGATCGCGGCGACGACCCCGCGGAGGAACGTCTCCGAGAACAGCACGTCGGGGAGCATGGCTCGATCTGGGTGGCTCGAACGTATATACCTGCCGTCACTCCGCGCTCGTCGGCTCCGTAATCCACTCTCAGTCCGCGTCCAGCCGGTACAGCCCCAGCGACGCCGCGGCTAATCCGACCTCGGCGATCTTCGAGACCAGGGCGAGGGTATCCGAGAGCAGGTGGTCCAAGACGATCACGAGCGGGTGCCGCGTGTCGTGTCCGTAGGAGCTCAGGCCGGGCCAGAAGCCGCCGTGGTCCAAGAACGTGTGCCAGATGCCGAACCCGACGACGAACGTCAGCGAGACGGCCGCGATAGCGAGGTACGCCGGACCGCGTGCGACATCGTAATACGCAAGCATGCCACAGAACAGGATGGCGAAGCTCCCCAGCAGGAACGCGAGCGGCCGCGGATCGGCCATGTTGCCCGCAGTCAGGTATATCGGTAGCACCGCGCCGCCGTAGGTCGTGTGAAAGAGATGGATCCCGACCGTGATCGTCCCAAACACGATCGCTGCGATCCGGAGCCGCCGAACCAGCGTGTCGCTCATGGACCGCCTTGGGCGAGGAACGGCTTAGGTCGTGCGTTCTCACGCGACGAGTCCGAGTCACTGTTGGACCAGTCACTACCACGTGGCCGCACCGAGCACAACGGACGGCGTTACTGCCACTTCGCCGGTAATACAAAAACGAAGAATCGCAAACGGCCGCAAACCGCCTGAGGGGAATCCCCTCAGAACAGGTAGAACAGCGGGAACAGGAAGATCCAGACGATGTCGACGAAGTGCCAGTAGAGGCCGAAGTACTCGACCGGCCGCGAGTCCTTCATGTACGCGCCATTGTAGGCGCGGTACAGGAGGAAGCCGGCGATGAGCATGCCACCGATGACGTGGATCCCGTGAAGACCGGTGGTGATGTAGTAGATCGAGGACTGCACCGGGTCACCGTGCGGGTTGTGCGTCAGCGTGATGTTCTTGTCGTAGATCTCGTGGTGCCATTCCCAGCCCTTGATGGCCAGGAACGTCATGCTGGCCACGAGCGTCGCGCCGAGGCTGGCGAGCAGCCCCGTCCGGTTCTCGCGGCGCGCGAACACCAGCGCGAGGATGACCGTGAACGACGAGGTCAGCAGGACGATGGTGTTGATGAGCCCCGGCAGCGCGGCGGGGAGCGGCTCCCACGTCCGCCAGCCGGCGTTGACGCGGATGAACACGGCCGCGGAGATGAACGCGCCGAAGACGATGACGTCCGACGCGAGGAAGAACCACATGCCGAGCTTCACCTTCTCGATGCCCTCGAAGGGCCAGCGCTCGGCGATCCCCATCGGCGGCGCGTAGAAGTCCTCGAGCCCCCAGCGGACGCCGCTCCAGATCAGGAGGAACGTGCCCGCGACGAAGGCGACGGGGTACACCGGGTTGACGATCGAGATGCCGGTGCTCAGCAGGGCTTCCGTCTGCGTGACGTCGACCGCGCTCCGGATACCGGTGAGCCCGAAGAGGAAGATCCCCGTCGCCAGCGACAGCATGAGCGGCCAGATGCTGGCGTGGCTCGGGTGGTCGACCTCGTCCGCGAGCACGTAGTTGCTGGCCTCGTTACCGTGACCGTGACCGCCGTCGGCGACCGCGTCCTTGACGAACTCGAGCTTGCCGGAGGCGTAGGAGGGGCGGCCGTCCCAGTTCTCCAGCGGCGGCGGCGAGGAGATGGCCCACTCCGCCGTTCGCGTGTAGTCCCACGGGTTGTCGTCGGCGTCGGGGCCGGCGACGAAGGACTTCGCGAAGTTGTAGAACATGATGAAGAACGAGAGTCCCAGGATGAACGCCCCGATCGTCCCGATCCGGTGGAACGTCGTGAACGCGGGGTTGTACTCGAAGACGCGGCGCGGCGTCTCCCAGCCCAGGAACATGGAGAAGTACACCATGTTGAAGCTGATGAAGAAGATCACGAAGTGGACCTTCCCCAGGAACTCGTCGTACATCTTCCCGGTGACCTTCGGGTACCAGTAGTACGCGCCGCCGAAGAGGGCCGTCGCACCCCCGAACATCACGTAGTGGAAGTGCGCAACGACCCAGTAGGTACCGCGGAACTCGTAGTCGAGGACGATGGCGCCGAGGAAGACGCCGGTGATGCCCCCGAGGATGAAGAGTAGTAGCGCGCCGAACGCGAAGAGGAACGGCGTGGTGAACTGAATCCGCCCCTTGATCAGCGTGTAGATCATCGCGAACACCAGCAGGTCGAAGGGCAGCGAGATCCCGATGGTGGTCGCCATCATCAGCGTCTTGATCTCCAGGTTGATCGTCGTCAGGAACATGTGGTGCATCCAGACGAGGAACGACTGGACGGAGATCAGACAGATGGCGATGATGACCCACTTGCGCCCGACGAGCCGGCGAGCGGAGAACGTCTGGAACAGCTCCAGCATGACCCCGAGTGCCGGGAAGAAGACGATGTACACCTCCGGATGGCCGAAGAACCAGAAGAGGTGGCCCCACAGCAGTGAGCCACCCTCGGTCGCCGAGAAGTAGAGGCTCCCGATGATGCGGTCAGCCGAGAGGATCAGCAGCGCGGAGAGGAATGCGGCGAACGCGAACAGCATCATCCACGTGGTCGCCAGCATACCCCACGTGAACATCGGCATGTCCATGAGACCCATACCCTCCGCGCGCGAATGGTGGATGGTCGTCAGGAAGTTCACCGTCGAGGCGGTGGAGCCGATGATGAACATCGTCAGTGCGAGGATGGCCCCGGTCGAGCCGATACTCGGCGTGTACATCGGGAGGTTCAGCGGGGCGTACAGCGTCCAGCCGCCGTTGAGCGTGCCGCCCTGGAAGAAGCTGATACCCAGGAGGACCCCGGAGAACAGGTACATCCAGTACGACAGCGCGTTCAGGCGCGGGAACGCCAGGTCGTCAGCCCCGATCTGGAGCGGGATGAAGTAGTTCGCGAAGCCGAACGCTAGCGGGGAGAGGAACCAGAACACCATCACCAACCCGTGGGCGGTGACGGCCTCGTTGTAGGCGGCGCCGGAGAGCACCTGCGCTCCGGGCGTCCAGAGCTGGAGGCGGATCAGCAGCGCGAGCGTCCCGCCGAAGAGCAGGAAGAACAGCGCCGTGATCGTGTAGAGCAGCCCGACGTCCTTGTGGTTCGTCGTAACGAGCCAGCGCTTGACGGAGGTCGTCGGTGGCAGTCCCGACATCGTTAGTGCCCCCCATCCTCCGAGCTACTGCTCTCGTCCGAGCTATTGCCGGTACTCGAGGAGTTCGTCGTCTCTGGCGCCTGGCTCTTGTACCACTTGTCGAAGTCGGTTTCGTTCATTACGATGATCTCTCCATCCATGTAGGAGTGGCCGGAGCCACAGAGCTCGTAGCACTTCACCTTGTAGCTAACCGTCTCGTTCTGGCTCAGGTCCTCGCCCTGCGTCGAGAACCAGGTCTCCGAGGTCTGTCCGGGGATCGCGTCGGACTTGATGCGTAACTCCGGTGCCCCGAAGTTGTGCCAGACGTCTCTCGACGTGACGTCCAATCGTATCACCGCGTCCTGGGGGACGCGAAGCGTGTTCTGTGCCGTGGCGCCGTTCGGATACTGGAACTCCCAGCCGAACTGGTAGCCGACGACGTCCACTTCCATGTCCGATTCGACGTTCTGTTCGGAGGGTCCTTCCTCGACGTAGAGGAGCAGTCCGTACGCGTAGACGACGAGACTGATCACGACGATCGCGCTGAGACCGAACGAGAGGAAGAGCTTCTTCGCCTTCGGCCCTCCCTGTCCGGTCGGCAGCTCGCCGAGGACGGGAACGTCTTCCTTTTCACCGACCTCGCCGCGGTCACGGTACTTGTACGCGTTGTACAGCGTGTACGCGACCACGACGACGCCGACGAGCGTGCCGAGGCCCAGGAAGACGGTGAAGATCTCGTTGAAGACCGCCGCCTGGGCACGGACGCCACCCGACGCTTGTGCCAATAATAGTGACTCAATCATGTCTTCTGTCGGCCCTTGGTCGGAAGGTAGGCCAAGCCGCACTTAGCTCTTTTGTAGCGTCCTCGTCGTCGGGATCGCAGTCGATATACGAAGGCTATTAGTACACAGATACTGACCTTCCGCTAACGAGGAACGTATTCAGCAATGGTTTCGCTAACACTTCTGAGCACGGTACTGATGGGCTTGCTCGTGGTTGCGACGGCGATGGCCGTCGCGCGACTGGGCATCCGGCGTGAGCCGCCGACCAAGGAGACCGGAGACCGATACGAGGCGATCGCCGAGAGCCTGCGCTCGCTCGCGCAGTCCCCGGCAGTCTGGGCGATCGTCTTCGTCGGCTGCGCGCTCGCGGTAGGTCTCCTCCCCGCCCTCGCGGTCGGCCGCTTCGGGATCTCCGAGTCGCTCGGGGCGACCTTCTTCAACATCGTCTACGCGATCGTCGGACTGCTCATCCTCGGCTTCGTCTTCATCAGCTCGTACGCGGGGACTCGCCAGCGCGGCCTCGGCAACGCGCAGGGCGTCGTCGTCGGCTCGCTCTCGGTCGGGCTGCTCCTCGTGCTCGTCATTGCCGTGCGGCTGGTCGTCGACCTCGGCGGCTAAACCGACCGAGGTCGTTTCACTCCGCTATCGCTCTCTTTCCGCTTTCCGCGGTTCTTTATATACCGGGCTCGCGCCACGATTCATGCCATCGAGTGACGCGCGCGACTCGCCGCCAGCGTACGCCGACCTTATCGACCGCTACCGACGGATATCGAACCTCCGACAGGCGTCGATGTTCCTCAACTGGGACCAGCAGGTGATGATGCCCGAGGGTGGCACGCCCGGGCGGTCCGAGCAGCTCTCGGCCATCTCCGCGACCAGCCACGAGCTCCTCGTCGACGAGGAGGTGGCCGACTGGCTCGCCGCCGTCGCGTCGGCGGCGCTCTCGGACGAACAGGCGGCGAACGTCCGCGAGATCCGGCGGGAGCACGAGCGGAAGGCCGATGTCGACGGTGCCCTGATCGAGGAGATCTCCCAGGTCGCCGCCGAGAACCAGGAGATCTGGCAGGAGGCGAAGGCCGAGGACGACTTCGAGCTGTTCGCCCCACGGCTCGAACGGATCCGCGACCTCGGCATCGAGCGCGCCGAGCAGATCGACCCCGAGAAGCCCCCATACGAGGTGATGTACGAGGACGGCCACCCGTACATCTCGCTGGAGACGATGAACGCGCTGTTCGACCGGCTGCGCGAGGAGTTGCCGCCGCTCGTCGACGAGATCCGGTCCTCGGGCCGAGAGCTCGCGACGCCCTTCGAGGGCGAGTACCCGGAGGCCGACCAGCGCGCGCTGTGTGAGGCCGCGCTCGACTTCCTCGGCTACGACGAGTCGCGCGGGCGACTCGACACCGCGCCACACCCGTTCATGGCGGGCAACCAGTTCGACGCGCGCATAACGACGCGCTTCAAGCCTGACGACCCGCTCGACGCGCTCACGGCGACGATCCACGAGTACGGCCACGCGAGCTACCAGCTCGGGCTCCGACAGGACCGATACGGCGAGCCGGTGGGGCAGTCCCGCCGGAGCATCCACGAGTCACAATCGCGCTTCTGGGAGAATCACGTTGGTCGCACCAAACCGTTCTGGGAGGCGTTCCTCCCGGAGCTCAAGACGCACCTCGACGGCGTCGAGGACCTGACCGCCCAGGAAGCCTACGAGGCGGCCAACCGGATCTACCCCGAGAACCTCATCCGAGTCGAGGCCGACGAGCTCACCTACCACATGCACATTATCCTCCGGTGTGAGATCGACCAGGCGTTCGTCGAGGGCGACGTCGACGTCGACGAGATTCCCACGCTCTGGAACGAGAAGATGGACGAGTACCTCGGCGTGACGCCGGACACCGACGCCGAGGGCTGTCTGCAGGACATCCACTGGACCTCCGGGTTCGCCGCCTTCCAGGGGTACACCCTCGGCAGCATCGTCGCCGCCCATCTCAACCACGCGATCCGCGAGGACCTCGACGTCGACGGACTCGTCCGCGACGGCGAGTTCGACCCGATCCGCGAATGGATGAAGGAGCACGTCCACCGCTACGGCCAGCGGTACGAGACGCCGGAGCTCATCGAGATGGCGACGGGCGAGCCGCTGACGGCCGACTACTTCAGCGACTACGTCCACGAGAAGTTCACGGCACTGTACGACCTGTAGCACGAGCAGGTCCCTGGCGGGCGCGGCGCCAGCGAAGTCGGAGAGAAACGGAACCAGAGTCGGAGAGAAACGGAACCGGCGGGAGTCGGGACGAACGTCGTCGCTCGCGACGACTCAGGCGATGGGGATCCCGTGTCGCGTCAGGTACTCGCTGACGTCTTTGATCTCCACGGGGCTGCCGATGATCCGACACAGGTCGTCGCTCCGGGCGACGGTGACGGTGAACTCCGATTCGAGGTCCTCACGGACCGTTTCGAGGGTGTCACAGGGGAGGACGATCTGCGTGCTGTCGCGGAGGTGTGCCGGTTCCGGCATTCGACGCTTCGAGTGAACCGTGTGTGACTGAAAATTCTATCGAAACGCCGGACGCCGAAAGAAAGCGGAGCGTTCTTATACGGGTTGTCGGCCGCGGTCGCCCGAGCCAATTCACGGAAAAAACCGTCGAGTGCCGGAACTGCCTGTAGATCGCCGGCGGGCAGGGTCGAGGGGCGCTCGTCGGGGTGGAAGGAACAGGTTTAACGACGGCAATAGCCGAGTATTGTGTAATGGGACTGGAGGAGGAGATCGACGAACTCCGCGAGGAGATCGCGAACACGCCATACAACAAGGCCACCGAGAGCCACATCGGGCGGCTGAAGGCGAAGCTCGCGGAGAAGAAGGAGAAGCTGGAGAACCAGTCCTCCGCGGGTGGCGGGCAGGGGTACGCCGTCGAGAAGCACGGCGACGCCTCCGTCGCCCTCGTGGGGTTCCCCAGCGTCGGCAAGTCGACGCTCATCAACGCGCTGACGAACGCGGACAGCGAGACCGGGTCGTACGATTTCACGACGCTGGACGTCAACCCGGGCATGCTGAAGTACAACGGCGCGAACATCCAGCTGCTCGACGTCCCGGGCCTCATCGAGGGCGCGGCCGGCGGCCGCGGTGGCGGGAAGGAGGTCCTCTCGGTCGTCCGGACCGCGGACCTCGTCGTCTTCCTGCTGTCCGTCTTCGAGATCGAGCACTACGACCGTCTTTCCGAGGAGTTGTACGCGACGAACATCCGGCTCGACAAGGAGCCGCCGAACATCAACGTCCGGAAGACGCACAAGGACGGCATCCAGGTGACGCTCGGTGACGACGTCTCGATCGGCGAGGACACGGTCAAGGACGTCCTCCGCGAGCACGGCTACGTGAACGCGAAGGTGACCATCCCCCACGACGTCACCATCGACGAACTTATCGACGGCGTGATGGACAACCGGGAGTACCTCCCGTCGATGGTCGCCGTCAACAAGGCCGACCTCATCGACCGCGACTACCTCCCGACCGTCAAGGAGGAGCTGCGCGAGCGCGACCTCGACCCCGAGGAGTGCGTGTTCATCTCCGCGGAGAAGGAGCGGGGGCTCGACGGCCTCAAAGAGCGCCTCTGGGAGGAGCTCGGCCTCATCCGGATCTACATGGACAAGCCGGGTCGCGGCGTCGACTACGAGGAACCGCTGATCCTCTACGAGGGCGCCACCGTCGAGGACGCCTGCAAGAAGATCGGCGGCCAGTTCGAGGACCGGTTCAAGTTCGCGCGCGTCTCCGGCGAGAGCGCGGAACACGAGGACCAGCAGGTCGGCAAGACCCACGAACTCGCCGACGAGGACGTCCTCCGCATCGTCGCGCGGAAGTAAGCCGGCCCGAGCGTCGTCGAATCAGACACAGTCACTCCCCTCTCCATGTCTACCGATTCGCTACCGCATCGCGCTGACGACGACCCCCCTCGAGAGAGCGCAGCGACCAGCTCGCTCGGCGCCGTCCTCGCGATCGCCGCGCTGGTGTTCGTTCCCGTGACGGCTATCGAGGCGGGGCCGGACCGGTTCACGCTCGTGATGCAGTGGGGCTTCCTCCACCTCGTGACGCCGTTCGCGGACGCGAGCACGCACGCGTATCCACTGTGGACGTTCTTCGCGGAGCAGCCGCGCTCGTTCGGCTCGCTCCCGAAGTCGATCCAGGCGTGGCCGCTCGCGCTCGGACTCCACGCCGTCGCGCTGGCGAGCGCGCTGCTCGGGGCGACCGTCGGCCGCGAGGACCGGCGGGTCACCGGCGGCGTGCTCGTGCTGGCTGGCATCGCAACCTTCTGGGTCACGCTCGGCGTGGCCCACCGGTTCGGCGTCGGGCTCGACGCCGGCCTGTTCTCCGTGCTGCCGATCGGGGCTGCAGGTACCTGGGCCGTTGTTGGTGTGATGTACCGGGCGGACGTCCGCGCGATCTTCACGCCCGGCGAGCGATAGCACTCACTCGTCGTCGCTTGCGACGCTCGTGACGGTACTCTCCCGAGTGTGGAACTCTCCGCCTTCGGGCGCTTCTGTTTATAAATACGGACTAACTCCGTTGCCGACGAGACCACTCAGTAACCCTCGCAAGCTGCAGGCGCTGACTGTTTGCGCTTATAAACGAGGTCGGCATCCGTCGCAGGTGACACCACTCGGCACCCCCGGAAAGCCCCAGCTGCTGAGACGGTTGCTTTCTGCGTGGTTTGATCGGTTGTTGTCGTGGGCGCCACCACTCGGCACACCCAGAAAGCCCCACCCGCTGAGCGGTCGCGCTGCTCGCTGCGCTCCTCACCCGGCTCACTCCCTCACTCCGTTCGGTCGCTCGCCGGGATTGCGGTGCTTACGTCGCAGAGCGTCCCGCTCAGCGGCTGCCCCTTTCAGTCCCACCCACCGAGTGATTGCCGGGCGTCGCGACCGGCGGTTGAGCGGCTGTCGACGCTCGCCGGCTTCCCGGCGTGCGTTGCGGAGCGGTTGGCGCGCGCGAGCAACGCGTGCGAGGGAGGCCGGGGCGCGCCGAGCTGTGCGGGGCCGGCGCGCCCCGGCCGAGGCTGGGGAGGACTGAGGATTGCGGTTGGGGTCGCGGTGCTGTAGCTGTCGCGGTCCTGGCGGACTGAAAGGGCGACGGCCGGTCGCGGTGTAACGGAGTCGCTGAATCGACCTCTATCCACGCCAGGCGGTGCTGAGAGGCGTGGATATGTCGTTCAGCGACCGCGAGCGGCCGAGGGCTTTCTGGCTGTTTGCGGTGCTGTCGAGCGCAAGACCGTATCACCTGTTCAAATCCGCTTCAAAAGAGCGGCCGAGGGCTTTCTGGGTGTTTGCGGTGCTGTTAAGAGCGAGTCCGTATCACCTGAACCAACCCATGCATAGCGATCGGTCGAGGGCTCTCCGAGCGTTTAGGGTGCCCTCAAGAGCAAGAATATCTCATTTCTGCTAGTATACTTATAAAGCCCAGCCACGGACGCTCCAACAGTGCAGGACGAGGAAGGATAATTCCGCGTTCGGTATGCTTTTCGCCGTTCCGTCGAATACCCGTGTGTATGAACGGCGTGCTCGACCACGTGATGATGCGCGTGGAGGATCTGGAGGAGAGCCTCGACTGGTACCAGACGCACCTGAACTACGAGGAGAAGGGCCGCTGGGAGGCCGAGACGTTCACGAACGTCTACCTCGGCCCCGAGGACGTCCACGACGAGGGCGCCGTCCTCGAGCTGACCTACAACCACGGCGACCACACCTACGAGATGGGCGACGCCTGGGGCCACATCGCGGTTCGCGTGCCCGAGGGCGAGCTCGAGGCCGCGTACGACCAGCTCATGGAGGCGGGCGTCGAGGACTACCGCGACCCCGAGTCCTGCGGCGGGCGCTACGCGTTCGTCAAGGACCCGGACGGCCACGAGATCGAGATCGTCCAGCGCGACCACGGCGCGAAGTGGAGCCTCGACCACACGATGATCCGCGTCGAGGACGCCGACGAGGCGCTCGGCTTCTGGACCCGCAAGTTCGAGTACGAGCACACCGGCCGCTGGGAGTCCGACACCTTCTCGAACTACTTCCTGAAGCCCGAGGACGCCGCCGAGGAGGCGATGGCCATCGAGCTCACGTACAACTACGACGGGCGCTCGTACACGATGGGCGACGCGTGGGGCCACGTGTGCGTGCGCGTTGACGACCTCGACGACGCCTGGGAGACGCTGATGACCCGGGAGGCCGAAGACTACCGCGACCCCGAGTCCTGCGACCACAACTACGCGTTCACGAAGGACCAGGACGGCCACGAGATCGAGCTGCTGACGCGGGAGTAGAGACGCCGGCCGCGGAACCGCGGGGCTTTTGAGCGGCTTTTCGGACTCGAGCGGTGCTGTCGAGTAGCGAGAGCGGTTTGAGGGAAGAGGACGTCGAGTAGTCGCCGGTCAGCGATTCCGGGAGTCGGGACCGGGCGGCGAGTCCCGACGGCGCGGAACCGGTCGGGGAGTTCCAGAAGGCATGCCAGACCCCCGACGTGTTAGCTATGCACAACCAGCGTCAAAAACGTTGCCCCCAGCGGCTCTACAGTGAGAACCGGGTGGGAGCCGCCCGGTGGGTCGGGGTCTGGCAATGACGGGACGAAGCGTCGTCAGGGGGAGCGACGCTCTGGGTCGTCCCGTACTGGAGGTCAAGTTCGACGTTTCAAAAAAGATTACTCAAATGCGGAGTTGAGTCATTACTTTCTAATTTTGGATCGGTACTTCCGAATATAATACGGGATTCAAGCTTGGGTCCATTCTTGGAATTAGAACGTTCTGTGAATTGTTGATAGCCAAACTAGAATGCGGACACAAAACATTTAATGTACGTTGTAGGAACCTAGACATGCACCCCTACCCTAAAGCGGGGTTGAGTAACTATGACGACCTAGCGAAGGTTATTATCGTCAGTAGTAGTCCGAAAAACCGCGCTACGAAAAACAATACACAACTATGACAACGAATACAGAATACCGTAGTAAGGGACGTGCTTTGTTCCTTGCAATGGTGATGATACTGTCTGTCGTCGCAATCCCCCTGGGATTTGCAGGCGGTGCGGCGGCGACGGTAAGTAACATGACAGCCGATAGTGCGACAGACGTAGAATCACAAAGTTCGAATGCAAATCAGCAACTGAATTTCACATTTGACATCGATAGTGGTGACACAGAAACCTTCGTAATAAATACATCTGAGTTGACCAGTACTGGTGCGACTATTGAAAGCGTGAGCGTATCCAGTAATAACAGCGATGTCAATGTCGGTAAATCCGTCTCTGGTGATCTTATCAACATCACTGCAACCGAAGATGGATCTGCAAATCACACCGATGTTGGCGTTACTGTTGATGTTACGTATAATACTGCAGGAGCCTCACCTCACACAAAATCAGTTTCGTATCCGATTGAGGCCCAAAATGCGAGTATCTCAAAGACCTTCACCTTCTCTCTGACTGATCTTATCTCATCCGGTGGGTCCCCTGGAGATATCGCGATGGACAACGATAATTCCCAGACTGTCTCCGGTATTCAGGTAGACCAGAGTGGTCTCGTGGAAGCAGACCGGAGTGCAGATTACAATATCTACGTCAACGTTACTGACCTGTCGGAGAATGGTGTAGATGTTAGCAGCATTGGTTCATCCGATGCAAGTGTCGTTTCAGGGTCTGGATCCGTCTCTGGAGTGAACGTCTACACGACTAACGACTATCAGGTTATTGAGATTCAGATATCCAGTGACACAAACCATAACGCAGAGGTCGATCTCAATATCTCCAGCTTCGATGCTAGTAATGCCGATAAAGTCTCCGGCATTAAATACGACGTCGCTGCGTCTACTAGTACCACGACAAACAGTAATTACGACCCGAATAACGGAAACGCTCCAGACGCGACCAACAGTAAGTCTGGGAGCTTCAGTATCGGAAGTGACATTGAACAAGCAAAGGGTGTTCCTGAACTGAACAAGGTCACCCATTACGACAGAACGACTAACCAGCAGAATACTGTCGGTGTGATCGAGCTCGCCTTCGACCGTGATGTCGATGCGAGCAACGCAAAGTTCACGGTTCACACTTCGAGTGGCGAGGAATACCAATTCGACAATACTGACCTTAACACAACGAATGCGGACAGTGGACAGGTCGTGATTGATGTTGGAGACGAACTCATCGAAGAAGTAGAGACAATCAACGTCTCCGGAGTAACTGCTGCGAATGACAATGAGGAGTTCACTGTAGAGGAACGTAACGTTGTATTCGCCGCTGTTACTGTCGATCAGAATAGTGCCGCTGACCTGAACCGTACCGCGTACCAGGGTTCCCAGGTTGCAATCGTTGACAGCTCTTCCGGTCCACAAACTAACTTCGATGTCCAAATCGAAGAGTTAGACGGGTCGTTCTTCTTCGAGGGATCCACCGGCAAAAATAGTGAGGTCTTCAGGTTCAACACCGCAAACAAGAATCTGGGGTCCTACGATATCACTGCTAACGGCGGAGCTGTAGATACGAGTGTTCGTGTTCGAGAACTTGGACTCGGTGCTACTCTCGATAACACAGCTATAGATACGACCGAATCGATCTCCGGTGATGTCGAAGCGAATGCCGGAGATCGGCAGGTTCGTATCACTTTGCTCAATGAGGATGGAGAGAGTGTAACCTCTGACCTGTACACTCTCGACGGGCAAGGTGATGTAGCGTTCGATCTCGGTACTCAAGAAACTGGAAACTACACAGTGGAAGTTACTGATCTCCGTTCTGGTGTCACTGTCTCATCCGATACTGTGACAGTTTCCGAGGCTCCTGAAGGAGATGTCAACTTCGAGGAGCAGATTGTGACGGAGAACCAGGGTGACGTATCCGAGATCACGCTCACGTTCGAGGGTGACCAGGAAGTCGCCTACCTGCGCGTTGGTGACGAAGAGACGGTTGGCTACGAGGCCAACATCACGGTCGACGCGAACGGGCAGGACTCGGTGACGGTCTACTTCAACACGTACACCGCTGGTCAGGAAGGCGAGTCGGTTGCGTGGACGGACGCTGACACCGACGCGGAAGTCACTGGATTCGACCAGACGACGGACGTGTCGGGCATTCTCGAGCAGGGCGATTACGAGATGCAGCTCAGCGGCACCGGCTTCGACCAGATCGAGAACGACAACGCCGACACGGTCGGCACGCTCGTGATCGAGTCGCGTTCGACGGACAGCCTCCAGCTGTGGAGAGCGCCGTCTGACACGGACCTCGGTTCGACCGAGGAGATCACGACGGCAGTCGACGAGGATAGCCTGACGCAGACGGAGACGCTGGCGGGCAACGACGTGCTGGTCCACCAGTTCACGGCCTCCGGTCTCGGTGGCCTGCTCGACGCGACGGGTGAGGACAACGCGACGGCAGCGTTCGGTGCTGCGGTTCGCGGTGGCCTCAACCAGGACGGCCTCGCACTGCGCGTGCGCCAGACCTCGGACTCGACTGACCCGAACAAGGAACGCAAGACGGTTGACGTGGGCGCAAGCCTCGACGAGGGTGCGTTCTCGGTTGTTGCGGACGAAAACAACGAGACGTACTACGTGGTAATGGACACGAGCGAAGTCGTGCTCCAGAACAGCGACCGCGAGATTGCGGACGGTGACGTGTTCAACGTCCGCATGACGGTCGACGACAAGCGTCTGCTCGACTACGACACGTCGGACGACGACTCCTCGCCCGAGGACCACTACCAGCACGTGACCTCGCAGTTCACCTACGAGGACCCGACTGGTGAGTTCGACTCCGAGACGGTCGAAGTCGAGGTAGCGGAGAACCAGACGGTCACCGGAACGACGAACGTCGCACCGGGCAGCGAGTTCACGCTGCGCGTGCGTTCGGCCTCCGGCGTCCAGCCTGGCTTCATCAAGACGCAGAGCGTGACGGTCGAAGCTGACGGCACGTGGTCTGCGGAATTCAACTTCGAAGACGCATCCGTGGATGACGAGTTCACGGTGAGCGTCCGGCAGGCAGACTTCAGTGCCTCTGCGGACGGTGTCGTCGTCGAGTCGACGGCAACGCCGACGGAGACCGCAACGGAAACCGCAACGGAAACCGCCACCGAGACGGCAACCGCGACGGAAACCACGACGACGGAAGCGACCGCGACGGCAACGGAAGAGCCGACGACCACGACGGAGGGTGAGACGCCTGGCTTCGGCGCCATCCTCGCACTGGTCGCGATGCTCGCCGCCGCGCTCCTCGCGACCCGCCGCGACAACTAACGACTAACCACTGACCCTCTCGGGTCAGTCCTTGCCGTATTCTTTATCGAGTAATCACGAACTAGAGAGTGACTGCACAGGTGCTGGACCAGTGGCACCAAAACTCGTCTGAAGCATTCAAACCCGTGTTATCGGGAGTGGCAAGACTTCACAACCGGACACTCCAACACAAAGTATTTATAACGACGACTACTGGTTTTCTCCGTACCCCTACCCATGGTGGCAGCAGTGAGTATCCCGGACCAAATTCAGCAAGGACGTGCAAACGATGGACGTTCTTGCCAAGCTGGGAGAAAGGTTCTGTCGCCGATTGCAACAACTAACTAACAATGACAGACGACACAAACTATCGTAGCAAGGGACGCGCACTGTTCCTCGCTACAATCATGGTCTTGTCCGTCTTCGCTGTCCCGATCTCCTTCGCGGGAGCTGGGGCTGCGTCTGCGTCTACGTGGACCGCCACGGGCGCCGACGACGTGAAGACTGGACAGGATCCGGTAGAACAGAACCTGACCTTTGAGGTCGGATTAGATGCAGGCGCTGAAGAGAACGTTACGCTGGACCTTAGCGGGTATCCGGATGGGGTTACCGTCAATGACATCAACGTCACTAACGGAACCAACATCAAGGCTACCAACGAGAATCTGGCCAGCGATGAGTACACGTTCGATCTCAACAACACAGATTCCAGTAATAGCCACACCGAAGAGCTCACCATTACTGCCAACCTGACAACGACGAACGCTCAGGCGCAGTCGGTGAGTCTGAACCTGGGTGCTGAGGATGCAGGATCCGACACCCAGTTCAACTTCGACCTAGTCAACGCGAACCTGGACACGGTGAAGAGTCCGATCCACTACGACCGGAACGGTTCCGGTAACCCGGTTGTGGAGATCGCGTTCAACCAGAACGACGTCGACATCTCTGGTGCCACGTTCACGCTGTACGACGACGACGGGAACGTGCTCGAAACAATCGATGACGGTTCCGGTGCTTCCATCGCCAATAACGATGGTCAGGTCATTCTGAACACGGATGAGGCCTACCCCGAAGTGGCCACCGTGAACATCGACGGCGTCACCCACGACGACACGAACGCCTACATCAACGACACGAACGCGACGGTCCGCTTCGCGGGCGCCACGGTCGTTGAAGGCAGCAACGAGACGGCCTACCAGGGATCGAGTGTCGCCCTCGTCGGTAGTGGTACCGGCTTCGACATCTCGGTCGAAGGTCAGGAGAGCTCGTACTTCTTCGAGGGGTCCACGGGTCAGAACAGTGAAGTGTTCCTGTTCAACACTGCGGACCGCAGCCTCGACACCTACGACATCGACTTCAGTAACAACGGCAGCATCGAGAGTTCGCTTCAGGTCCGCGATCTGGGCCTGAGCACGACGGCAGACAGCACGGAAGTGACGGAAAATGACGAGATCACGGGCACTGTCAGCGCGAACGCTGGCGACCGTGATGTCGTTATCGATCTCCTGAACTCCGATGGCGAAGTCGTCACCTCTCAGGAAGCCACGCTGGACGGTTCCGGTGAGGCGTCCTACACCTTCTCCGCACAGGATCCCGGTAACTACACGGTCGAAGTGACGGACCTCAGCTCCGGTGTGACCGACGAGTCCGCCACCATCACGGTGTCGGAAGTCGCCTCCGGTGAGGTCGACTTCGAGGAGCAGATTGTGACGGAGAACCAGGGCGATGTGTCCGAGATCACGCTCACGTTCGAGGGTGACCAGGAAGTCGCCTACCTGCGCGTTGGTGACGAAGAGACGGTTGGCTACGAGGCCAACATCACGGTCGACGCGAACGGGCAGGACTCGGTGACGGTCTACTTCAACACGTACACCGCTGGTCAGGAAGGCGAGTCGGTTGCGTGGACGGACGCTGACACCGACGCGGAAGTCACTGGATTCGACCAGACGACGGACGTGTCGGGCATTCTCGAGCAGGGCGATTACGAGATGCAGCTCAGCGGCACCGGCTTCGACCAGATCGAGAACGACAACGCCGACACGGTCGGCACGCTCGTGATCGAGTCGCGTTCGACGGACAGCCTCCAGCTGTGGAGAGCGCCGTCTGACACGGACCTCGGTTCGACCGAGGAGATCACGACGGCAGTCGACGAGGATAGCCTGACGCAGACGGAGACGCTGGCGGGCAACGACGTGCTGGTCCACCAGTTCACGGCCTCCGGTCTCGGTGGCCTGCTCGACGCGACGGGTGAGGACAACGCGACGGCAGCGTTCGGTGCTGCGGTTCGCGGTGGCCTCAACCAGGACGGCCTCGCACTGCGCGTGCGCCAGACCTCGGACTCGACTGACCCGAACAAGGAACGCAAGACGGTTGACGTGGGCGCAAGCCTCGACGAGGGTGCGTTCTCGGTTGTTGCGGACGAAAACAACGAGACGTACTACGTGGTAATGGACACGAGCGAAGTCGTGCTCCAGAACAGCGACCGCGAGATTGCGGACGGTGACGTGTTCAACGTCCGCATGACGGTCGACGACAAGCGTCTGCTCGACTACGACACGTCGGACGACGACTCCTCGCCCGAGGACCACTACCAGCACGTGACCTCGCAGTTCACCTACGAGGACCCGACTGGTGAGTTCGACTCCGAGACGGTCGAAGTCGAGGTAGCGGAGAACCAGACGGTCACCGGAACGACGAACGTCGCACCGGGCAGCGAGTTCACGCTGCGCGTGCGTTCGGCCTCCGGCGTCCAGCCTGGCTTCATCAAGACGCAGAGCGTGACGGTCGAAGCTGACGGCACGTGGTCTGCGGAATTCAACTTCGAAGACGCATCCGTGGATGACGAGTTCACGGTGAGCGTCCGGCAGGCAGACTTCAGTGCCTCTGCGGACGGTGTCGTCGTCGAGTCGAAGGCGACGCCGACGGAAACCGCAACGGCAACCGAGACGGCAACCGCCACCGAGACGGCAACCGAGACGGCAACCGCAACGGAAACCACGACGACGGAAGCGCCGGCAACGACGGAAGAGCCGACGACGACCACGGAGGGTGAGACGCCTGGCTTCGGCGCCATCCTCGCACTGGTCGCGATGCTCGCTGCCGCGCTCCTCGCGACGCGTCGCGACGAGTAACGACCTCGAGTAACCACTGACCCTCACGGGTCAGCTCCTTGCCGCATTCTTTATCGCACTCATACCGCAAAGCGACAGCGCTCTCGATCCCGAGCGACGACCACGAGGTCCTCGACGCCGGTCGGACTGAACCAGCTTTATCGGGCTTCTCCCACAGTATCCGACAATGCCCCTGCTGCAGTTCGACACGACCCTGGAGCTCCCGCCAGCCCAGCAGACCGAGTTCGCGGACACCGTCCGCGAGCTGTACAGCGAGATCATGCAGACCGGCACGAGCCACGCCGCAGTCGTGATTCGCGAACGGTCGCAAGCGGAGCTCTCCCTCGGCCGGGAGACGGACGGCGACCTCCTCGTTCTCGACGCCGACGTCCGGGAGGGGCGGTCGGCGGACCGGAAACGGACGTTCGCCCGCGCTGTCATGGACCTCGCGGCCGACGAGTTCGACGTGCCGACGCCGAACATGAAGGTCGTCTTCACGGAGCACGAGGGGCCCTCGATGATGGGGTACGACCGGGTCGGGTCCGACTGGAGTCCCGAGGAGGGTGAGGCGGGCGACGCGGCCGACGCGAGCGACGCGGAGTAACCGACCACCGGCAGGTTATCGGTGGCGCCCGGGGCCCGATGACCGACGCCGCGCACCATCGCTCGTGCGTCGCGATCACGGCTAACGACAAGGGCTTTATTCGCCGACCACCGATCTACGGACATGCTCGGTGTCGTCGCCCAGTTGCAACCCGCGTCGACGCCCGACACGATCCAGTTCGCGTGGGTCGTCGCCCTCCTCTTCCTGACGGCCACGCTGCTGACCAGGCGCGGCCACGAGAGCGGTCGGACCCTCGCCGCGATCACGTGGGCGATATTCGGCGTCTTCTGGCTCTCCCTGGTCCCGTACTTCGCGTTCGAGCACCAGAGCTGGGTCGAGGCGATCCTCGCACTGGTCGCGCTGCCCGCGTGTACGTACGCCGGCTACCTGCTGTACGCCGGCCGCGACACGCTGTTCCTGCTCACCCGCGCGGTGATGTTCATGCTGCTGATCTACCTGCCGTTCACGGCCATCCCCGCGGTGACCGTCGCCGGCGTGACGATCCCGGAGCCCCGGCGGGTGTTCATCGAGCTCGTCGCCAGCCAGACGATGTGGGCGATCAACCTCGTCGGCTACTCGCCGACGCTCATCGAGAGCCCGGAGGGGTACCACGCGACCTTCGAGTGGCTCCTCCCGGGCGGCGACCGTCGCATCCTCGTCCACACCGTCCTCGCCTGCACGGGCATCGGGAGCATGGCCATCTTCGGCGGCCTCATCGCGGCGGTGAAGGCCCCCCTGGTGCGGAAGGTCCGCGCGCTCGGCGTCGCCATCCCCATCATCTACGTCCTCAACATCGCCCGGACGACGTTCATCAACATCGCGTACGGCAACCAGCTGATGCACTGGTACCCCGACGCCGTGCTGTTCCTCTTCGGCGCGGAGAACCCCTTCCGCGTCTCCTTCCTCATCTCGGACCGCATCATCAGCCAGCTGCTCGCGGTCGTCGCGCTCGTCGGTATCACCTACCTCGTCGCCCGCGAGCTTCCGGAGCTCGTCATCGTCCTCGAGGACGTGCTCTACGTCCTCACGGGCGAGGAACACGACCTGCTGGAGTCGATGGACCTCCCGCGCGAGCCGGTCGAGCGCGCCGACCCGACCGGGACGCGCGTGTAGCATTTAAAAGAGCGCCAGCTCGCGGCCGCTTCGACTGTTCCGCCCTCCTCGCGCCCTCAGTCCTCGTCGACGAGCTCCGCGGGCGCACCCGCCAGTCCCCGTAGCGCGTCGGCCTCGACGTGGTGGAGGTCGCCGGGGATGATCAGCATGTGCAGCGGGTCGCCGAAGTCCCGTGTCGCCAGCGCGGAGAGGCGGTCGGCCTCGACGACGACCTCGGGGCTTCCGGCGCGAGCGACCGCGACCGCGAGCACGTCGTCCCAGCCCTCGGCGAGCATCTCGGCGGCGTAGTCGGCGGTCATGTACTCCTCGTGGTCGGCGTCGCGGCGCCCGCGCGGGCCCGAGCCGACCTTGATGTCGAGGTAGACGAGCGTGTGGAGCCCGCGCTCGCGGTTCGCCTCGATGGTCTCGATAACGCTGTCCGGAACCCCTTCCGCGCCGTGCGCGTACGGGAACGGCAGCGTCGCAGCCTTTCCGAACCGGTAGTTCTGGAGGCCCGTGAGGCTCGACGCCGCGGACTGGGCGGTGACGCCGTGGATGACGCGCGTGTCGATGCCGCGCTCCTCGGCGCGGAGTCGCAGGTCCGTGTGTGTCGTCGAGATCATCGTGTCGCCGGCGGTGAGGAACGCGACGTCCGCGTCCGCCTCTTCCGCGGCGTCGAGGATCGGTTCCGGGTCCTGTTCAACGCCCTCGCGCGGCCGGACCTCGACGTCGACGTCGTGGTACTCCTCGAGGTCCGCGACGTCGGCGCCGACGAGCCGACTGGTGTAGAACTCCGCGAACACGCGGTCCGCGTCCCGGAGGGCCGCCTGCCCCTCGACGGTGATGGACCGCTCGTCGTAGAGGCCGAGTCCGATGAAGGTGAGCATACTCCGTTTTGCGGTGTTCATGGCCTTATGGATGTTGCAAGGCTAAAGCCCCCGCCCTTCAGGGCGGGGATACAGCCGCCAACCCCTCTCTTAACCACGTTCGATGGCACTACTGGATATTCCACGCCCAGTCGGTAGTATTACCATTCAATCTTCCATAACTGGTTATGTACACAGTCCGATGCTGGAGACAACCCGCACCTATCGAGCGAAACTCGTCAACCACCAGCAGGTGAGTGACGACCTCGACCAGTGCGGGTTCTCCGCGTCGAAACTGTGGAACGTCGCCCGATACTACACGCAAGGCCGGTGGGATGAAGACGGGGAAATCCCCGACGACGGCGAACTCAAATCCGAACTCAAGGAACACGAACGATACAGTGACCTACATTCTCAGTCAAGTCAGCGAGTTCTCGAAGAGCTTGCTGAGTCGTTCACCAGTTGGTACAAAGCACGCCAACGCGGAGACGAGGACGCCAACCCACCTGGCTACCGCAAACACGGCGACAACCACCCACGCTCCACTGTCACGTGGAAGCAGAAAGGCATCAAGCACGACGAAAAGCACAACCAACTCCGACTGAGTAAGGGGTTCAACCTGAAGAACCACCGCTCAGACTTCATCCTCTGTGAGTACGAGACACGCCCGGACGTGACCGTGGAGAACATCCAGCAGGTGCGAGCCGTCTGGAACGGCGACCGCTGGGAACTCCACCTCGTCTGCAAAGTCGAAATTCCCGTCGAGGACGCTCCCGGCGACAACACGGCGGGTATCGACCTCGGCATCAAGAACTACGTCGCCATCGCCTACGACGATGGGGACGCCGAGTTGTATCCGGGGAGCGTACTCAAGCAAGACAAGCACTACTTCACCCGCGACGAGTACGACACTGAAGGCGAGAACGGCCCGTCACGCCGTGCGCTTCGTGCCCGTCAGAAGTTGTCCCGGCGGAAAGACCACTTCTTGCACGCCCTCGCCAAGCACGTCGTAGAGCAGTGCATTGACCACGAAGTCGGTCGCATCGCTGTTGGCGACTTGAGCGAGATCCGTGAAGACGAGAACGGAGACTCACGGAACTGGGGCAAGCGTGGGAACAAGAAACTCCACGGCTGGGAGTTCGACCGCTTCACACGCTTGCTCGAATACAAGGCAGAAGAACACGGGATCCTCGTAGACCGTAAGAGCGAGCGCGACACGAGCAAGACGTGTTCGTGCTGTGGCCGGAAGCGTGACGCGAATCGTGTGGAGCGTGGATTGTACGTCTGTGACTCGTGCGGTGCGATGATGAACGCAGACGTGAATGGTGCGGTGAACATTCGGAGAAAGATAGCTCAGAGTCCTCCAACAGAGGATATGAGTAACGGTCGTTTGGCACGGCCAGTAGCCAACCTGTTCAATCAAACCTCTGGGTCGTTCCACCCGAGGGAACAGGTGGGTTGCGAACCGTAATATCCCACCGCTCGGGAATCCTCGCCCTTCAGGGCGGGGAGGATGTCAAAAGGCGTGATGTGGGGCTGGTCGGTCCGATCGTTGAATTGACCAGGATTCCCGTTTTAAGTGGCTTCTTGATTCTCGGAGCTTGTGACACCACTCAGCATGCCCAGAAAGCCCCAGCCGCTGAGCGGTCGCGCTGCTCGCTGCGCTCCTCACCCGGCTCACTCGCTCCCTCCGGTCGCTCCTTCGCCGGGATTGCGGTGCTAGCGTCTCAGGGCGTCCCGCTCAGCGGCTGCCCCTTTCAGTCCCGCCCAAGAGTGGTGGCCGGACGTCGCTCGCGGCGGCTGCCGGGTGGTCGCGGTGCGGTGTGCGGTGGCGCGCGCGAGTAACGCGTGCGAGGGAAGACGGGGCGCGCCGAGCGGTGCGGTGCTGTGCCGGCGCGCCCCGGCCGAGGCTGGGGAGGGCTGAGGCATTGCGGTTGCTGTGCGGTGCTGTCGCGGTGGCGGTTGCTGTGCGGTCGCGGTTGCCGTCGCGGTCGCGGTCCTGGCGGACTGAAAGGGCGACGGCCGGTCGCGCCGAAGGGAAGTCGCTGAGGCGACCACTATCCGCGCCGGGCGGTGTCTTCGCGAGCGCAGCGAGCGAAGGCCAGAAAGTCGCAGCCCGGACCCGTCCGTCGAAGACGCAACGGAAGCCCGGACCGTCTTTCGTGGCGGAGAGGCGCGGATATGTCGCTCAGCGACCGCGAGCGGCCGAGGGCTTTCTGGGTGGTTGCGGTGCTGTCGAGAGCAAGACCGTATCACCTGTTCATCCTTGCTTATAAAGAGAAGACGGGGGCTTTCTGGATGCTCGCTGTGCTAACAAAAGCAAGACTGCACAACCTGGTCAAACCTGCTTATGAAGTCCGATAGAGGGCTTTCCGGCTCTCGTGACTGACTACAGCAACCTCTGCCGCTCTAAACTCGAGTTATAAATAGAATCTGACGGAGGTTTTAGAAGGATAAAAGAAACCACCCAAACCGCCCTCAAGAACCTATACTCGCCTGTTCAGGAAGTCCTCCAGGATCCGGAACAGACGAATTTTCTGACTAATATCGGAAGAAGCGTGCCCCTCCTCGCCGAGTTCGACGTACTCGTAGTCGCCCGATTCTCCCTCCTCGTACCCGGCATCGACCAGCGCGTCCTCGAAGATGCGCGCCTGCGAGACGGGCACGCGCCGGTCGTTGACGCCGTGGACCATCAGCAGGGGGTCCTCGAGGTTCTCGACGTGCGTGACGGGACTCCGGTCGCGGTACAGCTCGGGGTTCTCCTCGGGGCTGCCGAGGTACTTCTCCATCAGCTCCGTCCGGAAGTGCGGCATCGTGTTCTCGTACATGTCCTCGAGGTCGGTGACGCCGATCCACGCGATGCCGGCCGCGTAGAGGTCGGGGTACTGGGTCAGCTGCCAGTAGGCGGAGTACCCGCCGTAGGAGCCGCCGAAGACGACGACGCGCTCGTCGTCGACCCAGTCGTACTCGTCGAGAACGTGCCGGGTCGCGGTCGCCACGTCGGCCTGTTCGGCCCCGCCCCAGTCGTCGTACAAGGTCTCGACGAACTCGCGGCCGCGTCCGGTGGAGCCGCGGTAGTTCACCTGCAGCACGGAGAAGCCGAGCGAGACGAGGAACTGCGTGTACAGGTCGAACGCTTTCTGGCTGGCCGCGCGGGGGCCGCCGTGCGGGTTGACGATCAGCGGCGACGGGCGCTCGCCGGCGTCGTACAGCAGCGCGCCGATCTCGAGCTCGTCATCGCCGCCGCCGACCTCGGTGGCCTGTGGCGCGTCCGCGACGCCGGCGGAGTCGAACCGGAAGTACTCCGCGTCCGCGAAGCGGTCCGGGTCGAGGTCGCCGTAGTCGGCCGCGAGCAACGTCTCGCGTTCGCCGGTTGCGAGTTCGTAGGCGTACAGCTCGGGTCGCTCCTCGGGCGTCGTGATGGAAAGGAGGACGCGCCCGTCCGCGAGCTCCGTGCCGCCGGGGCCGCCGAAGCCGGCGACGCCCTCGGGGACGTCGAACTCCGTGGCCTCGCCGGTCTCGACGTCGTAGACGACCGGGACCTCCGCGGCCTCGCGCGTGCGGGTCGCGAGAAAGCGGTCGCCGTCCTCGATGAACCCCTCGGGGCTTTCCTCGTACTCGCCCGCGCCGAACCAGGTGACGCCGTCCGTCTCGAAGGAGTAGACGCCGGCCCGCGAGAGGTCCGTGGAGTTGTCGGCGACGAGCAGCGTCTCGCCGTCCGGGCCCCAGTCGACCGGCGTCGCTTCGGCGCCCGTGTCGCCGATGTCGAGATTGCGCGCGTCGGAGCCGTCGACGTCGGCAACGTAGACGTCCTGGTTGTTAGTCGTCCGCCTCGTTCGTCGCGTAGGCGAAGCGCTCGCAGCCGGGCGCGAGCGTCGGCGCGCTTACGGCGCGGTCGTAGTCGGTTACCTTCGTCGTCTCGCCCGACGGGATGTCGTGCCGGTAGACGTTCATCTGCCCCTCCGCGCTGGAGGCGACGAGGAGCGTCTCGCCGTCGTCGCCGACGCTCGCGAGGACGTTCTGGCCGTCCTTCTCGACGACGGGCTCCACGTTGCCGTCGCGGTCGATGGCGTGAACGTCGTTCTGCTCGTTGCCGTCCTCGTCCATGTGGAAGTAGACGCGCTCGTCGTCGGCGCTCCACTTGAGGTACCAGCGGGCGCTCCGCGGGACCGTCCCGTCGCTGACGACGCGGCGCTCGCCGGTGGCGACGTCGATCAGGTGGAGCTCGTTGCGGCCGGTGTCGTCGTAGTACACCGCCACCTGCTCGCCGTCGTGGGAGGCGACCGGGTGGTGGAAGGAGGGCAGCGAGGCGAGGGCCTCGAGGACGTCGTCGCCCCCGACCGCCTCGTCGGACTGTGTGCGTGCCATGGTGGCGTAGCGGACCCAAGAGTCCCTAAACCTGCGGAAACCCCGTGTAGATAACCGGAACCCCGGCTCGGCCAGCCTCCACCTACTACGACGTGGATACGTAACGGCGGCTCGCAATGCAGGTCAACCGAAAGACGTGACGGGCGAGCGAGTGAATATGACTGACTGGGTACTCTATAAGCACTACGATAAGGGATGTCACGATGAGAAGGCAGAGCGACGGAGAGAATATTTTAGAGTTATCTAATTATGTGTATCCAATCTCTCTCTTAAAGCGGCCTCAACATCTCCCCCTGGGTGTGATTCCTCAATATGCTCTGCCATTGTCTTATGTAGTTGATCTAACCGATACCTCTCCGTGTGCTGTTCGAAAATGACCTCTAAATCATCGGTAACAACACATCGTTTCTTGACCGGCTGAAGGGTAATCTCTCCAAAGAACTCAGGGAGACCAAATTCAGACGCCTCAACGGTGGGATATACCCATATTTCAACGATAGCGGATTCGCTTTGTGGAGTCAGCGGAAATCTAGGAACCCCGCGTTGCGTAGTAACGTCGGCGCTGTCCGCCGACAGAATGATATCACGGTCTGCAAATTCTTCCTTAGCGTGAACGTGCCACTTTCCCCGAGTCTGTGTGTGATACTGTTTGTTTATCTCATCAGAGTCGTATTCCCAAGCTCGATTAATCCTGATCTCATATTCAATCTTATAACGAACCGAGTCCCTGTTGTGGAAATTCATCCCAGTGTTCACCAATTCTAACCAAAAGAGAGGACAGTCACGGGTTTCAAATGAAATTTTGATATCTGCTGTATGCCAGTAGTAGATGAAATATCTACTGAGAGTTGGAAGTCCTACGATTAGCGATATGAGTGCCGCAATTACCGTAATAACACCGAATAGCAATTGGAGGCCGACCATTCGACAATGGGTATTTGTAGAATCGCCTATTTAACATTTCCACATGATTCATTTCGAAAAACAGCAGGAACGTGCGGCTGGAGTTCAGTCAGAACAGCAAATGACGATGTAGAAACCCGGCAAAAGTATCATCGTAAGGGCTTCAATTGTGAAGCCCTCCCCGGGAGAGAGAAGCTGAGTAACAGCCGCTATATCTGTGCATTACGGCAGTTCCGTTAGAAAGAGCCGGAGGGGGGATTTGAACCCCCGGCCTATTCCTTACGAAGGAATCGCTCTGCCAGCTGAGCTACTCCGGCGCGTCCACTTCTTTGTATCCCGATGAAGAAAATAAGGGTTCCGAAATCACCGGCCCGCGTTACGGTCCCGCACGCACGACCGCGGTCGACGGTGCGGTCCCGAGTCCGGACCCGAGTGCCGATTCGAGTCCGGGCCCGAGTGCCGATCCGAGTCCGGACCCGAGTTCGGTTCACGAGTCCGGGCCGGCGCCGCGGCGGCGGCCGACGAACGGCCGCTCAGTCGCTCTCGAAGGGTTCAAGACCGGGCTCGTGTACGGAGACGTATGGTAGCTAATCCACTCGATCCGGATAACCTCACCTGGCGACGGATGGCCATCATCGGCATACTGTTCCTGACTGGCGTCATCTCGGCCGGCGTCGCACTGATCGTCCTGCGACCCTTCTTCTAAGGTCGAGGCGGCGTCGACCGACGCGTCGACCGACGGACGCGGGATTTGGCGTCACTGCTTCCGCAGCCGCACGTCCAGACAGACGTTGTGCTCGTGTGGCGCGTACGAGCGCACGACGTGTTCGGTTTCGACGGTGACCTCGTACGGCTCGTCGGCCGCGGCCGCCGCCTCGCGGATCGCGTCCTCGCCCGGGCCGAACGGGTCGTCCTCGTGCTGGATGTCGTAGTAGTGGAGGACGCACTCCTCGCCCGCGAGCGCGACGGCGGTGTCGAGGAACTCATCAGCCGAGTGGGGGAGGTTCATCACGATCCGATCGGCCCAGCCGGTCCAGTCGGCGGCGACCTCGCGAACGTCGCCCGCGACGGCGGTCACCTGGTCCGCGACGTCGTTGCGCTCGGCGTTCTCCCGGAGGTAGTCGATCGCCGTCTGGTTGAGGTCGCAGGCGACGACCTCGGCGCCTGCGCTCGCCATCGGGATCGCGTACGGGCCGACCCCGGCGAACATGTCGAACGCCTGCTCCCCGGCCTCAACCTGCTCGACGACGCGGTGGCGCTCCGTCGCGAGCCGGGGGGAGAAGTACACCTCCGCGATGTCGAGCAGGAACTCGTGGCCGTACTCGCGGTGAACCGTCTCCGTGCCGTCGCCGGCGAGGACGTCCCACTGGCGCACGCGCAGCTCGCCCTCGATGGGCGAGGCGCGGTTGACGACCGTCTCGCAGGGGATGTCCGAGTCCATCACCGCGTCGGCGATATCCCTGGCGCGCTCGGCGTCGTCCTCGTCGAGGATGACGATGTCGCCGAGACGCTCGAGCGACGGCTCGTAGCCGAGGACGTCCGCGGGCATCGTGGGCTGCTCGCGTCGCTCGGCGGGGCGTTCGACCACGCTCTCGCGCAGCTCGGGCGGAACCGCGTCCGGGTCGGTGACGGGGACGTAGATCGTCCCGTCCTCGACGGCGATCTCGTGGTCGCTGTCGAGGACGCCGACGGCCGCGAGTTGCTCGCGGACCTCCTCGCCGCGCTCGCGGGCGACGGCGACGCAGGGTACGCTCATTGCCGGAAGGAGGACCCCGACCGTTTAAGCCGTGGCGTTTTCCGGGGCAGGCCGTCTCGGTAGCTCTCCGTCGCGGGCGACGCCGCTCGGTCGTCGGAGCTATTCCGCGTCGTCGGCTTCCGAGAGCACAGCCTGAACGGCAGCCGGGAGATCCGCCAGGGACGCCTCTCGCCCTGAAACCTCGGGCGCGTCGACGACCACTCTCCGGCCGGACGTGACGGCAGTGGCAACCTCGTCGTTGCGGGCCGCTGGCTCCCCGACGACGACCGTGCAGTCGGCCTCTCGGGCGAGCGCGACGGCGTCCGCCGCTGCCTCGTCGTCGATCACCGCGAACGCGGGGACGACCGCCGTCTCGGCGTCGACGTCGCTCGCGCGCGCTGCCGCGACATCGCCCGCGGGGAGAACGCCGGCTGAAACCGTGAAGCCGGCGGCGGCGAGCCGGGCGATCCCGGTCGCCGCCCGCGGTCCCGTGCCGACGACGTGAACGCGCCGATCGCTGGGGTCCACCTCCGCGAGCGGCGTCACGAGGGGGGCGTCCGTCCCCGGCTGGTCCGTGACGAGCGTCCGGGCACCGAACGCGTCCCGGAGCGTCTCGGCCGTGAGCACGTCGGTCGGTGGCCCGGCTGCCCGGACCTCTCCGTCCGCCAGCAACACCAGCTCGTCGCAGTAGCGAGCCGCGAGGTTGAGGTCGTGGATCGCCGCGACGGCGGTTCGCCCCTCCGCGACGAGGTCGCTCACGAGCTCCAGGGTCTGCACGGCGTGGTTGACGTCGAGGCTCCCGGTCGGTTCGTCGAGGAGCAACACGGGCGTTGCCTGTGCGAGCGCGCGAGCGAGGAGGACGCGCTGGCGTTCGCCCCCCGAGACGGACGTGATCGGTCGCTCCGCGAACTGGGCGACCGCCGTGCGCTCCATGGCAGCGTCGACGGCGGCCGTGTCCTCGGCGTCGCGACCGCCGAATCGCGACTGGTGTGGCGTCCGGCCCATCTCGACGACCTGCTCGACCGTGAAGTCGAACGACAGCGCCGTGTCCTGCGGAACGGAAGCGACCCGCCGACTCGCTTCGCGGGCTGACAACGCGGCGATCGCGTCGCCGCCGACGGACACCTCACCGCTCTCCGGGGAGAGCGTCCCGCGCAACGTGCGCAGCAGTGTCGTCTTGCCCGCGCCGTTCGGGCCGACGAGGCCGACGAACGTTCCCGGGTCGACGTCGACGTCGACCCCCTTCAGCACGGGGACGTCGCCGAAGGAGACGGTGAGATCGCTTGCGGAGAGGCCGACCTCGCCGACATCGGGGGCGATGGGGTTCGCGGCTTCCCCCGTTGGCGCCCGTTCGTGGCCCTCTCCGCGTGCGGTCGACCCAGCGCCCTCGTCCGCGGTCGACCCAGCACCCTCGGCCGTGCTCGTACCGACGTTGCCCGCGAACGCCTCCTTCCGCTTTCCTTCGCGCTCGCTCATAGCTCGTGCACCTCGCGACGACGCAACAGGAACAGGAAGAAGGGCGCGCCGACGGCGGCCGTGACGATGCCGACCGGGATCTCCGCGCTCCCGAGGCGGGCGACGGTGTCGGCGGCGACCAGGAAAGAGGCACCCGCGAGCGCCGCGGTCGGGAGCAGGATCCGGTGGTCCGGGCCGACCAGCAGGCGCATGATGTGGGGAACGACGAGGCCGACGAAGCCGATGATGCCGGTGACGGCGACGCCAGCCGCAGTGATGAGCGAGGACACCGCCAGCAGCACGCGCTTGGTGCGCTCGACCTCGATCCCCAGCCCGCGGGCCTCCTCTTCGCCCAGCAGCAGCACGTTGAGGTCGCGGGCGTACCCGAGCAGGACCAGGTACAGTACGGGGACGACGATCACCGTTGCCGTCACCTCTTCCCACGTCGAGTTCGCGAGGCGGCCCATCAACCAGCCGACCACCTGGCGAAGGCTCTCCTCCGCTTGCAGCTGCATGTACGAGATGACGGCGCCGAGGAACGTCTGGATGGCCACGCCGGCTAACAGCAGCGTCGCGACCGGGGTCCGTCCGTTCCGCGTCGCGATCGCGTACACGCCGAACGCGGCCAGGAGCGCGCCGACGAACGCGGCCCCCTGGAGTCCCAGCCAGAACGGAAACGCGAACGGAAAGACGATGAACGCGACCGCACCCGTGGCGGCGCCGGAGGAGACGCCGATGATCGACGGGTCGGCCATGGGGTTCCGGAAGAACCCCTGCATGACGGTCCCGGCCGCCGCGAGCCCGAAGCCGACGATGCCCCCGAGAAGGATTCGCGGGAGCCGGACCTGCATCACGATCTGCTCGTGGAGTCCCTTGACCTCGTAGCTGAACAGCGGCTGGAAGCCGACGTCGACGTGTGGAACCATGATCGGCCCGGGGGCGGTGCGGACGGCGACCTCGGCCGACGCCGGGACCGCGAGCGCGTTCAACAGCACTTTCGCGACCTCGGATGGCGGGACGGGAACCGGACCGAGCCCAGCGCTGACGGTGACCACGACGGCGAGCAGCGCCGTCAGGCCGGCCGACCAGGTTGCGGTCCGCGTCAGCGTGCGCATTCGGTTCACAAACCGGCTTGCAGTAGCCAAATACTTATTGGACTACGTTCGACCTATCGACGATGCGATCTATCATCGCGCTGGTGACCGCGCTGCTGCTCGTGACCTCGCTGGTCGGCGGGGCCGCGGGGCACGCAGCGGCCACCCAGCCGGACGCGACGTACGAGAAGTGTGAGTTCCCCGTCACCGTGACCGACGCGACGGGCGAGGAGATAACCATGGAGGAGCGACCCGAACGCGTCACGACGACGAACCCCTCCGCCGCCCAGACGATGTGGGAGATCGGCGGGCAGGCGCAGGTCGTCGGCCTGACCCAGTACGCGCTGTATCTCGACGGCGCCGAGTCGCGGACGGACGTCTCCGCCGAGTTCGGCGTCAGCGTCGAGAAGGTCGTCGGCACCCAGCCCGACCTCGTGCTTGCCCCGAACGCGACCCAGACCTCCTCGGTGGAAGCGATGCGCGACGCCGGCCTGACGGTGTACCACCTGCGCGAGGCGAAGACCGTCGAGGACATCGCGAAGAAGACGACGCGCATCGGCAAGCTCACCGGCAACTGTGAGGGCGCCGCCGAGGCGAACGCGTGGATGAAGGCGAACGTCGACGCGGTCGCCGACGTCACCGCCGACGCCGACCAGCCGGACGTCCTCTATCCGCTCGGCGGCGGCTACGTCGCCGCCGGCGATACGTTCATCAACGCGATGTTCCGGATTGCGGGCACGAACAACGTCGCCGCGCAGAACCACACCGGGTACCCGCAGCTCTCCGACGAGGTCATTCTCAAACTCGACCCCGGGTACATCGTGGTGAACGACCGGAACGCGACGATGCTCGACAAGGAGCCGTACGCGAGTACGACCGCGGGCGAGGAGAACAACTCCATCTACCTCGAGACGCGCTGGCTCAACCAGCCGGCCCCGCGGAGCGTCGTCTACACGACGCACAACATGACGGCGCAGGTCCACAGCGACCTGTACAGTGAGGACACGTACGTCGCCAAGTCCGAGGTTTCCGTGAAAGCCGAAAGCGAAGTCGAGGCAACCGAGGAGACCGCGACGCCGACGGCCACCGCGGAGCCGACGGAAACGAACGACGCGACCGAGACGAGTGAGGGGTCGGCGCCAGGCTTCGGCGTCACCGCCGCGTTCGTCGCGATGCTTGCCGCCGCGCTCGTCGCCGCCCGGGTCGACGCGTAAGCGACCGCATCGACCCCGGACTGAAACCGTCCGAGTCGAAACCGCCTTACGCGCCGCGCTCGCTCCTCCGGTATGGTCGAGAACGTCATCTACCCTGCCTACATCGACCGCGACCTCTCGCGGTCCGAGGGTCGTCGCGTCGCCGAGGACCAGTCGGTCGAGGACCCGACGGTCGACGAGATCGCGGAGGCCGTCCAGCAGGTCGGGTACGACGCCGTCATCGAGCGCGACAAGACCTACTCCCGCGAGTACGAGCCGCGCGGGCGGGTGGTCGTCAAGGGGACCGAGGACACGACGAAGAACGACCTCATCCAGGCGGTCGCCGCCTACGTCGACATCCTCCGGGAGTAACCATGGAGCGCGTCGGCGAAGTCGTCCGGACGGCACAGGGACTCGCGATCGCCCGCGTCGGCAGCGGCGAGCAGCCCCCCGGTATCGGCGCGATGGTCGTGGACGAGTCGCTCTCGGAGGTCGGCCGCGTCGTCGACGTCTTCGGCCCGGTCGACCGGCCGTACGTTGCCGTGACGCCCCACGACTCGGTGACGCTGGCCTCGATGCTGGACACGAAGCTCTACGCGAGATAGCTATTACTCGTCCGGACGGGCGTTTTGAAGTGGGCTTGATTTATATGTAGCCGGCGGAGGGCCCTCGATTGCTCCTGCTTCTGGAGTGTTTAATGAGATTCAGACCTTGCTAAACTCGACAGCAACGCAATCACCGAGACAGTCCTCGGCCGCTCCCACTTATAAGTCAAATGAACAGGTGCAGACGCTGCTGCACTCGACAGCACCGCAAACATCCAGAAAGCCCTCGGCCGCTCGCGGTCGCTGAGCGACATATCCGCGGCTCTCCGCCACGAAAGACGGTCCGGGCTGCCTGCAGTAGCGGGCTGCCGGGCTGCGACTTTCTGGCCTTCGTTCACTGCGTTCACGAAAACACAGCCCGGCGCGGATAGGGGTCGGCTCAGCGACTCCCCTTCGGCGCGACCACTGGAAGACGTTCCGGGCTGCCTGCAGTAGCGGGCTGCCGGGCTGCGACTTCCATGGTCTCGTTCGCTTCGTCGCCGGCGCGCGACGCGCGCCGGCTGCCCGAGAGACCTTCGGTCTCTCGCTGCTCACGAGAGCGGCCATCGCCCTTTCAGTCCGCCAGGACAACCCCGCACAGCAACCGTTACCGCGACGACACCGCACAGCAACCGCCACCGCGACAGCTCCGCACCACAACCGCAATACCTCAGCCCTCCCCAGCCTCGGCCGGGGCGCGCCGGCTCAGCACCGCCGCGGCGCGCCCCGCCCTCCCTCGCACGCGTTGCTCGCGCGCGCCAACCGCCCCCGCACCGCGACAGTCCACCATCCGCCGCAAGCGACGCCCGGCGACCACTCAGTGGGCGGGACTGAAAGGGGCAGCCGCTGCGCGGGACGCCCTGCGACGTAAGCACCGCAACCCGGCGAGCGACCGCAGGGAGCGAGCCGGGTGCGGCGCGCAGCGAGCAGCGCGACCGCCTCAGCGGCTGGGGCTTTCAAGGCATGCTGAGTGGTGTTGCAAGTAGCACCAGTCGAATTTGTTTATAAACGCGAGCGCTCAGCGGCTGGGGCTTTCTGGATGTGCCGAGTGGTGTCGCTCGCGACTGCGACCGTCCCCATTTATAAAGGAGAGTGTTCGTAAACGGCGACTTAGGCGGTCCGTAGCGTCGTCGCGCCGGCGGCGTCCCACACGGTTCCTAACTGTTCCAGAACACAACTACAAAGCGGGAGCATACCGAGACTCCGGTAGATGCTTCCTCGCGAGTACCGCGGCGTCGGCTTCGCCGTCGTTCTGTTCGTGCTGATCCAGCTGGGGGCGCTCGCGCTCGTGCCGGAGTTCGTCGCCAGCGGCTACGAGCCCGTCGAGAACCCGCAGGACCCGGCGAACAGCGTCGTCTACATCGGCGCCGTGCTCGGCGCGACCGTGCTCATGCTCGCCGCGTTCCGGTTCGAACTCGACTGGGCGGTCCGCCTCGTGATCGTCGCCGTCTCCGGCCTCATGGCCTGGTACGTCTTCGGCGCGCTGTTGTCGCCGACGCTCGGCGTTCTGCCGGCTGCAGCCGTCTCGCTCGCCCTGCTCGTCTATCCCGAGTGGTACGTCATCGACGCGGCCGGTATCGTGATGGGGGCTGGCGCGGCGGGGCTGTTCGGGATCTCCTTCGGCCTCCTCCCGGCACTCATCCTCCTGACCGCGCTCGCCGTCTACGACGCCATCTCGGTCTACGGCACCGAGCACATGCTCTCGCTCGCGGAGGGTGTGATGGACCTCCAGATCCCGGTCGTGCTCGTGATCCCGCTGACGGCCTCCTACTCGCTGTTCGAGGACGACTTCTCGGGGGCGGCGGACGTCCACGAGACGACGGAAGCGGAGGCCGAAACGGAGACGGAGGTGCCGACAGAGGCGGACGCGGCAGCCGAGACGGAAACGGACGCGGCAGCCGACACGGAGACGGAACCCGCGACGAGGGCGGAAGCGGAGATAACCACGCACGCGGAGGTCGAGGTAGGGGACGAGGAGCCCGACTGGGCCACCGAGCCCGAGGGCGAACCCCCCGAGGAGCCGGACCGCGACGCGTTCTTCATCGGCCTCGGCGACGCCGTCATCCCGGCGGTCCTCGTCGCCAGCGCGGTCTCCTTCTCGCCGGCGCCGACGTTCGAACTCCTGCTCGTCTCGCTCAACCTCCCGGCGGTATTCGCCATGGGCGGCACGATCGCCGGACTACTCGTGCTGATGCACTTCGTGATGAAAGGTCGCGCGCAGGCCGGGCTCCCCCTGCTCAACGGCGGGTCCATCGCGGGCTACCTGGTCGGTTCGGTCGTTGCCGGCGTTCCCCTCCTCGAAGCGGTCGGCCTCGCGAGCCTGATCTAAAGCGGAGATCCACCTCGAACGCGACGAAGCGGAAGTCGACTCGCGGTTACTCCCGACTCGCGCCTTTCCGGACTTTGACCGCGACGCCGCTGTCGAAGTCCAGCATCTCGCTGCCGGCCAGCTCCGCGCGCCCCACGGCGAACAGCTCGTCCTCGTCGTCGACGACGAGCACCTCGTCGCCCGGCCGGATCTCCTCGCCGGCGCGCTGGACGAACTTCGCGAACGTGTTCTTCCCGTCGCGCACGAACGGTTCGCTCTCCTCGCCAACGACGACCCGGTAGGCGGGCGGATCGAGGGCTTTCTTGAGCCGTCTGCCACCCGCGAGTCCGAGCGTGAACCGCCCGTCGGTGCCGTAGGAGACGAGCCGCTGCCCCTCGTCGCCGCCGGAGGGGTCGACGTCGCCGGCGAGGACCTGTCGCGGGCGGCCGCCGCTGGACCGCCGGATCGACAGCGCCTCCTCCGGGGGGAAGAGCGCGTCGCCCGCGCCCGCACCGAACTGGTAGTCGGCGCTCACCCGTAGATCCGCGAGATCTTCCGCGTCAGTCATGGATCGGGCTACCGGCGCGCCGCGGAAAGCGGTTCCGAACGCTTCGGACGCTTCGGACGCTTCGGACGCTTTCGAGTCCTCGGGTGGTCGTCACTCGGGGAGGTCGGCGATCCGCAGGCGGAGCCAGGCGAAGAGCGCGAACAGCACCGTGCCGACCACCAGGCTGAACAGCGCGACCGAGAGGAGGCTCGATCCGAGCTGTCGGCCGACGGCGACACCGAGTGCCATGCCGAAGACGAAGGGCAGTGCGAGGCGCTCGAGCAGCGCATCGACGCGGTCCGGCTCGCGTCGGCTCACAGCAGGAACGTCTCCTTGCGCTCTGCGAGGTCGATGAAGGTGTCGGCGGCCTCGACGAGCTCGTCCGCTGTCGATGATTCGAAGCCCATCGCCTCCACGCGGACGCCCTCGTGCCGGAGGTGCGAGCAGAGCCGGGCGAAGTCGCCGTCGCCGGTACAGAGCACGACGGTGTCGACGTGATTCGCGAGCGTAACCGCGTCGAGGCTCATCCCGAGGTCCCAGTCGGCCTTCTTGGTCCCGTCCGGGAAGGTCTTGATCTCCTTAATCTTCGTCTCGAAGCCGATGTCGCGCAGCGCCTCGAAGAAGCTCTCCTCCTCGGGCGAGTCGGCGCGAATGACGTACGCGATGGCGCGCGTGAGGTTCCGGTCCTGAACGGCCTTCTCCAGCAGCGCGGAGTAGTCGATGTTCTGCGAGTACATCGACTGCGCGGAGTGATAGAGGTTCTGCGAGTCCGCCAGCACGGCGACGCGCTGATTCGGATGAATCTCGGTCATATCGGAAGTTTTCGCCGGACTCGCATATAAGAACTGGATGTCGCGTGGAGAGCGGTCATCGGGCGCTCTCAGCGCGCGGTCCAGCCGCCGTCCGCGGCGAGCGTCTCGCCGGTAACGAAGCTCGCCGCGTCGCTCGCGAGGAAGACGACGGGCCCGGCGATCTCGGCCGGGTCCGCGAAGCGGTCGAGCGGCGTGCGGTCGACGATGGACTGGTGGACGTCCTCGTTCTCCTGAACCGATTCGGTGAGCTCCGTGGCGACGTAGCCCGGCGCGACGCCGTTGACGCGCACGTCCGGCGCCCAGTCGAGGGCCATGCTCTTGGTGATCCCGACCAGGCCGTGCTTCGACGCGACGTAGGGGTGCTGACGCGGGAGACCGACGAGCCCCGCGACGCTGGCGACGTTGACGACGGAACCGTTCGCTTCCGTCAGGTGCGGCGCGGCGGCTCGGACCGTCCGGAACGCGCCGCGGAGGTTGACGTCGAGGACGTCCTCGACGCCCTCCGCGCTGGCTTCGCCCGGCGTCCCGAGCGCGTGCCCGGGATTGAAGCCCGCGTTGTTGACGAGGACGTCGACGCCGCCGAACTCCTCGACGGTGTCCGCGACGAGTCGGTCGACGGCGTCGTCGTCGGTCACGTCCGCGGTGATGCCGTGAGCGTCGACGCCGATCTGGCGGGCCTCCTCCGCGACGGTCTCGACCTCGCGTTTCGTCCGTGCTGAGGGGACGACATCCGCGCCCGCTTCCGCGAGCCCGAGGGTGATCGCGCGGCCGATGCCGCGGCCGCCGCCGGTGACGATAGCTGTGCTACCGGAGAGATCTGGGAGTGTGTCGGATGGATCGTGGTCGGACATCGGTAAATGGGAACGGTGTTCGTGGAACCTTCCCGCGGATTCCACCATAAATGTGCGGGCGATTATCGTGACGGGAGTTTCAGATCGTTGCGCGACCTCAAGACTTCGTTCGCTCTGTCGCCGTCGCAGGCGACATCACTCAGCATGCGGGGAAAGCCTCCGGTGCTGAGCGGTTGCGCTTATAAATAAATCCGGCTGGCGTTGCCTGCGAGACCACTCAGCATGCCCAGAAAGCCCCAGCCGTTGAGCGGTCGCGCTGCTCGCTGCGCGCCTCACCCGGCTCTCTCGCTCCCTCCGGTCGCTCGCTCGCCGGGTTGCGGTGCTAGCGTCGCAGGGCGTCCCGCTCAGCGGCTGCCCCTTTCAGTATCGCCCACTGAGTGGTCGCCGGGGGTCGCGTGCGGCGGCTGGTGGGCTGACGTCGTACCCGGCTGTCCGGCGTGCGGTGCTGGGCGGTCGGCGCGCGCGAGCAACGCGTGCGAGGGAGGGCGGGGCGCGCCGTGGAGTGCGGTGCCGGCGCGCCCCGGCCGAGGCTGGGGTGGACTGAGGAACTGCGGTTGCTGTGCCGTCGCGGTTGCGGTGGCGGTGCTGTCGCGGTCGCGGTTGCTGTCGCGGTCCTGGCGGACTGAAAGGGCGCGGCCGGTCGCGCCGGAGGGGAGTCGCCGAGACAGGCACTATCTGCGCGGGCAGTGCGGAGAGCGCAGATATCCTGCTCAGCGACCGCGAGCGGCCGTGGGCTTTCTGGGTGTTTGCGGTGCTGTCGAGAGCAAGCCCGTATCACCTGTTTAAACCAGCTTATAAAAAGCGGTCGAGGGCTTTCCCGCTGTTGGCGTTTAGTGTAGCGGCGTCTGTACCTGAACTCTCGATTTATAAGCAAGAGCGACCAGAATCAAACTGCACCCACTCGCGGATCACAATTTCTGCCGCGAAATCCGGGAGCAGACACAACTTATAAGACTGATACCGCCGTTTCGCTATCTGTGACAGTGTCCGCGTCCACTCCCGACACGCCGACCCCCGAAGCGACGCGGTTCTTCTCGAAAAAACGCGCGTAACGAGCCCTCAGGCGGGAGTGGCGACCCCGTTCCGGGCATCTCGGCGCGCGCTCGTTCCGTTCACAACTACCACCCATCGCAGTCGACACCAGACACATGACACACACACCCTTCGAAGGCGTCTATCCGGCAATGACCACGCCGTTCACCGAGGACGGCGACATCGACCACGCACAGATGCGCGAGAACGCCCAGTACCTCGAGGCCGCGGGCGTCGACGGCGTCGTCCCCGTTGGCTCCACCGGCGAGTCGGCGACGCTCTCGCACGACGAGCACATCGACGTCATCGAGACCGTGACCTCGGCCGTCGACGACGTCCCCGTCGTCGCCGGCACCGGCTCGAACAACACCGCGGAGGCGCTCTCGCTGTCCGAGCGCGCGGCCGACGCGGGCGCGGACGGCCTCCTGCTCATCTCCCCGTACTACAATAAGCCCGAAGCGGAGGGCTTCTACGAGCACTACACAACGGTCGCCGACGCGGTCGACCTCCCGCAGATCGTTTACAACGTCCCCTCGCGCACGGGCCAGTCGATCCCCGTCGACGTCACCGCCCGACTCGCGGAACACGAGAACGTCGTCGGCTACAAGGCCGCCTCCGGCGACCTCAACCTGATCAGCGAGGTCGTCGAGCGCACGCGCGAGGAGAATTTCTCGGTCCTCTCGGGCGACGACGGCATGACGCTGCCGGTTCTCTCCGTCGGCGGCACGGGAACGATCAGCGTCACCGCGAACGTCGAGCCCGAGCGCTTCTGCGCGATGGTCGGGTCGGCGCTCGCGGGCGACTACGAGCGCGCACGCGACCTCCACCACGAGCTCGGCCCGCTGATGCGGATGCTGTTCGTCGAGACCAACCCGATCCCGGTGAAGGAGGCGATGCACATCCGCGGGATGGGCGGCCCGTCGCTCCGCTCGCCGCTGACGCGGCTCTCCGAGCAGCACCGCGAGGCCCTCGCCGACCTCCTCGCCGAGTACGAGGGCGGCGAGCCCGACCCGACGGAGGTCGCGCGATGAGCGCGAACGACCCCGGCGCCGGCGACGAGGCGAACGGGACGGACGGCGCCCAGACGACCGATAGCGCGGACACAACGGACCACGCGGACGCGACCGCCGACGGCAACACGATCGGCGACGCCGACGTCGAGGACCGCCCGGACGTGAAGACTCGTACCGAGGTCGTCCGCCTGGCGGTCACCGGCGCGGGCGGTCGCATGGGCGCGGAAGTGATCGAGGCCGCCGTCGACCGCGAGGACGTCGAAGTCGTGCTGGCGGTCAACCGCTCTGAGACGGCCGCCGTCGCCGGCGTCGAGGTCGAACTCGCCGACCACTTCGCCGACCGCCTGGCGGCCGTCGAGGCCGACGTCCTCGTCGACTTCACGGGCCCGGCGTCCGCCGTCGACTACGCCGAGATCTGCGCCGACGAGGGCGTCGCCTTCGTCACCGGAACCACCGGCTTCTCGGACGCGAAACTCGACAGCGTCCGGGACGCAAGCGACGAGGTCCCCGTCCTGAAGGCCGCCAACTTCTCGCGCGGTATCGCGGCCCTCCGGCGTGCGGTCCGCGAGGCCGTCGCAGCGGTCCCCGGCTACGACGTCGAGTTGACGGAGACCCACCACAACGGCAAACGCGACGCGCCCTCGGGCACCGCGAACACGCTGCTCGACGACGTGGAGGACGTCCGCACGGACCTCGACGAGCGCGTCCACGGCCGCGAGGGAGAAGCACCCCGAAGCGAGTCCGAGATCGGCGTTCACGCGCGCCGCGCCGGAGACGTGACCGGCGAGCACGAGGTCCTGCTCGCGGGCAACGACGAAGTGCTGGAGCTGACCCATCGCGCTGGCGACCGCGGCGTGTTCGCCGCCGGCGCGCTCGACGCCGCCGTCTGGCTGACCGGGCGCGAGCCGGGCTGGTACGGGTTCGACGACGTCGTCGACTCGTGAGCGACGATGCTCGACCGCTCGCCCGGCCCGCGCGCCGGCCCGCCAGCCGGCCGCAACACGTGACCGCATCGACGGGTAAAAACGCCGCCTCTCCACACACGTACACATGACACTCGAAGCCGACGTATCCGACCTCTGGCATCGCTATCAGAACGGCCTCACGGCCGACGAAACCACCGCCGACGACGAGGCCGTCCTCGACGCCTTCCTCGAGGCGATCGAGGCCGGCGACGTCCGCGCCGCGGAGAAGACCGGCGACGACGTCACCTCCTGGGAGGCCAACGAGTGGGTGAAGGAGGGCATCCTGCTCAACTTTGGCCTTCGGCAGACCGAAGCCCGCGAGTACGGCGACGTCACCTACTACGACGTCCTCCCCCTGCGCCAGACCGAGGACCTCGGCGAACGCGGCACGCGAAACACGCCAGACGGGACGACGATCCGCCGCGGCGCGTACCTCGGCAGCGACTGTATCATGATGAGCCCCTCGTTCGTCAACGTCGGCGCGTACGTGGGCGACGGGACGCTCGTCGACTCCTGTGACACGGTCGGCTCCTGCGCGCAGCTCGGCGAGAACGTCAAGCTCGGCGCCAACACGCTCATCGGCGGCGTGCTCGAGCCGGTCGAGGATGCACCGGTCATCATCGAGGACGGCGTCTCCCTCGGCGCGGGCTGCCGGGTCACCTCCGGCTTCCGCGTCGGCGAGAACTCCGTCGTCGGGGAGAACACGCTCCTGACGCCGCGCATCCCAGTCTACGACCTCGTCGACGAGGAGGTCTACTACGGCCACCTGCCGAGCGACCGTCGCGCGTTCACGCGGATGGTCGAGTCCTCGGTCGGCGACCACGACCTCATCGAGGGCGGCGCGTACAAGCCCGCGGTCGTCGCGACCCACGTCGAGGAGGAGACGCTCGAGGCGACCCAGCGCGAGGACGCGCTCCGGGAATGAGCGACCCGACCTCCGAGGCGGCATCGACAGCGACCGACGAGAATCCGTCCGTTCGCCGGCTCGCGGACTGGGACGCAGACCGCCTCCAGGCGCTCGCGAGCGAGCACGACACGCCGCTGTACGTCGTCGACCTGGACCGGGTCCGCGAGAACTGCGCGCGACTCCGCGACGCGTTCCCGGACGCCGACGTGCGCTACGCGGTGAAGGCCCACACGGGCCAGGCGGTCCTCGAGACCGTCCGCGAGGCCGGCCTCGACGCCGAGTGCGCCTCCGCGGGCGAGCTCGACCGCGTGCTCGCGGCGGGCTTCCCGGGCGACCGCGTCCACTACACCGCGGTGAACCCCCCGGCGCGGGACCTCGATTACGCCGTCTCGGCCTGGAACGAGGAACCCGGCCTCACCATCACCGTCGGCGCCGCCGACACGCTCGACCGGCTCGCGGAGCGCGGCTACGACGGGCGCGTCTGCGTCCGGGTCAATCCCGGCGTCGGCGCCGGCCACCACGAGAAGGTGCGGACGGGCGCGGACGTGAAGTTCGGCGTCCCCTACGACCGCGCGGCACAGGTTGTCCGCGAGGCCGACGAGCGCTTCGACGTCGTCGGCATCCACGCCCACGCCGGTTCCGGTATCGACGCGGGACAGCTCGACAGCCACCGCGAGCTCGTCTCGCGGATGGGCGAGCTCGCGCGCTCGCTCGCGACGCCGGACGAGGCGGGGGACGCGACCGGGGCCGACCCGGTCGACCTCGAGTACGTCGACGTCGGCGGCGGCTTCGGCGTGCCGTACGAGGAGGACGCGCCGCCACTCGACCTGCAGGACGTCGCCGAGGCGACGCGCTCGGCGCTCGGACGGGTTCCGCGTGCCGACACGGCTGCCGACGCTGATGCCGACGGCGCCCCCACGGAAGCCACGCTCGCCGTCGAACCCGGCCGCTACGTCGTCGCCGACGCCGGCGTTCTGTTGACGACGGTCAACACCACGAAGCCGACCGCCGAGGAGACCGTCGTCGGCGTCGACGCCGGGATGACGGACCTGCTCCGGCCCGCGATGTACGACGCCTACCACCCGATCCGGAACCTCTCGGGCGGTGACCGCGAGGAAACCCCTGTCACAGTCGCAGGACCTATCTGTGAGAGCGCCGATGTCTTTGGTACGAAGCGACCGCTCGCGCAGCCCGAGCGCGGGGACCTCCTCGCCATCGGGATCGCGGGCGCCTACGGATACGAAATGGCCTCACAGTACAACTCGCGTCCACGACCCGCGGAAGTCGCCCTCGAGGACGGCGACGCCCGGGTCGTCCGACGCCGCGAGACCCTCGACGACCTCACCCGGGTGGAACGATGAGCCAGCGCTCCATCGTCCCGTTTGCGAAGTACCACGGGACGGGCAACGACTTCTTCATCGTCGACGCGAACGCGCCGCTACGGAACCGCCGCGCGTTCGCCCGCAGGCACTGCGACCGCGACACGGGCACCGTCGTCGACGGTCGACGCGGCGCCGACGGCGTCCTCTTCCTCGACATCGAGTCGACCGGGGAGCCGACGCGCGTGAACATGACGCTCGTCCAGCCGGACGGCTCCACGGCCGCGATGTGCGGCAACGGCGCGCGCTGCGTCGCCGCCTGGGCTCACGAACGCACCGGGGAAACGGAGTTCATGATCGACACGCAGGCGGGCACGCGTCACGCGACGATCGAACCTGTCGAGGGCGAAGACGGCGACGCCGACGCCACCGACGCTGCCGACGCTGACAAAGACCGCTACCACGTCGAGATCGAGATGGGCGAACCGGCGTTCGACCCCGCCCGCGTCCCCGTCGAGAGCGACGAGGGGTTCGTCGAGCGCGACCTCGGCGGCTTCACCGTCACCGCGGTCAACACCGGCGTGCCCCACGCCGTCGCGTTCGTCGACGACGTGGACGCCGTCGACGTCGACGACGCCGCCGAGCCGATCCGGCACGCCGACGTGTTCCCGGAGGGCGCGAACGTCAACTTCGCGAGCCGCGCCGAGACGGCGGGAACGACGGACGTCCCGACCTTCGACCAGCGCACGTACGAGCGTGGGGTCGAGGGCGAGACGCGCTCCTGCGGCACCGGCGCCGTCGCCGTCGCCGCCGTCGCGTCCCACCTGGGACTCGTCGACGATGAAACGGTCCGCACGCGACCGCCGGGCGGGGAGCTCGAAACGACGGTTCCGGAGACGGGGCCCGCGACGCTCGCCGGCCCGGTCGTCCGCGACGGAGCCGGTGAATTCGATGCTGGCAACCGATGAGCGAGGAACCCCCTGCCACGACTCCGGAGGACCGAGATTCCGACGACCGCAATCCCGAGGACCGCGACCCCGGGGACCCGCCGCTCTCGGGCGACGCGTTCGATCCGATCGCCTTTCTCGAATCCATCGTCCGGATCCCCTCACACGACGGCGTCACCGACGCCCGCGACTTCCTCGTGGCGACGCTGGGCGACTTCGGTATCGACGCGACTGTCGACGACGCGGGCAACGTGATTGCGACGAAATCGTCGCCGGACCCCGACGCGGGCCCGCACGTCGTCCTGAACACACACGTCGACACCGTCTCGCCGCACGTCGCCTTCGAGCGCGACGCGGACGCGACCGTCGCCGGCGAGTCCGGCGTCGACGTGATCCGTGGGCGCGGTTCCTGTGACGCGAAGGCGCAGATCGCGACGCTCGTCGCGGCGTTCCTCCGCACTGAGCCCGAGTGGGGCAAACTCTCGCTGGCGATCACGCCGGACGAGGAGACGCTCTCGCTCGGCGCCGCGGCGCTGACCGGGCAGCTCCCGGACACCGCGCCCTCGCTCGACGGCGACTGCTACGTCGTCGGCGAGCCGACCGGTCTCGACGTCTGCTCGGCCGCGAAGGGGCGCTTCGAGGGGACGGTCCACCTCTCCGGTGTCACCGCGCACGCCGCGGAGGAGGCCGGCGTCAACGCCATCGCGGCCGCGGAGGACGCCCTGGCCGCGATCCGGACGTTCGACGCCGACGCGACCCCCCACGACCAGCTCGGCGCCCCGAAGCTCACGCCGACCGTCGTCGAGGGCGGCGGCGCGACGAACCAGGTCCCGGCCGACTGCGCCATCACGGTCGACCGCCGGAGCGTGCCACCGGAGACAGCCGACGAGTTCGGGGAGGACCTGGAGGCAGCCGTCTCCAACGCCGTCGCCGACGACGTCGGCGTCGCGTTCGCGTTCACCGAGCGCGAGTCGCCGTTCCTCGAGGCGTTCGCGACCGAGCCGACCCACGAGCTCGTCGAGGTCGTCGCCGACGCTGCGGAGGCGGCGAGGGAGACGACGGCGCCGGACGCGGCAGCCGACCGCGGCGGCGACGTTCGCCCCTTCTCCGCCGCGACGGAAGCGAGCTACTTCGCCCCGGCCCCGACCGTCGTGTTCGGCCCAGGCGACCTCGCCGACGACGAGGGCGCCGTCGCGCACTCGGAGCGCGAGTACGTCCGCGTACGCGAGGTCGAGTGGGCCGCTGACGCCGCGACGCGGGCCCTTCGAGAGCTGCTTTCCTGAAATTTCATGACCGAGGACTCCTCCAACTCCCCCAATCCAGAGGACGTCACCGTCGCGACCGTCCAGTTCGCGCCGGAGTTCGGGAACGTCGGGGCCAACCGCGAGCGGACGGTTGCAGCGATTCACGACGCCGCCGGCGACGGCGGCGATGCCGACGATCGTGGCGACGTCGACCTCGTCGTCCTCCCCGAGCTCGTCACCAGCGGCTACGTCTTCGAGTCCCACGAGGAGGTCCGCGAGCTCTCGGAACCGCGTGATGGCCCGTCCATAGAGGCGTGGACCGATGCCGCGGCGGCCACGGGCGCGTGGGTCGTCGGCGGGTTTCCGGAACTCGGCAGCGACGGCACGCGCTACAACTCTGCCGCAGTCGTCTCCCCCGACGGGCTCGAGGGTGTCTACCGGAAGACGCACCTCTGGAACGAAGAGAAACGGTGGTTCGAGCCCGGCGACGAGCTGCCCGTCTTCGACGCGCCCTTCGGCCGGCTGGGCGTGCAGATCTGCAACGACGTCTGGTTCCCCGGTGCGACGACGACGCAGGCGCGCGCCGGCGCCGACCTGATCGCGCTCCCGACGAACTGGCCGACCGTCGAGGGGGAGGAGCGACCGGGGGGCTGGACGCGCGGCGCGCACCTCGCCGTCGCCCGCGCGAGCTCGCACCGGGTCGGGCTCGCCTGCGCGGACCGGACCGGGACCGAGCGCGGCACGACTTTCGAGGGCCAGAGCCTCGTCGTCGACGCCGACGCGATGGTTTCCGCGGGGCCGGCCCCGGTCGACCGCGACGCGACCCTCACCGGGACCGTCGACGTCAACGTCGCGCGCGAGAAGGCCTTTACCGAGTACGACGACGCGCTCGGCGACCGGCGGCCCGCTATCTACGACCTCGAGTGAGGTCGCTGGGGGCTTTTCCCGTAGCCGCCCGTTCTCCCGGACGTGTTCCGCGACTGCTCACGGTCGATCGAGTCGGGCATGCCGACGTACCCCGGCGACCCCGAGGTGTCGGTGTCGGCGCACGCAACCCACGAGAGCGACGGCTACTCGGTGCAGGCGCTCCGCTGCGGGAGTCACACCGGGACCCACGTCGACGCGCCCCGGCACACCGAACCCGACGGCGAGACGCTCGACGAGCGCGACGTGGACGAGTGGGTGTTCGAAGCCCGACTCGTCGACCTCGCGCCGTGTGATCCGCGAGAAGCGATCGATTCGGATGCGTTTCCGTCCGGGCTCGGCTCGGACGGTGACCGCGACGTCGACCTCCTCGTGCTCCGCACCGGGTGGGAGGACCACTGGAACGAGCCGCGCTACCGCGACCACCCGTATCTGACTCGGGCATTCGCGGCGCGCTGTCGCGAGGCGGGCGTCGGCGTGGGGCTCGACACGTTCGGTCCGGACCCGACGCCCAGCGTGAGTGGAACTTCGGTCGAACCGGCTGCCGACGAGCCGACCGGCGTTCCGACGCACCACGAGCTGCTCGGTGCCGGGCTTCCCATCGTCGAGAACCTGCGGAATCTCGCGTCGCTGCCGGAGCGGTTCACGCTGTACGCGTTTCCGCTTCCGGTCCGCGAGGGCGACGGCGCGCCCGTCAGGGCGGTCGCCGAGTGGGAGTAGCGGCCCGGCAGACCTGTCGCTTCGAGCAGTTGCCGAAACAGGGTGCCATCCCGAGGTATTGCAGATTTGCTATCGTGGTATGCGATTTATCGCGTCCGGCTGACTCGACGGCGATGCTTCTGAAGGGATTGAGAAGACGACGCGAGAACGGCCTACCGATGGGCTACTCCACCGAATCCGCCAGCTCGTCGGCGACGCCGGTGTACCCCGTCGGCGTCAGCGCCTTCAGCTCCGCGCGGACGTCCTCGCTCACGTCGAGGTCGTCGAAGAGAGCCTGGAAGTCCGCGAGCGTGACCTCGCGGCCGCGAGTGAGCTCCTTGACGCGCTCGTAGGCGTCGGTGTCGCCCTCGCGGCGGAGGATCGTCTGGACGGCCTCGCCGATGATCTCCGGGGTCGCCTCCAGCTCCTCGCGCATCACCTGCTCGTTGGGCACGATCTTCCCGAGCCCGCTTTCGGTCTTCGAGTAGCCGATGAGGCAGTGGGCGAACGCGGCGCCGATGTTCCGTTTGACGGTCGAATCCGAGAGGTCGCGCTGGAGCCGGGAGGTCGTCACGTAGTCAGCGAGGAACGTCAGGTCGCTGTTCGCCTTCGAGAGGTTGCCCTCGCTGTTCTCGAAGTCGATCGGGTTCACCTTGTGCGGCATCGTCGAGGATCCCGTCTCGCCCTCGACGGTGCGCTGGCCGAGGTAGCGGTCGGAGACGTACAGCCAGATATCGCGGTCGAGGTCGAGCAGGACGTTGTTGACGCCGCGGAGCGCGTCGAAGACGGCCGCGAGGTCGTCACAGGGGTTCACCTGCGTCGTCAGCGGTTCGTGTTCGAAGCCGAGATTCCGGACGAACGACGCCGAGAACGCCTCCCAGTCGACGTCCGGGTACGCGGCGTCGTGGGCGGCGTAGGTCCCGGAGGCACCGGCGAGCTTCCCGGAGACGTCGTCGGTCGCGTCCGCGAGGCGTCCGAGCGCGTGTCCGAGCCTCGAGGCGTACACAGCCATCTCCTTGCCGAACGTGGTGGGTGTCGCGGGCTGACCGTGGGTCCGAGCGAGCATCGGCACGTCGCCGTAGTCGTGCGCGAGGTCGACGAGCGCGTCCCGGACTTCCCGGATGGCGGGCACGAGCACCGATTCGACGGCCGGCTTGACGAGCAGGCGCTGCGCGAGGTTGTTCACGTCCTCGCTGGTGAGCCCGAAGTGGATCCACGGGTAGATGGCTTCGGCGTCCGCGACGACGCCGGCGGCCTCGGCCTCGTCAAGGCGGATCCGGAGGAAGTACTCGACCGCCTTCACGTCGTGGTTCGTCGCGCTGTACCCCTCGGCACCGCGGACTTCCAGGTCCTTGATGAGCTGGGCGTCCTCGCCGTCGAACTCCTCGTAGAGTCCGCGGAGTGCGGCCCGCGCGTCGGCCTCGAGGACGAGCGGCGCCGCGTCGAGATCGGCCAGTGCGATGAGGTACTCGACCTCCACGCGAGTGCGCGCTTGCATGAGCGCGGCCTCGCTCGCGTACGGAACCAGCGGGGTCGTGCGGCCGGCGTAGCGGCCGTCGAGCGGCGAGACGGCCGAGAGCGGGTCGCTTCGGGGGAGATCGGCGAACTCGACAGCGTCGCCCGCGCCGCCGGCGTCGGTATCCGTGTCGGTGTCGGCGTTGGCGTCGTTCGGCTCTGTCATGGTCGAGTGTCCCCACGGACGGCGCAAAAGCGTGTCGATGGTGAAACACACGTTTGTGGGTATGTTGTCCGCATCTTTGGGAGTACAGTGTAGTTGTTATACGCGTACGTGTGTATTTACCCGGCTTCGACCGCAATCCCTATCACCGGCGCGCCGGATCGATGCAATATGAAGATCGCCGGTCTGGCCAGCAACCGCGGACGGAACCTGCTTCACCTCGACGACGTCGCGCCCGGCGGCGCCGAGCTGTCGGTCGTGCTGTCGAACAATGACGGCGCGCCCGTGCTCGAGAGCGCCTCCGAGCGCGGGATCGCGACGGAGGTCGTCGAGCGCGAGGCGGGCGAATCGCGCGAGGCCCACGAACGACGGATCCTCGACCGCCTCGACGGCTACCACTTCGACGTCGTCTGTCTGGACGGCTACATGCGCGTCCTCACGGACGAGTTCCTCGACGACGCGCCGACGACGCTGAACGTCCACCCCTCGCTCCTGCCGGCGTTCCCCGGTACCGACGCCCACGAGCAGGTCCTGGAGTCCGGTGCTCGAACCTCCGGCTGCACGGTCCACGTCGTCACCGAGGAGGTCGACGGCGGGCCCATCGTCACCCAGGAGCCCGTGCCGGTGTACGAGGACGACGACGTGGACGCGTTAAAGGAAAGAGTGCTATACGAAGCGGAGTTCACCGCCTACCCGCGGGCCGTGCGCTGGTTCGCCGAGGACCGCGTGACGGTCGAGGACGCGACGGTGACCGTCGAGGGGGACACTGGTGGCGCGTTCCCGCAGCGCCGGTATACGTCCGAGGACCGCGCCGAGGAGCTTCGCTACGGCGAGAACCCGCACCAGGACGCCGCGCTCTACGCCGACCCAAGCTGCGAGGAGGCGACCGTCGTCGACGCGCCCCAGCTGAACGAGGGCGCGAAGGGCATGGGCTACAACAACTACAACGACGCGGACGCCGCGCTCGGGCTCGTCAAGGAGTTCGACGACCCGGCGGCGGCCGTTATCAAGCACACGAACCCCGCGGGCTGCGCCGTTGGTGACTCGCTCGCGGACGCGTACGACCGCGCGCTCCGCACCGACGCGAAGAGCGCCTTCGGCGGCATCGTCGCCCTGAACCGCACCTGCGACGTCGACACCGCCGAGTCGATCACGGAGTCGTTCAAGGAGGTCGTCGTCGCGCCCGGCTACACCGACGCCGCGCTCGACGTGCTCCGCGAGAAGAGCAACCTCCGCGTCCTCGACGTCGGCCCGCTCGGCGAGGGCGACGAGCGATTCACCGAGAAGCACACGGAGAAGCCCATCGTCGGCGGGCGGCTCGTCCAGGAGCGGGACCTCCAGTCACCGACCGCCGACGACCTCGAGGTCGTCACCGAGCGCGAGCCGACCGACGCGGAGCTCGAGACGATGGTCTTCTCCTGGAAGACGCTCAAGCACGTGAAGTCCAACGGGATCCTCTTCGCGACGGGCACCGAAACCGTCGGCGTCGGCATGGGGCAGGTCTCCCGCGTCGACGCGGTCACGCTCGCCGCAATGAAGGCCGAGAAGGACGCCGAGGGCAAGTCCGCGGAGGGCGCCGTGATGGCCTCGGACGCCTTCTTCCCGTTCCCGGACGCCATCGAGGAGGCCGCGGAGGCCGGCATCGAGGCAGTCATCCAGCCCGGCGGCTCCGTGAACGACGAGGACGTCATCGAGGCCGCGAACGAGCACGACATGGCGATGGTGTTCACCGGCGACCGCGCGTTCAGGCACGACTGATTGCGATTTTGGTGCCGGGTTTCCGTCTGTCTTTGTAGCGGTTCTTCCGTTTCGTAACCTGGTTACGTGTTAGAATACTCGTCGGACCGCTACTCCCAGGCCGATTCTGGGTCGCGCTTATAAACAGAGTCGGCCGTCGTCGCTGGCGACACCACTCGGGACACCCAGAAAGCCCCAGCCGTTGAGCGGTCGCGCTGCTCGCTGCGCGCTCGACAGCTCACTCGCTCCCTTCGGTCGCTCGTTCGCTGGCTCGGTGCTTACGTCGCAGGGCGTCCCGCTCAGCGGCTGCCCCTTTCAGTCCCACCCAGGAGTGGTGGCCGGGCGTCGTTCGCGGCGGCTGTCGGGTGGTCGCGGCGCGGTTGCGGTGGCGCGGGCGAGTAACGCGTGCGAGGGAGGCCGGCGCCGAGGCGGTGCGGTTCCGGCGCCGGCCGAGGCTGGGGAGGGCTGAGGTTTGCGGTAGCCGTGCGGTGCTGTCTCTATCGCGGTGCTGTCGCGGTCCTGGCGGACTGAAAGGGCGCGGCCGCGAGCGGCCGAGGGCTTTCTGGGCGTTTGCGGTGCTGTCGAGTGTACCAGCGTCTGCACCTGTGCATCCAGTTTATAAGCAAGAGCGGCCGTGGGCTTTCTGGGTGTTTGCGGTGCTGTCGAGGGTAAGACCGTATCACCTGTTTAAATAGCTTATAAAGAATGATCGAGGGCTTACCGCGAGTTCGCGATGCTGTCAAGCACAGCAGCGCCCGTCTCCTCATGGTGCTCCACAAACTGAATTGCGATATACGGAATAACGGGAAGTCGACGACCCCCGGCGATGGCCCGCGATGGACCGAACGTGTCTTCTTTTAAGTACTAATCGCCAGATGACCAGGATATTACGCGCTCTACTCTGGAGGCTTCGACGACGTAAAGATCGAGATCGTCGCCCCGGGGTAAGCCCGGCCACGCTACCTCCCCATCTACCCGCCATCCTCGTCCTTCGCTTCCCGGACGTACTCGGGCAGGAACACAAGAGTTGTATTCCCTCGAAAGGACCCACGGGTAATGTCGCAGTCGGGGCCCTCCCTCCCGGATCGACTCTCCGCCGACCAGCGGACGCTCCTCGCACTGGTCGGCGTCACCGTCCTCGCGCTCGCCCTCCGGCTCGTCGAGCTGGGCGAACGCATCTTCCACTGGGACGAGGGCCGCGTCGGGTACTGGGCGGTGCGGTACGCCAAGACCGGCCACATGGAGTTCGCGCCGATCATCCACGGCCCGTTCCTCCGCGTCGTCAACGGGCCGGTGTTCAACCTCCTCGGCGCGACCGACTTCACCGCGCGGCTGGTCGTCGCGCTGACCGGCGGGCTGCTCCCGCTCGCCGTCTGGCTGTTTCGCGAACACCTCGACCGGGGCGAACTCGTCGCGCTCGCGACGCTGCTCGCCGTCAACCCCCTGCTGGTCTACTACTCGCGGTTCATGCGCAACGACGTGCTGGTGGGCGCCTACGCCGTCGTCGCGCTCGGGTTCGCCGTCCGGACCATCGACACGCGCCGGGTGTGGTACCTCTACCCCGGTGCCGCGTTCCTGGCGCTGTCGCTGGCGACGAAGGCGAACACGATCCTCTACGTGCTCTGCTTCCTCGGGGCCGGCGCGCTTGTCACCGACCACGGACTCGTTCGCGCGACGCACGGGGGCGCGAGCGTCCGCGAGACGGTGTGGTCGTGGTGGGCCGGCCTGAAGCGCGCGGTCGCGGATGCAGCCGGCGCGCAGCACCCGGTGGCGGCCCGCCACCCGCTCGCGTTCGTCGCCGTCCACGTCGTCGGGGTCGCCCTCACCTTCCTCGCCGTAACCGTCTTCTTCTACGCGCCCCGCCCGGAGCTCTCGCAGGCGCTGGCGTCGCCCGGCCAGTGGTCGGGCGTCCTCCACGCGGCGACCATCGGCGCCGCGGAGGAGCTCGGGAACCTCTGGCTCTCCGGCGAGATGCAGGAGAACCCGTACCTGACCTACCTCTTCCACGAGATCACGACGTTGACGCACGGCGCCGCGGTCGCCATCGTCTTCGCGCTCGTCGGCTTCGTCGTCGACGGGTACGGTCGCTCGGGCGAGGGTACTCCCGCCGGGCGAAACCGGGCGTTCGTCGCGTTCGCGACGTACTGGGCGCTCGCGAGCCTGGTCGGCTACCCGGCGGCGACCGACATCAACGCGCCGTGGTCGGGCGTCCACATCGTGCTCCCGCTGACGGTGCCCGCGGCGGTCGGGCTGACGTACGTCGTCCGCGAGGGGCGGGCCGCGCTCGACGCCGCCGACCGGGAGACCGCCGCGCTCGCGGCGCTGGTGCTGCTGGTCGCGACGACCGGCGTCGTCGCGCCGAACGCCGCCTACTGGAACTCGACGAACCCGGACCACGAGGCGATGATCCAGTGGGCCCAGCCGCACAACGAGGCGAAGGACACGATCACCGACATCGAGGCGATCGCGGCCAACCACGACGACGGCGTCGACGTGCTGTTCGTCGGCAGCGACACGAGCACGCGCGAGAACGCGTTCTACCTGAGCAACGAGTCCCTCGCCGACCGCCAGCCGGCCGCGGGCGGCTGGTACGACCGGCTTCCCCTCCCGTGGTACCTCGAACGCGCGAACGCGAACGTGAGCAGCGTCTCCGCCACCAGCAACATGCGGACGGCCCTCGACGACGCACCGCCCGTCGTCATCGTCGTTACCTCGAACCGGGAGAAGGTCGACCCGCACCTGGAGGGGTACGAAGCCCGGTCCCACCAGCTCCGCCAGTGGGGCTTCGAGGTCACCTTCTACCTCGAGAAGTCCGAACTGCAGGCCGTCTCCGACGACTCCTGAGAGGCTTGGGGCAGTCAGGTTCGGCGGCGAGCCGGCCGGTCCGCTCTGGATTCACGACGTCGCTAGCGATTGCGTTTCCGAGTGTTCGCCACGGCGGCAGTGACGAGGTGAGCCACTCGGACCGACGTCGCTGGCGATCGACCCTGTCCGCATCTCGATCCATACTTGTGCCTATTCTGTCGTCGACTGTGGGAAGATTTATACAGTATTGTAGCCCATTTCCCGGTGTGACGGTCTCGTTACCAGGACCGACGCTGGGCGTCGTTGGCGGCGGCCAGCTCGGTCGGATGCTCGGTGAAGCCGCAGCGCCGCTCGGCGTCGAGGTCGTGGTGTCGGACCCGACGCCGGACTGCCCCGCCGCGCCGGTCGTGAGCGACCAGGTCGTCGGCGCGTTCGACGACCCCGACACGATCCGGGAGCTGGCATCGCGCGTGGACGTCCTCACGTTCGAGATCGAGCTCGCGGACCCCGACGTCCTCGACGCCGTCAGCGAGGAGTACGACGTGCCGGTCCACCCGGATCCGGCGACGCTCCGCACGATCCAGGACAAGCTCGTCCAGACGGAGACGCTCGCGGATGCCGGGATCCCGGTCCCCGAGTTCGTCGGTGTCGATACACCCGGAGAGCTCGAATCCGCCGTCGACGACATGGGCGGCGTCATGCTCAAGGCGCGGGAGGGCGGCTACGACGGTCGGGGCACGTTGCCGGTCCAGCCCGGCGACGACCCGGAAGCGGCCCTGGAGGAGATCGGCGGCAACGCGATGGCCGAGCGGCTCGTCGACTTCGAGCGCGAGCTGTCGGTCATCGGCGTCGTCGGCGCCGACGAGATCCGGACGTACCCGGTGACGGAGACGATCCACCGCGACGAGATCCTCCGAGAGAGCGTGTCGCCCGCGCGGGCGACCGACCCCGTCCGCGACCGCGCGCAGTCCGTCGCGCGCGACGTGCTCGAACTCCTCGACGGCCGCGGCACCTACGGTATCGAGCTGTTCGAGACGACGGAAGGCGAGATCCTCGTCAACGAGATCGCGCCGCGACCCCACAACTCCGGCCACTGGACCATCGAGGGCGCCCGCGCCTCGCAGTTCGAGAACCACGTCCGGGGCGTCCTCGGCTGGCCGCTCGGCTCGACGGATCTCGTCGCGCCCGCGGTCACCGCCAACGTCCTCGGCGACGTCGACGAGCGCACGACGGCGACGCTCCGCGGCGTCGACGGCGTGCTCGACGAGGACACCGCCGCGATGCACTGGTACGGCAAGCGCGAGGTGTACCCGCTTCGGAAGATGGGCCACCTCACGCTCACCGGATCCGCCGTCGACCCCGGTGAGTTGCTCGCTCGTGCGCGGTCGCTCCGCGACGGCCTGACCTTCGAACGCGACTGACGACGACCGATAATCGTTTATCAAATATCGCTGAGTGACTCCACATACCCTCATGACCACCGTTCAGGACCTCATCGACCGACTGGAAGCCGAAGCCGCACAGCACGCCGACCCGGAAACGACCCCCGACGTCGGGATCATCATGGGCTCGGACTCGGACCTCCCGACGATGGAGGGCGCGTTCGACGCGCTCACCGAGCTCGGCTTCGCCGAGCAGACCGACTTCGAGGAGCCGCCCGCCCAGCGGTTCACGTTCGAGAGCTACGTCGTCTCCGCGCACCGCACGCCGGAGCTGATGGAGGCGTACGCGCAGACTGCGGCGGACCGCGGGATCGACGTCATCATCGCCGGCGCGGGCGGGAAGTCGGCGGACCTCCCGAATATGACGGCCTCGCTGGCGTTCCCGGTCCCCGTCATCGGGGTCCCGGTGCAGGAGAAGTCCGTCGACAGCGTCATCGGGATGCCGACGGGCGCGCCCCTCGTCGCCGTCGACGCCGGGAAGTCGTTCAACGCCGGCCTGTCGGCGGCGCAGGTCCTCGCCCGCGAGCACGAGGCGATCGAGGAGCGCCTCGTCGGCTATCACGAGGACCTCAAGGGCGACGTCGCCGAGGTTTCCGCGGCGTTACACGACGAAGGTATCGAGGCGTTCCAGCGACGCCAGCGAAGCGAGGAGTAACTGCGGACGGGAGCGCGATGTCGAAGCGGTAGGGCGCGGCGGAGCGACGTCGAGGGGGCAGTTCGGAGGGTGAGCGGCAGGGAATTCGGATGGCCGCCGATCGACCGCGTACGGGTCGGTTTGGGTCAGCGAGCGGGTCCGGCTTCCCTCTCCTCTATCCACTCCTCAGAGAGAAACTCGTCCGCACACCGGTCGCAAAGCGTCAGTTCCAGCTCCCGCGGTCCGTCAGTGACCGTATCCAGCTCGAGAAAGTAGGTATCCGCCACGCGATCTTCTCGCTCGCAGTTGTCGCAGGGACGCATTGGGTCGGAGGTTCTTTTCATATACGTATTAAGTAGTGCCTTCTTCACGACCAGATACTGTTTTGCGTAACTGAGTAACACGTCGCCCGCGCGCACACCGTCGGGGTCCGATCGAGGCCCCGTAGCCGTCGATCTGTATTCTCGGGGGCGGGGACACCCAGTGCGGCCGTCCCTCCCGGAGGACCGATCAGCGTGGCGATTCCCACCGGTACCCACAAACGTAACGGGGTACCGGTGGGTTCCTTCGAGCGTGCCGTCACGCCTGATCGAGTGGCTCGCGAACGTCCCCGAGGTCGCCGCAGAGCTGTGGCGCGGGGGACGCGGGCCGGTCCTCGTCGCGGTCGCCGCCGGCTGGTTCCTCTCGCTCGGCGTCCGGATGATGTACCCGGCGGTCCTCCCGCATCTCCGGACCGCCTTCGAGCTGGACCTGACCACCGCCGGCCTGCTCATCAGCGGGCTCTGGGCCGCATACGCGCTGGGGCAGCTGCCGGGCGGGATGCTCGACGACCACGTCGACGAGGGGCGGGTGCTGGTAGTCAGCTCGGTCGTCTCCGCGGTCCTGCTGGCCGCGGTCGTCGCGGCCGGGAGCGTCGCCCTCGTCTTTGGGGCGACCCTGGCCTTCGGGTTCGCAACCGCGCTGTACGGCGTCGCCCGCTTCACGCTCCTCTCGGAGCTCTACCCGGACCACGACGGCACGGCTATCGGGCTGACGATGGCGGCGGGCGACCTCGGCAACTCGGTGTTACCCCCGGCTGCCGGCCTGCTCGCCGTCGCTGTCGCCTGGCAGGCCGGGATCGCCGTCGCGGTGCCGCTGTTCCTCGTCGCCGCCGTCGCGCTCCACCTCGTGGTCTCGAACGGGAACGTCCGCGACGGCGGCGACGGTTCAGGTGGCAACGCCGACCCGGATGGGGCGGACGATCCGGACGGGGAGGACCCTCCGGGGAGCGACGATCCGGACGGGCTCCGGGACACGGTCGCCCGACTCGCGACGGCGTTCCGGAGCCAGCCGGTCCTCCTCGTCGTGGCCATCCAGACCCTCGGATACGCCGTCTGGCAGTCGTTTACGGCCTTCTATCCGACGTACCTCGTCGAGGCGAAGGGTATCGCGCCGACGACCGCGACGGCGCTGTTCGGGGGCTTCTTCGCGCTCGGGATCCTCGTCAAGCCGCTTGCGGGGTCCGCGTACGACGAGTACGGATTGCGACGGTCGCTGCCGGTGCTGCTGGTCGGGATCACGGTCGCGCTGTTCCTGCTCCCGTTCGTCGACGGGTTCGTCGCCGTCGTCGGCGTCACGGCGCTGGCGAGCAGCGTGCTCGGGTACGGCACGGTCACGCTGACGTTCCTCACCGACGCGCTCCCGGAGACCGTCCAGGGCACCGGCCTCGGCGCGTTGCGAACGGGCTACATGGGCGTCGGGGCCGGCGGTCCGACGGTTGTGGGTGCGCTGGCGGACGCCGGCTTCTTCGACGAGGCGTTTCTCCTGCTGGGCTGCATCGCTGCCGGCATGCTCGGGCTCTGCCTGCTCGTGCCGCCGGGCGTGACCCCCGAGGACGTCTGACCGACCTCCTCTGTCGCCGGCGGCTGGGCGGGCTCGGTTGAGCGGGGGAGGACGGCGGATCATTTATTCCTGGCCTCGGATGGGTCGGTATGAGCACGACCACGCGCAAGCTGCGAGCGTACGTCGACCACTTCCTGCCGCGGGAGGTCGTCGGCCCCGTGATCATCGTCTTCTCGCTGGAAGGGGTCATCGACGGGATCTTCACGGAGTACGTGCCCGCGGCGTACGAGACGCTGGGCTGGGGCATCGTGTTCCTGATCTCGATCGTCGTCGTCGCGTACTGGGGGAGCGTCGACGAGGAGGGACTCGACGAACTCGAGGACCGACTCGAGGAGATCGAGGAGGAGTCCGTGGAAGGGGATGGATCGTGACGATACTGTTGGGTCGTCGTGAGCGATGCCACTCGGCATGCCCAGAAAGCCCCAGTCGTTGAGCGGTCGCTTTTATAAACAGAACCGGCTGGCTCCGAAGTCGCCACCACTCGGCATGCCCAGAAAGCCCCAGCCGCCGAGACGCTCGCGCCGCTCGCTGCGCGCCTCGTCAGCTCACTCGCTTCGCTCGTTCGCTGGCTCGGTGCTTGCGTCGCGGGGCTTCGCGCTCGGCGGCTGCCCCTTTCAGTCCCGCCCCGGAGTGGTGGCCGGGGCGTCGCTCGCGGCGGCTGGCGGGCGGTCACTGCGCGGTTGCAGTGGCGCGCGCGATTAACGCGTGCGAGGGAGGCCGGCGCCGAGGCGGTGCGGTTCCGGCGCCGGCCGAGGCTGGGGAGGGCCGAGGCTTGCGGTAGCCTTGCGGTGCTGTGGCTGTCGCGGTCGCGGTTGCGGTCCTGGTGGACTGAAAGGGCGACGGCCGGTCGCGGCGTAGCGTAGTCGCTGAGGCGACCCCTATCCGCGCCGGGCGGTGCTGAGAGGCGCGGATATGTCCCTCAGCGACCGCGAGCGGCCGAGGGCTTTCTGGATGTTTGCGGTGCCGTCGAGCGCAGCAACGTCTACGCCTGCAGATCCAGTTTATAAGCAAGAGCGGCCGAGGGCTTCTGCGATAGCCGTACCCCATCTTTCAGAATACTCTGTTTATAAGCAAGACCACCGCGAGCGCTCACATCGTTTCCTCGCTCTGAAACGACCGATACCCAGTCATCTCGACCCGAATAGCGGAGAGTCCTCTTGAGTCCGGCGGTATGCCCGCGCGTGCGAGAATCAACGCTTATGTACCGGCCAGTCAAAGTCGCGCACGTTACGGAGACCTATATGAGCGATTGGATAGCTATCGGCGCACTGGCGGTCGTTGGCCTGGTCATTCCGTTAGGGATGATGGCAGTGTCAGCGCTTCTCCGTCCGAGTGTGCCAGAGCAAGGGAAAAAGGCCGTCTACGAGTCCGGTGAGGTACCGACGGGTCCCGCACAGGCCCGGTTCAACATCCAGTACTACATGGTTGCGCTGTTGTTCGTCGTGTTCGACATCGAAACCGTGCTGCTGTTCCCGTGGGCCGTCGTCTTCCGCCCCGCGCTGGATGCAGGGGTCCCGCTGACGCGGGTTCTCTGGCCGATGCTTGCCTTCGTCGGAATCCTCGCTATCGGGCTCGTGTGGGCGTGGCGCAACGGAGCAGTCGAATGGACTCGCAGTCCCCGTGCAACGCGCCGCAAGACGGAGCGTGACCAGACATGAGTAGTGACCAACCTTTCCGTACGGACGAATCTGCCGTAGAAACCAAGACCCGAGAGGCCCGGATGTCGGGCCAGGACAACCGGTTCAACTCGCGGCTGCGTGAGACGCTCGGTTCCTCCCCGTTCATCCTCACGAAGTTCGACAAGTTCATGAACTGGGTCCGCGGGTCCTCGATGTTCATGCTGCAGTTCGGGATCGCCTGCTGCAGCATCGAAATGATGCACACCTACGCGGTCAAACACGACCTCGACCGCTTCGGCGCCGGTGTGCCACGCGCGTCCCCGCGGCAGGCGGACGTGATCATCGTCCCCGGGACGATCGTCTCGAAGTTCGCCCCGCGGATGAAGCGCGTGTACGACCAGATGCCCGAGCCGAAGTTCGTCATCGGCATGGGCTCGTGTACCATCTCCGGTGGCCCGTTCCAGGATGGCTACAACGTCATCAAGGGCGCGGAGGAGGTCATCCCGGTCGACATCCACGTCCCGGGCTGTCCGCCCCGCCCCGAGGCGCTGGTGTACGGCGTCGCCAAGCTGCAGGAGCGCGTCGCCAACGGCGAGTCCTCGCCGGTGACGGTGAAGCCGTACGAGCTCGAACAGTTCTCCGATCTGGAGCGCGACGAGCTGGTCGACCAGCTCGCCGACGAGATCGACGAGGACGACCTCGTGATGCGATACGACTTCGCTGATTCGCCATGAGCCTGGAAGAACCAGAATCCGAGACGGACGTGGGCACCGCCGAACTCACCGCGGACGAGCCCGACGAGCTCGCCGCCCTGCTGGGCGAGAACGTCCTCGACCGCGAGGAGCACGTCAATGCGCCCGGTTTCGTCATCCGCCCGGACGCCGTCCAGGACACGCTCTCGACGCTGAAGGAGGAGGCCGGCTACGACCACCTCTCGTGCGTCTCCGCACAGGAGTACGACGACCGGTACGAGTCGATCTACCACCTGAAGAAGTTCGACGACCCGACCGACGAGGTCAGCGTCGTCGTCCCCGCCGACCCCGAGAACCCGGTCTCCGAGTCCGCGGAACCGGTGTTCCGGACGGCCGACTGGCACGAGCGTGAGGCGTACGACCTCGTCGGGATCGACTACGACGACCACCCCGACCTGCGCCGCATCCTCCTGCCGGAGACCTGGCAGGGCCACCCGCTCAGCCAGGACTACGACGAGGACCACCCGCAGATCGTCCCCCTGCGCGAGCACGCGAACCCGCTGCAGGAGGACCACGAGGCCGAGGACGACTCGGACACGATGTTCCTCAACATCGGGCCGCACCACCCGGCGACCCACGGCGTCCTGCACCTGAAGACGACGCTGGACGGGGAGCAGGTGGCCGACGTCGAGTCCGACATCGGCTACCTCCACCGCTGTGAGGAGCAGATGGCCCAGAACAGCACCTACCGGTACCAGATCATGCCGTACCCGGACCGCTGGGACTACATCTCGGCGGGGCTGCTCAACGAGTGGGCCTACGCCCGCGCGGCCGAGGACATGGCCGACATCGACGTGCCGGAGTACGCCCAGGTCATCCGGACGATGGGCGCGGAGCTGTGCCGGATCGCCGCGCACATGCTCGCAGTCGGGACGTTCGCGCTCGACGTCTACGGCGACTTCACGGCCATCTTCATGTACGCCATCCGCGAGCGCGAGAAGGTCCAGAACATCCTCGAGGACCTGACGGGCCAGCGGCTGATGTTCAACTACTTCCGGCTCGGCGGCGTCGTCTGGGACCTGCCGGAGCCGCGCGACGAGTTCTTCTCGAACACGCGCGACTTCCTCGACGAGCTTCCGGAGGCGGTCGAGGAGTTCCACGACATGATCACCTCCAACGAGATCCTCCAGCTGCGGACGATCGACACGGGGATCCTGCCGCCGGAGGTCGCGAAGGACTACGGCGCCACCGGCCCGGTGCTGCGCGGTTCGGGCGTCGACTACGACCTGCGCCGTGACGACCCCTACGGCTACTACGACGAGCTCGACTGGGACGTCGTCACCGAGGACGGCTGCGACAACTACGCGCGCCTGCTCGTCCGCTTGCGCGAGGTCGAGGAGTCCGCGAAGATCATCGAGCAGTGTGTCGACCTGCTCGAGGACTGGCCCGAGGAGGAGCGGAACATCCAGGCCAACGTCCCGCGGACCATCCGCCCGGACGAGGACAAGGAGATCTACCGCGCCGTCGAGGGCGCGAAGGGCGAACTCGGTATCTACATGCGCTCTGACGGCACGGAGAAGCCGGGTCGCTTCAAGATCCGCTCGCCGTGCTTCTCGAACCTGCAGACGCTGCCGGAGATGGCGAACGGGGAGTACATCCCCGACGTGGTCGCCGCGCTCGGCAGCCTGGACATCGTCCTCGGGGAGGTCGACCGCTAATGACCGGGGGCGTCGTGACCGCCGGTGCGGTGCCGGCTCAGCTGTTCCCTGAGCAGATCGCGAACCTGCTCGGGCTCTCCGGCCTCGCCGGGCAGCTCGTCGGCGCGGCCATCGCCGCGTTCGTCGTCGGCAATATCATGCTCGCAATGACCGGCGTCGCCGGCCCGTGGGCGAAACGGAAGATCACGGCGGCGTTCACCGACCGCATCGCCGTCAACCGCATCGGCCCGTTCGGGCTGTTCATCATCGTCGCCGACGCGGTCCGGCTCCTCTCGAAGGAGCTCATCGTGCCGGAGGGCGTCGACCGCCCGACCTGGGACCTCGCGCCCATCGTGCTGCCGGCGTCGGCCCTGCTTGGGTTCGCCGTCATTCCGATGGGCCACCTCGGACCGTTCAACATCCACCTCGCGGACCCCGAATCGGGGCTCGCGGTCGTGTTCGCGTTCGCCTCCATCGCCTCGCTCTCGCTGGTGATGGCCGGGCGCGCGTCGAACAACAAGTACTCGCTGCTCGGTGGCCTCCGCGCCGTCGCGCAGAACCTGGCGTACGAGATCCCGCTCATCGTGACGGCGATGTCCGTCGTCGTGTTCGCGGGCTCGCTCCGGATGGGCGAGATCGTTGCCGTGCAGCAGGAGACGCTGTTCACCGTCGCCGGGTTCGCCGTGCCGTCCTGGTACGCGTTCGTGAACCCGTTCGCGTTCCTGCTGTTCCTCGTCGCCAACATGGCGGAGATCGGCCGGAACCCGTTCGACATCCCGGAGGCGCCCACGGAGATCATCGCCGGGTACCAGACGGAGTACTCCTCCGTCTACTTCGTGCTGTTCTACCTGGGCGAGTTCCTCCACGTGTTCCTCGGCGGCGCCATCATGACGACGGCGTTCCTCGGGGGCGCGGCCGGCCCCGGCCCGGAGAGCATTAGCTTCATCTGGTTCGTGGTGAAGATCTGGGCCTTCTTCCTGTTCACCCAGTGGTGCCGGTCCGCGCTGCCGCGGGTCCGCATCGACCAGCTGATCGAGATCGGCTGGAAGGGAATGCTCGTGCTGTCGTTCGCGAACCTGGTCCTCACGGCCGTACTCGTGGGGGTGATCGTCTAATGATCGGACTGCTCAAATCCATGGCAACCACGATGAAGCACGCGCTCAACGGCAAGACCTTCACGGTCGAGTATCCGGAGACAGCTCCGGAGGTGAGCCCGCGCTTCCGTGGCGTCCACAAGTTCAGTCAGGAGCGGTGTATCTGGTGTCGGCAGTGTGAGAACGTCTGTCCGAACGACACGATCCAGATCGTGATGGACGACCAGCGGAACGGCGAGGAGTACAACCTCCACATCGGCCAGTGTATCTACTGCCGGCTCTGCGAGGAGGTCTGTCCCGTCGACGCCATTCTGCTGACCCAGAACTTCGAGTTCACCGCGGACACGAAGGACGACTTCGTGTACAACAAAGAACAGCTGAAGAACGTCCCCTGGTACAAGGGGATCGACCCGCTCAACTCCCGCAACCCCGACCGCAGTGCGTGGGTCGGCGAGGGTGACGGGGAGGTCGACTACCAATAGTTTCGGGAACGGCAGCGAGCCGTTCTCGAAATCTTCAAAGGGAATCTCAAAGGAGACACATACAATGGTCCTTGAAACCATCGCGTTCGCGCTGTTCGCCCTGGTCACAGTGGCGGCCAGCCTGGGCGTCGTACTCGTGGAGGACGTGTTCCACGCGTCCCTCCTCCTGGGTGCGGCCCTATTGAGCGTCGCGGTGCACTACGTGATGTTACAGGCGGAGTTTCTCGCCGCCATGCAGGTGCTCGTCTACGTGGGCGGGGTCCTCATTCTCATCACGTTCGCCGTGATGCTCACGCGATCGAACGAAACGGAGGTGAGTAGCGCATGAGTAGCGACTCGGACGCCAGCGACGCGGGCGCCGCTGCCGAAGGCGCCGGCGACGTCGGGGGCGTCGAGGAGCGCGGGCTGGTGCCCGGGCTCGCGGCGCTCCTGCTGTTCGGCGTCATGAGCGCCGTCTTCGTGGGCGCCGACTTCGGGACGCCGACCGGCTTCGAGCTGTCGGGCGAGGCCGCCGACACGATCACCCACAACATCGGGTACGCCCTGCTCGACCTCGAGGTCGGCAGTCTCGCGGCCGCCACCGAGGGCTTCCTGGCGGCGTTCATCATCGTCGCGCTGACGCTGGACGTCGCCGTTGACGGCGCCCTCTACCTCGCGAAGCGCGAGGAGGGCGGCAGCGTCATCTCGGCCGTCGGCGGCGCGTTCACGCGCGGCCGGAAGGTCGACGACGGAGGTGAGCGCTGATGCTCCCGCCGGAGTACTACCTGGTGCTCGCCGCGGCCGTGTTCTGTATCGGCCTCTTCGGCGTGTTGACCCGGCGCAACGCGCTCTTCTTCCTGATGAGCGTCGAGCTCATGCTCAACGCGGCGAACATCAACTTCGTCGCCTTCTCGGAGTTCTACGGCGACCTGACCGGTCAGGTGTTCGCCCTGTTCGTGATCGCGCTGGCTGCCGCCGAGGTCGCCATCGGGATCGGCATTATCCTCGTGCTGTATCGCAACTTTGGTGACACAGACGTGACTGTTCCAACGGAGATGAGGTGGTGAAATGGTAGCGTTCGACTACGTGCCGGCGATCGTCCTGCTGCCGTTCGTATCGTTCCTCGTCGCCTTAGCCTTCCGCGACGCCCTGCCGAAGGGCGGTGCCATCCCCGGCATCGCCGCGACGGCCGGCTCGTTCGTGCTGTCGCTGTGGGCGGCCGCGGCCGTCGCTGGCGGCGACGCGTACAACGAGACGCTGTACACGTGGGCGGGCGGCGAGCAGTTCGAGCTCACGTTCGGCGTCCTTATCGACCCGCTGTCGGCGCTGATGCTCGTCATCGTGACGCTCGTCGCGACGCTGGTCCACGTCTTCTCGCTGGGCTACATGAACGACGAGGGCGAGACGGGACTGCCGCGGTACTACGCCGGGCTCGGCCTGTTCACGGCCTCGATGCTCGGGTTCGTCGTCGCCGACAACCTGCTTCTGGCCTTCATGTTCTTCGAGCTGGTCGGGCTCTGCTCGTACCTGCTCATCGGCTTCCACTTCCGACAGCCGGGGCCGGCGTCGGCGGCGAAGAAGGCGTTCCTCGTCACCCGCTTCGGTGACTACTTCTTCCTCGTCGGCGTCGTCGCGGTGTTCGTCACCTTCGGCTCCGCCGGCTTCGCCGGGGAGCACTCCTTCCCGCACCTCGCGGAGCAGGCGCTCAACGGCGAGTTCGACGCCTGGACGCCGTTCGGCATGGCGGCCCAGTCGTGGTTCACCGTCGTCGGCCTGCTGATTCTTGGCGGCGTCGTCGGCAAGTCCGCCCAGTTCCCGCTGCACACCTGGCTCCCCGACGCGATGGAGGGTCCGACGCCCGTCTCCGCGCTCATCCACGCAGCGACGATGGTCGCGGCCGGCGTCTACCTCGTTGCGCGGATGTACGGCTTCTACGCGCTGACGCCGACGACGATGGCGGTGATCGCCTTCATCGGCGGCTTCACGGCGCTGTTCGCGGCGACGATGGGCGTCGTCAAGGATGAGCTGAAGCAGGTGCTCGCGTACTCGACGATCTCGCAGTACGGCTACATGATGCTCGCGCTGGGGGCCGGCGGCTACGTGGCCGCGGTCTTCCACCTGATGACCCACGCGTTCTTCAAGGCGCTGCTGTTCCTCGGCGCCGGGTCGGTCATCATCGCGATGCACCACAACGAGGACATGTGGGACATGGGCGGGCTGAAGTCGAAGATGCCCGTCACCTACTACACGTTCCTCGCGGGCTCGCTCGCGCTCGCGGGCATCTTCCCGTTCGCCGGCTTCTGGTCGAAAGACGAGATCCTCTTCGAGGCGCTCGTTCACGGGCTCGACACGCCGCTCATCCTGGGCGGCTGGATCATGGGCCTGCTCGCGGTGCCCGTCACCGCGTTCTACACGTTCCGGATGGTCTTCCTGACGTTCCACGGCGACGCACGCTCGGACACGGCGCGTGATCCCGAGCCGGTCGGCTGGAACGTGAAGGGGCCGCTCACGGTGCTCGGCTCGCTGGCGGTCGTCGCCGGCGTCGTCAACATGGTGCCGGTGAAGAAGCTGTTCGGCCTGAAGGACATCGACTTCCTCCACCGCTGGCTGAACAACGACTTCGGCGGCATCGAGGGGCTCTCCTCGCACCACTACCACGAGGTCGGCCCGTACCACGCGTCGTACATCGCCGGCGGCGAGACGGCCACGATGCTCATCGGCGCTGGCCTCTCGCTCGGCCTGGCCGTGCTCGGGCTGCTCGTCGCGTGGAAGCTCTACAACGTCGCGCAGCCGACGGAGCACACCGCCAAGCTGGGCGGGATCAAGGACGTACTGTACAACAACTACTACCAGGACGAACTGCAGGTGTGGCTCGCTTACCGGACGCAGGACGTCGCCGGCGTGGCCGACACGTTCGACCAGGGGATCGTCGACGGCGTCGTCAACGGGATCTCCTCGGTCAGCCTCGCGGGCGGTGACCGCATCCGGAAGATCCAGACCGGCATCGTCACGAACTACGCGGCGATGCTCACCATCGGCCTCATCGGGCTCATTGTCGTCCTGGGCGTTCTCGGGGGGTGGTTCCTGTGATAATCGAAACGCTCATCGCCGTCACGTTCGTGAGCGCGCTGCTCGTGATGCTCGCTCCGGACGAGTGGGCACACAAGCTCGCGTTCGCGCTCAGTCTGATTCCCTTCGTCGGGAGTCTCTACATGTGGTCCCGGTTCGACGCGGTCGGCAACGCCCTGACGGGCGGCGAGATCGCGTTCGCAACACAGCAGGACTGGCTCACCGTCGGCGGCTACACCATGCAGTGGTTCGTCGGCGTCGACGGCATCAGCCTCCCGCTGATCGTGATGACGACGTTCCTCGTCCCGCTGGCGATCCTGTCGGCGTGGACGCCCATCAGCGAGCGGCTCGGCCAGTTCTACGGCCTGATGCTGTTCATGGAGGCGAACCTGATCGGTGTGTTCACCGCGCTGGACTTCTTCGTCTGGTTCATCTTCTGGGAGGCCGTCCTCGTCCCGATGTATCTGCTCATCGGCGTCTGGGGCGGCCCGCGCCGGAAGTACGCCGCGATCAAGTTCTTCGTGTACACGAACGCGGCCTCGCTGATCATGTTCATCGGCTTCACGTCGCTCGTGTTCTCGCTGGGCGACAGCGTGAGCACGTTCGGCCTGCCGGCGATCACGCAGGCGATCGCGGACGGCGGGATCGGCTCGTTCTACGGCATCGCGCCGTCGACGGTCGCGCTCGCGTCGTTCGTCGCGATGTTCTTCGGCTTCGCGGTGAAGGTGCCGATGGTGCCGGTTCACACCTGGCTGCCGGACGCTCACGTCGAGGCGCCGACGCCGGTGTCGGTGGTGCTGGCCGGCGTCCTCCTGAAGATGGGGACGTACGCGCTGCTCCGGTTCAACTTCACAATGTTGCCGGACCAGGCGCAGACGCTCGCCGTGCCCATCGCCGCCCTCGCCGTCATCTCGGTGATCTACGGCGCGATGCTGGCGCTGGCCCAGAAGGACTTCAAGCGCATCGTCGCGTACTCCTCCGTCTCGTCGATGGGGTACGTCATCCTGGGCCTGCTCGCGTTCACCGAGTACGGGCTCGGCGGCGCGACGTTCCAGATGGTCGCGCACGGCCTCATCTCGGGGCTGATGTTCATGTCCGTCGGCGTGTTCTACAACCAGACGCACACGCGGATGGTCGGGGACATGTCCGGGCTGGCCGACCGGATGCCCGTCGCGATGGGCATCCTCGTCGCCGGCGCGTTCGCGTACATGGGCCTCCCGCTGATGGCTGGCTTCGCCGGGGAGTTCTTCATCTTCGTCGGCTCCTTCGGCTCCACCGTCGCTGGCGGGCTGATGCCCGTCTTCACGGCCGCCGCGATGTTCGGTATCGTCATCGTCGCCGGCTACCTGCTGCTGGCCATGCAGCGCGTCCTCTTCGGGCCCTACGAGCTCGAAACCGACTACGAGGTCGGGCAGGCGCCGCTGCAGGACACGATCCCGCTGGCGACGCTGTTGCTGGCGATCATCGTGCTGGGCGTCGCCCCGGACCTGTTCTTCGAGATGATCCGTGACGCTGTCACGCCGCTTATCGACGGAGGTGCCAACTAATGGCTACCCAACTCGCTGAATGGACGGCACTGGCGCCGGCCCTGGCCCTCGCGGTCACCGGGCTGGTGCTGCTGCTCGCCGACACGCTGAACCCGGACAACCGCTCGAACACGCCGCTGGCCGTCGTCGGCACGGTCGGCGCGCTCACCTCGCTGGGCCTGACGGCCTGGTTCCTCGCCGCTGGCACGGGCCAGCCGGCGACGGGCGGCGAGATCCTGCTGTTCGCCGACGCGATCAAGGTCGACGGCCTCGGGCTGTTCTTCACGGCCATCTTTGCGTCCGTGACGGCCCTGGTCGTCGTCGCGAGCCACGACTACCTCGCCGACCACGAGGACCCCGGCGCGTTCTACTCGCTCATGCTGTTCGCCGCGACCGGCATGGCGCTGCTCTCGGTGGCGAACTCGCTGGCGGTCATCTTCGTCGCGCTGGAGATGGCGTCGCTGCCGTCGTACGCGCTGGTCGCGTACCTGAAGGAGAACCGCGGGAGCGTCGAGGCGGGACTGAAGTACTTCCTCGTCGGCGCCGTCTCCTCCGCCATCTTCGTGTTCGGTATCTCGCTCGTCTACGCCGCGACGGGCTCGCTGATCCTGGGCGACGTCGCCGCCGCATTCCAGGACATCGGTGACCTGGCCGGCGTCGCCGGCCTCGGCGTCGTGATGGTGCTCGGTGGCGTCGCGTTCAAGACTGCCTCCGTCCCGTTCCACTTCTGGGCGCCGGAGGCGTACGAGGGCGCGCCCGCCCCCGTGAGCGCGTTCCTCTCCTCGGCGTCGAAGGCGGCCGGCTTCGCCGTCGCCTTCCGCGTGTTCGTCGAGGCGTTCCCGCTCGGGGCCGCGACCGCCGCGGGCATCGACTGGGGCCTCGCGTTCGCCGTCGTCGCCATCGCGACGATGACGCTCGGGAACTTCGCCGCCGCCGTGCAGTCGAACGTGAAGCGCATGCTCGCGTACTCCTCCGTGGGGCACGCCGGCTACGCGCTCATCGGCCTCGCGGCGCTGTCGGCCGGTGGGACCCACAACGGCGACGTGATGGGCGCTGCGATGGCGCACCTGCTCGTCTACGGGTTCATGAACACCGGCGCGTTCCTGTTCGTCGCCCTGGTCGAGCACTGGGGCGTCGGCCGGACCTTCGAGGATTACAACGGCCTCGCGACGAAGGCGCCGATCGCCTCCCTCGCGATGACCGTCTTCATGTTCTCGCTGGCGGGGCTCCCCCCGTTCGGCGGGTTCTTCTCGAAGTACTTCCTGTTCATGGCGGCCGTGTTCAACGGCTTCTGGTGGCTCGCCGCCGTCGGCGCCCTGAACAGCGTCCTCTCGCTGTACTACTACAGCCGCGTCGTCAAGGCACTCTGGATCGAGGAGCCATCCGGTGACCTGTCGGCCCTCGACGACCGCCCGACCGCGCTGTACGCCGCCGTGCTGTTCGCCGCCGTCGCGACCGTGCTGATCCTGCCCGGCTTCGGGCCGGTCATCGAGACCGCGCAGTCGGTCGCGGCCGCGATCTTCCCGTAATTCCTCTTTTTCGAGGGTTGCGGATTTTTCTTGAAGGTTGAGAGAAGTCGACTCGGGTGGGCGATAATGACTTTGACGAGGTCTGAATGTTATTTAAAAACCAGCTGAGCGGTAGATGTCGGTGACGTGAGCGGAGCTTTCCAGAAATCCACCGGTCGCTCTTTATAAACTGATTTGAACAGGTGGTACGGTATCGGTCTCGACAGCACCGCAAACGCCCAGAAAGCCATCGACCGCTCTTTATAAACCGGTTTGAACAGGTGGTACGGTCTTGCTCTCGACAGCACCGCCAATGCCCAGAAAGCCCTCGGCCGCTCGCGGTCGCTGCGCGACATATCCGCGGCTCTCCGCCGCGAAAGACGTTCCGGGCTGCCTGCAGTAGCGGGCTGCCGGGCTGCGACTTTCTGGCCTTCGCTCGCTGCGTTCGCGAAGACACCGCCCGCCGTGGATAGGGGTCGGCGCAGCGACTCCCCTGCGGCGCGAGCGCCCATCGCCCTTTCAGTCCGCCAGGACCGCGACAGCGACAGCACCGCACGGCTACCGCAAGCCTCGGCCCTCCCCAGCCTCGGCCGGCGCCGGAACCGCACCGCCTCGGCGCCGGCCTCCCTCGCACGCGCCAACCGCTCCGCAGGCCGGCCAGCCGGCGAGCGACGACCGCCGAAGAGCCGCCGCGAGCGACGCCCGGCCACCACTCCCGGGTGGGACTGAAAGGGGCAGCCGCTGAGCGGGATGCCCTGCGACGCAAGCGACGCGAGAGCGAAGCTCTCGCTAGTCTGAGTCTTCGACTCAGGCACCGCAACGGCGAACGAGCGAAGCGAGTAAGCCGTGAAGAGCGCAGCGAGCAGCGCAACCGGTCAGCGGCTGGGGCTTTCTGGACATCCTGAGTGGTATCGTCAGCGACGCTAACCGAATATGTTTATAAATGCGACAGCTCGCCAGCTGGGGCTTTCTGGGTGTGCCAAGTGGCGTCACAAGCTGAGATAGCCGGATTTGTTTATAAGTACAAACGCTCGGCATCTCCACATCGCCCGTCGTCCCAGTTGCTACCGCCCACAACAACCACTACACAATCCGAACCTCCGCGATTCACGAATAGCGAGGACGGTAGCGTTTAGGGCACGCAGGGACTCACTTCGGCTATGTTACGGCGGCTCGTCCTCGGCTGTAGCTCGGTGGGCCACACGCTCGTCGAGCGCGCGAGCGAGCGCGCCGGCGAGCTCTTCGTCGTGACCGACGACACCGGCTGGATCACGACGCTGCGCGAGGAGAACGTCTCCGCGACGGAGGCCGCGCCGACGGACGCGGACGCGTACCCCGCCGACGTCGACGTGGTCATCGTCGCCGGCGACGACCCCGAGCGCAACCTGGCGGCCGCCGAGCGCGCCAGGGAGCGGTTCCCGGCGGCGATGGTCATCGGGTACACCGGCGCGGACCCCACCACCGACCAGCGGGCGGCGATGGCCGAGCTCGCCGACGAGGTGATCGACCCGGTCAGAACGCTTGCGGACAGCGTGGTCGAGGCCGCCGGGCCGGACACCGACGAACGGATGGCCAGGCTCCTCGACGTGCTCCGGGACCTTTCCGGGCCGCTGGCGGTCGTCGCGCACGACAATCCGGACCCGGACGCCATCGCGAGCGCGCTCGGGCTGGCCCGGATCGCGGAGGCGGTCGGCGTGCAGGCGGTCGCCTGCTACGGCGGCGAGATCGCCCACCAGGAGAACCGCGCGCTGGTGAACCTCCTCGACTTACCGCTCCGGCACCTCGACGAGATCGACCTGGCGGACTACGACGGCGTCGCGCTCGTCGACCACTCCCGTCCCGGGATCAACGACAGCCTGCCGGAGGAGACGGCCGTCGACGTCGTCGTTGATCATCACCCGCCACGCGGGCCGGTGGAGGCGACGTTCATCGACGTGCGGCCCGAGATCGGCGCGACGAGCACTCAAATCGCGGAGTATTTCCACCAGCTCGGTATCGACCCCGATCGCGAGCTGGCAACGGCGCTGCTGTTCGGCATCCGGGTCGACACACAGGACTTCGTCCGGGAGGTGTCCACGGCCGATTTCGAGGCCGGCGCGGAGCTGCTCGTGCAGGCCGACGAGGACACGCTCGAGCGCGTGGAGAGCCCCAGCGTGAGCCCGGACACGCTCGACACGCTCGCGGAGGCGATCCGCAACCGCGAGATCCAGGGCTCGGCCGTCGCGTCCTGCGTCGGGTCGATCGGCGACCGCGACACACTGGCCCAGGCGGCCGAGAAGCTACTCAACCTCGAGGACGTCACGATCACGCTCGTCTACGGGTACATGGACGGCGTCGTCTACGCGTCCGCGCGGGCTCGCGGCGCCGACGTCGACGTCGGCGAGGCCCTCCGCGAGGCGCTCGGGCAGGTCGGCTCGGCGGGCGGGCACGCGGACATGGCCGGCGCGCAGGTCCCGCTGGGGATCCTGGGCGACGTCGACGAGGACTCACAGGAGACGCTCCGGGACATCATCGAGGACATCATCGCGGGGCGCTTCTTCGAGACGCTGGAGGAGGCGCCGTCGCCGCCGACGATGGCGCCGACCTCGGACGAGTTCCCGACGGACTGAGCGGTGGCTGTGTGGGCGCTGTGCGGGCGGGAACGGTCGACGGCGGAAAAACAACCCTTCAGGCCGAGGCGACGGCTCAGTACTCCTCGTACGCGAGGTTCATCAGCCACTGCGAGAACGAGTCGGACTGCTCGTCGACCTCCTCCTCGCCGATGAACGGGGAGAGCATGTCGCCCGCCATCAAAAGCGAGAAGTCGAGGTCCCGGGCCGCGGGCTCCAGGTAGTAGGTGTTGTGCCCCTCGAAGACCGTCTCCTCGCGCTTGATGAGGCCGGACTCCTCCAGCGACTCCGCGATCCGACTCCCCTTGCGCGAGGACACGTCCAGCTCCTTCCAGAAGTTGCTCTGGTGGATCCCACCAGTCTCGCGGATGAGCTCGAGCCCCGCTTGTTCGTCCTCGGAAAGGTCGGCCTCGAGGTCGGAAACACTCATGTTCTGTAGGCCGGCCGCGATTCGCTTAAAGGTGACCTTCGCGGTCGTCGCCGGCGTTGCGGTCCGCGTTTCGCGCCGGGCGAGTCAGTGGCCGTCTCCGAACGACCGCGGGAGGTCGACCGGCTCGAAGGCGGTCTCGCAGGGCGGCCCATCGGCGAACTCGAACCGCGTTTCGCCGCCAGCTCCGACCCGGACGAGCGAGCTCGATCGCGTCCCGAATCCCTCGCGGTGAATGCAGACGCCGGCGTCGTGGTCGCCGAGTGCTGCCCCCGCGCGGTCGAGCCAGTCGTCGGCCGCCTCGCCGGGATCCGGCCGGAGGCGGTCGCCGAGCCGCCGGGCGTTCTCGGCCTGTCGCTCGCCGACCGCCTGCCGACGCTCGGGGATGGTGAAGCGGCCGCGACCGTTGACGACGCCGCCGACGTTGACGACGACGTGGACACCGGGGTCGAGCCGCGTCACGTCGACGCGGCCGTCGTTGGCGACGAGGAACGCGCCGGACTCGTCGGCGACGACCAGGTGGAAGCCGTCGTACTCGCGCTCGTCGAGCTCGCGCTCGACCGCGCGCACGGCCGCCGCCGCGGAGTCGTGGTCGAGACAGTCGTCGACGAGCAGCCCGCGTGACCGGTCGCCCTCGCGGTCCTCGCTGAGCCAGCGGTTCGTGATGGTCGCATAGACGCCGGCGTCGTTGCAGCCGACCCACGTTCCGCCGGCCTCGGCGTCGCGGGGAGCGACGACCGTCGGCTCGCCCGCCCGCGTCGACTCACCCTCCCGAACCGACGGCGGCTCTGCTGGGCGGTCGAACCGTTCGTCGCGGTTCGCGGCGGCGACGACCGGCGCGTCGGCGAACACCTGCCAGGCGAGAACGAGCGTGCACACGTCTACTACGTTTGCCCACGACGGTTACAAAAGTCTGTCCTGCCGTGAGAGGTTTTCGAACACGTGAATCGATGAACGGGTTGGTTCGTCGTCTTTAGCGACTGGACTCATGATCCTCAAACCCAACTGCTGAATACTCGCGCTTTTAAATAAAATCGGTTATCGTCGCGGGCGAGACCACTCGGCACATCCAGAAAGCCCCAGCCGCTGAGCGTTCGCGCTGCTCGCTGCGCTCCTCACGGCTCACTCGCTTCGCTCGTTCGCCGTTGCGGTGCTAGTTTCGCAGGGCGTCCCGCTCAGCGGCTGCCCCTTTCAGTCCCGCACGCGAGTGGTGACTGGGCGTCGCGAGCGGCGGTTGCCAGACTATCGCGGTGCAGGGCGGTCGGCGCGCGCGAGAAACGCGTGCGAGGGAGGGCGGGGCGCGCCGCGCGGTGCGTTGCGGAGCCGGCGCGCCCCGGCCGAGGCTGGGGAGGGCCGAGGCTTGCGGGAGCCGTGCGGTGCTGTCGCTGTCGCGGTTGCGGTGCTGGCCTGGCGGACTGAAAGGGCGACGGCCGCTCGCGCTGGAGGGGAGTCGCTGAGACAGGCACTATCCACGGCGGGCGGTGTGGAGAGCCGTGGATATCCTGCTCAGCGACCGCGAGCGGCCGAGGGCTTTCTGGGCGTTTGCGGTGCTGTCAAGAGCAAGACCGTATCACCCGAACGAACCTACTTATAACGTGCAGCTGAGGACCTCCAGCTATCTCTCCACTCTCTACAGAACGACGCACACAGACGAACTCGCCTATCGCCGACGACACGCCTATTAAATCGGCCGTCGAACGCACGTCACATGAAGAACGTCGACGACCTCATCGCCAGCGCCGCCGAGTTGGCGGGTCGCGGGCTCTCGAAAGGCGAGATCGCGGACGAACTGAACGTCTCCCGCGAGACGGCGAGCTGGCTCGTCGACCGGGCCGACACCACCGAGGCGACGGAGGTCCAGACCGGCACGGAGCCCACTCCGACCTCGGACATCCACGTCGACTGGTCAGCGATCGGTCGCGACTCCTCGCGGCTCACGTACGCCGCGAAGGCGATGGCGGACCTGATGGCCGCCGAGAACGGCGGCGTCGAGGACGGCGCCGCCGGGGACGACGGGGGCGATGACGGGGACGTCGTCGATCTCACCGTCGGCATCGAGAAGGCCGGCGTCCCGCTGGCGACGGCCATCGGTCGCGCGCTCGACACGGACATCGCGACCTACGCGCCGGCCAAACACCAGTGGGAGGAGGGCGCCATCGCGGAACGCGGCGGCGGCTTCTCCCGGAACTTCGCCGGAATCCGGGACCGGCAGTGCTACGTCGTCGACGACATCGTCACGTCGGGCACGACGATGCAGGAGACGGTCGAAGCGATCCGCGCGGAGGGCGGCGACCCCGTCGCCTGCTGCGTGCTGGCCGACAAGGGCGGCGCCGAGGAGATCGACGGCGTTCCGGTCTACTCGCTGATCGACGTCGTCCGCGTCGAACGCGGCGACTGAGTCGGCGACGGCAGCGAAGACCGAGTCGGCGACGGCAGCGACGTCACAGCATTTGCGACCGAAAGTGACAAGTAGGTAACTAAATGTGAAGTCCAGTGAGCAATGACCTGTATCAACTGTGGCGGGGAGGCGGATTCGGGTGTCCATCGTCTCCACTTCGAGCGCCAGCGCGGAGAGTCGAAGCGCCTCGAGCTGGAGCTCTGTGAGGCCTGTCTCGAGGAAATGCTGGCCGAGCAGTGGGTGTCCAGGGTGGAGTAGTTGGCCTCGACGGCTGACAGCGCAACCCCTTTCCTGTCCGGCCGCCTATGGATAGGTATGACGTTCAGTCCCGAGAGCGAGCTGTCTGCCGAGGAGGTTCAAAAGCGGGTCGACGAGGCGATCGCCGACAACGACGTCGTCCTGTTCATGAAGGGGAACCGGCTCATGCCGCAGTGCGGCTACTCCCAGCGCGCGGTCAACCTCATCTCGCAGTACGTCGACGAGTTCGAAACGGTCGACGTCCTGCCGGCGCTCCCGGAGTTTCGCGAGGCACTCGAATCCCACAGCGACTGGGAGACCACGCCGCAGGCGTTCGTCGACGGCGAGTTCATCGGCGGCAGCGACGTGCTCGCGGAGCTCGACGAGCGCGGCGAGCTCGAGGAGACCCTCGACGTCGAGTAGTCGTTCGACGCCCGCTGGCGCGAGGTTTCGACCGTCTGATTGAAACGGCGTTCCCGGAGTGTCCCTAAGGACAGACCCTATAAGGCTACGAGCCGTACTTCTGGTAGGTACGGTCGTCACTTCGGTGTCTCGATCATCCGACCACCCATTCCACATTACCCATGTCAGGCCGCGTGTTCCGACTTCACTCGACGCTCGAACTGCCACTCGAAGACGTAGAGGACTACTTCGAGAACGATCCGGAGCTACCCCCGGAGATCGACGACGTGAACATCACTCGTCGTAACAACACACTCATCATCAAGGCCGTCTCCGACGACGAGTCCATCAGCAAGTACACGCCCACGGCGCAGCTGAAGGCCTCCGTCACGGAGACGCGCGTCTACGAGGAGGAGCCGCCGCGGGCCGGTGGCCCCCAGTGGATGGACGACGAGGAGGAGGAGATTCCCTCCGAGCTCGTCGAGTTCGCCTGCTTCAAGGGCGACCGCGAAACGGTCCTCCAGAACACGGCGCTGCAGTACCCGATGTTCCTCGTCCTCCGCGAGATCGCCCTCCAGGCCGAGAAGGGCACGCTCACGGCGATCACGGACAAGGACGGCGAGCTCTCCGCCACCCGCATCGTCGAGGGCGAGGACCGGCCCGCCTCCGTCGAGGTCGTCGAGAGCCCCCAGGGCAACGGCGAGGGCAACGGCGGCGTCGACTGGCGCGACAACGAGTTCATCTCCGAGTAACCGGACGACAGCTCTCTGCTGTTCTCCTCTGTAGAGCGCCAGATACCCCGAGCGAAGCCGCTTTCTCCCACCGTGCGTAGCCGCCTTCTCCCTCCGTGCGTAGCCGCCTTCTCCCTCCGTGCGTAGCCGCCTTCTCCCTCCGTGCGTAGCCGCCTTCTCCCTCCGTGCGTAGATCAGCACGCTCGACCACGACGACCCACTGCCGTCGCTCTCGGTCAGACGTTGGCGCCGACGTCGACCCCCTTCTCGGGCCCATCCCGGACGCCGAGACTGTGACCAAACCCCTTTGCCGTACGGCTGTTGAAGGAGCAACATGGTAGGCATCGAATCACTACTCCCCGTGGGCGGGGAGATCACGATGGGTGGCTTGCTCGGCTTCGTCACCGGCTACGCCGCGAAGAAGATCGCCAAGGTCATCGCCGTGCTCGCCGGCCTCCAGCTGGCCATGTTCACGTACCTCGAAACGCGCGGCGTCCTCCAGATGAACTGGAGCAAGCTCGCCGGTATCACGCCGGAGGCCAGCCAGATCGACGCACAGGCCAGCGGTTACCTGCTGGAGATGGCCAACGCGATCCCGATGGGCGGCGGGTTCGCCGTCGGCGCCGCGGCCGGATTTAAAAAGGCCTGACCCGGCGTTTCGCCGTTCGGCGCGACGCAGCCCTTTCTCACTCACCCTCCGGCTCGTACAGGTGACACGGCACGGACCGGCCCGCGGGCGTCGGTCGCGGGTCGGGGTCCTCGCGCTCGCAGATGGAGGCGAACGGGGACAGCGCGTCGAGCGCGTCGTCGACGTCGCCGGCGACGGCCGCGGAGAGCGCGTCCGCCAGCGCCTCGTCGGCCGACTCGTCCGGGAGCTCTGCCGGGAGGGCGAACTCCGCGCGAAGCGCCGCCACGTCGAGGGCCGCGGGGTCGACGCCGGCGCTCGTCGCCAGCGCCGTGCGGTCGACGTCCTCGGCGGCGAGCGTGAGCCGAAAGTCGTAGACAGGTCGCCATTGCTCCTCGGGGAGCTCCAGCGACGCCGGCGGCACGACGGACGGACATCGTGGGTGGAACGAGCAGCCGCTCGGCGGGTTCGCGGCGTCGGGCACGTCGCCCGACAGGGTCACGTCGCGGTCCGGCGCGTGGGGGTCCGGCGTCGGCACCGAGGCGACCAGGGCCTGCGTGTACGGGTGCTGTGGGTCCGCGAGGACGGCCTCGGTCGGCCCGGATTCGACGATCTCGCCGAGGTACATGACGTGGACCCGGTCACAGATCTCGCGGACGACGCCGATGTCGTGGCTGATGACGAGGGTGGCCAGCCCGAGGTCGGCCTGGAGCTCGTCGAGCAGCGTGAGGATCTCCGCCTGCACGCTCACGTCGAGCGCGCTCACGGGTTCGTCGGCGACGAGCAGGTCCGGGTTGACGACGAGCGACCGGGCCAGCGCGGCCCGCTGCTTCTGTCCGCCCGAGAGCTTGTGCGGGTATCGGTCGAACGTCTCCGTCGGCAGCTCCACGCGCTCGAGCAGGTCCTCGACGACCGCCCGGCGCGTCCCCGCGTCGGCGACGCCGTGAACGCGGAGCGGTTCCGCGATGGACTCGCCAATCGTCATCCGCGGGTCGAAGCTCCCCGTCGGATCCTGGAATATCATGCCGGTGCGCCGCCGGAACGCCCGCAGCTCGGCGTCGTCGAAGCCGCGAACGTCCTCGCCGTCGAACGCGATCCGGCCGCCGGTCGGCTCCTCGAGGCGGAGCAGCGAGGTCGCCGCGGTCGACTTCCCGCACCCGGACTCCCCGATGATCCCGACGGTCTCGCCGCGGTCGACGGTGAAGGAGATGCCGTCGACGGCGCGGACCCGTCCCGTTTCCCGTTGCAGGAGCCCACTCGTGATCGGGTAGTGCTTCTCCAGGTCGTCGACGCGGAGCAGCGGCTCGGAACCGCCGTCGCCGTCACCGTCGCCGTTGCCGTCGCCGTCGCCCCGAGTCGGATCACGCATCGGAATCACTCTCCAGGTCGAGGTCGTCGCGGTCGTGGTGGGGGCCGTAGTAGACGCAGGAGGCGCTGTGGCCGGCGGTGGCGTCGCCGTGGACCTCGTCGTCCGCGGGCGCGCGTCGTCCGTCACCGGTGGCGTAGAGGGGGGGCTGGCCGCCGGACGTGCAGGCGGGCGTCGCGTGCTCGCACCTGGGCGCGAACCGGCAGCCGTCCGGCGGGTCGACGGGGTCGACGAGGTCGCCGCCGATCGGCTGGAGCGCGCCCTTGCCCGGGAGCGCCTTCATGAGCGCGGCCGTGTAGGGATGGGCGGTCCGGTCGAAGACGTCGAACACGTCGCCCTGCTCCATCACCTTGCCGCCGTACATGACGACGACGCGGTCAGCGATCTCGGCGACGACGCCGAGGTCGTGCGTGACGAAGAGGATCGCCATGTCGAACTCCGCCTGCAGGTCCGCGAGGAGGTCGAGCAGCTGCGCCTCGGTCGTCACGTCCAGCGCCGTCGTCGGTTCGTCCGCGACGAGCAGGTCGGGTTCGCACGTCAGGGCGAGCGCGACGACGACGCGCTGTTTCATCCCCCCGGAGAACTCGTGGGGGTACTCGTCGACGCGCGTGCCGGGCGTGGGGATGCCGACCCGGTCCAGCAGGTCGATGGCGCGCTCGCGGGCGGCCGCCTTCGAGACGTCCCGGTGGTACCCGATCGCCTCGACGAGCTGCTCCCCGACGGTGTACACCGGATCGAGCGCGCCCTGCGGGTTCTGGAACACGTGCGCGATGCGGTCGCCGCGGACCGCTCGGAGCTGCGTCTCGGAGTAGGTCGTCAGGTCCGCGCCGTCGAACCGGACCGTCCCCTGCGTGACCTCACCCGGGGGCGTCGGGAGGAGGCCGGTGAGCGCCTCACAGGAGACGGTCTTGCCCGACCCCGACTCGCCGACGAGACAGACGGTCTCGCCGCGGTCGACGGTGAAGGAGACGCCGTCGACGGCGCGGAGCGTCCCGTCCGGCGTGTCGAACTGGACGTGGAGGTCCTCGACCGCGAGCAGCGGGTCGGTCATCGTTCCACCCGCGGGTCGAGCGCGTCCCGCATGGCGTCCCCGAGCAGGCTGAGGCTCACGGTCGTCGCCAGCAGCAGGATCCCCGGTGCGAGTGCGACCCACCACGACAGCGTCGGGAAGGCGCGATCCGAGAAGCCGAGCGCGATGGTCCACCCCCACGAGAGGTCGACCTGCCAGATGGAGGCGCGTGCGGCCCCGACCCGGCCCCGGGAGAACAGGTACGCCAGCGTCGTTTCCATGATCACGATGAGCGGCAACTGCAGGGTGATCGCCGTCAGGATCGTACTGGAGGTGTTCGGGACGATGTGCCGACGCACGATCCGGAGGGGACGCGCGCCCGCACTCCGCGCCGCCCAGACGAACCCCTCCTCGCGGGTCTTCAGCGCGTCCGAGCGGACGAGACGGGCGATCCCGCCCCAGTTGAGCAGCCCGAAGACCAGCACGAGCAGGAGCAGCCCGCCGTCGTGGATGACGAGGAACAGGAGCACGATGAAGAAGGCCGGAAGCACTTGCTGGACGTCGACGTAACGCATCAGGGCGTCGTCGACGCGTCCGCCGACGTATCCGGCGATGGTTCCGACGCCGACGCCGAGCGGGACCATCAGCGTCCCGGAGATCACGACCACCTTGAGCGCGACGTTCATCCCGTGGACGATCCGGCTGAGCACGTCGTCGCCCGTGGCCGTGGTCCCTAACGGGTACTGCCAGGTGCCCACGCACCGGCCATCGACGAGGTTCTCCCCGCAGAAGACGAGGGAATTCGAGACGCTGAACCCGACGGGCGGTTGAGAGGGGAGTGGCTCCCGCGCGCCTGCCGTTCCGAACACCGGCTCCGCGGGCCCCCCGACGACGTGGGGGCCCACGGTGGCGACGACGCCGAACAGGCCGAGGTAGATCAGACTCGCGACGGCGACGCGATTGCGCCGGAGGTGACGCCAGTAGTGGGCCACGAGCCCCCGGCTTCGGATCATCGGAACGACCAGATACGACACGATCGACCACGTGGAGAGCCAGTAGAGCCAGTCGATGATCGACGGCACGAAGGACCCGTACAGCGGTGTTCCCTCGGGGAGGACCCGCAGGTGGTAGGTCGCGAGCGCGACCAGGACGGTCGCGCCGGCGACGAACGTGGCCGTCGTCGCGGCCGGCCGCCACCGGGTCGTTCCCTCACCCAGCTCGACTGTTTCGAACGTCGGCTGGGCGTCGGCCGTCGACGCCGTTTCGACGGCGTGGCCCGACCCAGCCGACCCGTCGTCGCTCGCCGTCATCGACTTACGGTGTCCGTTGCGGACCGTTTGCAACTATCTCGCGTTCGGTATCTCCGCACATGTATCCGGCAGTCACGGTTATGAGTGTTAAATACTCCCAAAGGTAAAATCCGGCCTACAGTCACCGGGGGACTTATGGAACACCTGATACTGGGTTCCCCCAGCGTTCAATGCGACGATACGTGTTCAAACGCCTCGTCTGGTCGATCGTGGCCGTCTGGGTCGTCATCTCGGGGACGTTCCTGCTGGTGGCGCTCACGCCCGACCCGAACGAGGTGCTCGTAGCGTGGGTTGCCGGCGGCGAGGCGGTCGAGGCGTACCGCCAGGCCCGCAACTACGATCTGCCCCTGTACAGGCGCTACTGGCTGTGGCTCTCCTCGTATCTCGTTTTGGATCTCGGCACGACGCTCGGGGGAAAGCCGGTGACCCAGGCCTTCCGCGAGACGATCCCGGTGACTGCTCTCTACGTGCTGCCGGCGGTTCTCGTGTCGACGGTCGTCGGCGTCGGGACCGGGATCTATACCGCCATGCGGAGCGGTGGCTACCTCGACAAAGCGATCGCGGCGGCCGTCTACTCCGGGTTTGGCCTCCCCGTGTTCTGGCTCGGCGAGATGTCCATCGCGGTCGCTGTCCACGAGCTCGGCTGGGTCGAGGTCGCGTGGGACGACCGGTACGGGCTCTGGCACCCCGACAACCTCCAGTCGATGATCCTGCCCGCCGCCGTCGTCTGTGCGAACCTGCTCGCCGTGCAAGCACGGTACACCCGGGCCGAGGCGCTGGAGTACGTGCCCGCGGAGTTCGTCCGGACCCTGCGAGCCAGCGGGGCCGGGTCCCGGGACCTCGCCCGCCACGTCCTGCGGAACGCCGCGCTCCCGCTCGTCTCGTTGTTCTGTATCGAAGGGGTGGCGCTCCTCCTCGTCACCGTCTACGTCGTCGAGGCGGTCTTCGGGCTCCCCGGAGCCGGTGCCCTCGCGTACGGCGCCATCCATGACCGCGACATCAGCGTGGTCCTGGCGGCGACGTTGCTCGTCGCCGTTCTCGGCGTGCTGGGGAACCTGCTGCAGGACGTGCTGTACGTGTGGCTCGACCCCCGCGTCGACGTCGAGTGAGAGCGCCGGCGGGACGCTGGTACGCTCCGTTCGGCGGTCGCTTTTACAGGTCCGCCCCACGTGGCCTCCGCTATGGACGACGAATCAGCGGTAGCGCGGATCGCGGACGCGATCGACGCCGGCGAGATCGAGCTCATCATCCGAAACGTCGAGCAGGGACAGCGGCTGGAGGTCGAACATCCCGAAGAGCTGTCGCCGGAGCTGAGCGACGCCTTCGTGACGCTGAAAGGCGAGTACGGGCGGACGCTGGAGCGGATCGCCGGCGGCGACCTCTCCGCGGCGGCCGCGGTCGACGACGAGGACTGGCCCGCGTTCCGCGAGGTCGCCGTCGACGCCGCCGAGGTCCACCCGGACGCGCTGGAGAGCAGTCGCGAGGCGGCCGCGGACTCCTCCTGATCTTCGCTCCCGCCCACCGGCTCCGGAACTCCGCTCCGGAACTCCGCTCCGGAAGGATCCCGGTTGAACAAAGAAGCAGTTCCGACACAATATCTGCAGGAGATATAAAACATTCACACCGATCTGCAATAAATGATTTAAGTGTCACCGGAGTATTCCGGCTGGAATGTCTCGAAACCGACAACCAGCGATAACGAGGGGTGGAGATCGATGAGCGCGGTCGTGGTGCAAGCCTTCGGCGGTACGGGCGCGGCCGAGCTGTTCCTGCTGGGCCGACTGCTGTTCGGCGGCGTGCTGGCGTTCATGGGGCTTAACCACTTCATGGACACCGACAGCATGGTCGGCTACGCGGAGTTCAAGGGGGTTCCCTACCCGCGTGCGGCCGTCCTCGTCTCGGGTGGGATGCTGCTCTTCGGTGGCCTCGGTATCGCCGTCGGCGCGTTCCCCGTCCTGTCGGCGGGGGCGCTGGCCACGTTCCTCCTCGTCGGTGCCGTCCAGATGCACGACTTCTGGACGATGGAGGACCCGGAGGAGAAGCAGTCGGAGATGACGCAGTTCCTGAAGAACGTCACTGGGTTCGGGGCGGCCCTCGCGCTCCTCGCGATCGGCGGGGCGCCGTGGCCCTACGCGCTCAACGTCGGGCTGTTCTGACGCGGTCCGGGTTTTTCGTGCGCTGCCGTCGCCATCGGACGGTGCTGCCGTCGCCATCGGACCGCTGGCTGTTTAACGCCCCTGCGCGTACGCTCGGTATGAACGATGGCGAGTGGGTGAGCCTGTTCTCCGGCGGGAAGGACTCCTCGTGGGCGCTGTACCGCGCGCTGGAGGAGGGGATGGACGTGTCGCGACTGCTGACCGTGCATCCCGAGGGCGACTCCTACATGTACCACACGCCGGCGACGGAGCTCGCCAGCCTCGCCGCCGAGAGCATCGGCATCGAGCTCGTCGACGTCGAGCCCGACGACTTCGGCGCCGACGACGTCCGCGACTCCGGGGCCCAGGGCGACGCGGAGGTCGAGCCGATGGAAGCCGCCCTCCGGGAGCTGGCGACCGAGATCGACCTCGCGGGCGTCACCGCCGGCGCCGTCGAGAGCGAGTTCCAGACCAGCCGCATCGAGGCGATGTGCGACCGGCTCGGTATCGACCTGTTCGCCCCGCTGTGGCAGCGCGATCCCGAAACGCTCGCCGAGGAGATGATCGACGCCGGCTTCGAGATCACGATCATCCAGGTCGCGGCGTACGGGCTCGACGAGTCGTGGCTCGGGCGAACGCTCGACCACGGCGCCCTCGACGAGCTCCGGGAACTGAACGAGGAGTACGGCGTCCACGTCATCGGCGAGGGCGGCGAGTTCGAGACGTTCGTCACCGACGGCCCCCACATGGACCGCGCCATCGACCTCGAGTACGACACGGTCTGGGACGGGACGCGCGGGCACCTGCAGATCACCGACGCGTCGCTGGCGGAGTAGGCGGCGGAAGAGCAACTCTACTCGGTTCGCGAAGGCGACCGCCAGGCCCTCAGAAGCCCTCGCCGGGCGTGATCGTCGTATGCTCGCCGATGAGCGAGCCCGCGAGGTCGACGTCGACGATGTGGGCCTCGGTGTCGACGATGGAGTTCTCGATCGCCGAGTCCCGGATCGTCGCTCCCGGGAAGACGACGGCGCGTTCGAGCTCCGAGTTCTCGACGGTGGCGTCGGCCATCACCTGCACGTTGTCACCGATCTCGCTGTTCGTCACGGTCGCGGCGTCGTCGACGAGCGCCTCGCCGCCCAGCTCGTACTCGACCGCGTCGAGGTAGCTCTCGGCCGTGCCGATGTCGAACCAGGCGCCGTCGAACGTGAACGCGTGGACGTCGCCCCGATTCTGGAGCCACTGGATGTACCAGCCGGGCTCGTCCGGGTTGTTGCCTTCCTCGAGATACGTCTGGAGCAGTGAGAGAGAATCCTGGGGGAACGCGTAACACGCGATGGAGACGAGCGTGGAGTTCGGGTCGTCGGGCTTCTCCTGGAAGTCGACGACCTCGTCGCCCTCGAGCTCGACGAGCCCGTAGGACTTCGCCCGCTCGCGGCTACCGACGTCGTACGCGGCGATCGTCGGCGTCTCCTTCGCCTGGAAGAAGTCGACGAACTCGCCGACGTCGAAGCTGATCAGGTTGTCGCCGGCCACGACGACGAGGTCGTCGTCGATCCCCTCGCGGTCGACGAGCTGGGCGAGCGCGCCCACGACGCCGAACTTCTCGTCCTCCTCGGTCGTGTCCTCGATGGACAGTTTGGGCTTCTCGAAGTCGCTCTCGTCGAGATACGCCTGGAACTCGCCGTTGAACCGGTCGTTCGTGGAGACGAACACCTCGTCGATCCGGTCGTCGGCCTCCAGGTCCGCGAAGATCTCGTCGATGACCGTGTTCTCACCGACCGGGAGAAACATCTTCGGTCGGTGCTTCGTGATCGGCCACAGACGTGTTGCGTACCCTCCCGCCAGTACTACCGCCTTCATGGTCTTCCTTTCAAATCCGACGTTATGGTTCTTGTGACTCGAAGCCCGCTTGCCGCGTGCGGTTGGCCCCTCGACAGGCGGTTTATAACCCCGAGTCACGAACGGGGGGCATGGAGTCGACGACGCGCCAGCGCATCGCCGAGGAACTACGCGAGTCGCCGGCGACGGCCAGCGAGCTGGCCGAGACGCTGGCGCTGCCGACGCCGGTCGTCTACGAGCACCTCGAACACGTCGCGCAGTCGGTCGAGGAAGACGAGGAGTTCCTCGTCGCCACGCCGGCGTGTAACGACTGCGGGTTCGACCGCTTCGACGACCCGGTGAACTACCCCTCCCGCTGTCCGGAGTGTAAATCCGAGAACATCGCGGAGCCGGCGTTCACGATCGAATCCGAGGCCTGAGGTCGGCCTCGACGCTGCCTGAACTCCCCGTTCGATAGCAACTCTCGCGGTTCGCAACTGCGGTTCTCGCCCATCGCGACGGCGGTTCTCGCCCATCGCGACGGCGGTTCTCGCCCATCGCGACGGCAGTCGCTCACCGGATAGCGACGGCGTTCAAAAAAGCGGACGCTCCGGACAGCTTACGCGTCGATGCCGAGTTCCTCGAGCAGCGTCTCGGCCGCGGCCGCGGAGGAACCGGGGCCACGGGCGGTGATGAGGTCGCCGTCGACGGTGACGCTCGTGTCGGCGTCGAGCTCGGCGTCCCAGTTCGCGCCGGCGGCCTTCACCTCGTCCTCCACCCAGTAGGGGAGCTTGCGCCCGTCCGGCATCAGGTCGTCCTCGTCGACGATGTCCTCCTCCCATGCGTTCGGGAAGCCGGTGACGTCGCGGCCGTCGACCAGGAACGAGCCGTCGGCCTCGCGCGTGAACGCGAGGATGGCGACAGCGTGACAGACAACCAGCGCGTTCCCCTCGTCGCCGGCGACGGCGTCGAGGAGGAGCTGGCGCGCGTGCCGGTCCTGATTGACGTCCCACGCCGTGCCGTGGCCGCCGGGGAAGACCACCGTGTCGAAGTCGGCCGCGGAGACGCGGGCGACCCGCTCCGGGTTGTTGAGGCCGGGGTGGTTCTCGTGGACGTCGAGTACTTCCTCGGCCGTCTCCTCGCCGACGGTGTCGGGGTCGACGGAGCGCTCGTCGACCACCGGCGGCGAGCCGGTCGGCGTCGCCACGGTGACGTCGACGCCGGCGTCCTCCAGAGACGTGAGCGGCTCGATACATTCCTCGCCCCAGTAGCCGTCCTCGCTGACGACGAACAGTGCGCTTGTCATACGGATAGATCACGGGGCGGGAGACTCAAAAACGGCGTTGTTCCAGGATCTGTCAGGACGTTCAGCGACATAACGGCACGGCGCCTGTGCGCGGATATCGGTCAATCGATCGGGTGGACTGACGCCAACTACTCGTATTCTCGACAGTACGGGATCGACGTCGGCGACCGCGAAAAGGTGGCGTCCGCAGTCGGGATCCGGTACAGTCCGGACCGATCCAGTCCGGGCCGGTTCGACCTATCCGTCGCCGTGCTCGTCGACGATGATCACTTCGCCGTCCTCGACGGTGACGTTGATCAGCGTCTTCACGTCGTAGTCGGTGTCGTCGAGCTCGTTCTCGCCGGCCTTCTTGATCACTGCCAGAACGTCGCCGACCTCCGCGCCGACGTCGTTCGTGAGCGCGTCGAGGATGGCCTTCATCGTGCCGCCCGTCGAGAGCACGTCGTCGAGCACGAGGACTCGGTCGCCCTCGGCGACGTCGTTGATGTACATCTCGGATTCGGAGTAGCCCGTCTCCTGGAAGAGGGGGACCTCGCCCTCGAGGCCGTACTGGCGCTTGCGGATGACGACGAGCGGGATGTCCGTCATCAGCGACAGCGCGGTCGAGATGTGGATCCCCATCGCGGCCGGCGTGACGATCTTGTCGACGTTCTCGAGCTCCGCCTTCCGGATGATCCGGATGACGATCTCGCGGAGGAGCTCCGGCTCCAGCATCGGAACCCCGTCGCTAATCGGGTGGACGAAGTACTCGTAATCTCCTTTCTCGATGATCGGCGCGTCGAGGAGCGACTGCCGCAACTGGTCCATGTCGCAGGTACACCAACCGGAGGATAAAAGCTGACGATCATCGGCCCCCGATGCGAGGGGCTGACAGTGAGCGAGATCGGATTTTGGGGATGCGGGTCCTGTATTGCGAAGCGAATGAATCGTTCTGAAGAGCCAAAGCCGGCAAGCGTCCGGTCTCTCTTTATAAGTAGATTTGGTCAGGTGATACGGACTTGCTCTTGACAGCACCGCAAACACCCAGAAAGCCCTCGACCGCTCTTATTTATAAGTCGGAAGCTCAGGTGCAGACGCTGCTGCGCTTGACAGCACCGCAAACACCCAGAAAGCCCTCGGCCGCTCGCGGTCGCTCCGCGACATATCCGCGGCTCTCCGCCTCGAAAGACGGTCCGGGCTTCCGTTGCGTCTTCGACGGACGGGTCCGGGCTGCGACTTTCTGGCCTTCGCTCGCTGCGCTCGCGAAGACACCGCCCGCGCGGATAGGGGTTGACTCAGCGACTCCCCTTCGGCGCGACCGCTGGAAGACGGTCCGGGCTGCCTGCAGTAGCGGGCTGCCGGGCTGCGACTTCCAAGCTCTCGTTCACTTCGTCGCCGGCGCGGCGACGGCGCGCCGGCTGCCCGAGAGACCTCCGGTCTCTCGCTGTTCACGAGACCGGCCGTCGCCCTTTCAGTCCGCAAGGACCGCGACCGCGACGGCAACCGCACCGCGACCGCACAGCTACCGCAAGCCTCGGCCCTCCCCAGCCTCGGCCGGCGCCGGCATCGCCTCGGAAGACGGTCCGGGCTTCCGTTGCGTCTACGACGGACGGGTCCGGGCTGCGACTTCCGGCCCCTCGTTCGCTCCGCTCACGAGGACACCGCCTCGGCGCCGGCCTCCCTCGCACGCGTTGCTCGCGCGCGCCGGCCGCCCCGCACCGCACGCCGGACAGCTGGCTCGCGTCGTCGGCGCTTCAGCCGCCGCGAGCGACGCCCGGCCACCACTCCCGGGGCGGGACTGAAAGGGGCAGCCGGCGAGCGGGACGCCCTGCGACGCAAGCACCGGAACCCGGCGAGCGACCGAAGGGAGCGAGCCGGGTGAGAAGCGCAGCGAGCAGCGCGAGCGCTCAGCGGCTGGGGCTTTCTGGGCATGCTGAGTGGTGTTGCTAGTGCTGAAGGTCGTCTTAGTTTATAAGCACGAGCTGCTCGCCGTCGGGGCTTTCTACGTGGGCTGAGTGGTGTCACTGCCGACGATTACTGACTTTATTTATAAGCGCGAGCGCGCAGAGACTCGGAGATTTAAACCACGCTGAGAGATCCCGCAAACGACGCTTCAGCTAACGATAAAAAACGACGAACCCACCCAAAAAGCGTCGACCGCGACGAATCAGAGGTTCAGCAGGACCAGCAGCGCCAGCGCGGTCACCACCGTCACGATCATCACGCCGCGACCGATGCCGGCGCGGATGTCCTCGGTGATGCCGATCTGCTTCGCGTACGAGCGCGGGTTCGCGCCGACGCGCTCGACGCTCTTGACGGTGCCCACGACGCCGCGGTCGACGGCGGCGTACGTCTCGGTCACGCCGACGACGAGCGCGCGGCCGCCGTAAAAGGCCGCCCGGTTGTACAGCGCGTCGACGTCCGGCACGCGTCCGACCCTCTTCAGCGGCTTCTTCAGGACCGCGAAGCCGACGACGCCGAGCAGTGCCAGCACGAGCCCCTCGACGATGTGGCCGACGGTGAAGACGTGGAACTCGAACTCGCCGGAGAGCGGGATGATGTCGAACAGCAGGTCCGGGACGAGCCCGTAGACCACACAGAGGGCCGCGACGCTGATCATCGCGACCGACTGCCCGCGGTTCGCGTCGGCGACGGTCCCCTCGTACTCGCCGTGGAGGAAGGCGTGGTAGCCGAGCTTGATGAACGAGAGGAAGGTGCCGACGCCCCCGGCCAGCAGGAGGTACCAGAGCACGTCGAGGTGCTTCTTGTGGGCCGCGCCGATCACCATCCCCTTACTGACGAAGCCGTTGAAGCCCGGGAAGCCGGCGATGGACAGCGCCGCGATGGTGAAGGTGATCGCCGTGATCGGCATCTCACGGGCGAGCCCGCCGACCTTCTTGAGGCTCTCCTCGCCGGTGCGGTAGATGACCACGCCGACGGTCATGAACAGGAGGCTCTTGTAGAGGATGTGGTTGAACACGTGGCCGAACGCGCCCGCGGTCGCCAGCGCCTTCGGGATCCCGACGCCGGCGACCATGTAGCCGACCTGCGACTGAATGTGGTAGGAGAGCAGGCGGCGCATGTCGCTCTGGAGCAGCGCCATGGCGGCGCCGAAGACGGCCATCGCCCCGCCCATGTACGCGATGGCGAGCTGGCCCTCCGGGAACGCGCGGTACATCCCGTAGACGCCGGTCTTCGTGGTGTAGACGCAGAGGAAGACGCTCGCCGCGATGTGCGGGCGCGGGTAGGTGTCGGGCAGCCAGGCGTGCAGCCCGATGAAGCCGACGTTGACGCCGATGCCCAGCGCCGCGAGCAGCTGGGGCACACCCGCGGCCATCCCCGCTACCTCGGGTCCACCGGGGACCGAGGCGAAGAGGAACGTGCCGACCTCGACGTAATGCCAGATGATCGCGCCCATCAGCAGGCTCCCGCCGATACCGTGCAGCAGCGCGTACCGGAAGCCGGCGCGCACGGCGATGCCGCCGTAGTGCCAGACGAGCAGTGTGCTGGTGACGGCCATCAGCTCCCAGAAGAACAACAGCGAGAGCCAGTCGCCCGCGAAGACGGCCCCGAGGCTGGAGCCGACGTACGACATCGCGAACGCCGTCTGGACGTTCTCGGCCTCGCTCGCGTACGAGTAGAGGATGGCGATGGCGCCGATGAGGCCGAAGATGATCCCCATCAGCCGCGAGAACGGGTCGACGTTGAACAGGTACGCCTCGAAGCCGAATAGCCTGACCGGCAGGTGGGCGCCGGCCGGCGCCAGGACGCTCCACGGCACGACGGCGCCGGTCACCAGCGCGCCGAGTGCGTGGCCGACGCGCCGGCTCAGCAGCGGCAGGACGACGGCCGCCGCGAGCACGAGCAGCGCCGGGAAGGCCGCCGTGAGCAGGGAGTCAGCCGCCATCAGACGGCCACCCCCGTTGCGTTCGCGACGATGAGCTCGACGATCCGCAGGAACACCGCCGTGTGTGGAACGACGCCAAGCACGAGCGACCCCGTTGCGGCCGCGAGGATCGGCCCCAGCATGAACCAGGTGCTTTCGCCGCCGCGCCAGTTCGACTCCGTCCAGCCGCCAGGCGGTGGGCCGTGATGGTGGCCGTCGTCGTGGTGGTCGCCGGCGTCGTCGTGGTGGTCGCTTGCGGCGTCGTCGCCTGCACGACCGACCTCGCCCGCGGCGTCACCGGCTGCCGCTTCCTCGTCCCCGGAGTTCCCGGTCATGTGGTCGCTCGGGTAGCGATCGACCGCGTACTCGCCGGGCGAGTCCTGGAGGTACTCCTCTGGCGTGTCGGCGTCGGCGTTCTCAATGTCGACATCCTCCAGCGCTTCCTCCAGTTCCTCGGCGTCGTCGACCGGAACGCCGGCGTCGACGTCCTCGAGCTCCGCGGCTTCGTCGTCTTCGTCGTCTTCGTCGTCTTCGTCCTCAACGTCGACGGGATTCCCGCCGTCGGTCACGAGCGTGAACTTGCCGCCGTCCGTCGCCAGCGCGAAGCGGCCGCCGAACGGGCCGGAGAGTAGCGGTTTGGTGTCGCTGTCGTCGGGGGACTCGAAGAAGGCCGTGTAGACGATGGGCCAGAAGTACGCGATGTTCAGGACGCCGGAGATGAGCAGCACGACGGCGAAGACCGCGCCGCCGGCGCCGACGCTGCCGAGCAGGAGGTACCACTTGCTCACGAAGCCGGCGACGAGCGGGATGCCGGCCATCCCGGCCGCGGCGACGGCGAAGGCGCTCATCGTCAGCGGCATCCGCTTCCCGATGCCGGCCATGTCGCTGATGGCGTCCGTATGCGTCTCGACGTGGAGGATCCCCGCACAGAAGAACAGGGTGAGCTTCATGAACGCGTGCGCCGGGATGTGGAGCAGCCCGCCGATCAGCGCGTTCGTCCCGCCGGCGCTCACGCCGATGCCCAGCCCCAGGACGATGTACGAGAGCTGGCTCACTGTCGAGTAGGCCAGCCGGCGCTTCAGGTTGTCCTGCCGGAGCGCCATCACGCTCGCCACGGTCAGCGTGAACGCGGCCACGGCGGCGAGCACGACGCCGACGCCGAGCGCGCTCACGGTGTCCGGGCCGAAGACCTCGAGGACGACCCGTGCGATGCCGAAGACACCGCTCTTGACGACTGCGACGGCGTGCAGCAGGCCGGAGACGGGCGTCGGCGCGACCATCGCGTCCGGCAGCCAGGAGTGGACGGGCATCAGCGCCGCCTTCACGCCGAAGCCGGCGATGAGGAGGCCGAACAGGGCGCGCGCGACGTTCGTGTCGACCGCGCTCAGGCCCTCGATGCCGCCGGGCGTGAACGTCACCGTGCCCGTCAGCAAGTAGACGCCGACGGTGCCCGCGAGCACCGAGACGCCGCCCGCGAAGGTGTATGCGAGGTACTTCCGGCCGGCGGCCCGGGACTCGTCGGTCTCGTCGTGGCCGACGAGCGGGTACGTCGCGACCGTCAGCAGCTCGTAGAAGACGAACAGCGCGAGGAGGTTGCTCGCCATCGCGACGCCGACGGCCGCGGAGACGGACACCGCGAACGACGCGAAGTAGCGCGTCTGCGCGTGCTCGTCGAGCCCGCGCATGTAACCGATGCTGTAGAAGGAGGTGACGATCCACAGCAGGCTCGCGAGCATCGCGAACAGCAGCCCGAGCGGGTCGGCCTGCAGCGCGAGGCTGATCCCGGGCAGGAACGACGCGATGGGCGAAACGTAGACGGTCCCGGAGAGGACGCCGGGGACCATCGACGCGATGAGCCCGAACTTCGTCACGGCCGCGAGGATCGTCCACGCCTCCCTGAGGTTCGGTCGCCGGTAGGAGGCGACGATGAACACGGTCGCGAGCAGCGATACCAGCACCGCAGCCAGGGGACGATAATCTATCACTTCAGTCATGCGAAGAACCTCCCGAGGACCGGGTCGAGGACGTCCGCGAATGCCACGCCGGCGAAGCCGAGCGCGACGGCGGCGACGACTGCCAGGACCAGCACGGCGAGCCCGGCACGCGGCACACGAGGCGACGCCATCTCGGCGATGGACGCGTCACCGGCGGGCGCCCGGACGCCGCCGTCGCTGGCGGGTCGCTGGTCGGACGCGCTCGACGCCGGGGCCGGTTCCGGTTCCGTCGCCGCCGCGTCGGTGCTCGCCTCCCCGAAGTACAGTTGCTCCACGATACGCCCGACGTACAGCAGCGACAGCAGCGTACTCAGGAAGATCACCGTTGCGATCCCCCAGGCCTCGGCCTCGACGGCGCCGAGGGCCATGTACCACTTGCCGACGAAGCCGACGGACGGCGGGACGCCGACTAAGGCGAGGCCGAGCACCGAGATACCGCCGGCCGTGTACGGGGCCGTCCGCGCGAGGCCGGCGAGGTCGTCGACCGTCCGCACGTCGTAGGTCTGCCGGAGCAGCCCGGCACCGAGGAACAGCCCGCCTTTCAGCAGGCCGTGGCCGACGAGGTGGATCATCGCGCCGAGCAGCGCCGTCCGGTTACCGATGGCGACGGCGGCGGCGATCATCCCGAACTGCGCCACGGAGGAGTAGGCGAACACCCGCTTGAGGTCCGTCTGCGTGACGGCAAGGGTGCTGCCCGCGACGATGCTCGTCCCGGCCACCACGAGCATCGCGGTGGTGAACGCCTCGTTCGCGCGCAGGAACTCGACGGTGAACACGCCGTACGTCACGCGAATGAGCGCGTAGGCGGCGCCCGTCGAGACGAGCGCGGAGATGTACGTCGTCACGGTGTCGGGGGCGCGCTGGTACGCGTCCGGCTGCCAGACGTGGACCGGGAAGACGGCCATCTTGATGAGGAAGCCGGCGACGACGAAGCCGAACGCGGCCTGCACCAGCGGGTCGCCGTAGCCGACCGCGGCGAGCTGCTGGCGTAAGTCGATCATGTTCAGCGTCCCCGTCGCGAGGAACGCGTAGCCGACGCCGATGAGGTACAGCGAAGCGCCGACGGTGCCGACGATGAGGTATTTCAGCGACGCGTAGGCGCTCGCGCCCGACCGGTCCGAGGCGACGAGCGCGTACGTGGTCAGGCTCGTCACCTCGAGGAAGACGAACAGGTTGAACACGTCGCCGGTGAGCGCGACGCCCATCACGCCGCCGGCCAGCAGCAGGTAGCCGGAGTAGAAGGCGTTCCCGCGCGGGCCCGCCGTCCGGGCGAACGCGAGGACGCCGAGGACGACCGCGGCATTAAGCAGGACGAGCATCGCGGAGAGCTCGTCGGCGACCAGCTCGATGCCGATGGGCCGGGAGAAGCCGCCGAGCTCGTGGACGATGCGCCCGCCGGCGAAGACGCTCCGGGCGATCCACGCCGCGAGCCCGAACAGGACCGTCGCCGTCACTGCCGCGATCGACCAGCCGACGTTCTCGTACCACAGGCCGGCCACGAGCGGGATCACCGCCGCGAGGATGGGAACTACGACGAGCAGCGGGATCAGGGCCTCGATCATCGGGACTCACCTCCGTCGTGGGTGGCGTTTCCGTCGTCAGCGACGTTCCCGCCGTCAGCGACGTTCCCGCCGTCGGTCACGACGTCCGGTTCGGCGGCGGACTCCTCGCCCGGCAGGACGTCCTCCTCGCGCATCGCTTCCCGGAGCGCGTCGGTGCGGAGCGTGCCGTACTCCTCGTGGATCCGGATACAGAGTGCGAGGCCGACGGCAGTCAGGCTCACGCCGACGACGATGGCGGTCAGCACGAGCACCTGGGGCAGCGGGCTGACGAACGTCTCGCCGGCGACCTTGCCCTTCGGGACGATTGGGATCTTCCCGCCCTGGACGTACGCCGAGGCGATGAACAGCAGGAAGATGGCCGTCTGGAACAGGTTGAGGCCGATGATCTTCTTCACGAGGTTTTTGTTGGCGATCATCATATAGAGGCCGATACACAGCAGGATCGTGAACGTCGCGTAGGCGTGTCTGGTTGCGAGGATCTCTATCATTCGTTCACCTCCGCGGTGGCGAAGCCGGCCGCGAGCAGGAAGAAGAGCCCGACGAGGACGCCGCTCACGATGGCGGCGATGCCGCCGATCTCGATAGCCTCCATCCCGTACTTGACCGGGTTCTTGATCGGGAGCCGCGCGTACTCGAGGAAGTTGCCGCCGAGCGCGAGCGCGACGACGCCGATACCCCCGAAGACGACGACGCCGCCGGCCGCGAGCGCGACGACGACGGCGTTGCTGAGCCACTCGCGGGTCGCCTCGATGCCGAACGCGAACGCGATCATCAGGATGACGGCCGCGATGATCGCCCCGCCCTGGAAGCCACCACCCGGCGAGTCGGCCCCGTGGAACGTGATGAACAGCCCGAACGTGAACACGAACGGGGCCATCACCTTCACAGCCGACATGATCACCTGGCTCTCCGTGTACGGGCTCCGCTGGCGCTCGATGGGCGATATCGTCGGCTCTCGACCCTCGTCAGCGAGGTCACTGTCGGCCGAGTCGCGTTCGGCCGAGTCGCGTTCGGCCGAGTCGCGTTCGGCCGAGTCGCCGTCGGTCGGACCGTCGCCGGAGCCACTCTCGTCGATGTTCGTCTCGTCGTCGGTCATGTGAAGCTCTCCCTGTGGAGTACCAGCATGGTCGCGACGCCAGCGGCGAAGACCACGACGGCCTCGCCGAAGGTGTCGAACCCACGGTAGCCGGCCAGCACGGCCATCACCGTATTGTCGACGTGGGTGTCGGCGTACGTCTGTGCGATGTAGTACTGCGTGACGGCCTCGTCCGACCAGACCGCGGCGGTCGGGTCACCGACGGCCGGGATCGACGACAGCGTCGACGCGATGGCGACGCCGAGCAGCGCGACCGCCCCCAGCGCCGGCCAGTTGATCGAGCTGTAGGTCACCTCGTGCTCGATCCGCGACGTCTTCGCGATCGTCAGCAGCAGGAGGACCGTGGTGATCCCCGCCGAGACCGCGGCTTCGGTCAGCGCCACGTCGGGCGCGCGGTAGAACGTGTACAGCGCGGCCATCCCGAAGCTGTACGCGCCGAAGACGATGATCGCGGCGAGCACGTCCCGGGCGAGCGCCGTCACGATCGCCGTCAACAGGACGAAGAGCATCAGCGAGGCCTCGATAGGCGTCACCGCGAACTGTAGCGGGACGGTCATGATTCACCCTCCGTTCGAACGTCGGTCGCAGTTGGTTTCGACTCCGGTTCCTCGGGTCCCGTCTCTCCAGCCTGGGACCCCTGACCGACCGCGCCCCGGTCGGGTTCGTCCCCGGGCGTCTCCGTCCAGGGGACGTGCCCGTCCTCGAAGGCGGCCCGCGCGATGGCGTGGGCGGCCGTCGGGTTCGTCACGAAGATGAAGAACAGCAGGAGGACGGTCTTGACCGTGCCCGGGTCGGGGTACATCACCAGCGCGACGGCGGCCAGCCCGAAGCCGGCCCCGAGGGTGTCGGCCTGCGACGCCGTGTGGGCCCGCGCGAAGACGTCGGGGAGCCGGATCACGCCCGCCATCGAGACGAACGTGAAGAACAGGCCGGCGGCCGCGAAGATCACGACCAGCCCGACCCGAACGAGCTCGAGCGTGCTCACAGCACACCACCCCGTTCGACGGTGAACTTCGAGATGGCGATCGCCATCAGGAAGTTCAACAGCGCGTATACCAGGGCGATGTCGAGGAACGTCGGCTCCTCGAGGGCGGCCCCGAGCAGCGCGAGGATGACGACCGTATTGGTGCCGAGCACGTTGACCGCCAGCACGCGGTCCTGCGTCGTCGGCCCGCGGATCGCCCGGTAGAACATGCCGATGGCGATGACGACCAGCCCAGTCGCCGTCGCCAGCAGCAGGTCGCCCACGGTGTAGCCGGCGACCACGGCCACGTCGGCGATGCTCATCGGGCACCTCCGTCGCCGTGGCCGTCGCCGTGGCCGTCGCCATCGTCGCCTTCGACGGTCTCGTCAGCATCGCTGGTCGCCGACTGCCCGCCGTCGGTGGCCGGCGTCCGGCTCGCGCGCGTCGGGTCCGGCAGCGCTTCGTCGGCTTCGGGCCCCTGGAGGACGTGACAGTCGCCGCGCTCCTCGGGGGTCGGCAGCCGAGCGGCCGACCGGCCGTAGAAGATGAAGCGGGTCCATCGCTCCAGCGAGCCCGCGAACAGCCCCTCGCGGGCCCAGGGGATCAGCGCGTGGACGTAGAGGTTCTCGTCGCGAGCGCGGACGGTAAGCGTCCCGGGCGTGAGCGTGATCGAGTTCGCCAGCGTCGTGATCGGGAGCCCGCTCCCGACGAGCGAGCGAACGCGGGTCATCCGCGGTTCGATCGGCATCGAGGGCCGAAGGATCACCGCCGCGATCACGACGTTCGACTTGAGGATCTCGAAGAGGAGGACGGGGACGTAGATAGCGAGTCGTGCCAGCCGCATGAACGAGCCCGGGAACGTCGGGTCGCTGCTGAGCGAGACGCGGGAGAGGGCGATGGCGGTCATCGTCGCGGACGCGACGCCCGTAATGAGGTCGAACGTGTACGTCGGGTCGCCCAGGATCAAGTAGAAGACGAAGGAAACGCCGAATATCGAGGCGAACCGGACGAAGTTGATCTCGCTGACCAGCTGTGCGCGGCGGGATGGCCGGTCGACCGGCGCCTCCCGCACGTCGATCGACGACCGCGCGAGCTCGTACTCCAGCGGCCGCAGCAGCGCGCGGGTGCCGACCGGCGAGTACTCCGGGTCGAGGACGATCTCGCCGAGCCCCTGTTCCTCGGCGTACGCGACGAGCTGTTCGGCGTACTGCTCCGCGCCGAAGAGGTACTCGTCGGTGCCGACGATCGCGGTCTGGAGCGTCACGTCGCCGTCCGCGCCCGCCTCCTCCTGGTCGTACTCGGCCCAGCGGACCGCGTCGTCGAGCAGCTCCTGTGCCTGGCTGAGTCGACGCTCCGAACCCGGGTCCTCGTTGCGCCAGGACGCGACGTAGACGAAATGGATCTCCGGTGGCCCTTCGGAGATAGCCGCTTCGACCGCGTGCGTGACCGTCGCACGCAACGTGCCGGTTTGCTCAACCGGCACGAGGATCCCGGAATCAGCCACCGGGATCACCCCCGTACTGGTCGGCGATCGATAGATCGGATTCCATGAATAGTTCTCACACGGGGAGTCTTTCGGCACGGTCAAAACACTTCTTATCTCTCCGACTACGGTCACCCCTGACTCCACCTGCGACCGGTCGTGACCGGACGCGTGGTTACGGTTCCGCCGCCAGCACGCGTCCGAGCTTGTCGGCGACGCGGCCCGCGACGACGTTCTTCGTCCCCGACACGACCTCGACGCCGGCCGCGTCGCCCTCGCCGACGAGCTGGGCCTGCGTCGTCTCGCTTGCAGCCTCGCCCACGAGCAGGACGCGCGTGTCGTCTTCCCCCATCACGCTCGCGTCGTTGGCGACGACGAACGCCAGCCCGACGCGGTCGCGGAGCTTGACGGCCTCCTCGATCATCGCCGCGTCGTCGCCGGACGTCTCGGCCTTGAAGCCGACGATGGGGAGGTCGGGGTACTGCTCCCGGACGGTGTCGATGAGCTTCGGCGTCGGTTCCAGGTTCAGGGAGAGCGGCGACCCGGACCGGATCTTCTCCCCGACGGCGTCGGCGGTGAAATCCGAGATGGCCGCGGCGGAGACGAGCGCGTCGCCGGTCGCACACGCCGCGGTCGTCGCCTCCAGCATCTCGTCGGCGGTCTCGACCCGGAGCACGTCGGCGTACGGGACTTCCGGTCCATCGTGGACGAGGGTCACGTCCGCGCCGCGGACGTAGCACGCGCGGGCGACGGCGCGGCCCGTCTTCCCCGAGGCGCGGTTCGTGATGATCCGGATGGGGTCGATGTACTCCTTGGTCGCTCCCGCGGTCACCACGACGTGGTTGCCCGCGAGCGAATCCGGCGTCGTCGCGCGGGCGACCTCCGTCACGATCGCCTCCTCGTCGGCGATTTTGGCTTTCCCCTCCTCCACGCGGGGGTCGGCGAAGGTCACGCCCCACGATTCGAGGGTGTCCAGCGCACCCAGCACGCCAGGGTGGTCGTACATCGGTTCGTGCATCGCCGGCGCGACGACGACGGGGGTGTCGGCCCCGAGCGCGGTCGTCGCACAGGTCGTGACCGGCGTGTCGTCGATCGCGCCGGCCATCTTGCCCACGGTGTTGGCCGTCGCCGGCGCGATCAGGAGGACGTCCGCCCAGCCGTCGCGCCCGCAGAGCTCGACGTGCTCGACGTCGCCGGTGACCTCCGTGACGACGTCGTGCTCGGTCGCGAACTCCAGGGCCCACGGGTGGACGATGTTCGTCGCCGACGGCGTCGTCACCGCGCGGACCGAGGCGCCGCGGCGGCGGAGCTCGTGTGCGAGTTCGACGGTGGTGACGGCCGCGATACTCCCCGTCACGCCCAGCGCGACGTTGACCCCCGATAGCATTGTGGGAGCGTTGGATGGGTGGGGGTAAATAGTCCCACGAAAGTCTGGGGCCGCGCCGTCGATACCGGCCAGCCCTTTTTACCGGCCGTCCCGCGAAGACTCGATCCAATGGGATCGATCTCGGCCCTCTTCCACCCCGACTCCGTCGCCGTCGTCGGTGCGACGCCGCGCGAGGGCGCCGTTGGCCGCGCGGTCACGGCCAACCTCCTCGAGGACTTCGCGGGCGACGTGGTCCCGGTCACGCCCGCTCACAACGAGGTGCTCGGCGTCCCCGCCGTCGACGACGTTGGCGAAACCGACGCGGACCTCGCGGTCGTCGCGACGCCGCCGTCGGCCGTCCTCGACGTCGTCTCGTTCGGGAACAAGGCCGGTCTGGACACGACCGACTTCCCGGCGATAACCGAGCTGGACGTGAACCCGCTCGTCGCGTTGCCACCAGGCGGCGACCCCGATGCCGACCGACCAGCCGTTCGCGCTGTCGACATGGCGGTCACCGTCGATCCCGAGGCGCCGGAACGGGAGTAACGAGCTCTCGCCGGCTGTTTCCGGTCCCTCGCTGCCGGCGGAGTGCAACTTATGCCGTTCGAACCGATACGGCGCCCATGGTCTCCGGGAACACCGTGCTCGCCGTCGGGGCGGACGAGCGGCTGGAGGCCGTTCTCGACGAGCTCGCGACGACGCACGAGTGGCGAATTCGACGAAACCCGGTCGATGCCCAGCTCGAAGACGCTATCGACGGGGCAATCTCCTGTCTGCTCGCCCCTGCTTCGGTGCTGGCGACTCCGGAAGGCCGCCTCATCGACGCTGGCAGCGACGAGCCTCCGGAGACGCCGGTCGTCGGCTTTCACGAAACGGGCGCGGAAGCCGAAAGCGCGCTCGACGCGGGCGCCGACGCCGTCGTCCGGATCGACGGCGACTCGGCGGCCGTCGCCCGGGAGGCGAACGCGGTCATCGAACGCCTGGTCGACACAGCGAGTCGGTCCGAGCCTGCCGGGAAGTCGCCCGCAGAAGGTTCCGCGGGTGTCGACCTCGACGTCGACGACCTGCTGTTAGAAGCGGCCGACCACCTCTCCGACATGCTGTACGTCATCGACTTCGAGGGGTCGATGCTGGCCTGGAACGAGACGCTGACGCGGGTGACCGGCTACGACGACGACGCCGTCGCCGAGATGGCGCCGGTCGAGTTCGTCGTCGAGGAGGACCGCGACGAGATACGGGCGGCGATCGAACAGGTGCTGCGGGCAGGCGAGGTCAAGGAGACCGGGCGGATCCTGACGGCCGACGGCGACCGGATCCCCTACGAGTTCACCGGGAAGCTGCTGGAGGTCGACGGCGAACCGGTCGCGCTCGCGGGGATCGGTCGCGACGTCACGGAGCGCCGGCGTCGCGAGCGCGGGCTCGAACGCCAGGCCGAGCGCCTGCGGGAGCTCAACCACGTCAACCAGGTCATCCGCGACGTGAACGAGGCGCTCGTCCGGGCCGAGACCCGCGAGGAGATCGAGCGGGCCGTCTGCGAGCACCTCGCCAGCGCCGAGCCCTATCGCTTCGCGTGGATCGGCGACGTGGACCCGACGACCGCCGGCGTCGAGCCGAAAGCGGCGGCCGGCGAGGGCGCTGACTACCTCGACGTGCGGCCGACGGACGCCGGAAACAGTGACGACGTGACGGCCGGGACCGCCGTGGCGGAAGACGAGGTGATCGTCGCCCAGCGCATCGCTGACGACCCCGACTACGCGGCCTGGCGCGACGCGGCGATCGAGCGAGGGTTCGAGTCAGCCGCCGCGATCCCGCTGTCGTACCGCGGGCGCTCGTACGGCGCCCTCTGCGTGTACGCGCCCCGACCCGAGGCCTTCGCCGAGACGGAGCGGACCGTCCTCGGCGAACTCGGGGAGACGATCGCCTACGCGATCAGCGTCGCCGAGCGGCGGCGTGCCCTGTTGAGCGACACCGTCGTCGAACTCGACCTCGCGTTCCCGGAGCCTGGCCCCTTCGTCGTCGCGGCGTCGGAAGCGACGGACGGCGAGGTGTCACTCCAGGGCGTCGTCGAGAGCGGGGACTCGCTGGCCGCGTTCCTCCGGGCCGACGCGAGTGACCTCGACGCGCTTCGGCGTCACGCGGCCGAGGTCGGCGCCGATCTCACTGTCGTCACCGAGGGCGGCGAGGAGTGCGTCGTGCGCGTCGTTCCGGAGCGGCGGACCGTGGCCGAGATCGTCGCCGACCGCGGTGGCGTCCTCGTCGGCGCAACCGGAACGGACGGCAGCGGTGAGGCGACCGTCGAGCTACCGGGAGCCGTCGACGTCCGCTCGATCCTCGACCGGATCCGGTCCGTCTATCCCGCGACGCAGCTCCGGGCCAAGGCGGAGCGGGCGCGCACTGGGCCACCGGACGCCCAGCTCCGGACGGGCCTCGAGCAGTCGCTGACGGACCGCCAGCAGGAGGTCCTCGAGTCGGCGTATCACGCCGGCTTTTTCGAGTGGCCCCGCACCGCGTCTGCGAAGGAAATCGCCGCGACCCTCGACATCTCGCCACCGACGTTTCACGAGCATCTCCGCCGCGTGGAGGCGAAGCTCGTCCGGACGTATCTCGACGCGCAGTACTCGACGTCGTAGTGACGGACGAGGCGTTGTACGCCGACCTCCCGGTCGGTGCGGACGCGGTCGACCGCCCCCTCGACGGCGCCGCGCTCGTTCGAGGGACCGACGGCGCCGGCTCAGTTCGGTCCGGCGGTTTTCCAGCCGCGGTCGGTTGTGTTGAGCCGCTCGCAGCCGTCCTCGGTCACCACGACGAGGTCCTCGATCCGGACGCCGAACTCGTCCGGGAGGTAGATGCCGGGTTCGACGGAGAACACCATCCCGGGTTCGAGATCGCGGTCGTTGCCGGCGACGATGAACGGCTCCTCGTGGACGTCGAGGCCGACGCCATGACCCGTTCGGTGGATGAACTCGTCGCCGTACCCCGCATCCTCGATGACCTCGCGCGCCGCGCGGTCGACGTCGGCGGCCGTGACGCCGGGTTCGACCGCGTCGACGCCGGCGTGCTGTGCCTCGCGGACGAGGTCGTGTACCTCCCGGACGGTGTCGTCGGGCTCGTCGCCGAACACGAGTGTCCGCGTCTGGTCCGAGGGATAGCCGTCGACGCGGGTGCCGAAGTCGAGGACGACGGGTTCGCCCGGCTGGATCTCCGTCTCGCCGTGGTGGTAGTGCGGCTTCGCGCCGTTCGGCCCGGCGCCGACGATCGTCGCGAAGGAGACGCCGCTTCCACCGTGTGCCTCGAGCCGGTCCTCGACGTACTCCGCGAGCGCAGTCTCGCTCATCCCGATCGCGTCGTCGCCCAGTGCTCGGAGATCGTCGACGACCGCGTCGGCCACGTCGGCGGCCCGTCGCATCGCGTCGAGCTCGGCCTCGTCCTTCCGGACGCGCAGGTCCGCCAGTACCTCGCTCGCGAGCCCGAACGTCGCCTCGGGCGCGGCCTCGCGGAGGTCCTGGGTGAACAGCGCCCACATCTCGTCGTCGACGAGAAGGTGGCCATCCCGGAGGTCCAGCTCGGCGAGGAGGGTTCGGAGTCGGTCGGCGGGGTCGTCGCTGTCGGTCCACGTCCGGAGGTCCGCGACGGTCGTCTCCTCGCGAAGCTGGGTCTCGTAGAGCGCGGGGGCGAAGAAGACGGGGTCCCCGTCCGCGGGAATCACGAGGAACAGGTGCCGTTCACCGGGCGATTCGTCGAATCCGGTCGTGTACAGGAGGTTGTTGCTCGGGAAGAGGACGATCGCGTCGCCGGCGCCGTCGCGGAGGCGACGCTTCGCGGCCTCGATCCGCTGAGCGTAGGGGCCGCTGGCCGAGTTGGAGGTGGTCATGGGATACCCTGGGCCCGTGTTCGGTTATAAACTTCCGGGACGGCGACCCCACGATCGCAGACGGAGTGATCGACCCGTTGACGGTCGTTACCGTCGCTCCCAAGACTGTTGGCCGATCTCATTATGTGCGTTGCTGTTGTCAATTCACCTATGTCATCGGATGGTGTGGGAACCTTCGAATGCCAGAACTGCGACGTGACCGCGGCGTCGACCCAGGTGCCGTACGACGACCTGGGCTACGCCGTCTGTCCGTTCTGCCGGCAGGGGACTGCACCGCGCCGGTCCTGAACAACAGCGCGGGAGCGGCACAGGAGCGGCGCGGGACGAGTCGGCCCCGGAATCCGGCCTTTTTACCGGACTGGCCGCGACTGTCGGGTATGAGCTGGACGCTGGAGCGCGATTCCGAGCACGTCACCGAGTGGGAGCGCAGCGACGACTACGCGACGATCCGTAAACGCGAGCGCGGCGACGGCGGGTTCGTCGTCCGTCTCGACGTGATGGAGCAGGCCGAAGACGAACGACGGTACGAACGGCAATCGTTCTCGGAGGAGCCGGACGCGGACGCGCTCGTGGAGAAGTGGCAGGCCGAGTACGACCTCGAGAAGTAGCGATACCGCGTTCGGCTACGGTTTCGGGCGGGCCCTCGATCACTGGAACCGCTTCGTCCGCTCGACGAGCGGATGGCGGGCGTAGTCGACGATCTCGACGTCCTCGAGCGAGTCGAGCCCCTCGTTCTCGGCCGTCGTCGCCATGCCGAGCTCGACCGGCTCGTCGAGGACGATGACGTAGGCGTCCATCTCCTCGAGGCCCGTCTTGTTGGCCGCCATCACGCGATGGTGGCCGTCCGCGAGGTAGAGCTCGCCGCCGTTGTCGATGACGACGAGCGGTTCCGCGAGTCCGTGTTCCAGCTCGTAGCGCCGCCCTTCGAGCTCGTCGGCGTACACCTTCGCCTGCGTCGGCGTGAGCTCGTCGAGCTCGACCTCCCGGCGCTCCTGGTCGAGGTCGACGCTGTGGATCTGCTGGAGCGTGCGCATCAGCTTCCCGACCTTCTCCGGCGTCGCGCGCTCGATCTGCGACCGGATGACGTCCGTGTTCGAGATGATCCCGACCAGGTTGCCGGCGTCGTCGACGACGGGCAGTTTCTGGATCCCCGAGCGGAGGATGACGCGCGCGGCGTCGGTGACGTTCATCTCGGGATGGGCGACGACCGGGTCGTCGCTCATCACGGTGAAGATCAGTGCGTCGTCGTCCGCGAGCAGCAGGTCCCGCGCCGAGACGAACCCGTGAACCTGTCTCCCCTCCGTTACCGGGAAGCCGTTGTGGCCCTCGCTCTCTACGATCCGCTTCGAAACCTCCGCAACCGTATCGTCGGGCGTGACGGTGGCGACGTCCCGCGTCATGTACTCGTCGACCGACGGCTTCCCGCTCATAGATACGGATAGTCCGTCTCCACGTAAAAAGGGTAGGCGATGTTGGACGAATATTGAGGAGCATTCGAGTACGTGCTCGAATTCGGGGTTTGGTATCGGGTTAGTGTGTATTTCGGTGGAGTGGCTGCTGTACTGGATCAATCTTCGTTTGAAGCTGATTGCCAAGGTGTAGATGCTGTCGTGCTGGATGGCAACGCAGACTTCTTGAAAGTCCTCGGCCGCTCTTGCTTATATACCGGTTTAATAGATGCAGACGCTGCTGCGCTCGACGGCACCGCAAACACCCAGAAAGCCCTCGGCCGCTCGCGGTCGCTCCGTTACACCGCGACCACTGGAAGACGGTCCGGGCTTCCGTTGCGTCTCTCCGCACCGCCCGACGGACAGGTCCGGGCTGCGTCTTCCATGGTCTCGTTCGCTTCGCTCACGAGAGCGGCCGTCGCCCTTTCAGTCCGCCAGGACTGCACCGCTACCGCGACCGAGACAGCGACATCACCGCAACCGCAGCTGCAACGCGCTCCGGCTGCCCGGCGCACGACGCTGGCCCGGTGGCCGCCGCGAACGACACCCGGCCACCACTCCCGGGTGGGACTGAAAGGGGCAGCCGCTGAGCGGGATGCCCTGCGACGTAAGCACCGGAACCCGGCGAACGAACGCAGTGAGCGAGCCGGGTGAGGAGCGCAGCGAGCAGCGCGAGCGCTCAGCGGCTGGGGCTTTCTGGGCGTGCCGAGTGGTGTCGCACCCGTCGGTCAACTCGGCAGTCCACCTGCCTATACGTAGCCCAGGCCGCAACGGTACGAAAATAGCAGTCGCTACTCGGTATGCACCGTCGCGCAAGCAGCAATGGGTCGGCCTAGAGGCGGTCGTCTTCGATGCTGCCGGGGTCCTCGGCCGTATCGAAGAGGTTGTTTTCCGCGCCGGTCACCATATCCGTCTCGCGGTCGTCGTCGACGATCGTGACGTTATACGCCTCGATCCCCGACGAGATGAGCTCCTCGGCCGCCTGCTCCTCGGAGACGAACTCCTGCTCCGCGAGCTGCTGGAATTCCGAGTAGACGTCGTCGGACAGTTTGAGTTCGAATGTCGCCATACCGACCGATAGTTGATGGAGCCTTTTGAACCCCCGGTTCCGCGTGGTTCTTGGCTGGAACTCTGCCGAGGACTGATCAAACTGCCCATTGGGTCGGATCCTCCACAAAATCGGCGGGAACGCGGCCCTACAGGTCCTGCCAGGCGCCCCAGAACCGCTGGAACGCGGTGAGGTGCCCGACGACGGTGAACAGGACGAGCAGGAGGCCGACGACCCCGAGGTCGGCGACGAAGGGATCCGGGTGGATCGCGGCGACGACGCCGGTCACGCCCGCGAGCGCGAGGCGGTCCGCGCGCCCGAGGAGGCCGCCGTACTCCCGGCCGAGCCCGACCGCCTGGATCTGGGTCCCGAGGTAGGAGGTCATCAGCACCCCCGTGACCGCGGCGAGGCCGAGCGCGTAGGCGTCGACGCCCGCCGCGAGGCCGGCAATGATGAGGATGTCGGCGTAGCGGTCGAGCACGTGGTCGAGCAGGTCGCCGCCCTCGCTGGCGACGAGCTGCTTCCGCGCGAGCGCGCCGTCGACGATGTCGAGCCAGCCGTTCATGAACACGAGAAACGCGCCGAGCGCGTAGGCGACGGGGGTCGCGACCGCGAACGCGATTCCCGCGGCGACGGCCGCGCCGAACGCGATGACGCTTACCTGGTCCGGGGTCAGCCCGATCCGGTCGGCGGCCGTCACCCAGGGCCCGAGCAGGCGGTCCGCGAGCGGGCGGAGCTGGTCGAGGGTCATCGGTCGCCCCCCGTGCGGTCCGGTCGCGTTCGCTCCCCCGGCCCCGTCATAGGTACTCCATGAAGTCGACCTCGCCGGCGCTCGGCTCGCGGTCGCCCGCGACGACGCGCTCGATCTCGGCGGCGACTTCCTCCGGCGTTAGCTCCGACGTGTCGATCTCGTAGACGTGGTCCTCGCCGTGCTCCTCCACTGCTTCGGTGAGGACGACGTCGAGCGCCTCGGACTCGGCGTTCTCCCGGGCCGTCGCCTCGCTCTCCCCGCGCTCGAGCAGGCGCGTCTCGATCTGCTCGGGCGTACAGCGCAGCACGACCACGTCGTCGGCGTCGAAGTAGTGCGCAAGGTGGGACTCGAGGATGCCGGACCAGTCGCCCAGCTCCGCGGCGAGGGCGTCGAGGTCGGCGACGAGCGAGCCGCCGCGCGCCTCGTCCTGCTCGATCCAGAGCGACTCGTCGTCCTTGATGCGCTCGTTGAGGTGGATGACGTCGTACTCGTCCTCGAGGTGCTCCGTCGCGCTGGTCTTGCCCGTGCCGGGCGTGCCAGTGACGGCGAGCTTCATTGCGCGTGCACCCCGAGTTCGAGGGCTGCGAGGACGTCGTTGAGCGTGTCGACGGCTGCTTTCGTCCCCTCGCGCGTGCCGGTCGAGATGCGGACGCAGGCCGGCAGCCCGAACGAGGAGCAGTCGCGGATGATGACGCCCTCCTGCTGGGCCGCCTCGCTGAACGCTTCCGCGTCGCCGACCTCGGCGAGCACGAAGTTCCCCTCGGAGGCGAACGTCGGCGCGTCGAGCTCCTCGCGGATATACTCGCGCGCCCACCTGGCCGTCTCGACGCTCGTTGCGACGTGGTCGTCGTCGTCGAGGGCGGCGTGGGCCGCGCGGCAGGCCAGTTCGCTCGCGGCGAAGGGGGTGTTGATACGTGCGTACGCGTCGGCCCAGTCCTCGGGCACGAGACAGTAGCCGACGCGGAGCCCGGCCAGCCCGTACGCCTTCGAGAACGTACGGAGGACGGCGACGTCGTCGCGCTCCTCGACCAGCGACACGGCGCTGTCGACCTCGGCGAACTCGCCGTACGCCTCGTCGACGACGACGAGCGTCTCCTCGGCCGTCGCCGCCGCGAGCTTCCGGACCTCATCGACCGGCATCGCGGAGCCGGTCGGGTTGTGCGGGGAGGTGACGTAGACGATGCGCTCGCCGCCGTAGGACTCGAGGACGGTCTCGGCGGTCTGCGCGAAGTCGTCCGCCTTCGAGAGCGCGTAGTTGTTCACGTCGCCGTGGTGGTAGCGCGCGCTCATCCCGTAGTAGGCGAAGCCGGGCTCCGGCGCGAGGACGTCGTCGTCCGGTTCGAGCATTGCCCGGGAGAGGTAGTCGATCGAGCCGTCGGCGCCCGGGGAGAGCCACACCTGCTCGTCGGCGACGCCCCACTGCGCGGCGAGTCGCTCGGTCAGGTCCGTGTGGGAGGCCTTCGGGTAGACGCTGATCTTCTCGGCGTTGTCCCGGATGGCCTGGACGGCCTGCGGGCTGGCGCCGTGAGGGTTCTCGTTCGACGAGAGCTTGATGACTTCGTCGGGGTCGAGGCCGAGGTCGCGAGCGACCTCCTCGACGCCGCGGCCGGGAACGTACTCCGAGTGAGTCGAGAGATCCCGTGGTTGCATGGTCGTACGTGGCAGGGGAGCGCCCTTAAGGGTGCCCGATGTGGTTCGGCCGGTGGCGACGGGCAGTCGCGCAGAAAGAGGTAGCCCTCAGTGTTCGTCGGGGTCGACGACGTCGTGTTCGAGCACGCCAACGCCCTCGATCTCGACCTCGACCGTGTCGCCGTCGGAGAGCGGGCCGACGCCGGCGGGCGTGCCGGTCGAGATCACGTCGCCTTCCTCGAGCGTCTGGTAGGTCGTGATCTCCTCGATGAGCTCCGGCACGGCGAAGATGAACTCCTCGCGGGAGGAGGCCTGCTTCGTCTCCCCGTTGACCCGGAGTTCGACGGACGCGTCGGCGGGGACCTCCTCAGGCGTCGCCAGCACGGGCCCGAGCGGGGCGGCGTTGTCGAACGCCTTCCCGCGAACCCAGTTCTGCTCGACGCGCTGGTCGTCGCGGTTCGAGATGTCGTTCATGCAGGTGAAGCCGGCGACGACGTCCATCGCGTCGTCGGCGTCGACGTTGCGGCACTGCTCGCCGATGACGACCGCGAGCTCGGCCTCCCACTCGACGCGGTCTTTCCCCGCGGGGAGCGCGACGGTGTCGCCGTGGCTCGAGAGCGCGTTCGGCGGTTTTAAGAAGAGGAGCGGGCGGTCGGGGATCTCCGAGTCCTGCTCCGCGGCGTGGTCGGCGTAGTTCAGCCCGACGCAGACGATCTTCGTCGGGTCCGCGGGCGGGAGAACGTCGACCTCGTCGAGTGCGTACTCCTCGCCGCCGAAGGCGACGGTCTCGGTGTCGGTGTCGTAGGTTCCTTCACGGACCGATCCGGCCGGGTCGCGGAATCGCGCGGTGTGCATACGTACCCGTCTACGCCATCCGGCAAAAGGGATCGGCTTGCGGCGACACGGTCGACGTCCGGTTCCGGGGAGTACTCGACTGTGGTTTGCGAAGTGCAATTTCTGGTGATGGATGCCCGGAACCAGGGGGACTGGCTACTGTAAGCTCAGCAAACGTCGGGGAAGACCTCGGCCGCACTTTATAAACGGGGTTGAGCAGGTGATACGGGCTTGCTCTCGACAGCACCGCAAACACCGGGAAAGCCTTCGGCCGCTCTCGGTTATAAATCGAAAGAACGGGTGCAGACGCTGCTGCCGCTCGCGCTTATAAACTGGAAGGACCGGTGCAGACGCTGCTACACTCAACCAGAACAGCATGAAAGCCCTCGGCCGCTCGCGGTCGCTGAGCGGGATATCCGCGGCTCTCCGCACCGCCCGCCGCGGATAGGGCCCGTCTCAGCGACTCCCCTGCGGCGCGACCGGCCGCGCCCTTTCAGTCCGCCAGGACCGCAACAGCTCCGCAACCGCGACAGCACAGCAACCGCAATACCTCAGCCCTCCCCAGCCTCGGCCGGAGGCGCGCCGAAACAGCACCGCCTCGGCGCGCCACCGGCCTCCCTCGCACGCGTTGCTCGCGCGCGCCGACCGCTCCGCCCCGCACGCCGGGAAGCCGGAGAGCGTCGACGGCCACCCAACCGGCACATGCGAGGTCCGGCCACCACTCCTGGGCGGGACTGAAAGGGGCAGCCGCTGAGCGGGACGCCCTGCGACGCAAGCGACGCGAGAGCGAAGCTCTCGCTAGTCTGAGGCTTCGCCTCAGGCACCGCAGCCAGCGAACGAGCGACCGAAGGGAGCAAGTGAGCTGGTGAGGAGCGCAGCGAGCAGCGCGACCGGTCAGCGGCTGGGGCTTTCTGGGCATGCTGAGTGGTGTCGCCGGCGACGACAGAGAAGTTTGTTTATAAGCGCGACCGGTCAGCGGCTGGGGCTTTCTGGGGATGCAGAGTGGTGTCGCCTGCTTCGTCGACGTTTGTTTATAAGCACAACCAGTCATCGACTGGGCTTTCCGGGTGTACTGAGTGCGTCCACAATGAAGACCCCCATCCCATTTATAAGAAAGAACGCTCGCGGCCGTGGTCAGGTGAGTCGACTACCACCTTCAGTTCACGCGGCAATCTCACCGGGAAAACCACGCCAACCCGGAGTCGACTTTTATAAGGATTCGCCGTAAACTACCAATCGACTCATGGAACTCACCTGGCATGGCCACTCGACGTGGCACGTGACGGTCGGCGACACCGAACTCCTGATCGATCCCTTCTTCGACAACCCGAAAACGGACACCGATCCCGAGGAGCTCGATCCCGACTACGTCCTGCTGACCCACGGGCACGCGGACCACATCAGCGACGCGAACCATTACGAGGACGCGACGCTGATCGCGACGCCCGAGCTGGTCGGCTACATGCAGGACAACTACGACTACGAGGACGCCGTCGGCGGCATGGGGATGAACCTCGGCGGCACTGTCGAGGTCGGCGACGCCTTCGTGACGATGGTCCGCGCGGACCACTCGAACGGCATCGAAACCGGCTACGGCACCTCCGCCGGGATGCCGGCCGGCTACGTCATCTCCGACGGGCGACCGACCCACGAGCTCGACGTCGAGACGAAGACGTTCTACCACGCCGGCGACACGAGCCTGATGGTGGAGATGCGCGAGGTCATCGGCGCGTACCTCGAACCCGACGTCGCCGCGCTCCCGGTCGGCGACCACTTCACGATGGGGCCGGCACAGGCCGCCGTCGCCGCCGACTGGCTCGACGTGGAGACGGTGCTGCCGATGCACTACGACACGTTCCCGCCGATCGAAATCGAGACGGAGGACTTCCAGCGCGAGGTCAGGGCCAGCGCCGCCGTCGCCGAGCCCGTCGTCCTCGACGGCGACGAGACGTTCAGGCTGTAGGCCGTTCGACCCCGCCGCGTCGGTCTGTGGACCGCGCGTCGTCAGTCATTTGACCGCGCGTCGTCGGTCGTTTGGCCGTCCCCTGTCACCCGTCGACCCACTCTGTCGACCCGCCCCGTCGACACCGACTTTTTCTCGTGCTACTGCGACGCATAGCAACCTTTAGGCGGTCGGCGACCAAGCATCCAGTCGTCATGTCCGACATCGAAACCACCACCGTTAGCGAGGAAGGGTACGCGTGTACGAGCCAGGTCGGCGACTTCGACCTCCAGATCGACGCCACCGACGAAACCGGGCCGAACCCGAACGCGGCGCTGGTGGCCACCTACGCCTCCTGTTTCATCCCGGCGTTCCGCGTCGGCGCCCAGCAGCGCGGTGAGGAAGACCTCGGCAAGCTCCAGATCGACGCCTCGGCCGAACTCGACGACGACGACGACCTCGCGTCGATCGACTTCGACCTCCACGTCGAGGCCGACCTCGACGACGAAACTTTCGACGAGATCGTCGGGCGCGCGGAGGGCATCTGTCACGTCCACGACGCGCTGCGCGACGAACTCGAAGCGGACGTCTCCGTCCACGGCGGCGCGTTCTAACGGCGACACCGCCGCGGCCATCGGCCACCGATTTTTTCGTTCTCGATCGAACGGCTGCAGCTCGGGGGTTTAAAAGTAAGACAGTAAGACAGGCAGACAGCCACCCAGCCAGCCACCCTTCCCCCGTTGTCAACCGCTCTCGCTTCGGGAAAGCGTTCGACGGATTCCAGGCGGCGCTACCCGTGGCTTTCGGGGCGCGTAACGCGCCCTTCTACCACGACGACCTCGTCTTCCTCGTCGGTCGCGAAGTCGCCGGCCTCCTCACGTTCCGGGCTACTGCGCCAGACATAGGGAAAGTCGAACCCATCCATATGGGTAACGTTTCGACGTTCGATAATAAGCCTTTGGTAGCTGGTAGCATTCCTCCCGAACCGTTTACCGTGCCGATCCCGGACGCCGGCAATGTTTTCCAGATGCGTGATCCGTCACAAGGAGGGGATAACGGAAGGGTAAAACGACCCCAGGTCCAAGCGCTGGCACAGTGACGACCACCCAGTTGACACTCGTCCAGATCGACAACTACGGTCCCTGGACGGTGACGCCGGAGCCCCGACGAGAGATGGATCTACAGACGCTCCAGTCGCGGCTGTTCGCCGACCTCGCGCAGTTCGTCGGCTCTCGCGATGCGTACGTCTTCTTCACCCGGTTCGACAACATGGTCGCGGTGACGAACGGGCTCGACCGCGACGCGCACGCCAAGCTCCAGGAGTCGATCCGGAACCGCTACCCGGTGACGATCAGCCTCGGCGTCAACGTCGCCGAGTCGCCGATCCAGGCGCTCGAAGCGGCGACGGAGCGCGTCCAGGAGGCCGGCAGCGCCCAGGACCAGTCGCGGACGGAGGTGCTCGCGGGCGAGTACCTCGCCGAAACCACGGCCGACGACCTCGCCATCGCGCACTTCGACGTGAACGACGCGACGGGCAAGTACACGGACCAGCTCAACGAGTTCGATTCCTTCATCCAGATCGAGCAGGGATACGCCTCCCTCATGCGCTACATGCGCGAGGAACACGGCGCCCTCTCCTTCTTCGTCGGCGGCGACAACATCATCTCGGTCTGCCCGGACCTGACCGAAGCCGACTACCAGGGCGCTATCGACCACGTGCACGAGGAGGCGGGTGTCGACCTCAAGGTCGGCGTCGGCCACGGTGCGAACGCCCACGACGCGGGCATCGCCGCCAAACATGCGCTCGAGGACTGCCGCTACGAGGGGACCACGGTCGAGTTCGCCGAACCCGAAGCCCTCGCGGACTGAAGGACGAACGCCGAGCTACTCGGCGTCGTCCGCGAACATCGACGCTCGAACACGCCGGATGGTCGTCGGCGACCGTCGCCGGCAAGGGTGGGTCCGAACCCAGCAGCTGGGCCCGGCGGACGCGAGCCGAAATCCAGCCGGCACTGCTGGCCATTAGATCTTTTGGCATTCACTCACAAGATCACTACGCATCGGTCCGAGCGACGACGGATCGGTGCAAAACTCCGAAGTTAGGCAGAACCGCCGGACTTGCGTGGGTACCACTGCGACGCGGGCGGAAATTTCCGAACTCGCACGCTCGTTCCCCTCATTTTTCGATTCCCTCAACCGATGTGGCTCAGCCACGAGAATTGACGGCGGGGCGTAGCCACGCCAACTGGCGGTACGGCTCAGGCGAGCTCGCGCTCGATGACGTCGCGTAGCTCCCGCACCGTATCTGCCGAGACCGACACGGAGTCGCCGCCGACCGTGAGGTCGAGCGTGCCGTCGGTCGTCAGGTCGCCGAGGCGGAGCACGGGCACGTCGCCCGCGAGGTCGGCCACCGCTTCCGAATCGGTCGTCTGGACGAGGAGCCGGCCGGGCGTCTCGTCGAACGCCGCGACGCGGTCCGGAAGCTCGACGTCGGCGCCGGCTTCCTCGGTGATCAGTTCCGCGAGCGCGACGGCGAGGCCGCCGTCGCTGACGTCGTGCGTCGCGAGCGTCGCGTCGTGGCGAGCGATCTCGGCGAGCGTCGACACGAGCGAGCCCGGCTCGTCGGGGAGGGCGGGGAACGCGTCCTCGCCGCCGACCTGGGCGAGGTACTCCGAGCCGCCGAGCGCGTCCCCGCCGGCGCCGACGAGGAGCAGTTCCGCGTCGTCGACGGCGTCGCCGGCGAGCGCCGCGGGCGGCGCGTCGTAGCCGCGTTTCGTGCCGATGAGCGCGAGCGTCGGCGTCGGCGCGATGGGGCCGGCCTCGGAGTCGTTGTACAGCGAGACGTTGCCGCCGACGACCGGCGTATCGAGGTCGGCGCACATCTCCGCGAGGCCGTCGACGATGCCCTTGAAGCCGCCGTAAACGTCGGGCTTCTCGGGGTTCCCGCCGTTGAGACAGTCGACCGCGGCGAGCGGTACCGCGCCCTTGGCCGCGAGGTTCGTCGCGTTCTCCAGCGCGACCGCGCGAGCGCCGTCGTAGGGTGCAGCCTCGGTCCAGTTCGGGACGGCGCCGGACGAGAGCGCGAGGCCGACGCCCGCGTCGGGGTCGTCGCTCTCGGCGGGCGTCGCGCCCGCTTCCCTGATGGCCATGATGGCGGCGTCGTCGCCTGGCTTGCGGGCGGTCCGCGCCCCGACCTCGTGGTCGTACTGGCGGTAGACCCAGCGCTTGCTCGCGGTGGAGGGGCTCGAGACGACCGCCTCGAACGCGTCCGCGAGGTCGACGTCGGGCAGGTCGCGTTCGGGCTGGGTCGGTTCCTCGCTCGCGAGGTCGTTCATCGGCGCGCCCTCCGCGAGGTACTCGGCGTCGACGTCGACGACCGTCTCGCCCTCGAACGTGCAGGTGTAGTTGCCCGCAGTTACCTCGCCGATGACCGAACAGCCGAGGTCGAACCGGCCCGCAAGTTCGGCGACGCGGTCGACGTTCTCCGGCGCGACCTCGTACACCATCCGCTCCTGAGACTCCGCGAGGAGGATCTCCAGCGCCTTCATGTTCGGCTCGCGCTGATGGACGCGCTCCAGCTCGATGTCCGCGCCGAGGTCGCCTTTGGCGACGAGTTCGGAGGAGGCGCCCCCGAGCCCGGCCGCGCCGAGGTCCCGCGCCGCGAGCACGAGGTCCTCGTCGACGAGCGCCTCGCTACACTCGATGAGGAGCTTCTCCGAGTAGGGGTCGCCGACCTGGACCGCGGGCCGGTCCTCGGTCTCCGCGTCCTCCGCGAGGTCCTCGGAGGCGAAGGAGGCGCCGCCGAGGCCGTCGCGCCCGGTCGCGTTGCCGACGAGGACGAGCTTGTTGCCCGGCTCCTTCGCGGTCGCCGTGACCAGTCGGTCCTCGTCCGTCAGGCCGACGCAGGCGACGTTGACGAGTGGGTTCCCCTCGTAGCCGGCGTGGAAGGCGACGCTGCCGCCGACGGTGGGGACGCCGATACAGTTGCCGTAATGGGAGATGCCCTCGACGACGCCCTCGAAGAGGTAGCGGGAGTGCTCGCGGTCGAAGTCGCCGAAGTACAGCGAGTCGAGCAGCGCGATGGGGTATGCGCCCATCGACAGCGTGTCGCGGACGATGCCGCCGACGCCCGTCGCGGCGCCGTCGAACGGGTCGACGTAGGAGGGGTGGTTGTGGCTCTCGACGCCGAACGTGACGTAGGTATCGCCGTAGTCGTCGGCGTCGCGTTCGCTCGGGGGCTGGTCGGCGGCGTCGGGCTCGGGGAGGGCGAGGACAGCCGCGTCGTCGCCGGGACCGACGACGACCTGGTCGCCCTCGCTCTCGAAGGCGCCGAGCAGCGGGCGGGAGGAGCGGTACGCGCAGTGTTCGCTCCAGAGATTTTCGAACAGCGCCGCCTCCGCCGCCGTCGGCTCCCGGTCGAGCTCCGCGGTCACGAGCTCGCGATCCGATTCGGGCAGGCTCATTCACTTGTATGGTTACTTCGGCCACTCTAATGCTTTTCCATACCCACGTCCGTGGATCGTTTTTCGAAACCGCCGAACGCGACGTCCTCCGTCGCCGCTACAAGGGGGTCGAGACTGCTACGGGGTGTTCGGGATCGAGACTGCTACGGGGTGTTCGGGATCGAGACTGCTACGGGGTGTCCAGATTTACTCGTCCGCGTGCGCGGCCAGGGTGTTCGCGTCGACGATCGTCTTGAACAGCGCGCCGATGAGTCCGCCGAACAGAAGGGCAGCGCCGGCGACGGTCACAACGAGGCCGACGATCATCGCTATCGTTTGTGGCAGCGTCCCCCCGTGACCGACCAGGACCCAGGGCTGGAGGAACAGCGCCAGACCGAGTGAGGACAGCAGCCAGCCGAACAGGAACACGATGACGAGACGCCGCATGTCGGGGCTCAACGCGTACGCGAACGCGGACTCGAAGGTGACGTCGTCGCGAGCCAGTGCGCGTTCCGAGGAATCGCCCATACGCAAGCCGCACGCGGACGGTGCATAATGATACCGGCGACGCCGACGCCAAGATTTTAAAAAGGTCGTTGGAGTCCCTACAGCGGCTCGGACTCCGGAACGAAAGCCGAATCGTTCTCGACCCGGCGCGAAAACAGCCCCCGGACCGCACCGCTTTTGAACTAACCTGCCATAGCGACGCCCGTGCTATCGGTCGAGCTGCATACCCATTCCGAGCTCTCGCACGACGGCCGCGACCCGGTCGACATGCTGTTAGCGCAGGCTGAAGCGGTCGACCTCGACGCCATCGCCGTCACCGACCACGACGAGATCGACGCGAGCCGCGAGGCCGCGGAGAAGGCCGCCGACTACGGCCTCGTCGGCATCGTCGGTATGGAGGTGACGAGCGCCGCCGGCCACGTGCTCGCGTTCGGCATCGACGAGCTCGTCCCCTCCGGGCTCCCGTACACGGAAACCCTCGACCGCATCCACGAACAGGGCGGGATCGCCGTCGTTCCCCATCCCTTCCAGAAGTCGCGCCACGGCGTCGCCGCGCACATCTCCGATGCGGAACTCGCCAGCGCGGACGCCATCGAGGTGTACAACTCCCGCCTGCTGACGGGGCGCTCGAACCGCCAGGCCGAGCGCTTCGCGGTCGCTCACGACGTGCCGATGACCGCCGGCAGCGACGCCCACGTCTCCGAGATGGTCGGGCAGGCGGTCACCGAAGTCGACGCCACGGAGCGGTCCGCGGAGGCCATCCTCGACGCCATCGCCGCCGGCGAGACGAGCGTCCTCGGCCGCCGCACGCCCTGGCACGTCTCCTTCCGCCAGGCGGCCGGCGGCGCGAAGCGCCGCGTCATCCGGAAGCTCCGGGAGCTTCGATGACCCGGCTCCGCGGTGCGTCGCCCGACGCCGTCCGCGAGGCGCTGGCTACCGCGACGCCGCTCTCCGGAAGCGACGGGTTCGCGGGACTCCTGCGGAACCCGCCGACCGCGGACGGGCCGGCCCTGGTCAGGGACGTTCTCGGCCGCGAGCCGCTGTTCGTCGAGGCCGACCAGGCCGAGTCGCTCGCGGCCCCGGAGTCCGCGACCGACGATGACGAGGGTGAGGACGAGTACGAGAACGGGAACGGAGCGTGGAGCTTCGACCCGACCGACCTCGACGACCCGCGGTCAGTCCCGGCGGGGGCAGTCCTGACTCGGACCGGTGGCCGGCAAGCGCTGGCGCTACCGGATCCGCCCGCCGCTGAGCCGACCGATGCGATGGACGCGGTCGAGTCGGCGCTGACGGAGGCGACGACCGCCGTCGGCGCCAACGCCGACGCCGACGGGCTCGCGGTCGCCTTCTCCGGCGGCGTCGATTCCGCGCTCGTCGCCGGTGGCGTGCCCGACGCCCCCTGTTACGTCGCTGGCTTCGAGGGGTGTCACGACGTGGCCGCCGCCCGCGACGCCGCGGCCGAGATGGACCGGGACCTGCGCGTCGTCGAGATTACCCACGAGGACCTCCGGCGTGCCGTCCCGGAACTCGTCGCCGCGACCGGCCGCCGCAATCCGATGGACCTCAATATCGCCCTGCCGCTCTACCTGACCGCCGAGGCCGTCGCTGCCGACGGGTACGACCGGCTGGCGCTCGGGCAGGGCGCCGACGAGCTGTTCGGCGGCTACAGCAAGGTCGTCGAGCCCGAGGACGACGACCGGGTCGCGGCCGAGACGGTCCGGGGTGCGCGCACGGAGACGGTCCGAACGCTCCCCGACCAGCTCGAACGCGACGTGCTCGCGCTCCGGGCGGCGGGCGTCGAGCCCGTGACGCCGCTGCTGGCCGACGTCGTCGTCGACGCCGCGCTGCGCCTTCCGGAGGGCCTGCTCGCCACGCCCGGGGAGCGGAAGATCGCCCTCCGCCGAGCGGCCGCGGGCGACGTCCCGGAGTCGGTCCGGACCGCCGACAAGAAGGCCGTCCAGTACGGCACCTACGTCTCCCGCGAGCTCGACCGGCTCGCCAGGCAGGCGGGATTCAAACGCCGGATGGACGACCACGTCGGGCAGTACGTCGACGCGCTCGTCGCCGGCGACGTCTGAATCGTTGCCGGCGGGGACCACGTTTCGTCGGGCTCCCGGTCGGCCCGCCGTTGGATGGCGGTACCTATTAACGTCCCGAGCGGCAAGCGACGCGGGAATGCCCGCGGACTTCTACGACCTGCTGGAGGTCGACGAGGACGCCTCCGAGGACGAGATCAAGCGCGCCTACCGCGACAAGGCGACGCGCTACCATCCGGACGTCAACGACGACCCGCGGGCCACTGACCAGTTCGCGACGCTGAACAAGGCGCGCGACGTGCTGACCAGCTCGAAGGAGCGCGCCAGATACGACCGCCTCGGCCACCGCGACTACGTCGCCCAGCACCTCGACGGGCTCCCGACGATGACCCGCCCGGGCCAGAACGAGGAGGCCGATTCGAGCGACGAGAACGGGAGCGGAGCCGATGAGACTACCGGCACCGGCTCGGGCTCGGATTCCGACGGTGATTCGCCCGAGTACGGCCGGGGAACCGGCGGCACCGGGACCGCGACCAACCGGACTCGTTCGGGAGCCACCGGGAGCGCCTCTGGAACGTCGAGTCCCGGATCCGGCGCCGGCGCGTCCAGCGGATCCTCGGCGGGCGCGTCGTCGAACAGCTCGACGAGCACCTCGACGAATACCTCGTCGAACCGCTCGTCGAGCACCAGATCGACGTCGGCGTCGGGCTCCACGTCGGGTTCCGCGTCGTCGAGGGCGTCCCGTACCGGGACCGGAAGCGGATCGACAGCCTCCACAGGTTCGACGGGGGCCGGCAGGGCGTCCACGTCGACCCGGACCGGAACCCGGCAGTCGACCGGCCGGACGACCTCCCCGTCACCCAGTCCGCGCCGGGTCGGACTCCGTCGTGGCTGGATCGCGGCCATCGTCGCGCTGTTGTGCTACCTCGCGGGGCTCGGCGCGTTCGCGACCGTCGCCAGCGACGGCGCGTCGGCGGCGATCGCGGCCCTGCAGGCGAACCCGGTCGGGGCACTCACCGCGCCGTCGCCGCTGGCGGACCCGGTAGCCATCACGCTCGCGGCGATCGAGGCGGCGACGGCCGGCAAGGTGATCCCGGCGCTGCTCGTGCCGGTCGGGCTGGTGGCGCTGCCGCTGACGGTGACGGTCTCGGTCGTCAGGTTCGGGCAGGGGACCGCGTACCTCTACGGCGCGGGCGTCGTGGTCCCGCTCGTCTGGGTCGGCGCGCGGACCGCGGTCGCGGCGCCGCTCGCCGCGGACCTGGTCGCGCTCGTCGTCGTCCCGTTGCTCGCCGCGCTCTGGTTCCTCGTCGACGTCGGGCGCTACCTGCGCGGCTGAGGGATCGGATCGAACGATGCGCGTCGCTGGAAACGCGTTATAAAAGCTACCGGACCAGATACGGCTCGTCGCCAGGAAGGAACCGTCCGAGGTCAGCCTCGCGGTGGTAGTCGGTCCGCTGGAGTTCCTGTAGCGACTCGACGAGTCGGTCGGCGTCGCCGGCCTCCCACTCGCTCGGGTCGCGGATTGGAACGACGAGCCAGCCCGAGCCCCGGATCTCCTGGCCGTGGAGCGTCTCCATGTCGACCTCGGTGTCGCGGGCGCGAGCCGTGTACTGTTCGAGGACGTGCTCGGTTGCCCGTTCGCCCACGGGCAGGAGGACGTGGGCCGCGATGGCGCGGAGCTCCGCGTCGAAGAAGCGGTCCATGTCCGCGTAGTCGTCCGCGGACGGTTCGCCTTCCGGCAGGCACATGTGGAGGTACGAGAGGAAGGTGCGGTCGACGGTCACCGGATACTCGCCGGTCCGGTCGGTCAGACCGTCGCCGTCGCTCGCGAGTGCCTGGTCGCCGTCCGCGGCCTCCGCGGCGTCCAAGGCGTCCACGGCGTCCGCACTGTCCGCGGCGTCGTCGTCCGCCTCGTGTGCCTCGTCGGCGGCAAGGTGGTCACCCGTCGTCGCGTCTCGGAGCAGCCCGCCGCGAACGAGCGCGTCGAAGAAGGCCGCCGACCACGGCTCGCCGGCGAACGGGACTGCGTCGTCGAGGCCGCCGTGGACGCCCGGGTGGTCCCCGACGACGTGGAAATCCGCGTTCGCGTCGCCGAATCCGGGAACGTACGCGCTACAGGGCGGCGTCATTCCGAAGGGATTCCGCGTCCGATCCGTTACGTTTCGCACGCCTTCCCGTAGTGTGTCGTGGTTTATAAGCGCATCCGGTTGGGTCGGTTCGGATCTGTCGCCTGGGTTGCTGTCGCGTTCGACCGCGACGTATGCCTTTGGAGAGTTCTTTCTTGCTTATAAGCTGTATATCGTTGCACAGGTGCTGTTGCTCTCGACAGCACCGCAAACGTCCAGAAAGCCCTCGGCCGCTCTTGCTTATAAACTGGATCCACAGGTGCAGACGCTGCTGCGCTTGCCAGCACCGCGAACACCCAGAAAGCCCTCGGCCGCTCGCGGTCGCTGTCCCGAAAATCGAAGATTTTCGGGCTCCGAGAAATCTTCGATTTCTCGCGAAGCAGGATATCTGCGCTCTCCGCACCGCCCGCGCAGATAGTGCCTGTCTCAGCGACTCCCCTCCGGCGCGAGCGGCCGTCGCCCTTTCAGTCCGCCAGGACCGCAACCGCGACGGCAACGGCGCCCGCAACGCGACCGCACAGCTGCCGCAAGCCTCAGCCCTCCCCAGCCTCGGCCGGGGCGCGCCGGCACCGCCTCGGAAGACGGTCCGAGCTGCCTGCGGTAGCGGGCTGCCGGGCTGCGACTTCCGGCCCCTCGTTCGCTCCGCTCACGAGGACACCACCGCGGCGCGCCCCGCCCTCCCTCGCACGCGTTGCTCGCGCGCGCCGACCGCCACGCACCGCACGACGGCCAGCCGGCGAGCGACGACCGCCGAAGAGCCGCCGGTCGCGACGCCCGGCAACCACTCCGGGGTGGGACTGAAAGGGGCAGCCGCTGAGCGGGACGCCCTGCGAAGCTAGCACCGCAATCCCGGCGAGCGACCGAACGAAGTGAGGGAGCGAGCCGGGTGAGGAGCGCAGCGAGCAGCGCGACCGCTCAGCGGCTGGGGCTTTCAAGACATGCTGAGTGGCGTCGCTGACGGCGACGCTCCACTTTATTTATAAGCAAGAACACTCATCAACTAGGCTTTCTGGGTGTTCTGAATGGTGTCGCCGGCGACGCTAGACGCCCTCATTTATAAGCACAACCGCCCCGACGGCTCGAACTCTCCAGGCATCACGCCATCCCTTTTAACTCCAGCGAGCGTCGAGTCGGGACATGAGCGATACGACGGACCTCGACGACGACGACGGCGTCGAGCGTCGGGAGTACGACCCCGACGCCGACCATGCATTCCCGGACGAGAAGGTGAACGACGTGCTGTCGGTCCTCCTGGACGACCCCGAGATCCAGACGTACCTGCGGGCGCAAAACGTCAACGCCGTCCAGCGGATGGGATACAACGACCACGGCGCGAAACACATCGAGATCGTCCGGAACCGGGCGCTCCGGCTCTACGACCTGCTGAAACGCGGCGGCGTGGAGTTCAACGGCGCCAGCCAGCAGGGGCTCGAAGAGGCCGACGAGGCGGTGATCGTCGCGCTCGCGGCGACGATCCACGACATCGGCCACGTCGTCCACCGCGACGACCACTCCTACTACTCGATCCCGCTCGCGGCGGACCTGCTCGACCGCTTCCTGCCGCAGTTCTACGAGACGGAGGCGATGGTCCGGGTCAAGGCCGAGGTGTTACACGCGATCCTCTGTCACCACACCGAGGAGCAACCGCTCACCCGCGAAGCGGGGGTCATCCGGATCGCCGACGGGCTCGACATGGAGCGCGGGCGGTCGCGGATCCCCTACGAGAAGGGCGGCCGCGGTATCAACACCATCTCCTCGCAGGCGATCGAGCAGGTGACGCTGCGCTCGGGCGACGACAGCGTCGTCTGCGTCGAGATCGAGATGAACAACGCCGCGGGCGTCTACCAGGTCGACAACCTCCTGAAGGCGAAGCTCCGGGACTCGATGCTGGAGGACAACATCCGTATCGTCGCCGTCAACACCAAGGGCAACGGCGGCGACACGCTGGTCGAGCGGATCGAGCTGTAGCCGGCGAAACGGCACCGCTCGCCGTCGGGCGGCTTCGCGCTCGCCGTCATCCGGCACCTCTCGCCGCTGCGCGTCTTCCCGCTCGCCGCGCGTCTTCCCGTTCGCCGCCGCGCGGCCCCGAGCGCCGTCGAGACCCCGGATGTCGGAGGGGGCGGCGGCCAACCCGCTCGGTTTCAGGCGAAACGAACCGGAACGATCCACCGGATCCGATCGAGTTACCCCTTCCCCCGGTGCTAGCAAGGTGTAACGTGTGAACCCCTCCACAGTCGCGATCGCATCGAGAGTCTTTTTAAATAGCCACCAGTCGATTCACCCGCTACCGTGACACGATTCGGGAACTCGATCGGGCTCCTGCGCAACAAGGAGTTCGCGGCGCTGGCCGGGACCGCCTTCGCCCGCAGTCAGGCGTTCTCGACCATCCTGATCGCGCTGGCGCTGTACGCCGACCTGTTCGGCACCACCGGGTTCGTCGAGGGGCTGTTCGGGACCGGGTTCGCCCTCGTCCAGCTGCTCATCGTCCTCCCGCTCGGGCGGAAAGTCGACACCGGGAACGCGAAGCGGTACCTGCTCGCCGGGTTCGCCATCAACGTCGTCGTTTTCCTCGGGTTCATGCTCGTCGAGAACGCCATCCACATCGTCCTGATCCGGATGGTGCAGGGGCTCGGGGCGAGCGTCCTGTGGATCACGGGCGCGACGATCATCGGCGAGATCAGTCCGGAGGGGGAACGCGGCCGCTGGCTCGGCTCCTACAACCAGTTCGCCTCCTTCTCCTCGCTCTCGGGCGACGTCATCGGGGGCTATCTGCTGTACGCCTACGGCTTCACCGAAACCTACGTGGTGCTGACGGTGGTCACGATCGCCACGTTTCTGCTCGTCCTCTCGTTCCTCCGCGACAACCCGGGCGGACAGAAGGACGCCGAGGAGGCCGGCGGCATGGAGACGTTCCGGTCGCTGCTCGGGCTGCCGATGTTGCGAGCGCTGGCCACCTTCCGGCTCACGTTCAGCGTGGGGAAAATGGCGGTCATCATCTTTCTCCCCATCTACGCGCGCACCTCGTTCGGCATCTCGGCGTTCGCGATCGGCTGGATCATGGCCGGCGGGAAGCTGACCAAGTCGCTCACGCAGGGGTTCGTCGGCGACCTCACTGACCGATACGGGAGCAAACACCACTTCGTCACCCTCGGCGCGTTCCTCTACGGCGTCGGTACGGCGGCGATCCCGCTCGCGGCGACCGCCGAGGGGACGCTGGACCCGGTGACGGTCACGTACTTCGGCGACACGCAGACGCTCGGCGGGGCCTTCTTCGCCCTCTTCGGCGCATACTCGATGCTCGGCATTGCCGACTCGCTCCGGCTCCCGGCGAGCATGGCCCTGTTCGTCGAGGAGGGCGAGGAGTACGACTCCGTCGCCTCCGCGATGTCGCTGCGCTCGATCTCCTGGAAGGTGGGCCAGATCGCCGGGCCGGTGCTCGTCGGCACGACGATGGACTTCGTCACCACCGAGGCCGGCTTCCTGCTCGCGGCGGGCTTCATCGCCTTCGCGACCACGGCGTTCGCCTGGCAGGCGCGCGGGGCGTACAGGGCCGGACTGGCGGCGGAGGCGACCCCCGACGACGTCGCCCCCGACACGGACTAGGCGGGCTCGGCGGCGCGGTCTTTTTCAGTGCCGCCCGGGATCGACACATGTTCGATGCGCGACCAGCCCTCGCAGTTCCGGAAGCGCCGCGCCCTGCTTTTAGTTGCCGTGGCGGAGCTGCTGGCGATGTCGCTCTGGTTCAGCGCGACCGCGGCCGCCCCCGAGCTGGCCACCGAGTGGGGGATGACGGCGACCGAGACCGCCTGGCTGACCATCGCCGTCCAGCTCGGGTTCGTCGTCGGCGCGTTCGTCTCGTCCGTCCTTACGCTCTCGGACGCCCTCCCGCCTCGCTACCTCTTCGCCGGGTCGGCGCTAGCCGGTGCGGCGTTCACCGCGGTTATCGCGGCTTTAGTCGACTCGCCGACGCCGGCTATCGTGCTCCGGTTCCTGACCGGGATCGTCCTCGCGGGCGTGTATCCGCCGGGGATGAAGATCCTGGCCGGCTGGTTCGAGGAGGCCCGGGGGTACGCGATCGGCGTGCTCGTGGGCGCGCTCACCGTCGGGTCGGCGCTGCCGCACCTGATCCGGGCCGTCGGCGGCGTCGGGCAACCCCGCTTCGTGCTGTACGGCGCGGCCGCGCTGGCGACGGTGGGTGGGCTGCTCGCGCTGCTGATCGAGCCGGGACCGCACCAGGCCCCGGCCGCGCCGTTCGACCCGAGCGCGATCGGTCGGATCCTCCGTGACCGGGGGACGATGCTGGCCAACGGCGGCTACTTCGGCCACATGTGGGAGCTGTACGCCGTCTGGACGTGGATCCCGGCGTACCTCCTCGCGAGCCTCGCGGCGAACGGCGGCGGTGGCGACCCCTCGTCGACCGCCTCGCTGCTCGCGTTCGGCACCATCGCGGTCGGCGGCGGCGGTGCCGTGGTCGCCGGATCGGCGGCGGACCGACTCGGTCGGGTGAACATCACCAGCGCGAGCATGGTCGTCAGCGGCCTCTCCTGTCTCGCCGCGGGGGTCGTCTTCGGCTCGTCGCTGGCCGTGCTCGTCCCGTTCCTGCTGGTCTGGGGCTTCGCGGTCGTCGCGGACTCCGCCCAGTTCTCCGCGGCCGTCGCCGAGCTGTCGGAGGAGTCGTACGTCGGGACGGCGCTCACGTTGCAGACGGCTATCGGGTTCCTGCTGACGACCATCTCCATCCAGCTGATCCCCCTCGTCGCGGATGTGGTCGGGTGGCGGTGGGCGTTCGTCCCGCTCGCGATCGGGCCGCTGGTGGGAACGATCTCGATGCTGCGGCTCCGGCTCCGCCCGGAGGCGAACGAGCTCGCTGGCGGTCGTCGCTGACCGGCACCGAACGGGGGCCGGGAGCTCCCGGAGGGCGGTCGCCTTCCCGGCGGTTCCGGCGTCCGTTTGGCTACTTTCATGAGGCCAGGCCGCCTACGGATCGTATAGTGAGCAACTCAGGCAGCGACACCCGGCAGACGGTCGACCATACGTCGACCTCGGAGATGCTGGAGACGCTGATCCAGTCCGGGAAACACGAGATCAAGCGCGACCCGAAGGGCGTCTTCCTCGCCGGGCTGTCCGCCGGCCTCGACATCGGCTTCGGCCCCTTGCTGATGGCAGTGCTACTCACGCTGTCCGCCGGCGGCTACGGCGACCTCGGCACGGAGATCATGCTGGCGAGCGCTTACTCCGTCGGGTTCATCTTCGTCATCCTCGGTCGGTCGGAGCTGTTCACGGAGCACACGACGATCGCCGTGATGCCGGTCCTCGACCGGCGAGCGTCCGTCGCCGAGCTGGCGCGCCTGTGGGGGCTGGTGTTCGTCAGCAACATCGTCGGCGGCGCGCTGTTCACGCTGTTCGTCGTGACGCTCATGCCGAACCTCGGCGTCGCCGCCCCGGAGGCGTTCATCGAGATCGCCCACAAGCTCGTCGACCACGACCCCGGCTGGCTCCTCGTCGCCGGGATCCTCGCCGGCTGGCTGATGGGGCTGCTCGCCTGGCTCCTCACGGCGGCGCAGGGGACGGTCAACCGGATCGTCGTCATCCTGATCGTCACCGCCTCGATCGGGCTCCTCCACCTGCCGCACTCGATCGCCGGCAACGTCGAAGTGCTGTTCGGCGTGTTCCTGTCACCGACGATCACCTGGGTCGACTACGGGATATTCCTGTCGCTGGCGACGATCGGCAACGCGATCGGCGGCGTCGTCTTCGTGGGTCTGTTTAAATACGGTCACGTCGTGCGCGGCGGCGACTGATCCGGCTGTCCGGTCCCGGATCCTGCTCCTTTCGAGATCTGCACACTGCTCGGGGCCCGCTGTTTACAGTAACAGTAGCTGGGAAATCCGATTTCTATATTCAGTGTAGATAACGAAACCGGTTCTCCCGAATCGGTCAGTACAGAGGGGAGATTGAACAGTACACATGCTTCCTGCAACGGCTACTTCTGAGTATTTGGGGACATAAATTGTCGGGAATGTGACTCTACAATTCAATCCACAGGGTGAGACAGAGTATTCCAAATGGATAGTATAGACAAATTGCGGGCGTTACGGTGCGCTTCTCCAGATACGAATACGTAATTTGTCTCAAGATTCTGGAAGCGACAGTGTTCCATCAACGGAAAGAAGATCTTCTTTTCCAACGGCCACTTCCATTTCTGTTTCAACAATTTCCTGAGACCGATTTTCTGACTCAATGGCTATCTCGCCGTACACCCTGTAGGTTCCTTTTGGACAATCAGCCCCGGGATGGGCCAGTGGGAAATAATCTGCAACCACACTAGCATTAGGCGAGAGAATCAGGCCCATTCCGGCAGCTGTCTGAAGTATATTGTCAGGCATAGCCCAGCAGTCTCCATAGATTGCATCCTCAATAGATAACGGATCCCCAGAATCCGCACTCATATACTCGTTTTTCGTATCTGACTGCTGAGGAAACAACATCAAAGGGGACGACGCGTCTATTCTATCGGCATCAAGAATATTTTTTCCCACTGGAAGTGGGTCGCCCCCAGTGACTTCGAGCGAGACATTCATGTGGTTAGTAAGCGCCGCGCGAATGCGCCCCGGTGAATTCTCACTTGGCTGACGAACAACAGTGACGAGAAATTCCAGATCGGAATCGGAGAGATGTTTTTTCTTTTCCTCGGGTGTCGGGGTATCAGTTTTTGTCTGGTGCCTCGTCTGCGTTGTCGTTTCTATTTCGGTAGAGTTCGGTTTCGGACTCGTTGGGTTAGATTCCGAACTAGTTGAACACCCTCCCAGTGTAGTTATTCCAGCCAAAGCTGCCAATACACGCCGGCGTTCAGGTTGCATCATTGTCAGAATATTATTCAATACCGGTAAAATCTTTGTGGGGTTCTACCCGGAAAAATTCTTTCGAGCCCCGAGAACTGATTTTCTTCGGTGTCTGTCTCTTTCGTTGCTGGAGTGATTCCAGCGGCGTCGGTCTCTGAAGATGTGTCTCGTCCTGAACAGTCGATGAGGACGGAATTTCCAGCGACGATGGAGAGCAGTCGACGCCTATGCACGATTGGATGTGTATTCCACTCTATAAGTGCTATTTGGCGATCAAACGGTAATTAATTCATATTTGGTAGCTTCTACTCTTAACATATTTCAGCGAATTGGCTCCGATGAATTAGTCAGCTCAGGAAAGTACTTACCTGAGTCGAGAGAGTCGCCAGTCATGCACCGCCGCCGATTCCTCCTCGGTGTTACTACTGCTGTTGCTGGTCTCGCTGGTTGTGCATCTAGGGAGGAAACCAACCAAACAGACCCGCCCACAAAAAAATCGACAAGGACGGATTCAACGAAGAGGCGAGATAATTCGTCGCGCGATTTGAAAATAAGCAACGAACTCGCCGCTGAGATCACGATCAGAGTGACTTTCGTCCCCGAAGGAAAAGATCCAAAGTTGGTGCTGACGAAGGAACTCCCAGAGTCTGCCTCGTTCATTCGAGCCGATATTTCACTTTTCGATGAACCGGGGCACATAACTATAGGAGTCGAGGCCGGATCGGGCTACACGAGGCAGACGGAACACGATTGGTCGGGAGATACCGTCGACGACAACCACGGTCTGAGAGTCTACGTAAAAGAAGACGAAATAAGTATATTCACAGTGGTTGCTTGAATCCTCGAACAGTCTCTTTCCGATTTCGGAATCCATTATTTTGGAAGTCACATTTCCGATGGTAATCACAGAGGGTGTCAAGCAATATAATAACCGAAAGTAGTGTTGTGAATTACCGCCTGTAATCCAACCCCAGAGGCAATTCCAGTCCTGCGTTGACTAAACGGATATTGATATATTGGTCCGGAAGGCACCTCTCTTTTCGGTACCCGGTTCACAGATGAGGTGTTCTCGCGAAGCCAAGCAGTAAGACTGGAAGACCGAGTACTCCGTATAAAAACATATAGAGAAAGATCATAAACAGCCCGAACGATCCTTCTAATCCGACACTTAGAACACCAAAGGCCGACGGAATTCCGAGAAGCAACGCACCTTGTTGGACATTGTCGTTAGCAAGAGCTGTTCCTGCAAAAAGCCACATAAAGAGAACCGGGATTGGGAGCAACAACGACCAGAATTCGAGTCCGAAAGCTACAGTCGGTTCCCCAGCCCAACTTACCGCAACTGCCGCGCTGATGGCAAGGAAAATGACAATTGTAAATTGAACTGCGCGGTTGGGCGACTGCCCGGAGTCGACCACGAAGTACTGCCAACAGACCGCTGTAAGATAGACGATCCCAGCCATCCCGAGAATAGGCGTTAGAAAGAGCAGGTAGGGGCCCCGAGGAAGCACGATTCCAGCAAGTGCTGGGAGACTCCAAGGTGCCGTTAGTAAAAGCATTCCCAGTGCTGCGACAGCGTTTCTAGCTCTCAACAGCTCTCTCATAAAACTATACACATCCGTTACTAATTAATTCCTTGTGGCGCCTGATCCTTCATAATTTTATTGAATATGTCAAATGAGGACTTGGAAGTTATTCTTGCAACTTGAGGTCTCTGTCCAAACCGGCCATCTTAGCCAATCGAATTCGACGTAGTTCTTGTAGTACTGAAAAATCCTCTACCTCGTGGATAATCTCACCAGTTGCGTAGTCTGAACAAAATATTTAACTACCGAATGTTTGGGGGCTAACATGTATCGGCGAAAGGTTCTCGCTGGCTTCGCAACCGCCCTCCCAATAGCAGTAACTGGGTGTCTTGGTGATCAAGTAGGGAGAGCAGATCCCATCTCGACCGTCGAGTTCCAGACGGGCGTTGCCGTAAACCAGGAATGGGATGACGACCCCGAAGTTAGTATCGAGGAGGATGAAGTCCACGCGGTCGGAATCTATCCTATCGGTAATTCTTGTTACGAGGCCGATCTTCAGGAGCCTACCTACGACGAGGAGAATGATAGATTAGATATTCACCTTGCCCGACGACATGACGGTAGCGACACGTGCGAGGATATAGCTCAGTACGTTTCTTATCGAGTCACGGTTGGTATCGACGGACCAGTTCCGGATATTGTAGAAGTGACTGAACGAGGAGGAGGCAAAACAGTAGTAGAGAGCTAACCGGTCTCATAGTTTTAAATCGCCCGGGGAAAGCACTTACCGGCGCCCCGTGACGATAAATTAATGAAACGACGCGATGCTCTCGTTGCCGGAAGCACCTGTGTCGGCGCTCTACTGAGTGGGTGCATGGGTGCAAACTCCGAGCCAGCGACGGGGACAAAGAATAAGAGCGATAGTAATACACAGAATCGTACCGTAACAGAGACGCCAATATATGATTGTGACGACGTAGACCGACCAGATTTGCCATCACCAAACGCCGATCCTCCAGGAGAGTACGACCGGTATACCTACCCACAGAGACCGGAGTTTCTGTCGGATGAATCGGCAGTACTCACCTACGTGAAAGGGTACGAACGCGCATACCGTCTGAACGACCTATATTCCCAACATGGGAATGACCTTGACTCCGCAGGCGTCTTCATTCAAGAAACATGGGCCCATGAGACCACGAACGCGATGGCAAGTGGACGGCTAAAGTACCAGTATGGCTATTCGGTAGACCAAGATGATGGACAAGTTGAGGCAGACTCGTCTACGATCTACGCCTCCTACTATACTGATGAAAAGGTGGTGCTTCGGGCAGTAGAAAGCGGGTACAAACAGGACGAGTCGAAACTATCTCCAGGCCCGATAGAGCAGGGAATACCCACAGAATGTTTTTGAAGGACTACTGAATTTGCAGTGTCACTGTGACGGCTGTTTCAGGCTATTTCTGAATAAAGAAACCGTGTTTCCGACTACTGATAAATAGAAGTACATAGCTCGTACCAAATCAATTCTGATCAAAGCACAGCCTTTCTGTCGGATTGTTTCAGAACGCTTTCCAAACAGATAAGGTATTGTCTACTATCTATTTTGGGAAGGAAATACCTCTTTTAGTGAGCCGATTTCGAGACAATCTATTCATATATCCTAATTAAATGAGGAATCATGAACGTCAAAATAGCCGGGATATTGACTGCTGTTCTTGCAATTGTCATACCACTACTGGAATATACCATCTCTGCATTCACAAACGCGCTTCAGCAGGGAGGAGGAGGTGTTCACTGGTTTCCACATCTCGAAACCACCGGACAGACCATTCAATTCTATTCGATGGCGAGTCAGACAATAACATTCCTCCTGGCAGTTCCGATGATCACGGTCCTTGGATTCATGCTCGGTAAGAACCTCGACGTGGGACAAGACTATTCGCTGGTAATCAGTATCTTTGCGGTGGGAGGAGCTGTCGGCAATCTATTCTGGTTGCTCGCTATTGGTTTGATCAACGGTTCCTCCAATTTGTTTATTGTACAGTCATGGTTTGCACTCGCAGTCGGTCTTGGAACCGTTGCAGCCACCTCGTTACAGTTTGCTCTACTTGGCTTGGCAGGCGCTGCACCAGCGGAGTTCGGATTAGAGTTTTACGGACAGCAGGTAGAGGATATGTCGTCAAACGCTGAGGTAAAGTCTAACCCTGATTAACCTATCTCCAAGAAAATTACCTTCCTCGGGTTACTTGAGGAATAAATTGCGGAGGTTCTTAACCGAGGGCCAACTTAATCATTTGTCAGAGGCGCGCTGATTGTCCTGTTTTGATATCTGGTGGATTATATCAGCAGCTCCCCAACCAGCACTAGTCCAGCAAATCCATGAAGAACGACCCCACATCCAAATAACAGCAGCTTCTCATCCCCCGGAATAGACTTCGCGGGTTCTGCCTTGATATTCCCTGACTCGAACATTGCGGATTCAGCGGTTGTCCCGATTGTGCTAGACTGAATTCCTCCAACACCTTTCCCAGCAACCATGAGAACAAAGAACCCAATTCCAACTATACCGAGCATAGCCAACTCGTTTCGGAGGACAAGTGCTGTGGCTCCGACGATTGTACCTGCATACACCACCGTATAACGGAGGAACGCACGACCAATCACCATCCAACCCACATTACATCCCCCGTTTAACCGCGATATATCCTCCAACAGCACCGAATAATGCAGGATAGAGGAATCCAACGATAACGAGTCCCCACAGCAAGACGGGTCCTCCGCTCATCTCTGATACGGGAAAACTAAACAAGTACAAGGCAATCACAGTCAACGGTAAGCACCCTGTGAATTGGAGGACAGCGCGTTTTGCTCTGCGGATCGGATTAGTCGTATCCTCGTCACGGGTTGCTAATGCCCCCGTAATACCGTAGACAATCGCGGGGATTAGCAAGACAATGAGATAGATACCGCCGTTTTCAATGAGTAGGTTAACCCACACAGAAACCGAGCGCGAATTATACTCAATCGGGATCGACAGCGGTACGAGTTGTGCGTTGAAAAACAACCCACCTGCGATAACCCACTCTGCGATCTGGTCCGGTGCCACGAAATCGCTAAGCGGGAATGTTTCATCTTGAACGGAGACAGTTATGTTCTTAAACAATTGAGGTCCCCTGATAATGGCCACCGGCAAACAGAGAACGTAGCTGATGATGAATCCGAGTGCTCCCCAAGCCGCTCGGCGGCCACCGGGGTATCGGACATTCGTGTTTCGGGTGGCTCCCATAACAATTGTAGCCCCCTTGACTATATAAAATTACATCCAATTATCGAACGATAAGCAGTCACATTGTGCTGGCTGTTTCAGCCCTTTTCTGAATAAAGAAACCGTAGTTCCGACTACCGGTTAGGAGAATGCACCAGCCGGGAATTGAACCGGAGAAAGACGGTCCGGACCTTCCGTTGCGTCTTCGACGGACGGGTTCGGGCTGCGACTTTCAGGGTACAGATCCCGCTCGGCGATCTTCCTCACTTCGTTCGGAAAATGCACCAGCCGGGAATTGAACCCGGATCATTGGCTTGGAAGGCCAAGGTCTTGCCATTAGACCACCGGTGCGCACGTAGACAAAATCACCGCCCCAATAAGGGCCTTACTCTTCGCCGTCGGCCCAGTCGAACTCGGTCGATCCCCCGTCCCCGACGGCGTATCCGTCGCTGTCGACGGCTGAATCGCTCTCGAGACCGTCGGCGGCGACGTCGACGTCCACGCTCTCGGCCTCCACGTCGAACTCGTCGACGAGCGACTGCAGGTCGGCGGCCCGGTCCGAGAGGTCGCGCGCCTGCGCGGATACGTCGCCGAGCGTCGAGGCCTGCTCCTCGGCGCTGGCCGCGACCGTCGACGCCTCCGCGGTCGTCTGCTGGCTGATCCCGGCGAGGTCGTCGACAGCGCCGGTCACGTCGTTGACGGAGCTCGCCTGCGCGTCCATCGCGCTGGAGATCTCCTGAACGCCGTCGTCGGCCTCCTCGACGCGCTCGGTGATCCGTTCGAGGGTCTCCTCTGCGTTCTCGACGGTGTCGACCCCCTCGGCGACGCCGTCGCGGATCGCGGTCATCTCGGCGACCGTCTCGTCGGTCTGCTCGCGGAGGTCCGCGATGAGCGTCTCGACCTCGCCCGCCGAGTCGCGGGTCTCCTCCGCGAGCGACTTCACCTCCTCGGCGACGACCTCGAAGCCGGAGCCGGCCTCCCCGGCGCGGGCGGCCTCGATGGAGGCGTTCAGCGCGAGGATGTTGGTCTGCTCCGCGATGTCCGTGATCGCGTCGACGATGGTGCCGATCTCCTCCATCTCGGATTCGAGCTCTCGGACCGTCTCCGCCGCGGACTCGCTCCGCGACTCGATGTCGTGGAGCTCCGCGACCGCCTCGCCGGTCTCCGCTCGCCCCTCCTCGCTCAGGCTCGCGGCGGCTCGGGAGGTGCTCGCGACCTGGTCCGCGGAGGCGGCGACCTCCTCGATCGTCGCGGACATGTCCTCCATCTCGCCGGCGACGGCCGCGAGCTGCTCGCTCTGCTCCTCGGCCCCGGCGGAGATCTCGTCGACCGCGGCGCTCGTCTCCTCGCCGGCGTCGGCGGCCTGGGCCGCGCTCGTCGTGACCGACTCGCTGGCCGCCGCGACCTCGCTCGCGAAGGCGTCGACCTCCGCGACGGTGGCCTCAAGCTCCGCCATCGCCTCGTTGAACGAGTCCGCGACCTCCCTGAGTGCGTCGGGGTCGTCCGGCTCGACCGAGAGCCGCGCCGTCAGGTCGCCGTCCGCACATCGGGCCATCGTGTCGCCGAACGCCCCCGCCCGGGTCTCCAGCCGCTCCGCGAACGCCTCGCTCTCCGCCTTCGCCTCGCGGGCCCGCTCGCGTTCACGCTCGCTCTCGGCGATCCGCTCCCGCAAGGAGTCGCGCATCGTTCCGAAGGAGGCGTACAGGCGGCCGATCTCGTCCTCGTGGTCGGTCTCGAGGTCGACGTCGAGGTTCCCCTGCTCGAGTTCGCGAGCTCGGTTTCCCAGGCGGTCCAGCTCTCGGACCGTCGGACGTACGAGGCCGACGCCCAACGCGCCGAGCCCGACGATGCTGATCGCGACGATGAGCAGGAGGTATCCCGCGATCGTCCCCGAGAGCGCGTACGCCTCGGACTCCGGCACGTTGATCGTCAGCACCCAGTTCGTGTTCGGAACCTGAGTGTACGCGATGAGGTAGTCCTCCTCGACGAGATCGCCTTTCGAGTTGGCGACGAAGCCGGTTTTCCCGTCGAACCCGGACGAGATCGCCGCCCAGGTCGCCTCCGATTGATACTCGGAGCTGACTACGTCCGCGCGGTCGGCCGCGCGGACCCGGCCACTCTCGTCCACGATCGTGACGAAGGACCCGTCGGTCGGCGTCCGGACCCCGTCGAGAACCGGCTCGAAGTGGGTCTCGACGACGAGCACGTGACTGGACCCGGCCTCGGTGACGAAGGCGACGCGGCGCTGCCCGTTCCGGTGATGCGGAACCGAGACGGAGACGCCGTCCTGCAGGTGTTCGCCCCGTTTCAGCCAGTCCGGGTCGTACGTCGTCCCCTCCATGGAGTTCGTCGTGGAGGCGACGACGGATTTGTCCCGGCTCCGGACGTAGTGGAGCGCCACGACGTCGTCCGGCGCCGTCTCGAGCTTGTCGTTCAGGTACTGCCGGGCCGACGTCCCACCCTGCAACAGCGTGTAACTGTCGGCGACCTTGCTCGTGTACGACTTGCGGTCCCCGCGCCAGGCGCTGATCTCCGTCGCCCCGAGCTCGGCGACGGCGGTGTAGTCCGACTCCGCCGCGGATTCGAGATGATCCGTGGTTTCGACGTACGTCACGGCACCGACGCCGCCGATGAGCACGACGACGAGCCCGATGGCGAGCCCGAACTTCAGGAGCCTGTTCTCACGTATCACTGCCGGCAGCAGCTCGCGAAGGGACCGGTCCGAATCGACCATTACCTCGAAGGGGCCGACCGGGGTACCTCAAGCTTCGGCCGCGAGTATCACTGCTGAGAACTCTCCGCGGTCGGCCGCACGACGGCGTAACAGTTCCCGCTCGAGATCGACAGCGAGGACAGGTCCAGGTCGCTGTCGGCGACGTCCGCCCGCAGCTCGTCCGGATGATAGATGTGATAGTAGCGCGGCACGGTTTCGCCGCCCGGGAGCGTCCAGTCGACGGTCGTATCGAACCCCTCCTCGCGGTCGAACTTCTCGTGGGCCGTGCTCCAGGCGCTCACGAGCCCGACGCCGTCGGCGTCGAGGACGCGCGCCAGCTCGTCGAGACTGCGAACGCGCGCCTCCCGGGAGGGAAGGTGGTGGATCGTCGCGACGTACGTCGCCAGCCCGAACGCGTCCGTCGCCAGCGGCAGGGTCGCGGCGTCGCCCTGGACGAACGCGGCCGCGACGCCGAAGTCGCGCTCTGCCGCCCGCGACGTGGCTTCCGCCAGCAGCCCGCGGCTCGCGTCGAGCCCGACGGCCTCGGTCGCGCAGTCGGCCAGCAGCTCCGTGTGCCGACCGTTGCCGCAGCCGACGTCGAGCGCGCGGTCCGCGGACCGCCCGTCGAGGAACGTCTCGACCTCCGGCCAGGGATACTCCCGCGTCTTCGAGAAGTGCCCAGCGATGCGGTCGTACGTCCGCGCCGGCGACGGGTCCATGCCTCCCGATTCGACGCCGGCGCACAAAGAGGTCGCGGAACGCGGGAGCCCTCGGAACGCGGGAGGAGGCCCTCCGGTGGCCGAGTTCGTCGCTAGACCAGCCCGATGAAGATGAACGAGACGTACGAGAGGATCAGGAGGATGACGCTGTGTTTCACGCCGTCCCGGACGGTCCCCTCGCCGAGCTGGCCGGCGATGAGACCGGAGCAGGTCGCCTGAACGATCGTCGCGTGGAAGAAGATCAGCTCGTAGGCGTCGACGTCGATATCCCCGAGTCCTTCGGTGATCCCGCCACCGACCCCGCCGGGAACGCCGCCCGCGCTGGCCCCGAGGCTAGCCTCCTCGACGGCGGGAATGAACGCGACCGTCAGGGCGGCGATGATGCCGATGAAGACGAGGAAGGAGATGTAGATGACGATGAGGTACGTCAGCATGACCTGCCGCCGTTCCTTCCGGAGCTGTCGGGAGGCGCGCGCCTCGTCGGCGGCGATGTTCAGGACCGGCGCGATGTCGCCGCTGGCCTGCATCGCGTTGACGATGAGCGCGACCGACCGGGAGACCATCGCCGAATCCACGCGGTGCTCGAGGCGACGAAGCGCGGATTCGACGTCGGCGCCCCACTGGATGTCGCGCCAGGTCCGCTCGAGCTCCGGCGTCAGCGCGCCCAGGTCCGACCCGGTCACCCGGCGGAAGCTGGCGACGACGGTCATCCCGGCATCGTTGATGGAGGCCAGCCGGTCGAGGAAGTCCGGGACCGCCGCCTCGACGTTGCGCGTCCGGCGCTTCTGGAGCTCGTAGACGAGCGCGTAGACGCCGAGCACGAAGATGGTCGCCTGCACGAACGGGCTGTCGAGTCGGCGTACGGCCGCCACGACGGAGTCCGTCGGGACCGGGGTCGCCGTCGTGGCGATCCAGAGGAACGCGGCCGGCAGGGTGACGATGAACGACACCTCCGGCGCGCTGTAGGCCAGTTCCTTCGGCCGCGAGGCCCACCGCAGGACCTGTTTGAGTCGGTCGTACTCCGCGAGCCGCTCGCGGCTCGCCAGCCACTCGTCGCCGACGTCGCGGGGCCCGTGGTTGGGTCCGTACCCGCCGTCGGGGAGGGTAAACTCCCCCTCCTCGATCCCCTCGCCCTCGACCGCCGATCCACTCGACCCGCGATAGGTCCCGGTCACGCTGTCGACGTAGACGATGAACGCCCCGCTCGCCAGCGGGAGGCCGACGTACACGACGATCCGGAGGATCGGCAGCGTGTCCTGGAGAACGAGCCCGATGACGACGAGGATGGTGATGAAGAACAGCGGGCCGGCGACGAGGACGGTGACGTACGCCTCCGCGAACGTCGAGAGCAGCTCGAGGTACTGCTCCTGCTGGGCCTCGGCCTCCTCCTGGTAGCGCTCGTACTGGTCGTGGAGGAACTCCGAGATCGACCGCCCGGAGCCGAGGACGCTCGCGAGGTTCTCCGCGAACTCCTCCATGTTCTCGCTCGGGGTCCGCTCCGAGGTGCGCTGGAGCGCCGTGAGCACGTCGGTGCCGAAGGTGTTCATGTCGCGGACGGCGACGCTCAGCTCTTTGGCCGCCTCACCGTACACCTTCTCGTTCTCGGCGAGGGTCTCCATGACCGCCGGGAACGACATGCCCGACCGCGACAGCGCGTAGGTAAACGCCACCGTCCGCGGCAGCGACGCCTCGATCTCCGAGCCGCGAGCGTACGCCCGCTGGTTCAGGATCTCCCAGCGCGCGTAGTAGGTACCGAACGCGAGCAGCGACCCGACCGTCGCCGAGAAGAAGAGGAGCAGGACGAAGATCTGCCCCGCACCGAGCTGCTCGATCCGGGCCAGGTTGGAGAGAAAGTGGAGCGCCGACGGCAGGACCATCCGCATCGCTTCCACGCTGACCTGCATCACCATGAGGAACGCGCCGGCGACGTAGATCCCGAGGATACTGCCCGCGACGCCGAGGACCCCGGCGTACAGGAGGGTCCGTGACGCGTACACCCGGTGGGTGCCGCCCGTGTGGGCCGCCCGCATCGCCGACTGCTGCTCCTGCTTGCGCGGGCTCTCGTCGGCGACGTAGTCCCCGAACACCGAGAGCGCGACCCGGGAGACGAACAGGTTGGCCCGGTGGCTGACGAGCGGCACGACGAGGACCGCACAGAGCCCGACCGCGACGAGGAGCGGCAGCAGCCAGATCATGACGACTCGGCTTCCGCCTCGAGGTTGTCCATCACCCGCTCGGGGTCCGCGTAGTACTCGTTGACCAGGGCGGTGAACCGGCGGTAGCCGGTCACGCCGAGCGACTGGAGCAGCTCGAGGAACCGCTCGCGGCGGTCGATCTCGCGAAGAAGCCTCGACTGGCTCCAGCCGCGGTCCTCCTGGATCTCCGAGAGCAGCTCGGAGTCGTTCGCCTCGAACGTGTCCGACTCCGGCCGCCAGCGGAATGCCGAGGAGTAGTCCAGCTCGCCCGTCCGCTGGTCGATCCCGCCGATCTCGCCGATGACCTCCGCCCGACGGACGCGCTCGTCGCCCTGGCGCACGAGCGTCTGGATCGAGAGCATGTCCAGCGACTGGACCATCGCACGCGGAACGTTGATCGGCTCGTTCTCCAGCCGGTTGATCACCGTTTCGATGGAGTCGGCGTGCATCGTCGAGAACGTGGTGTGGCCGGTGTTCATCGCCTGGAACAGCGTGACGGCCTCCTCGCCACGGACCTCGCCGACGATGATGTACTCCGGCCGGTGGCGGAGCGCGGACCGGAGCAGGTCGTACATGTCGATGTCGGTCCCCTCGTGAAGGCGCTCGCGTGTGACCGAGGAGAGCCAGTTGTCGTGGTATAAGGAGAGTTCGCGCGTGTCCTCGATGGTGAGCACCTTCGCCCGTGGCGGGATGAACATCGAGACGGCGTTCATCGACGTGGTCTTCCCCGAGGCTGTCCCGCCGGCGAAGATGAGGCTCTTGTTGTGCTCGATGCAGAGCCAGAAGTACGCCATCTGCTCGATGGAGAAGGTGTCGTAGTTGATCAGGTCGATGGGGGTGAACGGCTCGTCGGCGTACTGGCGGATCGTGAATGCGGACCCGCGAGGGGTCACCTCCTCGCCGAGCGCGAGTTCCGCGCGGGAGCCGTCCGGGAGCGTCGTCTCCACGATCGGGTTCCCGACGGAGATGTGGCGGCCGGACTGCTGGGCCAGACGGATGACGTAGTTGTCGAGCTCCTCTTCGCTGAACTGGACGTTGGTCTCGACGTCGGTGTAGGTGTCGTGATAGACGAAGATGGGGAGGTTGTACCCGTCACACGAGATGTCCTCGATGTGACCGTCGTTTAGCAGTGGGTCAACCTTCCCGTAGCCCCGGAAGTCGCGGTAGAGGTAGTAAAGCAGGGTGTGGAACGTGTCCATCCCGGCGTCGACGCCGTACTGCTCCAGCAGCGACTCCAGTTCGTCCTTGAGGGTCTCCTCGGTCGTGTTGCCGACGCCCTCCCGGTAGAGCAGCGGGTCGCGGATGTCGTCGACGATGCGCCGGAGCAGCGTCAGCTCGAAATCGTCCATCTCCGGCTCGACGGCGTAGTACCGGTGCTCGCTCTCCTCGGTGTCGTAGGTGATGACGACGTACGCGTACGGCGCGTTCACCCAGTAGCGGTCGACCTCCTCCTGGTCTTCCGGCGGATCGAACGTGGCAAGGGGGCCGTCCTCGTCCGGGCGGAACGGTCGGACGTCGACGTCGGACCCACGCAGCATCTCCCACGTTCGGACGGCACGGCGGCGAAGCGTCTCCAACGTGGATTCCTCGCCGGTCGTCCCACGGGTATCACCCGACATCGCTTGGTTGTGCTTCCTTCGTGGAGGGACCGACTTAAAATCGCCCCCGCGGCGACGGGTGATGACCGAACGCGACGCGTCAGGCCTCGGCGTCGGCCCGCCGCGTTCGGTCCCGGCGTCGGCCCGCCGCGTCAGGCCTCGGTGTCGACGCTCTCCGGATCGACGTCCTCCCGCTGGTCGACTCGCAGGAGGGTTCCGCCGAGGACGAGCAGCAGGACGGTGCCCACGGGAAGCGGGTACCCCGGGATCCCGCGCGCGACGAAGAGGTAGGAGGCGACCGCGAGGACGACGCCGGCGACGGTCAGGAGCCCGCCGATCAGCAGGACCGGGTCGACCGGGCCGGCCTCGACGCGCTCCTCCTCGAGGTAGTAGGCGATCGAGACGAGCACGGCGAGGCCGACGAGGGCCGCGCCCGCGAGCCACGTCGCGTACGCGACGAAGACCCCCTGGCCGATCTGCTGGCTCACCGCGTCGCCGATCGTGTTGAGGAAGAACTGGTTCTCGTTGATCTCGAAGTCGATCAGGTACTGTACCTCGAAGAACGGGAAGCGGAGATAGAGGATCTTCCCCGGGAGCCCTTCCGCGGACGCGTAGGTGACGTTCCACGGGACGACCGCCGCGAGCCACGCGGAGACGACGGCGAGTTCACCGGCGTACTCCGACCGTACCCAGACCATACAGGGAGGGAGCCGGGCGGCCTTATAAAAGATGCCGTCGGCGACGACGGCGAAAGGGGGCTTCGTGGCCGAGCCGGGGAGCTGGTGGCTCGAGTCGCACCAACCGCCGAGGGCGTTACGTTCATACATTAGCGCTGCCAAGATTCGCGTATCTAATGCGGCGCGACTACTTCGATCTGGCGGTCGAGAACGTGGATTGGGTCCGTGAGGGTGGCGAACCCCGGAAACCGCTCGTCCGGATCGATTTCCACGGTCCGGAGGGGCTCCTCCAGGAGCAGTTCGCCGGTCACGACGACGATCTCCTCGACGCCGAGGAGATCGACGTCGCGTTCCGGCTCCGCGAGTCGCTCGACACTGACGCCGACGCCGCGGGCGTCGTGGGCGTCACGAACCGCGTCACGGGCGACTTCATCCTCGAACTGAACGAGGAGGCAGACGACGTCCTCCGCTTCATCCACGCCGCCCGCGAGTACGGCCAGTCGGCGGACGACGAGGGCCGCTACCGCGTGGAGATCGTCGTCGACGGCGAGGAACTCGTCGCCTACGACAAGAGCACGTTCCTCGTCTACGACGCCGAGGGCAATCTGCTGCGTGGCGAGAGCCTGATCCCCTCCGGCGTCGAGCTGTAACTGCGCGACGTTTTCTTGAGAACTGCCAGATCGAGGTTTCTCTTTCGGGGGTTCTACTGTCGCCGAGGTTCCAGTTCGGATATTCCTCAGCTATTTTAAATGGTTTGAACAGGTGATACGGTTTCGCTCCCGACAGCACCGCAAACGTCCAGAAAGCCCTCGGCCGCTCTTGCTTATAAACTGGCTGTACAGGTGTAGACGCTGCTAGTCTCGACAGCAACGCAGACACCCAGAAAGCCCTCGGCCGCTCGCGGTCGCTGCACGACATATCCACGGCTCTCAGCACCGCCCGCCGTGGATAGAGGTCGGTGCAGCGACTCCGTTACACCGCGACCGGCCATCGCCCTTTCAGTCCACCAGGACAGCACCGCAACCGCGACAGCAACAGCACCGCGATCGCGACGCCACCGCACAGCAACCGCAACACCTCAGTCCTCCCCAGCCTCGGCCGGGGCGCGCCGGCCACGCACCGCGCGGCGCGCCACCGGCCTCCCTCGCACGCGTTGCTCGCGCGCGCCAACCGCAGCCGCACCGCTCGCTGGGGAACCGGCGAGCGTCGTCCGCCGAAGAACCGCCGGTCGCGACGCCCGGCTACCACTCTCGGGCGGGACTGAAAGGGGCAGCCGCTGCGCGGGACGCCCTGCGACGTAAGCACCGCAACCCGGCGAACGAGCGTAGCGAGTGAGCCGGGTGAGGAGCGCAGCGAGCAGCGCGACCGCTCAGCGGCTGGGGCTTTCAAGGCATTCTGAGTGGTGTCACGAGCAAAGATACCAGACTACATATAAAAGCAACCGTCTCAGTGGCTGCGGCTCGCTGCGCACGCCGAGTGGTATATAAAGAAACGACTGATTCCGCGAAATCCAACTTAAAAAACCGATATTCAAACCGCGTCGGCGACGGCGTCCGCGACTGCGTCGTAATCGGGTTCCTTTCCGGGGTGTTCCGCGAGCCAGCGGTAGGTCACGATGCCGTCGCTGTCAACGACGAACACGGACCGTTGGGCGACGACCTCGACGCCACGGTCGGCGAAGTCCGAAATGACGTCGTACGCCTCGATCGCGTTGTGGTCCGGATCCGCGACGAGCGGGAACGGGAGGTCGTACTGCTGCCGGTAGGCCTGCTGCGCGTGCGGGAGGTCCGTGCTGATCCCGAAGACCTGCCCGCCGACGTCCGCGAACCGGTCCAGTTCGTCGCGGAAGGTGCACATTTCGTCCGTGCAGGTGTTCGAGAACGCGGCCGGATAGAAGGCGAGCACCACCGGGCCGTCGCCGAGGTGCTCCGCGAGGTCGAACCGTTCGATGTCGCCGTTCGCGACGGCGGCGGTGAAGGTCGGTGCGTCGTCGCCTGTGGCAACCATACGCGGTCATCGTGCGAACGGCGTTTCAGCGTTTCGACAGGGGAAACCTGCTGGACGGCCGGCGTTCGGCTTCGGCGAAGCCGGATCGAATCGCCGGATTTCGAACGGACGGACGGCTCTCCCCGGATTTTGATTCCCACTGCGAAAGGCAAAAAGCATATAATTGGGACCGGGCTACTGCGAGGTAGAGATGGTAACCGCGATTCCACTGTTCGGCCCGATTCCCGGCGGCCCGGAGCTGCTCATCATCCTGCTCGTGCTGGTGCTGCTCTTCGGTGCGAACAAGATCCCGAAGCTCGCCCGCTCGACTGGTGAAGCGATGGGCGAGTTCAAGAAAGGCCGCGAGGAGGTAGAGGAAGAGCTGCAGGAAATGCGCGACGGGAAGACCGAGGAGGAGAACTCGACCTCCGCGGAGTCCACGACCGAGGAATCCTCGACGTCCGAGTCGGAGTCCGACTCCGAATCGGAAACCGAGGAAGCGACCGAGAAGTAAGCGTACTGCCGTCCCGGGCCGTTTTCTCGCGATACCTCACACCACCCCTGGGCGTGTGGCCTAGTGGACAGGGCGAGAGGTTCCTAACTTCTAGATCGTGGGTTCGAATCCCACCACGCCCGTGCAGTGAAACGGTGAGCGGAGCGAACCGTGGAACGAACCGGAATGGGATTCGAATCAGAGAGTTGAGTGAGCGGAGCGAACGGAACGACCGTGGTTCGAATTCCACCACGCCCATGCCGTCGCGAGCTGTCCGTGAGCGACAGCACCGGGGAACGGGAGTCGAACCCTGCCAGGCACGCGCAGCGATACAGGCGGGAGCGCACTCCCTATCGAGGGTGACGGCGACGGCGGTCGACGCTAGTCGTCCGCGGGATGCCCGCTCGCGGCGTCGTCGACGTCGACGCATTCGGCTCGCAGTTCGGCACGGACGAACTCGTTCTCGAAGCGCCAGCCGACCCTGGCGATTCGATACGCGAGATAGCATGTCAGGAGGACGACCCCGCCCATCCACCACGACGTCGCTCGAGCTGTGATCACGGCCTGGTAGCCGAACGCCCCGAGAATGACGGTCGCCGCGAGGGTAGCCAGCGGTGCCGCGGTCGGGTTCCGATAGAGTTCGAAGAGGGAGGTCACCGGTTTATCAGTCCCATCCGGGTCGGCCTGGTTCTCGGCGCGTTCGGACATAGCTGTTATCGAGAAACACCTTCCGTCTCTGGATTATGACCGGGGCGGTACGCGACATTTAAAAGGCCGCTTGCGGTGCCGGGCCCTCGCGAGTTCTTCTCCGGGTGGTCGTTCCTCCAACCGGGAGTGTTCACCGGCATACTCAGACCACCAGGTCGGCGAGTCGTCCGCATTCGCTCCAGTCGCCGTGTAGCGGTCGCCGCTCGACCGTGATGGCCCGCCAGCCGAGAGGGGTCCGATCCGCACGAACGCGATACTGCGGGGCGTTTCCGTCGTACGGGCAGAGCTCCACGCGAACGCCGGCCTCGTCGCGTTCGATCCGCGACGGTTTCCCGGTAATTCGGTCGCCGCTTTCGGTTTCGACAACGACCTCGCTGTCCACGTCGATGGCATACAGCGTCGCGATCAGTGACTGGCTGCTGTCGCTCATCTCTTCGGTAGCGTAACTGTATCTCTCCTAAACCAGACTCAGTTGATAAATCCTGGCCCTCGGGCAAACGAGGTGTCGTTTCGCCGTGGTATTGAGCCAGCTGGGGTCGGTCGGCAGGGGTTCCGTTCGTGTCAGGAGGCATGGTGATACGGTGGAAGCCTTTTTGACTGCCGAACGAATGGTTCCGGTAATGGCTACCGAGGACGCCGATAGCTCCGAGACCCCGGAGCTCGAAGGCGAAACGGCGGCTGGCGACGCCGACGCCAGCGACGCCCCGGGCGAGGAAACGGGCAGGTTCCCCGACGGCGGCGCAACCGTCGGGGAGTACACGTGGGACGACTATCTGCGTGAGTACGGGCACGAGTCGGATGCGGACGCGCTCTACGAACGGTTCGACGCGGCGCCGGGCAGCGACCGCTGGGGGGAGGAACCGGGCGACGGCAGTGCTGGGCTCACCGCCGCCGACTGGGACCGAACCGCCGTCGACCCCGAGCAGTTCCTCGGGTTTCACCCGACGGAAACGGGCGAGGTCGTCGGTCGCGCCGGCAGCCGTGCCGAGTCGTTCCAGGAGTACTTCGAGTCGTACGTGGACCCGGAGACGACGCCGGTCACGAAAGGCGAGTACCTCTGGGAACATTACAAACACGAGTACTACTACGAGGACGACGGGTCGCGCCCGCGCGACAGCGATGGGGAGATCGAACCGTTCGACAGGTCGGACGCGCTCGGCTTCGACGCCGACCTGACGGAGAACACCCTCGCCCAGGCCGGACAGCGCTGTGAGGAACTGAAGGAGGTCGTCGACGACAGGACCGTCGACGTCAACCCGGAACTGGACGAGGACGAGTTCTTCACCGACGCCGCCGGGAATTCGACGCTCGTGAACCGCTACGACCTCGAGAAGGCGGTGCCACTGGAGAAGAAGTCGCACTTCCGCGAGGAGGAGCGCTACTGGGCGAACAAGCCCTACTCGTTCGTCGTCATCTTCCACTCGACCAAGGAGAACGAGAAGAAGTACTACGCGATCCAGCCGTACATGAACGAGATCGAGGACGAGCTGCAGGAGTACCTCACCGGCAAGCTCCGGACCTCGATCAAGTACTCCGACGAGTCCATCGCCGGCGGCGACGAGGACCACCGCCGGTCCGTCATCGACGACGAGACCTACCGACTGCTGGAGCGATACGACCTCTACTCGCGTGAGCGCACGACCGGGCTCGGCAACGCGCTCGTCGACAAGTTCGGGATCGACCCGACCGAGGGGATGGGGAAGAAGCTCGCGGAGACGCTGGGGTACGAGGCACCGTGGGAGGACCAGAGCGGGCTCGATGGGATCGAGGCCAGACCCGAGTGGGCCGTCCTCGAGGAGGACCCCGAGGAGCTCAACGAGTACCAGGTCGAGAAGCTGCTGTACTTCCTCAAGCGCGACTTCGTCGGCTACGAGCGCGTCGACCCCGTCAAGTACGACATCAACGTCGAGGACATCTCGTGTGACGGGTACAACTCCCCCGTCTTCGTCTACCACTCCGACTACGAGCAGATCATCACGAACATCTACCACGGCGAGGAGGAGCTCGACGACTTCGTCGTCAAGCTCGCCCAGCGGTCGGGGAAGGGCATCTCGAAGCGGTCGCCACAGGTCGACTGTACCCTGCCGGACGGCTCCCGTGCCCAGCTGACGCTCGGCCGGGAGGTCTCCGACCACGGAACCAACTACACCATCCGCCAGTTCAAGGACGTCCCGTTCACGCCCATCGACCTCATCAACTGGAACACCTTCTCGCTGGACGAGATGGCGTTCCTCTGGCTCTGTATCGAGAACCACAAGAGCCTGATCTTCGCCGGCGGTACCGCGTCAGGGAAGACGACGAGCCTGAACGCCGTCTCGCTGTTCATCCCGTCGAACTCGAAGATCGTCTCCATCGAGGACACCCGCGAGGTGGAGCTCCCCCAGCGGAACTGGATCGCCTCCGTCACGCGCCCGTCGTTCACCGAGGGCGACAAGGGCGACGTCGACGAGTTCGACCTGCTGGAGGCCGCGCTCCGTCAGCGCCCCGACTACATCGTCATGGGTGAGATCCGTGGCGAGGAGGGGCGAACGGCCTTCCAGGTCATGTCGACGGGACACACGACGTACACGACCTTCCACGCCGACTCCGTCGGCGAGGTCCTGAAGCGGTTCACCACGGAACCGATCAACGTCTCGAAGACGATGTTCACGGCGCTGGACCTCGTCTCGATCCAGTCGTCGACGCGCGTGCAGGGCAAGAAGGTCCGGCGGTCGAAGACGATCACCGAGATCAACCACTACGACGCCGAGAACGACGAGATCAACGTCCAGGACGTCTTCCAGTGGCAGGCTGAGACGGACGAGTTCCTGAAGATGGGCGACTCCAGCACGCTGGAGGAGATCAAGTTCGACCGCGGGTGGGACCAGGAGACGCTCGACGACGAGATCTTCAAACGGCAGGTGATCCTCGCGTACCTCATCGACCGCGGACTCAACACGTACGCGCAAGTGGCCGCGACGTTCCAGGCGTTCATCAACGACCCGGAGACGATCCTCGCGCTGATGGCCAACGACGGGCTCGAACGGTCCCTGGAGGACCTCCGCGAGATGGAGTCGGTCCTGATCAACGTCGATCAGGAGAAAGAGGAGATGGTCCCGCGGCCGGAGCCGGACGCGGAGGGGAAAAAGGAGGCGGCCGAGATCCTCGAGGACGCCCAGGACCTCTTCGACAAGTACCGCGGCGAGCAGCCGGAGTCCGTCGCGAAGGCGCTGTTGAACCTCGAACCGGAACAGGACGTCGAGGCCGAGCCGACGGCGGACCGCCCCGCGCTCGAGGAACTCGCCGACGAGGAGCCGGTGCCGGGCGAAGAGCCGGGTGAAGAGGGTCCCAGCGGCGCCGACCCGACCGCCGGCGAGGAGCCGGTCCCGCCCGAGCGGGATTCGATCGAGGCGAGCGACGAGACGCCGGAGCTGGCGTCCGGCGAAGACGCGCCGGACGAGTCCGCGGAGCCAAGGGACACAGCTGACTCCGCGGACGCCGGAGACTCGGCGGATGCTACGGACTCGGCGGACGCGACGGGCCCAGCGGACGCCGCCGATTCGGCGGAAGCCTCGGACTCGACACCGGCGACCGACGAGGGCGACGTCGAGGACGACGCGAATAGCCCCTTCACGTCGCCAGACGAATTCGGTGGCGACGCGTCGACGGAGGCGGACCCGATAATCGGCGGCGACACGGAGTTCGATCCTGTTCTCGACGCCGACGAGGAGTCCGACGACGCCTTCGATACCCCCGCGGAGTCCGACCCGTTCGAGCCAGCCGATCCCGACGACGCGTCGACGTCCGAACCCTCGGATTACGAGGGCGACGGGCCCGAACCGTTCACGATCGGGGAACCCGACGAGGAGTCCGGAGACACCAATGCGGACGGCGCTGGGGAGGAAGCGGGCGACACAGGCGACACGGGCGACACGGGTACCACCGACGAGGAACCGGACATCGACGAGTGGGGCTTCGGCGACGTCGCCGACGAGGAGGAGTAAGGATGTCGGCACCGACCTTCCACACGGACGCCGTTGCGATCACTGTCGCTACGTGTCCGGAGGTGACTGAGCGATGAGTCTCGAGTCCGGCTTCGGTGGCGGATCCGGGGACTCGGATTTCCTCGCGGACCTGTTCTACCCGGTCTTCCAGCTCCTGTTCGACCCCGAGGGCGACTTCGTCGCCGACGTCGAAACGAAGCTGACGGAGTCGCGGATGGCGGACACGGTCGAGCTGTACATGTCGCGGGCGATCGGGATCGGCCTCATCGTCGGGCTCTTCCTCTGGATCCTGGGCACGCTGGTCGGCTACTCGATCTTCGCGCTGGGGCTCGTCTCCCCGGAGGCGTTCTCCATCGGGATCCCCGCGCCGAACGAGGCCGTCGCCCAGCAGCTCCGGGCGCTCGTCGTGCCGTCGACCGTCCTCGTCAGCGGGCTCGTCTTCGGGAGCATCGGCTTCGCGCTCGGGTTCGGCGGGCTCCTGGCGGTGCCGTACTCCCGTTCGTCCGCGCGCGAACGCGAGATCAACATGCTCCTTGCCGACTCCGTCTCGTTCATGTACGCGCTCTCGGTCGGCGGGCTCAACCAGCTGGAGATCCTCCGCGCGATGGCGGGCGCGGAGGACACGTACGGCGAGGTGGCCAAGGAGTTCCAGAGCATCGTCAACGAGACGGAGTACTTCGGCACCGACTACCGGAACGCGCTGCGCAAGCAGTCGATGGAGACGCCGTCGGACGAGCTCTCGCAGTTCCTGACGGACATGCTCTCCATCGTCAACTCCGGCGGTGACATGGAGCAGTTCCTCAACGACAAGAAGGACAAGCACATGCGGACCGCCAAACAGCAGCAGGAGATGACGCTGGAGACGCTGGAGCTGTTCGGCGAGATGTACATGACGCTCTCGCTGTTCCCGCTCCTGCTCATCATCATCCTCGTCATCATGAGCATGCTCGGCCAGGGGCAGGACATGCTGCTGTACGGGACCGTCTACGTCCTTATCCCGATGACGGGCATCGGTTTCCTGGTCCTCGTCTCGACGGTCAAGCAAGACGAGCCCGGCGACGGCGTCCTCCAGCCGAAAGGGGGCAGCGCCCGGTTGCAGGAGTCGAGCAAGGGCGGGCTGTCCCACCTCGGGCTCATCGAGCGCTTCGTCGGGAAGTTCGGCGTCTTCGACCGGATCAAGAGCCGTGAGGGGAGCTACAAGACCAGACAGCTGCTCTCCGAGCCCCACATCTTCCTGAAGGAGAACCCGCTGTACTCGCTGGCGCTGACGGTGCCGGCTGCGACCGTGCTCGTTTCGGTGGCGTTTCTCTCGGGGAAAGCACCGTTGTCCCTGGATGCGTGGGTTTCGCGACCGATCTGGAGCACGTTCATCTGGGTGTACATGCCGATCTACCTCACCCTCGTGCCGCTGGCGTTCTTCCACGAGTGGCACGAGCGCTCCCGGAACGCGATCATCGGGAAGCTCTCCGATAACCTGCGGAAGCTCTCGTCCGCGAACGACACGGGCCAGACGCTGTTAGAGTCGATATCGACAGTCGCGGACACCTCCTCGGGCAAGCTCGCTGACGAGTTCGAGATCATGTACGCCAAGGTCGACTACGGGATGAGCCTCCGGGACGCGATGGTCGAGTTCAACAACCGCTACCGGATCCCGCGGCTCGCGCGGACGATGAAGCTCATCTCAGAGGCGCAGGAGGCGTCCTCGCAGATCACGGACGTCCTGACAACGGCGGCGCAGGCCTCCGAGAACCAGGACGACATCCAGCGCGAGCGCATCTCCCGGACCCGGATGCAGGTCGCCATCATCCTGATGACGTACGTCACGCTGCTCGGCGTGATGGCGATCCTGCAGACGCAGTTCATCGACGTGATGGCCGACCTCACCTCGCAGGCCGGCGGCGGGGGCGGTGGCGGCGGGAGCGCCAGCAGCCAGGGGCCGGACTTCGGCGGCGGCGTCGACCCGGACCTCCTGTCGATGCTGTTCTTCCACGCCGTCACCCTGCAGGCGATCCTCTCCGGCTTCATCAGCGGCTACATCCGCAGCGCGGACATCATCTCCGGCGTGAAGTTCGTCGTGATCCTGATGACGCTCGCACTCGGAGCGTGGGTGTACGTCGGATGATGGCGGCAGGAACCAGCGGCGGCGGGGACGCCCGGGGTCGCGGACAGACGACGCTCGATTACGCCGTCGGCGTCGCCAGCTTCCTCATCGTCGTCGGCTTCGTGTTCGCCTTCATCCCCTCCATCGTCGGCCCGTTCACGGCGGAGCCGAGCGACCGCCCGCTCATCGCCGACCGGAGCGCGGACCAGCTCTCCCAGGATATGCTCATCGACGCGCCAACGGCGTACTCGCTCAACGCCACCTGTACGGAGGGCTTCTTCGACGCCGACGGGGCCGCGCCGGACGGCTGTCGGTTCGGGATGGACGCGGAGGACCTGCCGGCGGCGCTGAACGTGTCGAGCCCCGGGGTTTCGTTCAACGTCACTATCAGAGACGGGAACGGCACGATCAGGGAGGTCGGCGACGCGAACACCCGGCTTGCCGCCGGCGGCACGCCGCGTCCGGGGGCGAACGTCGTCTCCGCGAAGCGCGTCGTCCTGCTGGATGACACCCGCGGCTACCTGAAGGTGAGGGTGTGGTAACGATGCGGGCGCAAGCACACACGCTGGAGGGGTTCGTCGCCTCGCTGGTCATCCTCGGCACCGTCGCGTTCGCGTTGCAGGCGACGGCCGTCACGCCGCTGTCCGCGAGTACGTCGAACCAGCAGATCGAGAACCAGCAGATGGCGATCAGCGAGAGCCTGCTGGAGACGCTCGCGGAGCAGGGCGAGCTGAAGCCGGCCGTCCTGTACTGGAACACGAGCCGGAACGAGTTTCGGGACTCCGGCCCCCGTGGCACGTTCTCGAACGGCGGCCCGCCGACCCCGTTCGGGGCGGCGCTGAACGAGACGTTCGGTGACGGGAACATCGCGTTCAACGTCGACGTCGTCTACCGGTCGCCCGACGAGAGCCGGAACACGGTGTCGATGGTCGACATGGGGACGCCGAGCGACAACGCGGCGACGGCGTCGCGGACGGTGGTCCTCTTCGACGACGATACTATCGAGGGTACGAACCGGACCGTCGCGAACGCGTCGGCGCAGGGGGACTACTACGCCGAGGACGTCGACCCCGACGGCGAGCTGTTCAACGTCATGGAGGTGCGCATCGTCGTATGGCGGATATAATGTCACGGCTTCCGCGCGGCCGCGACGGCCCGGACGTCGAGCGAGCCCAGCTCGTCCTCGTGACGGCGCTGATCCTCGGCGTCGCGCTCATCGCGCTCGTCCTGCTGGTCAACGCCGCTATCTACACGGAGAACCTCGCGACGCGCGACCCCGACGTCGGCGACGAGGAGGTGCTGGCGTACGAGGCGACCGTCGTCGACGGAGTTGGCGGCGTCGTCGACCGCGAGAACGCCAACGAGTACGACACGTACGACAACGTGCGATCGAACGTCTCGGCGAGCGTCGAGGTGTTGAACGGACAGCTCGAACGGACGAGGCTGGAGAACGGCATCATCGCGTCGATGAACCTCTCGGCAGCGTCGTACTCGCAGGGGCGACTTATCATCCACAACGACAGCAGCCGGAACTTCACCGCGGAGGACGGATCGACGGACTGGACGCTCGCTGGGAACGTCACGGACACGCGCAACTACGTCGCGACCGTCGAGCAGGACCGTCTGGTCCTCACCAACGCGTCCAACGCGTCGAGCGACGGCGCGTTCCACGTCGTTCTCGATGGAGATTCGGGCGACGAATGGCACGCGTACGTCTACGAGAACCGGACGACGAACGACATAGCCCTCGCCGTCAAGCCAGGTGGTGTGAACGCCGCTAACGCGGAGGAAGTGTGCTCCGTCAGCACCACGAACGCGACGATAGACTTCACGGCGGGGACGATCAACGGCGAGGAGTGCCCCGGGCTGAACTGGGGTGAGTCGATCGCGGATCCGTACACCCTTCAATATGCGAACGGGGACGCGGCCAACGGGACCTACGAGGTCACGGTGAACGGCACCGAGGACGGCCTCGACATCGGTGACCTCCTCCTGGAGGATTCGACCGCGTCGCCGCGCTTCGTCCCGGCCGTCTACAGCGTTCACCTGGAGCTCACCTACCGCTCGCCGGATCTCGAGTACAGAGCGACCGTGCGGGTCGCGCGGGGTGAGCCCGATGCGTAACGACCGCACCATCTCGACGGACGGCGACCGCGCCGTCTCGACGACGCTGTCGTACGTCCTGACGCTGTCGATAACGGCGTTGCTGGCGAGCGGACTCATCCTGGCGGCCGGCTCGACCGTCGAGAGTCGCCAGCAGAGCGTCGTCGACGAGGAGCTGAAGGTCATCGGCCAGCAGTTCGCCTCGAAGATGCTCGCCGCTGACCGGCTCGCGACGAACGGCGGGGAAACGGTTCGCGTCGAACTGACGGCACCGAGCCAGGTTGCGGGGTCGAGCTATCGCGTGACGGTCTCGGACGGCGATCCCGCGACGCTCCGGCTCGAAGCGCGGAACGTCGACGTCGACGTAACCGTCACTGTGCCGGTTGACACTCCCGTCGTCGACACCTCGTTCCGCGGCGGCAACGCGCGCATCGTGCTCACGGACGGCGAACTGGAGGTGCGCTCGGCATGAATCGCGCACAGACCGAGACGCTCGGGTTCATCTTCGTCTTCTCGCTGATCGTGATGACCATCGGCGCCGTCTACGCGGTCGGGTTCCCGGCGATGCAGGACGCGCGCGACGCCGAGCAGACGTCGAACATGGAGCGCGCCTTCGAGGTCCTCGACGACAACTTCGACGACATCGTCTATCACGGCGCACCGAGTCGCGCGACCGAGATCAAGCTCTCCGGCGGCCAGCTCTCGGTGACAGACACGACGACGATAGACGTCTACGTCGAAAATACGAGCAACACCAGTCGCAACACTAGCTTCAGCGCCTCGACGCGGCCCATCGTCTACTCCACGGAGGAGACCGAGTTCGCCCTGGCGTTCGGCGCGATCGTCCGGAGCGACCGCGGCAATGCCGTGATCCGATCGCGACCGAACTGGATCGTCGACGAACAGCGGACGGTGATCCCCTTCCTCTTGACTGTTCAGGGGGACGGCCAGACGTCGATCGGTGGTTCCGGAACGATGCTCGTCGTCGGGCGTGGTCGCCCGCCCGGCGTCACCGGCTCCTTCGAGCCGAACGGCTCCGCCGCTCGCGCGAACGTCACGGTGACGATCAGCTCCGAACGCGCCGACGCGTGGGGCCGCTACATGGAATCGCGCGGGATGAACGCGATAGACTCCGATCCGTCGGATGGCAACGTGAGCTACTGGTTCGAAACTGACAGCATCACGCTCCCGAAACGCGTCATCGACGTCGAGTTCAGTTCCTGACCAGCCACATTGCGGTCGGCGTCGTCACCGTCGTGTCGGGTGCCGCATTCTCGTCGGAACGTTTCCCGGCCCCGTGGCGACGACCTCGCGGCGGGTTCGCGTCTCCTCACGGTAACTCGGACCGGCCGGGCGATCCGGCTTCCTGTCGACCCCTTCACCGAAATACCGTTCTATAAGCCAAACCCGGATCGATGTCGTTTCCGCGAACCGCTCAGTCGTTTTCGACGCGGATCTCTGTCGTCGAGATGTGGAGATACGTGACTCGCGGCACCGCGGCGTCAGTGGGCAGGGTCTGGGCCGTTTCCAGTGCCTCGTCGTAGTGGATACTCCCCCCGTTGCCGACGTCCATGTCGCCGGCGATGACGCCGCCGTAGAGGTCCATGTGCTTCACGTCGAAGTCGCTCTGCCCCGTGGCGTAGACGACCCCGACGAAGCGGATGTGATTCTCCTCGCTCGAGGACCCTTCCATGCTGACGTCCGTGTTCGTCGTGCCGTACATCCACATCCCCTCCGAGCGCTCGTCGGGAACCGTCACCTCGGCGCCGGACGACAGTGAGAGGTCGTCGTCGAGGTAGAACCGGACGACACCGTCGCCCTCGACCCGGATCGTCGAGCCGTCGAGCGAGATGCCGCCCGACACCGCGATCTCGACCTCTTCCCCGTTGGTGTCGATGACGATCTCCTTGCTGTCGGCATCGATCTTGTTCAGATGGTACCTGGTGCCGTCGTCAGCCGATAGCGTTACCGAATCGCTACCGGAGAAGTTGAGGTAGCTGTCGCCGCTGCTGGTGTCGATCGCGGAGGTCTTCGCGTTGTCGTTGTCCTCGGCCAGACTGTCCAGCCGGTTATTGACGAAGGGCGTGACGTCGTTCGCTTCCTCGACACCGCTGATCTGCTCTTCGCCACCGTATTCCGCCTTGTTCCCGTTGACGTTGAATCCGGTCGTCCAGTACGCCGTCCGCGTGATGTTCGCGGAGCCGCCCAGACTAATGCTTCCACCCGAGCGGATATTGCCGAGGATCTTCGCGTTCCCCGACATGTCGACGTCACCCGCGGCCCGGACCGTGCCGTTCCCCGTTTTGGTGGTGCTGTAGTTCCCTCCACCTGATGAATTGTAACTGTCGACATAGGCCTGCTTATCCTCACCACTTCCTCCACCTGACAATTCCAGCTCGTCGCCCGCCGCGCTCGAACTGAGTGCCGCACCGACGGGCTCCGTTTCGGCGGGCGTGACGAGCGTGATCGTCGCCGTCTCGTTTTCGTGGTCGATCGTGACTTCCCCGCCGGTTCGCTCGCTGAAGAACCGGGCCCAGGCCGCGTAGAACTCGCTGTGGACCTCGACGACGATCTTGCCGTTCTCGAGGGGGTTCGAGTAGCTCCCGTTCGGGTAGACGTTCTCCGAGGGCCCGTTCTGGGTGATCTGGACGTCCTCGTTGACGCTGCCATCGCCGTCGACGGTGACGAGCGGGAGCGTCAGCGTCGTTCCGCGGTAGTGGAACTCCGGCGGGGAGACCATCTGGCTCCCGCCGGTGTCGGACCGCCAGACGCCACCGCCCTGGTAGGCGATCGTCGTCTCGCCGTCCTCGTAGACGACCGCGCCGAGGGTGACGTTCATCAGCTGTGCCTCGATCTGGTCGGAATCGCTCTCGTTACGGATGGTGACGTTCATCCACCCGCGGTCGGGATCGACGGTTCGGGTGGCCGACGACGACCCCGCGAGCGTCGCGCTCTGGGAGCTGCTGTCGCCGTGGGCAACGAGTGACGCTTTCGAGTCGAACTGCGTCATCGCGTGCTCGGCAGTCCCGCTCGTGATCGACTGGCGCGTGTCGCTCACGGCCTCGGAGCCGAGCACGACGACGCCCGTCACGCCGGCGGTCACAAGCCCGAGCAGGAGGATGAACCCGAGTACCTCCGACTGCCCACGGCATCTCATACCTCCAAGAAAACCGCGGCGACGCAAAAGCCTTCGCTCGAAGTAGTTCTCCCGTTGACAGACATCTGCCGGATCGGCCCATGTCCGACGTTCGACGGAGCCTCCACCGGATTCGTACCAGTACGGCTGCCGCCCGGGCAACTCTCAGGACGGCCGCCCGGGCAACGCTTAGGGGTCGCCGCGCGTAACGCCCTCCCAATGGGCACCCCCTTCGACGGACGCTCCCGTCGCGCGTTTCTCGCGGCCGTAACGGCAACCTCGGTCGCGGGCTGTCTCGAAGGCGACGTCGCGCCCGCCGAGGGCGACGGCGAAACGACCGCGACGGAGACGCCTGCGGAGTCGAACCCGTCCTCCGGAGCGTCGACGGCGACCGAACGCCTGCATGCCGACTACGAGACGACCGAGGTCGACGCCCGAACGCCGGACGGCGCCCTGCTCGGGAGCGTTACGGCGGCCATCGCCGACACGCCGGAGCTCCGGTATACGGGGCTCAGTGACACCGAGTCGCTCCCGTCGGACCGGGGGATGATCTTCGTCTACGACGAGGTCGGCGACCACACGTACGTTATGCGGGAGATGGACTTCGGGATCGACATCGTCTACGCCGACGACGAGGGCGTGATCACAGAGATCCATCACGCGCCCGCACCCGGGCCGAACGAGGACGGCAACGATCAGGAGTACCCCGGCCGCGGTCAGTACGTGCTGGAGGTCGTCTACGACTGGACGACGGATCACGGCGTCGAGGTCGGTGACCGGCTGGAGTTCGAGCTCTGACTGGAATTCGATCTGACCCAGATTCCCAAATAATTGAGGTATACGGTGCAGGTTGGCGACTATCTTACCAGGTTAGCGCCGTCACCCTGGGTGGATTAAGCGCCGGGTTTCCCTTACATTAATCCCTGACCAGGAGGTCGAGGGTCCACAGTGTGACAATCTACACCTGATCTAGCAAGTCTTGTTTTTTCTCCTCGAATTCCGAGTCGGAAATGACACCAGTCTCGTTGAGTTCTTGCAGTTTCTCGATGCGGTCCAGCGGGTCTGGTTCGGATTCCGGGGCTTGTTGGACGACGTCTGGCTGGTTCGCCTTTGCGATTTGCTCTCGAATGAATCGGACAGCTTGCCGGACCTCGCTTTTGTCGGGTTCATGAGCTTCTATATGATAGGTCTGCCCTGCTGTCTGGAGTGTTAATCGCTTGTTGACCAAGCCCGTGTCCAGGTCGACACTGGTGATGCTCGGGTATGGAACGGAGCGCTCGTCGGTTCCTAGCACCTGAGGTACCTTGATCGCCACTCGCTTGTCCGTTATAATGGCTCGAACCCACCCCTTGGTGCCGCTTTTCCGGCTTCGATCGTCCCCAAACAGTGAATTTCCAGCACTTGACCCTTCTACGTCAACAGTCGACCCTCGGGTTATGAAATGGATTTTCTCGTCAGGATCCAAAACACTCTTCACCTTCTCGAAATTCTCTCTCGTGACGTACGCACCCTGTGGTTCCGCATCCATCGCCTCTTCAGCGACCGGTCCTGTCTCGGTGACGCCTGCCCAAATTCCGGAAAGTCCTTCGATAGTCGTTGTCTCTTCGCCTGTTTCTTTAGCTTCGGTCGCTCCACTCAGATACTCGATGTACTCGCCACAAGCCCGTAGCTCAGCCTCATCTAGCGAATTATTTGCGTAGAACGTGTACTCGTTTTCCCGCGTCATAATCGTGAGTCGGTGCTTCATGTGACCACTCTTGGTCTCGACAGTCGTAATCGGAGCTGCAGAGAGGGATTCGCCTTTTGTACCGTCAGTAAAAAAGAGAATTCGTTGGTCGGTAACGAGACATATACTCCGGTACGAAGCGTCGTTACCACCCCCTACAGTGGTACCATTCCGGGTAATCCCTTTCGTGTCATTGTAAAGGAAGTACTGCGGCTGCTCATCCGGACGAAGATGAGATAAAAGAGGATCGTCGGCAAACAGGTCCTTTTGCATCATCCCCGTTGACGTCGTGGTAAGACGGTCTGAGGTGACAGAATTTCCTTGTGCATTGGCAACCAACCTCTCTGCTCGGCCGTTGGTGTCATCGTTGCTGAATAGGCCCATGAAGCGTGAATCAAACGGATCCTATAAAAATACTACCACGTTTATGGTGTGGTAGAAAATAATTGAAGCCACACCTCGTTTTATAGCTGTAGCAGAGAGAAAGCTCTCGACGAAATATCGTGCCCACTATCGAGGATAACCCTGGAGGTTTTCCTTATAAAACCGGATAGCTGTAGCTTGGTCACGAGTAACCTATGTCCTAACTGCGATGAGAAACGATAGTGGACTCGCGGGGATTTGAACCCCGGGCCTTCCCCGTGCCAGGGGGATGATCTACCACTGATCTACGAGCCCGCCTTCGCATCCATACGTATCCCGGTTTGAAGTATAAGGGCTTCGACTCGCGGTGCCCGCGCCACGCAGCCCCACGGTGGTTGCCCGCGGTGGCTCGTCCACCGACCCCCTAGATGTGGTCGGAATCGACCCTGACGTCGAGGTCGACGTCCCGCTCGCGGCCCTCGAGGTCCGCGACCGCTCGCTCGACGATGCGCTCGGCTTCGGTCTGGAACAGCGGGATCGCCTTCGAGAGCACCCAGTCGAACGAGACCATCAGCGGAAGGTCGAGCGCGCCGGAGTTGGCCGAGCCGGGATCGAAGTTGACCTCGAAGACGACCTCGCACACCGTCTCGTCTCCGTCCTCGCCCCGGTTACCGTCGCCGTCCGTGGACTCGACGCGCCACTGCCCGTGCGCGTCGATGTCCTTCGTGATCCGCCAGTCGATCCGGTCCGGCGGGTCCACGTCGGTGACCTCCGAGTGGGCAGTGTAGGTGAGCTTCCACCAGGCGAACTCGAGCGCGTAGCGCGTCCCCGCACCCCCATCGCCGTCGAACCGGCGTACTCGTCGCAGGTGCTCCGAATACTGGTCGTATCGTTCCAGGTCCTCGAGCAGGTCGTACACCTCCTGCTGTGGGGCGTACACCTCCGTCCGCACGACGAGTTCGTCCACGCTCCGTGTAATGGACGGCGACTGTTAAACCCGGGCCTCTGGCGGATCGATACTGGACGTTCGTGAACCGGATCGCGAATTTCTTCGGGCACGGACGACGCCGAAGCATGGCTCTCAAATAGCTCCACCCGGAACCCTTAGTCAACGGATTTCCGGGCGGATTCGACGAGGTAACCCATCGATGGGACATCTTGCACGACTATTTAGGCGAACCTAAAATTCACAACCCTTTTATTTCTTTAGGGTGGCCTAAACAGTATGCGTGACAATCGAGTGTCGCGGCGGAAGGCGCTCACGCTCGGCGCCGGAACGCTGGCGGCTCTGGCTGGTTGCACTGGATCGGAAGACGGGAACGGGACCGAAGCGGCCACGGAAACGACCACCGAAAGCGGAACTGAGCCGTACTCGGTCTCCATGGCGCCGGTCGGCGACGTCGAGTTCGACGCCGTGCCGGAGACCTGGCTCTCCTACTTCCCGGGCTACGCCGACATGGGCGTCGCACTCGGTCACAGTGAGGGACTCAAGGCCGTCGGCAACGTCCCGCGGTATCACACGGACGCGTACGACGAGCTCGAAGGCGTCTCGATCAACAAAGACGAGCTGACCCAGCTCGTCGGCGACGGCGGGATCGACAAGGAGCTCTACTACGAGCTCGGCGTCGACATTCACCTGACGGACCCCAAATGGCTCACGAATAACAGCTTCTTCGGACTGGGCGAGGACGACGTCGAGGATATCGAGTCGAACGTCTCGCCGTTCATCGGGAACACGATCTTCCGCCGGACGGACACCTGGCACGACTACCGCTACTACTCCCTGTACGAGGCCTTCGAGAAGGTCGCGGAGATCTTCCAGGAGGAGGAGCGCTATCAGGCGTTCAAATCCTTCCACGACGATTACGTCGCGGAGGTGCAGTCCCAGCTCCCGTCGGCCGACCAGCGCCCGAACGCCCTGTTGACCTTCGGCGCCGGCGACGAGCCCGACTCCTTCGCTCCCTACCGGCTCACGGACAAGGGGACGAACAAGAAGCAGTGGCACGACCTGGGTATCTCGGACGCACTCGCCGGCACCGGCATCGAGGGGCTCTCGACCACGGAGCGCGGGTACATCGACTACGAGACGATGCTCGAGGTCGACCCGGACGTCATCCTCATGCGCGGCCAGGAGACGAAGACGCGCGAGGAGTTCCAGGACACGGTCGTCTCCTACATGAAGGACCACAACGTCGCGAGCGACCTCACCGCGGTCAAGAACGACCGCGTGTTCCGCGGCGGCCCCATCTACCAGGGCCCGATCCAGCACCTGTTCAACCTCGAGCGCGCCGCCAAGCAGCTGTTCCCCGATACGTTCGAGGGTGAGCTGTTCGACCGCGACCGCGTCGCCGAGATCATCGTCGACGGCGAGTAACGAACGGACAGCTCGACCCGGCCCTCCTTTCGCCCGACGCGACTCCCCTTCAGCCGACGGTTCTTCTTCCGGACTTCTCGCGTACGGCTCTCCGTTCCGATCCGACTCCGGCCGATGCCGCGGACCGAAGCCCTTTTTGGTTGTTAGGGCCGCCTAAAAGCATGAAGCAGCATCGCATGAGGACCGACCCGACATCGACGGAGGTGGTCGTGTGAGCGGCGAACCGACGGACGATACCGCGGTTTCTCCGCTCGACCGCGTCGGTGGTCTGCCGTCGCGCCTCGGCGACCCGCTCGTCTACGTCGCCCTCTCGAGCACGCTCGTCGTGGTGCTCGCCGGCCTGGTACAGGTGAGCTTCGGGACCTACGATATGACCGTCCTGGACGCCTGGCAGGCCGTCCTCGACCCCGCCGTGTGGGGAAGTCCCGGCCTCCTGGCGCGGTTCTTTCTGGGCGAGAACGTCGCGAACACCCTCGCTAACACGTTCGGCTGGCAGACGGAGGTCGACCTCTCGCGGAAGTCGCTCATCGTCTGGAACATCCGACTTCCGCGCGTCGTCGTGGCCATCCTCGTCGGGATGAGTCTCTCCGTCTCCGGCGCCATCTTCCAGGCCGTCACGCGCAACGAGCTCGCGAGCCCGTTCATCCTCGGCGTCTCCTCCGGTGCGGGCCTCGCCATCCTCCTGACGCTCGTCGTCTTCGGCGGGCTCTCCTCCGTCCTTCCGCTCGTCGCGGCCGGCGGCGGCACGCTCGCCTTCCTCATCGTCTACGCCATCGCGTGGAAGGGGGGTACCTCCCCCGTCCGGCTGGTCCTCGCGGGCGTCATCGTCAGCACCGTCTTCGGCTCGCTCCAGACGGGGCTGTTCTTCTTCGCCGACGACGTCGGCGTCGTCCAGTCGGCCATCGCGTGGACGACGGGCTCGCTGACCGGCACCGACTGGGAGCAGGTTCGGACGGCGCTGCCCTGGACGGTCCTCTCCGTCGGTCTCGCCGTCGCGGGGGCGCGCCAGCTCAACGTCCTGCTCCTGGGCGAGGAGACCGCCCGGTCGCTGGGGATGTCCGTCGAGCGCACGCGCTTCCTGCTGTCGGCGGTCGCCATCCTCGCGGCGAGCGCGGCCATCGCCGTCGCGGGCATCGTCGGCTTCGTCGGGCTCATCGTCCCGCACGTGGTCCGGAACCTCATCGGCTCCGACTACCGACGGCTGATGATCGGCTGCCTGTTCGTCGGCCCGGCCCTCCTGGTCGCGGCCGACGTGGGTGCGCGCCTCGCGCTGGCGCCGACGCAGGTCCCGGTCGGCATCGTGACCGGACTGGTCGGCGGCCCGTACTTCCTCTACCTGATGCGCCGCGAACAGAACCTGGGTGATTTCTGATGAGTGGTGACAGCACTGACGCGACCGGCGTCGGAAGTGAACGGGAGGCGTCGACTGATGTCGAGTCCAACGCGACCACCCCTGATACTGATTCCACGGACGCCGACGGCGACGCGACCGACGGCGACGCGACCGACGGCGACGCGACCGATGGCGACGCGACCGCCGTCGCCAGCGACGGACGCGGTGCCGCCGAATCCGCCGAGGAGGCCGCTGACGCGAGGACGCCGGCGCTGTACGGGACGGAGCTCGCCATCGGCTACCCGAGCACGGACTCGCCGGTCGTCGAAACGGACCGCGTCGACATCCCCTCGGGCGAGATCACGGCGCTCGTCGGCCCGAACGGGTCCGGCAAGTCGACGTTGCTGAAGACGCTCTCGGCGCAGCTGGAGCCGGAGGCGGGGACAGTAATGCTCGAAGGCATCGACGTCGCCGACTACGACTCCAAGGAGTTCGCTCGCGAGGTCGGCCTGCTCTCCCAGGAGAACGAGGCGCCCGGCTCGCTCACGGTCGAGGAGCTGGTGTACCACGGTCGGTATCCCCACCGCGGCTTCTTCGACGCCGTTTCGGCCGAGGACGATGCGGCCGTCGACCGCGCTATCGAGCTGACGGACATCGACGACCTCCGCGAGAAGACCGTCGGCGACCTCTCGGGCGGGCAGAAGCAGCTCGCGTGGATCGCGATGACGCTCGCGCAGGACACCGACGTGCTCCTGCTCGACGAGCCGACGACGTTCCTCGACCTCCAGCATCAGCTCCGGGTGATGAACGTCGTCCGGACGCTCAACGAGGAGGCGGACACGACCGTCGCCGTCGTCCTCCACGACATCGCGCAGGCCGCCCGCTTCGCGGACAACCTCATCGCGCTGAAGGACGGCGAGGTGTACGACTGGGGCCCGCCCCGGAAAGTCGTCACCGAGGCGCTGCTTGAGGACGTGTTCGGCGTCGTCGCGAGCGTCGACGCCGACGCGCCCGACGGCCCGCGGATCCACCCGCACCGGCCGGTCGACGAGTAGCCGCGGCCGCTGATTCTCCCAGGATTAACGAGCGTCGATCCCTAGCTTGTACTCGGCCGTTTCGCGCTGCACGGTCGGGGGTGTTTCCGGCTCGACTGTCCCGTCCGGGACCTCACTACCGAGCCGGGGTTCGACGGCGCCGTTCCGCTCGACGAAGGCGAGCACCCGGGACTCGTCGGGCGTCCAGTCCGCGTCGGTTGCTCGGGTCCACGAGATGGCCTCGCCGTTCGCGTCGTGGGAGCTGATCTCGAAGGACCCGCCCGCCGGCACCGTCGCGCCACCCTCGTGAGACAGCTCGTAGACGCCCGCCGTGTCGGTCCCCCGAATGCGGAGCCACGGCGCCGTCCTCGCCCACTCCGGCGGTTCTGGCTCCGGGACGTTCGCGACTAGGTCGAAGTCGAACTCGACGACGGCAGTGGCGTCGGAGGCCGGATCCGGGTCGGTCCGGTTGTTGCCGTCGACGAGCGTCGTCCCGGAGAGGCGGCGCAGCTGGCCCGAGTCCTCAACGAGCGCGACGAGGCCGTCGGCGTCGCCTAGTTCGTCGCTGACGAACCGGTGGTACTCGGTCCCGTCGAGGCTCTCCTGGCCATCGTAGGTGAACGTGTGATACGAGAGAACGAGATTCCGCCAGCCACCCGTCAGTGGTTCCTGATTGAGATCGTACTGGCTGTACTGTGCTGTGCCCCTTTCGGGGTCACCCTCGGCATTGACGTCGTACGTAATGCTGTTGCCGAAGGCGAACCGGTAGCCGCGCGTCTCGTCCGATCGCTCGCGATACTCGTCCTCGAACCGCAACGGCGGCTTTCCCTCGTCGCGGGCCCGGCCGATGTCCACCGTGATGTCCGTTCGATAGTGGATCGAGTCCAGTTCACCGAGCCCGGCATTGCCGTCAGTGCGCTCGACGCGGAGCTGCTTCCGCAGTGGTGGATGGCCCGCCGACACGGACTCGTAGTGGCGATCGTGCAGCTCGTCCCCGTCGATTTCGGTCCCATCCAGCCAGCTCGGCCCAACTTCCGTCGTCGTGGCTTCCGTTCGCCTCTCGGAAGTGCCCGCGTCGTTCGTGCTTTCGGAGTCATCCGTGCCCGAACAGCCGGCGAGCGTGACCGAGCCAGCCATCGTTAGTAACGCGCGTCTTCGAGAGAACATAATTCTACCTTGACACCCCTGAATAAATCCCTTGTGGGAGTGGATAGTTCGAGGACCGTCTCGGTCGACGGCCGGTCGCGGGCGGTTCACGCCGTCGGCCGGAAGCCGCGTCCATCTCCGGGTCCGCCGGATACAAACGCGTGCGTGATGTCTCATCGACAATGGCAGCAGACGAGGACAGCGCGTTCGAGGTTTATCGTGACCAGGTCGACCGCCCGCTCGTACGCCTTTTCCGCGAGTACGGCGCGCCGGAGGCCCACTGGCTCGTCCTCGGGATGCTCGCGAACGTCGTCGCGCGCGTCGCGAGCCTCGTCCCACCGATCGTCCTCGGCGTCGCTATCGACGCCATCTTCTCCGGCGAGGGGGCGTACACGCTTCCCGTCGTCCCGGACGCGTGGCTCCCGACCGATCAGTTCGCACAGTTCACCCTCTCGGCTGCCCTCATCTGCGGCGCGTTCGTCGTCACCGCCGTCTTCACGTGGATCTACGGCATCGCGGCGAACAACTTCGCGCACCGCGTGATGCACGCGGTCCGGACCGACTCCTTCGAGAAGATGCAGCGGCTGGACATGACGTTCTTCGACGACAAGCAGACCGGGGAAGTGATGTCCGTCCTCAACAACGACGCGTCGAACCTGGAGGTGTTCCTCGACAACGCGCTCCAGAACTCCGCGCGCCTCGGCGTGATGGTGCTCGGTATCGCGGGCGTGCTCGTCTACTACAACGCACAGCTCGCCTCCGTCACGCTCGTCGCCGTCCCCCTGATGTTCGCGCTGACGTTCTGGTTCATGCGCGCCGTCGAGCCGCGCTACGTCGAACAGCGCGAGGTCGTCGGCAATCTCAACACCGCCCTCGAGAACGCGCTTTCGGGCGTGGAGCTCGTGAAGACTTCGAACACGGAGGGATACGAGACCGACCGCGTCGAGGACGTCTCCTACTCGTACTTCCGGCGCACGATGGACATCCTGAAGCTGAACTACGTCTACCGGCCAGGGATGGAACTGCTCGCCGGCGTCGCCTTCGCGGCCACCTTCGTCGTCGGCGGCATCTGGCTGTTCCGCGGGCCGCCGGGGCCCTTCACCGCGACCCTCTCGGTCGGGACGTTCGTCACGTTCATCTTCCTCACCCAGCAGTTCGTCGCGCCGCTGGCCGAGGTCTCGAACATCATCGACCAGTACGAGAACGCGAAGGCCTCCTCCGAGCGCGTGTTCGGCCTGATGGACATCCCGGTGCGGATCACCGACGACCCCGACGCCGTCGACCTCGCGGCCGCCGGTGAGGGTGACAATGATGGGGACGATGACTCGGCGGGCGTCGAGGGGCACGTCGAGTACGACGACGTCTCCTTCGCCTACGTGGAGAACGCGCTGCAGGACCCCGAAGACGCCGAGGAGTACGTCATCGACGGCGTCTCCTTCGCGGCTGAGCCGGGCGAGACCGTCGCGCTCGTGGGACCGACCGGCGCCGGGAAGTCGACGCTCCTGAAGCTCCTCCTGCGCCTCTACGACGTTACCGACGGCGCGATCCGCGTCGACGGGCACGACATCCGCGACGTGACCCTCGAGAGCCTCCGGGGCGCCGTCGGCTACGTCTCGCAGGACACCTACCTCTTCGACGGCACCATCGCGGAGAACATCCGCTACGGCCGATTCACGGGCGTCGACCACGACGTCGAGAGCGAGGCGATGCGCGAGCGGGTGATCGAGGCGACGAAGGCCGCGGAGGCCCACGAGTTCATCTCGTCGCTCCCGCAGGGGTACGACACCCGCATCGGGGAGCGCGGCGTGAAGCTCTCCGGCGGCCAGCGCCAGCGGATCGCCATCGCCCGCACCATCCTCCAGGACCCGGAGATCCTCATCCTCGACGAGGCGACCAGCGCCGTCGACACCGAGACCGAGATGCTGATCCAGCGGTCGCTCGACCGGCTCTCCGAGGACCGGACGACGTTCACTATCGCCCATCGCCTGTCGACTATCAAGGACGCCGACAACGTCCTCGTCGTCGAGGACGGGGAGATCGTCGAGCGCGGCACGCACGACGAGCTCATCGACCGCGACGGACTCTACGCCAAGCTCTGGGGCGTCCAGGCCGGCGAGATCGACGAACTGCCGGAGGAGTTCGTCGAGAAGGCCCGCGAGCGACACGTCGAGCGCGGGGTCGAGGAGGGCCCCGGCGTCGAGAGAGGCACGCTCGACGACTGAGAAACCCGGCTTTTCACCCCTGTCCCGCCATGCCTTTATCAATGATCACGCACCACATACCCGTAGATGCGCGTCCGGGACCTGCCGATCGCCGCCGACCTCGTCGCTCACTTCGAGGCGGAGGGTATCCACGAGCTCTACCCGCCACAGGCCGCCGCCGTCGACGCCGGCGTCTGTCGCGGCGACAACGTCGTCGCCGCGGTGCCGACCGCCTCGGGGAAGACCCTCATCGCGGAGCTGGCCCTGCTGACCGCGGACGGGCCGGGGCTCTACGTCTGCCCGTTGCGCGCGCTCGCCAGCGAGAAGTACGAGGAGTTCTCGGCGCTCCCGGGCGTCGACGTCGGCATCTCGACAGGCGACTACGACTCGGAGGCCGCGGCCCTCGGCGACAACGACGTCGTCGTCGCCACCTCGGAGAAGGTCGACTCCGCGATCCGGAACGGCGCCACGTGGGTCGACGACCTCGCCTGCGTCGTCGTCGACGAGGTCCACCTGCTCGGTGCCGAGGGTCGGGGCCCGACCCTGGAGGTGATGCTCGCGACCCTGGGCCGGCGCGCGCCAGACGTCCAGACCGTCGCGCTCTCGGCGACCGTCGCCAACCCCGACGCGATCGCTGACTGGCTCGACGCCGAGCTCGTCGAGTCGACGTGGCGCCCGGTCGACCTCCGAACCGGGGTGTACGCCGAGGGTGACGTCGAGTTCGACGACGGCTCGACACTCACTATCGACGTGCCTGCCGCGGAGGAACTCCCCGACAGTCGCGACCTCGACACGGAGGCGACCGCGGCGCTCGTCCGTGACGCCGTCGACGGCGGCGGCCAGTGTCTCGCGTTCGTCAGCTCCCGGGCCGAAGCCGAGGCCCTCGCCGAGCGCCTGTCGACGGAGAACCTCGCCGCCCGGATGGACGCGAGCGACGCGGCCGTTACCGTCGGCGACGACGTGGCGGACCTCGACGGCACGAACACCGGCCAGCGGCTCGCCGACTGCCTCCGGGCCGGCGTCGGCTTCCATCACGCGGGGCTCCGCTCGGAGCACCGGTCCGTCGTCGAGGCCGCCTTCCGTGACCGGAAGGTGGCCTGTCTCTGTGCGACCCCGACGCTCGCGGCCGGCGTCAACGTCCCCGCACGCCGCGTGGTCGTCCGTGACCTGACCAGGTACACCGGCTCGGAGATGGAGTCGCTGCCGGTCCTCGAAGTCCAGCAGATGTGCGGTCGGGCGGGTCGGCCGGGGCTCGATCCCTATGGCGAGGCCGTCCTCGTCGGCGACGAGTCGACGAAAGGGGAGCTGACGGAGCGGTACGTCGGCGCCGACCCCGAGGCCGTCGAGTCGAAGCTCGCGGACCCCGGCGCGCTCCGAACGCACGTCCTTTCGGTCGTCGCAAGCGGCTTCGCGGACACCCACGCCGGCATCCTCGACCTCCTCGAAGCCACCTTCTACGCCCGGGAGGCCGGGGCCGCGGGACTCGCCGACGCCGTGACGACGGCCGTCGACGACCTCGTGGAGATGGACCTCGTCGTCCGCGAGACGGCCGGCGAGCCGACACTGACGGCGACGGAGCTCGGCTCGCAGGTGTCGAAGCAGTACGTTCGCCCCGAAACCGGGACGCGGATCGTCGACGGGCTCCGGACTGCGGCCGCGATGGAGGAGGCGACCGTACTCACCGTGCTGGAGGTCGTCTGCGACACGCCGGACATGCAGGACACCTACCTTGGCAACGAGGAGCGCGCGGACATGTACCAGTTCGCCAGGCGGCACGCCGCCGAGCTGACGACGGGGATGACGGAGGCAGACGACTTCGAGGCGTGGCTGGAGTCCGTGAAAACGGCCCGGCTGCTCGCGGCCTGGATCGACGGGGCGAGCGTCGAGGAGCTCGTCGAGCAGTTCCGGATCGGGCCCGGTGACCTGGAGTCGCGCGTCGAGCGCGTCGAGTGGCTGCTCGGGGCGGCCGACGCGCTCGCGGAGGTCATCGACGTGCAGTTGCCGGCGATCGACCGGGCCCGGTCGCGACTGTAAGCCGACCGCACCGCGGCCCCTACTCCCGGGGATTCCCTTCACGGGCGTCGATCTCGGTGTAGATCCACCAGGCGGTGAAGTAGACGCCGACGAACAGCAGGAAGCCGACGCCGAACCCGAACACCTGTCGCAGGTCGAGGCCCCCCGCAAGTCGCGAGGAGAGGGTGAAAAGCGCCACGACGAAGACGGCCAGCGCGAACGCTCCAGCCAGCACGTACACGCCGAAGTCCGAGAGCGTTCGATCCATGCATGTATTGACGGTCGGCGGCGACATAAAAACGCCGACTGCGGCGAGTCGAGTGCCTGGCCTACGCGGCTCCGGCTCCGTATCCGAGCAGGAGGCCGCCGGTCAACAGGAGGACGCTGACCCAGAGCGTCGTCGCGTACGTGATCGTCGTCGCGGGATCGACGTAGAGCAGGTACTGCCCGGCGACCACGCCGGCCAGCCCGACGCCTGCGGTCCGCCCGGGCGTCACACGTCGCTCGATGGGGGTGATCAGACCGCCGAGCGCGCGCCGCAGCTGCGCGACCACTGACTGGCACCGTTCGCGAAACTCCGCCGCCGACGGTTCGCTCATGGTCGGTCCTGCCGTCACGCTGGTGGAAAACGTTGGTTGCCGAGGCGTTCGTCCCGGCCAGCGCTGGCGCGAGGCGTATTCGCCAGCGTCGGCACCGTCGCCACAGTCGCCGCCAGCGTCGGCACCGTCGCCACAGTCGCCGCCAGCGTCGGCACCGTCGCCACAGTCGCCGCCAGCGTCGGCACCGTCGCCACAGTCGCCGCCAGCGTCGGCACCGTCGCCACAGTCGCCGCCAGCGTCGGCACCGTCGCCACAGTCGCCGCCAGCGTCGGCACCGTCGCCGCAGTCGCCGCCAGCGTCGGCACCGCCGTCGCCGTCGCCACCCGCGCGCCGCCGCCCGCGCTGTCGACCCCCGCCTCACTCCTCGGGCTCGGCGATGACCGGTTCGACGTCGGCCTCGGGTTCGATCAGCTCCGCAGCCTCCGCGACGACCGCCGCGTCCGTCCGGCGGTAGGCGACGACCGACCTGTGGGTCAGCGCGTAGCAGGGAGCCACGACCGCCACGGCGATGATCAGGCTCCCGAGGAGCAGCCGCGTCAGGACGTCCGGGCCGGCCCGGAAGGAGAGGTCGGCGATCGCGACGCCCTCGACGCTCCCGAGGATGGCGACGCCGACCGCGAAGCTGGCCACGTAGAGGCCCCACTTGACGACCGGGTTGACGACGACGACGGACGCGAACAGGGCGACCTTGCTCACCCGGTCCGAGAGCCACGCGAGCAGCAGGAAGACGACCAGGTTGAGCCCGAGCGTCGGGAACACCGAGAGGAAGACGCCAAAGGTGAAGCTCGCCGAGATCTCACTCGGCGTGTGCGACTCCCGGATGGCCGCCTCGAGTTCCCCCCGGACCCGGGCCCGGAACGCCGATAGCCGCTTTCGCATCGACTGCGTGTTGCCCGAGTCGGAATAAGTAGCTGTCGCCGTTCGGGATGGTGATTCGAAACCCGGCCGCCGCCCGGTCACCTTCCGCGCCCGGGCTCCCGTGGCCGTCTCAGGAGAGCCGGTAGGTCGGGCCTTCGGGGCTGTCCTGCACCTCGACGCCGACCTCCTCGAGCGCGTCGCGGAGCTCGTCCGCGCGCTCGTAGTTGCCGGCCTCCCGCTCCGCCTCACGGACGTCGAGCACGAGCTCGACCAGCTCCTCGGCGAGCTCGGCCTCGCCCGCGGTCTCGGTCCCGAACTGGAGGCCGATCACGTCGCCGCCGAGCTCCTCGAACGTCTCGACGGCGCGTCGCAGCCCGCGGTAGTCGTACTCGGTCCCCTCGTCGAGGTGGCGGTTCACCGCGTCGGTGAGGTCCAGCAGCGCGGTCATCGCCTCGCGGACGTTGAAGTCGTCGTTCATCGCGGCGGTGAACTCCTCGCGGGTGTCCTCGACGGCGCCACGGAGCGCGTGGTCCTCGACCTTCGTGTGCGCGTCCACGGAGTCGACGGCCTCGACGGCGCTGTCGTAGGTGCGTGAGAGGCGCTCCCAGCGCTGCTCGGCCTCCGTGATGGTTTCGTCCGTCAGCGCCTGCTCGGACCGGTAGGCCGCGCCGGCGTAGAAGGTCCGGATGACGTTGACGCCGAGTTCGTCGAGCGCGTCCGGCACCGTCCAGAAGTTGCCGATCGAGGAGGACATCTTCTCGCCCTCCATCGACAGCAGGCCGGCGTGGAGCCAGTACCGGGTGAACTGCTCGCCGGTGGCCGCCTCCGATTGCGCGATCTCGTTCTCGTGGTGCGGGAAGACGAGGTCGCGCCCGCCCATGTGGATGTCGAGCGTGTCGCCGAGGTGCGTCGTCGACATCGCGGAGCACTCGATGTGCCAGCCAGGGCGGCCCTCGCCCCACGGCGAGTCCCAGGTCTGGCCCTCGGGGAGCGCGCCCTCGTGCTCGTGTTTCGCGTGCTCCTCGACAGCCTCCTCGCTCACGCCGCCGGCCTTCCAGAGCGCGAAGTCGGAGGGGTGGCGCTTCTCGGCGCGCTCGTCCGGCTCGCCCTGCGCCTCCAGCTCCTCGAGCTCCTGGTTCGAGAGCTTGCCGTACTCCTCGTAGCTGGTGACGTCGAAGTAGACGGAGCCGTCGGCCTCGTAGGCGTGGCCCGTCTCGACGAGCGTCTCGATGAGGTCGACGATCTCCGGGACGTGCTCGGAGACGCGGGGGTACACCTCCGCGCGCTCCAGGTTGAGGCCGCGCATCGCCTCGAACACCTCGGCCGTGAACGTCTCGGCGACGTCGGCCTCGCCGCCCCACTCGGGGCGCTCGCCGGCGCGGGCGGTGATCTTCTCGTTGACGTCCGTGACGTTCTCGACGTGGCGCACGTCATAGCCGAGGTGAGCGAGCCAGCGGTGGACGATGTCCGCGTGAACCCACAGCCGGGCGTGGCCCAGGTGCGGGTCGTCCGAGACCGTCAACCCACAGACGTACAGCAGGACGTCGTCGTCGGCCGTGAACTCCTCGGTGTCGCCTGTCAGGGTGTTGGTCACGGAAAGTGGCATCGTGGATGTGTTCCCGCGTCCGACGTTTGAAAATGTCGAAAGCTGTGGCAAGTCGTCGGCGGGAAGGACGTAAAGCACCGCGAGGGCGGCGGTCGCGACGGCGCTACCGACGACGCCCCACTCCGCTTATAAATCCGGGACGCGCTCGAGGGCGGCCTCCACCTTCCGGACCGCGTCGGCGCCGTCGCGGCGACCGACGACGACGACCAGCGTCGAGCCGCCGACGCCGGCAGCGCGAACCTCGACGTCGGCGGTGGCGACGACGGCGAGGGCGTTCGCGAGCGCGGCCGCGTCGACGTCCCCGGTCGCGACGATGGCGGTGTGGTCCCCCTCGGGAACGACGGCCGTGTCGCCGACGCGGAGGAGTGGGGGGCCGTCGCGGTCGTCGCCGGTGGCCGCTCCACCGTCCGCGATGTCGACGATTCCGACGCCGCTCCGCATCGCGACGCTGACGCGACGGCCCGTCGCTTCCAGCGGGGGGAGGTCGTCGGCGAAGCGGCTGAGCGCCGTCGCGACCGCCTCGGTGTCGCCGTCGAGCGCGACCTCGTCGGCCAGCCACTCCGCCGCGGCGGTGAAGTTGACGACGCCGGCCCGTAACGCCGTCACGAGGAACGGGCGCTCGCGGGCGGCCGCCCGGGTCTCGGCTGCCAGTGACATGCCGAAAGCGAACGCGACCCCAGCTAATGGTCGTTTCGTTCGGGAGCGACCAGTCGTCAGGAGGGACGAGCGGACGGCGAGACGCTTGCCGTCACCGACATACTCAGAGGCCCCCTCCGGTAAGGACCGATACTCGATGGACCGCGCGTACTGGCGAAGGGTGTCGCTGGTGACGCTGTGGCAGGTGTCGGCGAGTCTCTGTTACTACACCGTCTTCGCGGCGACGCCGTTCCTCAGGGAGGCGTTCGGGCTGACACGCTTCCAGGTCGGGCTCGTCGTGACGACGCTCACGCTGGGCTATGCGGTGTTTCTCCTCCCGCTCGGCGTGGCGACGGACCGCTACGGCGAGCGGCGGACGCTCTCGCTCGGCCTCCTCGGCCTCGCGGCGGGGACGTTGCTCGTGGCCGGGGCCCCGTCGTACGCGCTACTGCTCGCGGCCGTCTTCGTGCTCGGGTCCGTCTACGGGACCGCCATCCCGGGCACGAACAAGGCCATCTTCGACAACGTCGCTGCCGGAAAACAAAACACCGCGATTGGCATCAAGCAGGTGGGCGTCACCGGGGGCAGCGGCCTCAGCGCACTGCTCGTGACTGGGCTCGCGGGCTACTGGGCCTGGCAGGCCGGGTTCCTCGTCGCGAGCGCCGTCGGCGTCGTCGTCGCGGGCGCCTTTTATACCTTCTACCGGGGCAGCGGCGGGAGCGCGGCCGCGGAGCTGCCGGACTTCCGGACGCTGCTGGACAACCGCCCGTACCTCGCGCTGGTCGCCGCGGGCGTGTTCGTCGGCGCGGCGCTGTTCACGACGACCGGGTACACCGTTCTCTACGTCCACGAATCGGTCGGCTCGACCGTCGCGTACGGCGGGGTCGTCCTCGCCAGCGTCCAGCTGTTCGGGAGCGCGGGCCGGCTGCTGTTCGGGTGGCTCTCGGACGCGCTCCCCGGCGAACCGCGGGTCCGGATCGGCGGGCTGCTCCTGGGCCAGCTCGTCGCCAGCGCCGGCCTGTTCGTCGGCGTCGCGTCGACGACCTCCGAACTCGGGGCCGCGGTCGCCTTCTCCACGCTCGGCTTCTTCATCCTGGGCTGTACCGGGGTCTACTACTCCTGTATGGCGACGCTCGTCCCGGCCGACGGCATGGGCGGTGCCACGGCCGGCGGCCAGCTCGCGCTGACGAGCGGCGCGCTGGTGGCCCCGCCGGCGTTCGGTTTCCTCGCGGATACGACGAGCTATCGGGCGAGCTGGCTGTTGCTCGCAGGCATCGCTGTCGTGGGCGCGTTCCTGGTGCTGCTCGTGATTCGCTGGGAGCCGCCGGCGGGGACGAGCGCGGCCGTCGCTGAGTGAGCGCGATACGGTGGCTGCCCCTGGCGTGAAATCGTCTTATAAAAGAGCGGTGGTGGCGCCGGGTCAGGCCTCGGCGTTAGCGCCGAGTCAGGCCTCGGCGACGGGGCCGATCCCGCGGAGCTTCGCGACGAGACCGACGAGGAGTAGCCCGCCGAGCCCACGCGCGACGACGTCCGTCGTCACCGTGTACAGGGTGACGTCGACGCCGGCGACGCCGAGGAGGCTGCCAACGGGCGAGAGCAGCAGCGCCGGCACCATCAGCAGCACCGAGGCGAGCGCGAAGCCGACGCGCTTCGCGCCGGTCACCTCGTCGTCGAGGAAGCCGATGATCGTCACGCTGAGCGCCCAGACGCCGGCGAACATGCCGACGATGGGGATCAGCACCTCGAGCAGGAAGAACGGGATGTCGAGGACGTCCGCGAACGAGATCAGTCGCACTTCGCCGTCGACCCGGCGCAGCAGGACGATCCCCGGCGACAGCACGAACGCGAAGGGGACCAGCACTTTGTTGAGCGACAGCAGGAAGGCGATCTTCCCGGTCGCCCACTCGTCGGCGTTCGCGACGCCGGCCGCGGCGTAGGCGGCGACGGCGACGGGCGGGGTCACGTCCGCCATCAGCCCGAAGTAGAGCACGAACAGGTGCGCGGCCAGCAGCGGGATGCCGAGCCCCTCCAGGGCCCCGCCGAGCGTCGCGACGAGCAGGATGTACATCACCGTCGTCGGCATCCCGAGCCCGAGGATGAGCGCGGAGATGCCGGCGATGAGCAGCAGGAGGATCAGCGAGCCGCCCGACAGCGTGACGATGAGCGACGTGAGGTTCGGGCCGAGCCCGGAGACGCTGATCACGCCGGGGATCACGCCGGCGGCCGCGACCGCAACCACGACGGTCGTCGCCGTCTTCGCGCCGGACTCCATCGACTTCACGACGAACGCGGCGAGCCGGTACGCCTGGTTCTCCGCCAGGCTCGGCCGGCCGAAGGCGGCGGCCGACGACTCGGCCGCCTCGTCGACGCCGGGATCGAGTTCAAGTAGCGACGAATCCGTGTCGGGCTTGAGGAGCAGGAGGGCCATCGAGACCGCGATCGTGATCGGGCCGATGGCGCCGGCTGCGGCCCGCGCGGCGGCCGGCAGTGCGAGCGCCGGCGCGGAGGCTCCAGTCAGGGTCCCCCAGAGGCCAACCCCGAGCGTCGCGTACGAGAGGGTCTGGACACCGAAGGCGGCGGCGAGACCGGCGACCAGGAGCAGTCGGTTGCCGCGGGTGTACGCCGCGACGAACGAGACCAGCGCCACGATAGCGATGATCGTGTACCACCCGGACCGGCCGACGGAGAGCCGGACGACGACGAGGAAGTACAGCAGCAGCGCGATGGGGACGAGGTAGAACCAGCCACGGCGCAGGAGGTCACGGACCTGCGGCAACGCCGAGCGGTCGAGGCCGCCGATGTCGTGTCTGGCGGCCTCGAGGTGGACCATCACCCACATCCCGAAGAAGAAGGCGATGGCGGGGACCGCGGCGGCGACGATGACCTCGCCGTACGGCGTCCCCGTGTACTCGACGATGAGGAACGCGGCCGCCCCCATCACCGGTGGGAGGATCTGGCCGCCGGAGGAGGCCGACGACTCGACGCCGCCCGCGAACTCCGGCGAGTAGCCGGAGCGTTTCATCAGCGGAATGGTGAACGCGCCGGTCGTCACCGTGTTCGCGATGGAGGAGCCGGAGAGCATCCCCATGAAGCCCGAGGCGACGACGGAGGCCTTCGCCGGGCCGCCGCGCCGCGAGCCCGTGAGCGCGTACGCGAAGTCGATGAACCACTTCCCGGCGCCGGACATCTCCAGGAACGCGCCGAAGAGGATGAAGATGTAGATGAACCGGACGGAGACCGTCACGGGGATGCCGAACACGCCCTGCGTAGTGAACCAGAGGTCCTGGACGATGCTCCCCCAGGAGAGTTGCGGGATCGCGAAGATGCCCACGGCGGGAAGCGCGCGCGGAATGAGGTGCCCAAACATCGCGTAGACGATGAACGTCGCGACGAGCCCGGCGAGGAACGTGCCGAGCGCGCGCCGCGTCGCCTCGAGCACGAGCAGGACGCCGACCGTTCCGAGCAACAGCGCGTACGGTGCCTCGACGAACGGAACGCCCACCGCCGCGAGCGCCGACAGCGGCGCCTCGAGGATCGGGAAGACCTCGGCGATCGGCCGGGCGTTCTGGATCCCGCGCGACCGGATGACCGTCCGGATCTCGTCGAACTCGTTGAGCATGTAGATCGGCGTCAGCAGCGAGAGGCCGATCATCGTCACGTCGGCGGGGGTGACCCGGTCGCCGTCGGCGTCGACGGCGAACCAGCGGGCCCCCGCGCGGAGCCGGCCGACCACGGTTGCGCCCGCGTCGCCGGTAGCTGCCGCCACGCGGTCGGCGGCGGCGCCCAGGCGCCGGGCGGCGGGTCCCTCGCCGTGGGTGGTCGGGAACAGCAGGAACGCGAGCGTCAGCGCGAAGGCGACGTGGATCGCGTTGGCCTGCAGCTGCTGGAGCGCGAAGATCTCGACCTGGCGCTCTAAGAGCGGTATCGTGACGCGAAAAGTGAACGAGCGCGCCGCGATGGCCATCTGGAACGCCGAGAACGCGATCGCGATGAGCGTGACTGCGATGGTTGCGACGCCGCGGAGCGAGCGCTTTCGCTCGATCTCGTCGAGCACCTCCTCGGTCTCGTCGCGGGACAGCGACGCGTCGTCCGGGTCGATCTCCTGCATATCCTCCTCGGGACCCGTGTACACTTCGTCGGTGGCGGCATTGCTGGGGTTCGAACCGTCGTCGCTGGCACTCGAGCTGTCCGCGTCGCCGTCGACTGGTCGGTTCGAGTCGTCCGCGTCGCCGTCGATCGGTCGGTTCGAGTCGTCCGCGTCGCCGCCTGGACGGTCGGGGCTATTCGATTCGTCGTCGGTATCGTCGTTTAGACCCATGCTGAACTCGTTTGGAAGATCGTCGGTCGCGTCGTCACGTAGATCCGGACGGTTTCGGCGTCCGACAACGCGACGAGATCGTACGTCTCCGAACCGAAGCGGATCTCGTGGCCGGCGATACGCCCGGGCTTCACGTACAGCTCTTCAGTCGAGTCGTTCGGCTGGAAGACGAAGGTGTCGTTCGCGGTGTGGTTCACGTCGGCCGTCGACGGGAGTCCGGCGCCGTACGAGGAGAACTCCATCCGCGTCATCACGAGCGACTCACCCTGGCGCTCGTACGTCTCGATCACCGGCGTCTTCTCGACGCTGTGTGTGTACTCGAGGACGAAGCCGTCGGCGTCGCTCACGATGAGGGGTTCGCCCTCGGCGGACTCGACCACGATCCGGTGGTCGGTCGGTGCCCCCACGGCGACGGACGTCGCCAGGAGGACAGCGAAAAGCGCCAACAGGGCGGCTGTCGAACGCCGAACCACGGCGTTACTCGAAGTAGCGAGCGGCGCCTTCGTGCAGTTCGATGGACATACCGTCCTGTGCGGTGTCGACGCTAATGAAGTCCGTCTTGATCGTCAACTCGCCGAGGTTGTCGAAGATGGCCGCCGTGACGGCCTCGACGACGTCGGCGCTGTAGTCCGCGCGCGTGGCGATCATCGCCTGCACGGAGACCGTGTTGACTTCCTGGTCGATGTCCGAGTACGTCCCGGCGGGAATGGTGTCGTCCGCGAACCAGGACGCCGCATCCTTCAGGTCGTCGCGGGTGTCGCTATCGAGGTTAAGCAGCTCGACGTCGGCCGTCTCGGCGAGGTCGGCCACCGCGCCGACCGGCCAGCCGCCGACGACGAACGCTGCCTCGACGTCGCCGTCGCGGAGCTGGTCCGCGGCAGTGCCGAAGTCGGCGTTCTGCTGGTCGAAGTCGTCGGTGGTGATGCCGACGGTCTCGAGGATCTGGAGCGCGTTCACCTGCGTCCCGGAGCCGAGGTCGCCGGTGTTGATCGACTTCCCCTCCATGTCCGACAGCGACTCGATGCCGGCGTCGGGGCGCACGACGATGTGGATCGTCTCCGGGTACAGCGTCGCGACGCCGCGCAGACTCTCGACGGGGTTCCCCTCGAACGTCTCGAGGCTCGTGCCGTTCCGCGCGAAGTACGCGACGTCGTTCTGGATCAGCGCGAAGTCGGCGTCGCCCGACCCCAGGCTCCCGACGTTCTCGACGGAGGCGCCGGTCGACTGGACCGTCAGCGAGTGGTCGGTGTTGCCGTCGACGATCGTCTTGAACTCGTTCGAGAGCGGGTAGTACGTCCCGGACTGGCCGCCGGCGTGCCAGGAGATCTGTTCGCCCGAGGAGCCACCCATACAGCCCGCCAGTCCCGCCAGCCCTGCCGCTCCGACGCCTTTCAGTACGTCACGCCGCTCGACGCCGTAGCTTGACTCTGTTGTCATTAAATATACTATGTCTTGCGCATTATAAATAGATGTCGAGGGAGATTGACTGGCGTGGTTTTGCTGTTTTCGTGTGTTTATGTTTGAAGTTCGAAACTCGAACTCGACACAGAACGTCGAAGTCGTCCCCGGTCTTCCGAGTTAGCTCGGAGGGAGGGATCGCGAGACGAACCCGAACACGGCCGGCGGGACTTGCAGCCGGAAGCGCGTCGAACGACCCTCGATCCGGCCGACCATGTTCGGAGACAGTGCCCGATCACACCGACGCGGGTTCGTCGTCTCCGAAGTCCCTAAGAACGGCGCGTCCCTACTGGGAGTATGCAGTCTCTCGTCATCGTCGCACACGGGTCACATTTAAATCCGGACTCCAGTACGCCGACGTACGAGCACGCGGACACCATCCGCTCCGTCGGCGCGTTCGACGAGGTCAGGACGGGCTTCTGGAAGGAGGAGCCCCACATCCGGGAGGTGCTTCGCACGGTCGAAGGTGACGAGGTGTACGTCGTCCCGCTGTTCATCTCGGAGGGCTACTTCACGGAGCAGGTGATCCCCCGCGAGCTCCGCCTCTCCGGGTGGGACGTCGCCGAGTGGGACTCCGACGGGCTCTCCGCGGATACCGCGACGCTCGTCGCCGAGGACATCGGCCGGGAGGTCCACTACTGTGGCCCAGTGGGCACCCACGAGTCGATGACGGACGTGCTCGTGCGCCGCGCGGAGACGGTCACCGGCGATCCCGACGTCGGCGACGGCTTCGGCTTCGCCGTCGTCGGCCACGGCACGGAGCGCAACGAGAACTCCGCGAAGGCCATCGAGTACCACGCCGACCGCCTCCGCGAGCTCGACCGCTTCGACGAGGTGAAAGCGCTCTACATGGACGAGGACCCAGAGGTCGACGACGTGGCCGACTTCTTCGAGGCCGACGACATTGTCGTCGTCCCGCTGTTCGTCGCGGACGGCTTCCACACGCAGGAGGACATCCCCGAGGACATGGGCCTCACCGACGACTACCGCACCGGCTACGACGTCCCCAGCGAGGTCGACGGCCACCGCATCTGGTACGCGGGCGCCGTCGGCACGGAGCCGCTGATGGCGGACGTCATCCTCGAACGCGCCGCCGACGCCGGCGCCGACCTTGGCGACTCGCTCGAGGAAGTGCGTGAAACGACTCGCGTCGCCACGGGGGACTGAGATGGGGCAGTCGCCATCCGCCGCCGACGCGGCCGGGGAGTCCGCCAAAGCACCGGCCGTCAGCCTGACCGACGCCGCCGTCGACGCGCTCCTGCGCGCGGCCGATTCGCTCGGTAGCGACGAGGCGCTCAACTTCGAGGGCCTTCGCGTCGCCCGCACCGAGGACGGCTACGCGTTCGAAGCCGGCGACGAGAGCTGGAGCGGTCTGGACGAGGCCGCCTTCCGCGACGTCGCCGCCGACTACGCGGCGGTCGTCTCCAACTGGCACTTCTGGGAGAGCGTCGTCGGCGACGCGGGCCCGCGGCGGTCCTACCTCTACTGGCTCGAAACCGGCGCGTATCCGGGCGAGTCGCCACCCGAACAGCGCGGCGTCGACGCCGCGTCGGCCGTCCGCGACCGCTACGCCGGCCTCGCGGCGGGCGTCCAGCGCGAGTGGGGGCAGCTGCTCGTCACGGTGACGCTCGCGGACGACGGCACGCGCCGCTACGAGGTTCGCCACGCCGACGAGGCCGGCGCCGACCGAGCGGACCTCGACGTCCACGACCGGCCGGAAGACGCCCGCCGGCTCGTCAAGTTCGACGACGACGGCCGTTACCGGCCGCTGAAGACGGCGCCGTCGCTGCCGACGGGCTGGGCCTTTGCGGACCTCGACCAGCGCGACGCCTACGAGACGGTCGAGACGATCTACCCGGCTACCGTCGCCAACTGGGACCGCGAGCGGCGCGGCGAGCTCGACGTCTCCCACTGGCACGAGACGATGCAGCGCCAGACGGGGATGTACGGCCTCATCGAAACCTGGGACCGCCAGGAGGGCCACGAGCACGTCGAGTGGGTCGCGGAGGCCTGCTGTGACGACTCCCAGTGTGTGAAGCGTCGCGAGTGGCAGTACGACGCGGACACCGAGCTCGAGGCCGACGGCGGCGACGGCGAGTTCCCGTGCCGGGAGCCCTGCTCGGTCGTCGTCAGCGCGGCCCGCAAGTGGACGAAGCTCGAGGCCGAGGCCGAGCGGACCTACGAGTTCGAGCTCACGCCCAGCGAGAAGGAGCAGGTCGAGGAGATTATCGACGCCGTCGCGGACGGCCGCACCGAGGAGATCCGCGAGGCCGACCTCGGCGAGGGGGCGAACCGCTATCGCGCCCGCTTCCTCCGGGCGAAGCGGTTCGACGAGGACGGGAACCTCGGGGGCGTCCCGACGGACCCGGACGTGGACGAGTAGCTGTGCTCGACAGGTCCGGAATCCCGTCGACTGGTGGTTCCCGGATAGGCTGACCCACTCGGGGGGCGGTCGCGGATCGATCTAACATTGTTGCATTGATTTCGTCCAGTAATCGACGCCGCCGTTATCGAGCAGAGTGACCCGAACCCCGACACAGTTCTCGTCGCCGTCGACGTGGTCCGCAACGTTGACCTCGCGAGTTTCGCCGTCGACCGTGGCCCGAACGACGTAGTCGCCCGGCTCGTCGACCGGTTCCTCCACGTTGACGGATGCAGTGTCCGGAGTCGTTCCCAACCGGTACGTTTCGGCGAACACCGCGTCGCCGGATTCCCTGACGACGACGGTCACGTCGTTCGGTTCGTCACGGTCGTTTCGTAGCCAGATCCACGCGATCCGCGGTCGCGGCCGGGGCCGTCCCCCGTCGAGGCAACCGCCCGCCAGCGCGGTGACACCGAGGGAAAGGAGGGCGCGGCGCTTCATCGGCGTGCTACTCGACTGGCGACCGTCTCGGTTTCGTGTCGGACCATTCCCTGTATCGTGATGACTGTCGTGACGCTAGCGGACGCACTGGTCGTCGCACCGCTGCTACGGCGACCCGGACCGGGAGTCAGACTGCAGCACGGCCAGCGCGCCGACCGCGGCGACGATGACGACCAAGACGCCCAGAGTCACGACCGTACTCCGAACGAGGACGCCGACGAGGATCGCGGCCGCGACGGCGAGGGCGACGAACACGTGCGCGGCAGTGATCCGCGGGATCGCGGACCGGTCCGGGAGCGCATCGGCGACGGCCTCGACCGGCGACTCCGAGGAGCTCGTCGACTCGTCGGTCGCGGGCTTCGCGAGATCCTCGTCGAGGATCACCGGCTGTTCCTCCTCGGGAACCGGTTCGACCGCGACGTCGACGTAGTGTGTCTCGGAGCCGTGGCCCGCGGCGATCTTCAGTTTCCCGCCCGTCGGCTGCGCGGGCTCTCGCGTGTCGACGCGGACCCGCGTGATCGAGTTCGCGTCGACGTAGTGACTGGTCGCGGCCGGCTTCGCGACGCGGGCGAGCTCGTCGTCGACGTTGAGGTGAACGTGGACTGGCTGTCCCCGGTTCCGGAGCTCGATGGTGAACGGTTCCGTCGTGGTGAACTCCGTGGGAGCCTGGATCGAGTAGACGCCGTCCCTGTTCAGCTCGACCGGGAGTGTCGGCACGTTTGCGTTGTTCCGCCGACGGTAGAAAAAACTTCAGTCCCGAGATGAGTTAATCGGGTCGTCGCTACGCCGCGGCTTCCTCGCGCATGTCCGGGGGCAGCAGGTTCGGGATCCCATCCTCGATGGGGTACGTTTCGCCACACTCGGTGCAGGTAAGCGTCCCCTGGAGGATCTCGTCGTCGTCGTCGCGGTCGTCGACCTCGAGCTCGAGGTCGTGTTTGTCCACCGGACAGCAGATGATGTCCATCAGCGACTCCTTCATAAAGCGAGGTTACACCGGACCGGGCAAAAGTGTGCGGGTTGCGGGTCGGGGCCGAGGCGCCGCCTGGGTCGTCTCCGTTGCGGCGATCCGTTACTGCTTCTTGTACGGGTTGACGACCTCGACGGTGTCCTCGCGGTCCGGGCCGACGCCCACGGCGTACACGTCGGCGTCGACCTCCTCGGCGATGTACGCGAGGTACGTCTGCGTCGCTTCCGGCAGCGCGTCGTAGCCCGCCTCGGCGACGGCGGTCCAGTCGACCTCGTCCCAGGTGTCGAACTCGCGGTAGATCGGCTCACAGCGGGCCCATTCCTCGGCCGTCGCGGGGACCGTCTCGATAACCTCGCCGTCGAGTTCGTACGCGTGGGCGACCTTCAGCTCGTCGAGCCCGGCGAGCACGTCGACGTGGTTGACGGCGACGCCGGTGAAGCCGGACACGCGCGAGGCGTGGCGCAGCATCGGCAGGTCGAGCCACCCGATGCGGCGCGGGCGCCCCGTGACGGTGCCGAACTCCCCGCCCTTCTCGCGGATGAAGTCGGCGAGGGCCTCCTCCTGCTCGTCGCCGTCCAGTTCGGTCGGCATCGGGCCACTGCCGACCCGGGAGAGGTACGCCTTCACGATGCCGACGACCTCGCCCTGGCCGACGACGGTTGGCCCGACGCCCGAACCGACCGCCGCGCCGCCGGCGGTCGGGTTCGAGGAGGTGACGAACGGGTAGTTACCGTGGTCGATGTCGATGGAGGTTCCCTGCGCCCCCTCGAACATGATGCGGTCGCCCGCCTGCATGCGGTGATGGAGGAAGTCGCTGCAGTTGACCGTCATGCCGCCGTCGGCGAGGCGCTCGCCAAATTCGGCGAACTCCTCGAGGAGGGCGTCGACGTCGAAGGCGTCCTCGCGGTCCGTGCCGTCGATCTCGAGTCCATGGACGTCCTCGACCAGGGCCCGCTTCTGCGGGACGACGTACTCCAGGCGCTCGCGGAGCGTCTCGCGGTCGGCAAGGTCACCGATGCGGACGCCGCGGCGGCCGACCTTGTCCTCGTAGGTCGGGCCGATGCCGCGGCCGGTCGTGCCGACCTCCGTGCCGGACTCGTCCTCGGCTTTCACCTCCTCCTCGATGCCGTCGAGGACGCGGTGGTACGGCATGATGACGTGAGCGCGGCGGGCGACGCGCACGTCCGGGTCGAGCCCCTTCTCGCGGAGCCCGTCGATCTCGTCGAACAGCGTGCGCGGGTTGACGACACAGCCGTTGCCGAGGACGCCGACCTTCCCTCGAACGGCCCCGCTCGGCACGAGCGACAGTTTGTACTCCTCGCCGCCTTCGACGACGGTGTGGCCGGCGTTGTCGCCGCCCTGATAACGGACTACGACGTCCGCGTCCCCTCCCCACCGGTCGACGAGGGCGCCCTTGCCCTCGTCTCCCAGCTGGGAGCCGACGATGGTAACAGTCATATACAGTCTCAGTTCAAGGGGGGATTGTAAACAGATTTCGGTCGCGGTCAACGAGATGTGCAGGGATATGGATCAGATGTCGGAGTAGGCGGGGTACCTATCGACGGTCGTGCATGATGCGCCGCTGCCGACGGGTCGCTCAGCTCTCGTTCGTCGGCGCCGCGATCCCCGACTCCGTCGGGATCGTTCCCCGATTGCCTCCCCGAATTACCGACGCCAGACCCGAACCGTTAACTCCTCGCACGGTATAGCTTTCATTCCACGCTTCTGGGAACGCCGTTCCCGACAATAACTTTTAAAGCCTGGCATGACGAGTTAACATATGGCATGATAGACCGGCTAGAGAAAGAAGTCGATATGCTGGAACGGCATCTTCAGGTTCTGAAGATGGTGATCGAGAACGAACCGATCGGCATCGTGAAGATGTCGAACGAGACGGGCTACCCCCATCACAAGGTCCGCTACTCGCTGCGCGTCCTCGAGGAGGAGAACCTCATCGAGCCGTCCAGCCAGGGAGCGATCACGACGGAGCGCACCCAGGAGTTCGTCGACGAGCTCGACGACAAGCTCGACGACATCGTCGACAGCCTGGGCACGATGCGCATCGACTCGGCGACCGAAGTCGAGAGCTAACGCCGGAACTCGTCCGGGACCGCAGACCGTTACAGCTGAATTTCGCCCCGCAAACGAGAGGTCGGGGACGCTCCGACTGCGAGTTACAGCTCGGGCACGGTCAGGTGGAAGCCGCCGTCTCGCGATTCGGCGAGACAGAGATGGTACCCCTGCTTGCGTGAGATCTTGACGTAGCTCTTCTTCTTCGACCGACTGAGCAGCCCGCCGCCCGTCGCGTCGTCGGCCGTCTCCAGCGCGCCCGGCTTGAAGAAGCTCGACGTGACGGCGAACGCGCTCGCGAACTCGTCGCCGGACTCCGCGACGAGACTGGAGTCCTCGACCAGCTGGTCGAGCGACCCCTTCGCCGTCGGGTCCCGACTGGCGTTCAGGTCGGCGACGAACAGCGGGTTCCCCATCCGGTTGCGCAAGACGAGGTCGAAATCGCGCTGCTCGCGCGTCTCCTCGCCGTTCTCCTGGTGGACGATCTGGACGGTGCCGCCGATCTCCGCGCGGTCGATCTCGGGGATCGCATCGTACAGCTCCTGGAGGTCGCCCGTGTTGCCCGTGTCCTGGATCTCGAACAGCAGGTCCTCGACGAGCCACCGGGTGAAGCCGTACTCCATCGTGTCCCGGAGGAACGCCTCGTAGGGCTGGTCGTCGACGACGACGCCGTCGGCCTCGAAGCTCGTGTGGTGTTCCAGTTGCAGGTTGTTCACCAGCTCCTCTCGGTCGACCTCGTCGTCGCGGGCCTTCTCCAGCGTCGCGCCGCCTTGCGAGCCGTAGCGCACGAACAGGTTCGTTCCGTCCAGCGCGTCCGCCGGCGACATCATCTGGTCGCCGTCCGGGAGCTGCGCCCGAGCCTCGCGGAGTTCGCCGCGGACGCTCTCCAGCTCCGATTCGAGCTCGGCGACGCGGGATTCGAGCCGCTCGTTCGTCTCGCGGAGTTCGTCCCGCTCGGCGGCGACCTCGTCGCGCTCCTCGACGAGCGCCTTGCGCTTTGCCTCCGTCTCCTCGAGCGCGCTCTCCAGCCGGTTCACGCGACGGTGGAGCTGGCTTCGCTTGACCGACTCGCGCTCGTTCACGTCCTCCGAACCGGCGCCAGCCCCGGATCCGTTCGCCTCGCCCGCCGAGGCGGTCTTCTCCGATCGCGTGCTTCCCGCGGCGGACGAGTCCGCCGTCGACGCACTCGCCGCAGCTTGCTTGCTCGAAGCGGCCTGTTTCCCCGAGGTCGCTTGCTTGCTCCCCGAGGCGGACGAGGAGCGACCGTCGGTGGCGCCGGTTTCGGCCGACGACCGTGAGGAGCGGGCTGCCGACCCGGACTCCTGTTCGCGGACGACGTCCGCGGACTCGTCGGGGTCCAGCGCGGGGATCGATTTCGTCTCCCGCCACTCCTCCTCCTCGGAGAAGACGTCTTCGTCGGCGTCAGGCGGAACGTCCCCCTCCGTCGCCGACCCGTCTTCCTCCTCGGACTCGGTTGCCGGAGTCGCCGAGGGGTCGGTCGCCGACGACGCGCCGGGGGACCCCGAGGCGGCGCCGTCGGTCGGGGAACCAGCCTCCCCGTCGGCGGAGTTCGCGCCCGTGTCAGGGGCCGTCCGCTCGGCTGGTTCCGTCTCTGGCTCGTCGGTCTTCGTCTCGGGTTCGTCCGTCTCAGTCCCGGCATCGGCCGACGGTGAGTCGTCCATTTCTCCGGATTCGCCGGCGTCGTCAGCAGCCGCACTCGGTGCGGGGTCGACGGGGCCGGACGGGTCCGTCGTCGCGTCCGCCTCGTCCGTCGCGGGGTCGTCCTCGGCGTCGTCGACGGTGACGCCCCCACCGACACCGGCGGCGACGTTGCCGAGGCCGTGGTCGTCGCTGTCCGTATCAGTGTCTGTGCTGTCGGTGTCGCTGCTGGCGGCCGTGTCGCTGCCGTCGACGGTCTCGGTACCGCCGGCGACTCCCGTGCTCCCGACGTCGTCGGGGTCAGGCACCTGGCGGACGTCGAGGTCGACCTCGTGAACGGTGTAGATCCCGACCTCGTCGTTCGCGAGTTCGAAGGCCTCCTCGCCGGTTTTGAGCGTGTCGTTGCTGCTCCCCGTGAAGGCGGCCGACAGCGACTCGCCGCCGTAGTAGGCGACGTAGTAGTCGCCCGAGAGGACGTTCTCCGAGAGCTCGACGTAGCCCGTGAAGTTGCCCGCGGAGAGCTTCCGGTCGGCGTCGGCAAGCGGCGTGTCGTTCGTGTAGTACTGTGCGCGCTCGCGGCCGCCCTCCTCGAGCATGGCGTAGAGGAGCGGCAGCGATTCGTGCGGGGCTTCGTAGGCGGTGCCCGAGGCCGTCTCGAACCCCTCGAGGGTGCCGTCGACGACGCCGACGACCCGGCCGTTCAGCATGAACAGCCAGGCAGCGCCGTCCGTGACGGCTCCCGAGAAGTCGCGGTCCGCGAGCGCCCGGAGCCCGTCGAACCCGTCCGAGAACGACTCGGAATCCCATCCGGTCACCCTGTCGATGCGGTCGGCGTCCATTTGGGTTTCCTCATCGGCATTGACGCAAATACTTTCCGGAGGCGCAGGACAGCCGTCTGACGCGCTTTCGGCGAAATGGGATCGCTGGCGCGACGGGCCGTCGGGCTACCGGTCGCGGACGGCCGCGATCGCCTCGCAGCCGAGCTCGACGACGTCGGGTTCGAGGTCGCTCGCGCGCAGCTGCTCGGGGGTGTACCAGTCCCACTCGTCGACGCTCGCCTCGTCGTCGCCGTTCGGGTCGATCTCCCGGCTGTCGACCTCGGCGAAGTAGAGGTGGTCGATGTGCTGGTGGCCGACCTGGCCGTCCGGATGGACGTTGATGTCGTGGAGGACGAGGTGGGCTGGCTCCGGGAGCCCGCGGCTGTTCTCGCCGGGGACATCGCTCTGGGTCGCGAGGAGGTCGGGGTCGAGCCCGGTCTCTTCCCGGACCTCGCGGATCGCGGCCTCGTGCGGGAGCTCGTCGCGGTCGACGTGGCCCCCCGGCGGGAGGTGGATCCCCAGCCGGTCGTGGGCGTGCAGCGCCGTCGCACCGTCGTTGACGACGTACGTCGTCGCGGTGAAGTGGCGGGTCGTTTCCATGCGCTGCGTTGCGAACGCCGGGGGTAAAATCCCGTCTTTCGAACCGCGCCCGGGACTCCGTGGGCTTCCGGCTTCGGGTGGGTTTTTGAGGCGTTAGCCCGTCGATAGTTCCGTATGATAGTGCTACACGCGACGTTCCCCATCGACCCCGACAAGCGCGAGGAGGCACTCGATCTGATCGCGGACCTCGTCGAGCAGTCCCAGGCGGAGGACGGCATGATCGACTACCGAGCCACGACCGAGGTCGGGAACCCGAACACGGTCCGCTTCTTCGAGCAGTACGAGGACGAAGCTGCCTTCGAGGCCCATACGCAGACGGACCACTTCCAGGAGTTCGAGGCGGCGCTCCCCGAGTTCCTCGCGGGCGAACCTGAGGTGCTCAAGTTCGACGTCGACTCGGCGTCGGAACTGGAGCTGTAGCCCGCGGCCGAGCCGTCGACCGCTTTTTAAGGTCACCTCGCGATCGACTGGCCGACTAGCGCGCGACGTCTACGTCCGTGAACTCGAACCGCGAGCCGCCGCGCTGGCTCTCCGTGACGTCGACCGTCCAGCCGTGTGCCTGCGCGATCTCCCTGACGATGGTCAGGCCGAACCCGGTCCCGCCGGACCGGGTCGTGTACCCGTGTTCGAACAGCGTCTCGCGGTCCGCCGGCGGCAGTCCGGTCCCGTCGTCCGCGACGTAAAAGCCGTCGTCGTCGATCGGGCCGACCCTGACAGAGACGTCTTCGCCGCCGTGCTCGACCGCGTTCCGAAACAGGTTCTCCAGCAGGTGCCGGAGCCGGTCCTCGTCGGCGCGGATCTCGAAGGGTTCGACGACCTCGAGCTCGGCGGCCGCCGTGTCGACCGTCTCCCAGCACAGCGGCGCGACGGTACTCACGTCGACCGGCTCGGGCTCCGAGACCGTCTGCCCCTGTCGGGCCAGCACGAGCGTGTCCTCGATGATGGCCTCCATGCGGTCGAGGGCATCTCCTATCTTCCGGAGATGCTCGTTCCCGTCAGCGTTGGTGTCCACGTCGGCCTCGACAAGCTCCAGATGTCCCTCCGCGACGCTCAACGGGTTTCGCAGGTCGTGCGAGACCATGCTCGCGAACCGGTCGAGGCGCTCGTTCTGGGCTTCCAGTTCCGCTCGAAGCTCGTGCTGCCTCGTGACGTCGCGTGCCGCGAAGATGACGGCCTCCTCGCCGTCGACGGGCTCGGCGATCGGCGTCGCGCGCCCCTCGAACCAGCGGCCGCCACGCGCGGTCTCGATCCGGTACTCCACCGTTTCGATCGATCCCGTTTCGGCCGCTTCCCGAACGGCGTCGAGGATAGTGTCGGCCGGCTCCGGCGAGAGGACGTCGTGGACGGTCTCGCCGACCAGGTCGTCGGCTGTGTGGGTCCGGCCGCCCCCGCGCTCCCACCCGAGGATGGCGTCGAGGTACTCGCCGTCGGTGTCGTAGATGAAGGCGTAGTCCGGAAACGCCTCCGTGAGCGCGTCGTACCTGCTCTCGACGTCGCGGAGCTGCTCCCGTCGCCGATCGGCCCGCCAGACGGTCGTCCCGAGCAGGAGGCCACCGGCGGTGCCGAAGATGGTCATCTGGACGACGATGGTCCACGGTTTGAGCTGCCCCTGTTCGAGCTGGAGGCCGATCACCCAGCCGGCGACGAGGAGCGTCGCCGCGAACCCGGCGACCGCGCACTTCGTCGCCACGACCAGCGAGCTCGCGTCGCGATCGCTGGCGGCGAGCCGGCCGGCAGCGACGGGGATCGCGAGCGCGAGGGCGAGCGGGACGACGTTCTCGACGAGCGTCGACCTGAGCGACGTTCCCTGGACGAGCCAGTCCTGGAGCACGTCGAACAGCACGGCGCCGGCCAACGCGACCCCCAGCAGCGTGAGGAGGCCGATGGCGGCCCGCTCTCGCGCGATAGACGGATGCACTGTCTAGCGATACGGCTCCGCGGTTATATACAGCGGGAATTCTCTCCCCTTAGAAAGGACGAAATACCACTGCGTTCACAGGACTGGTCGATGCACGGCGTATCCGGCTCAAAAGGAGCTATTTAAAAAGGCGACAGTCGTTCGGCCCGTCTCAGGGCATCGCGATCTGCTCTTCGGCCTCGAGCAGCTCGTGGTAGCGGTTCCGGATGGTGACCTCGCTGATGTTCGCGACCTCGCTGACCTCGCTCTGTGTCACCTTCTCGTTGGTGAGCAGCGAGGCGGCGTAGACGGCGGCCGCGGCGAGGCCGACCGGCGATTTGCCCGAGTGGATCCCCTGCTCCTTCGCCGTCGAGAGGAGCTGTCGCGCGCGACGCTCCGACTCGTCGGAGAGGTCGAGGTCGGAGGCGAACCGCGGGACGTAGCTCTCGGGGTCGGCCGGCTGGATCTCGAGTTTGAGCTCGCGGACGACGTAGCGGTACGTCCGGGCGATCTCGTCCTTCTCGACGCGGGAGACGTTCGCGATCTCGTCGAGGCTCCGCGGGGTTCCGGCCTGTCGGGCGGCGGCGTACAGCGCGGACGTCGCGACGCCCTCGATGGAGCGCCCGGGGAGGAGGTCCTCGTCGAGCGCGCGACGGTAGATGACCGACGACGTCTCGCGGACGTTGTCGGGGAGGCCCAGCGCGGAGGCCATCCGGTCGATCTCGCCGAGCGCCTGCTTCAGGTTTCGTTCCTTCGAGTCTCGGGTCCGGAAGCGCTCGTTCCAGGTGCGGAGCCGCTGCATCTTCTCGCGCTGGCGGCTCGACAGCGAGTTGCCGTAGGCGTCCTTGTCCTGCCAGCCGATGTTCGTCGAGAGCCCCTTGTCGTGCATCATGTTCGTCGTCGGGGCACCGACGCGGGATTTCTCGTCCTTCTCCTTGGAGTCGAACGCGCGCCACTCCGGGCCGCGGTCGATCGTCTCCTCGTCGACGACGAGGCCGCAGTCGCTACAGACGGTTTCACCGTGTGCGGTGTCGGTCGTCAGCTGACCGCCACACTCGGGACAGACCAGTTGCTCCTCCTGTTCCTCCTCGGTCTCCGCTTCGGTTTCGTCGCGGGCACGCTCCCCGGTGTGGTTTCGCACGTTTTCACTCATTTTGCTGAAGTAGGCTGGAGGGTCCGAAAGATGGATCTCGGATCCGTTCTCCGTATCAGTAACGAGGTTTGCCAGACATTTAAAAGCGTCGGCTGAAGGATTCGACGAAGACGCCAGAAATCAACCGACAGAAGGCCTATGACAGCAGACCAGCCCGGATCCGAACCTCCAGTCGATATGGACCATAGCTCACTACAGCCCATATATAATGGTTTCGCAGATACTGAGCCAGCCTCGCGCCTCGACGAGCCTCCGGGAACCGGGGTCGTTTTGTCGGTGGGTCACCGCGACGCGGCAACCGGCGACGCGTCCGGCCCGGAAACCCGTGATGCGTCCGGCCCGGCAACCGGCGACGCATCCGGCCCGGCAACCCGCGATGCGTCCGGCCCGGCAACCGGCGGCGGGTTCCGCGAGGACAACGGCTTTAGGAGGCGCCGACGCAGGTCGGGTATGCAGCGGGACCTTTCCGCACTCGACGACCATCTCGAGGACGCCGGCGTCGACGGCTATCTCCTCGACGCCTCGCAGGACGACTCCGACCAGCTCTACATTTCCGGGTTCACCGGCCCGGATCCGTTCCTGACGCTCCGCGCGAACGGCCGGACCCACCTGCTCGTCTCCGGCCTGGAGTACGGCCGCGCGACGGAGGAGGCCACCGCCGACACCGTTGAGCGCCATGCCGATTACGACTTCGAGTACGGCGGCCGCGAGGAGAAGCTCGACATGTACGCCGAGTTCGTCGCGGACAAGGACGTCGACTCGGTGATCGTCCCGCCCCGTGGCCCGGTCGAAACCGCCGACGGGCTCCGTGACCGCGGGATCGACGTCGAGGTCGACCGCAACGACGTCGTGACCGACATTCGAGCCGTCAAGACCGAGGCCGAGATCGACCACATCCGGGAGGCCCAGCACGCGAACGAAGCCGCGATGCGAGCCGCCGAGGACCTGATCGCCGCCGCCGACGTTGCCGGCGAGGGCGACGTTGTGGGGGAGGACGGTGTCGCTGGCGACGCCGACGCCGACTACGACCCCGGCACCCTCGTGTACGAGGGCGCGCCGCTCACGAGCGAGCGCGTGAAAGAGGAGATCGAGGTGACGCTGCTCCGGCACGGCTGCGCGCTCGACGAGACGATCGTCGCCTGCGGGGCGGCCGCCGCTGACCCCCACGACCGCGGCTCCGGGCCCCTGCAGGCCAACGAGTCGATCATTATCGACATCTTCCCGCGGGACAAGGCCTCGAAGTACAACGCCGACATGACGCGAACGTTCTCGAAGGGCGAGCCCTCCGAGACCGTCCGGGAGTGGTTCGACCTCACCGAGGAGGCCCTCGAGGCCGCCCTCGACGCCGTCGAGCCCGGGGCCACCGGCGAGGCGGTCCACGCGGCCGCCTGCGAGGTGTACGAGGACGCCGGCGAGCCGACCTTCCGCACCGACCCGGAGACGGAGACCGGCTTCATCCACTCGACGGGCCACGGCATCGGGCTCGACGTCCACGAGCTGCCGCGACTCGCCACCGGCGGCGGCGAGCTGGAGCCGGGCCACGTGATCACGGTCGAGCCCGGCCTCTACGACCCCGACGTCGGCGGCGTCCGCATCGAGGACCTCGTCGTCGTCACCGAGGACGGCTACGAGAACCTCACTGACTACCCAGTCGAACTCGTGCTCGACTGAGTAGCGAGGCGCTATTGCGGTCGACTCAGTCACTGTCGCGTTCGACGGTTCGGCGGGCCGATTTTCGCTGCGAGTCGTCGTCGTTTCGGGTCATCCATCGGTGAGTCGTGCCACCGTGCATCACTACGCCTCGGCCTCGGTCGGTTTTCGGAATTCACCACGGTCCGAGTGACGATATAAATCGCGAATGTGACGTGTGTGGTGCTGTCACGCCCTCCAACGGGCTTTTCCGTGAATAGCCATTATACTGGATACTTACCACCCTCTGCGGTCGCACCCGGGTCCGACCCGTGATGTGACGCCTTGGGACGGAGACCACATATGAAGGCACACACTTACGGTGACGATCACAGTCAGGCCACCGTCGCGCCGTCGCCTGCTTCGCAGTCGGAGAGTCGAACGTGAGCGGGGTTCGAACTCCCAGCAGCGACAGGATCACGATACTTACCGTCGACGACGACCCGGCGTTCAGCGAACTCGTTTCGACGTATCTGGAGCGGCTGGACGACCGGTTCGAGGTCCGAACGGCGGAGGGCCCGCGGGCGGCGCTGCGCATCGTCGACGAGGAGCACGTCGACTGCGTCGTCAGCGACTTCGACATGCCGGGGCTCGACGGGCTCGAACTGCTCGAAAGCGTCCGCTCGAAGGACGCGGACCTGCCGTTCATCCTCTTCACGGGCAAGGGGAGCGAGGCGATCGCCAGCCGGGCCATCTCCGCGGGGGTCACCGACTACCTCCAGAAGGAGTCGGGCACGGAGCAGTACAAGATCCTCGCGAACCGGATCCGGAACGCCGTCTCGGAAACCGAGGCGAACCGGCAGATGGACCGCGCGTTCGAGGCCATCGACGCGGCCCAGGAGGGTATCGCGCTGCTCGACGACGACGGCGCGTTCCTCTACGTCAACGACACGTACTGCGAGATCACCGGCTACGACAGGACGGATCTCGTCGGGGAGCACTGGGAACTGCTGGCTCCCGAGGACGCCGTAGTCCATTATAACAAGGAGATCCAGCCGTCGCTGGAAGCAACCGACTACTGGCAAGGCGAGACGACGTACGTCCGGAAGGACGACCGACCCGTCGTCGTCGACCACGTGCTCTCCTACACGGACGACGGGACGATGGTCTGTCTCATCAGCGACGCGTTCGGCACCGAAACGCATGGCATGCCCGAGGGTGGCGACCGCCTGCTCGACGAGGCGCTCGACGCGATGGAGGACATCTTCGTCGTGCTGGACGAGGACGGGAACTTCCTGCGGGCCAACCGCCGGTTCGCTGAGGTGACCGGGTATTCCCTCGAGGAGCTGAGCGCGATGAAACGCAGCGATCTGTTCAGGGACGAGGACGTTGGGCGGATCGAGACGTACCTTCGTGAACGCGACGTCGCCGGCCGGGCTAAACTGGAGGCGTCGCTCGTCACGAAGGACGACCGGACGATTCCCTACGAGTTCCGGACGCGTGAAATGACGGACACCTACGGCAACACCATCGGCTACGTCGCAAGCGGTCGCGACATCTCCGACCAGCGCCGTCGCGAGCGCCAGCTCGAACGGCAGGCGGCACAGTTCGAGTCGTTCGCCGAGGTGTTGGCCCACGACCTCCGCAACCCGCTCGCCGTGGCCTCCGGCCGTGTACAGCAAGCACTCGAGATCGGGTCGACCGAGCACCTCGATGCCGCCGCCAATGCGCTCTCGAACCTGGACAGCGCCATCGACGACCTGGCGGACGCGATGCAGGAGGGCTCGATCGCGGAGTCGACGACGCGGGTGCAGCTCGCCAGCGTCTTCGAGGATGCCCTCTCGGGCGTCGGGTCCGACGGCACTCGACTGACCGTCGATCCGGACCTGTTCGTCGAGGGCGACGCCTGCGCGATCACGCGGCTCGCGGAGAACCTGCTTTCGAACGCCGCGGATCACGCCGGCCCGTCGCCGTCCGTCCGAGTTGGGTCGATCCGGAACGGCTTCTTCGTCGAGGACGACGGACCGGGGATCCCCGAGCCCGACCGCGAGACGGTATTCGAGCCCGGACGTACCTCGAAGGCCGACGAGGGCGGGTATGGACTCGTCAGCGTTCGGCAGATCGCCCTCGCCCACGGCTGGAGCGTTCGCGTCACCGAGGGAACCGGCGGGGGCGCGCGGTTCGAGTTCACGGACGTCGCGCTCGAGGAGCAAACCGCCGACGCCGAACGAGCCGACAGCGCGATCTAGCTCGGACCCGGACGTCTCGACGCGCGCACACGTTCCCCGGATCCGTCCGCGGTATCCGCGACGTACCTTCACGATAGTTCGTCCGAATATCGCCGGAGACGGGGCTGATCGCGCCGGGATCGCAATCGCCTTTTAACTGCCGGTCCAAGCGATGACGTGAACTGGCGGTACGCTTACACTGCACTGCTCCTCTGCACGCTCGCGTTCGCGGCGACGATGGTCGCGCGACTGGTCATCAGCCCGGTCGTGCCCCTCATCGCGGCGGACTTCGGCGTCTCCTACGGCACGATCGGGCTCGCGCTCTCGGGCATGTGGGCTGCCTACGCGCTCGCGCAGTTCCCCTCCGGCGTCCTCGGCGACAAGTTCGGCGAGCGTCGGATCATCCTCACCGCAGTCGGGTCGACGGCGGTCACCGCGCTGCTCCTGGCGTTCGCGCCGTCGGTCGAGGTGTTCATTCTCGGGACGGTCCTTCTCGGTACCGGCGCAGGGCTCCACTACTCGGTCGCGACGACGTTCCTGGCGAAGCAGTTCGACGACATCGGCCGCGCGATCGGCTTCCACGTCGCCGGCGGCCCGATCGCCGGGCTCCTCGCGCCCCCGATAGCGGCCTACGTCGGCGCCCAGTACGGCTGGCGGTCGGCGCTGCTGCTCGGTGTCGTCGCCGCCGTACCCGTGTTCGTACTGTTCGCGGCGAAGGTCGAACCGACGGAGCCGGCCCGCCCGGACCAGCCGATTCGGGAGCGGTTCGAGCTGGGCGCGCTCGTCGAGCTGCTCTCCCGGAAGTCGATCGCCTACACGACGGTGCTCGCGATGTTCGGCGCGTTCGCCTGGCAGGCGACGGCCTCGTTCCTGCCGGCGTTCCTCGCGGAGGCCGGCGGCCTCTCGACCGGTAACGCGGCGATCCTGTTCTCGCTGTACTTCGTGATCCACGGCGCGACACAGCCGCTCACCGGTGGACTCTCCGACCGGATCGGCCGCGACCCCGCCGCGATGGTGACGATGACCTCCGGCATCGTCGGCTACGGCCTGCTCGTCGTCGGCGCGCTCGCGGACGTCGGCATCGTCACCTACGCGGTCGCGACGCTGTTCGTCGGCCTCGCGATGTCGTGGGGCGCGCCGGTACAGTCGCGGTTCATGGACCTCCTCTCGGCCGAGGAGCGCGGGGCGGGCTTCGGGCTCGTCCGCACCGCCTACATGGTCCTGGGCGCCACGGGCAGCGTCGTCGTCGGCACGCTCTCCACCCTCGTTAGCTGGCCGGCGGCCTTCGGCCTCCTCGCCGGCATCATGGCTATCGGCCTGTGTACGCTGCTCGGCAACCGGCTGCTGGGACTCGACCTGTAGCCGTCTTCGTCGACGGACGGGACACCTCGAGCTCCTCGGCCAGCTGTCGACGGGACACAGCGGAAAACGTGTCGTCGTGATCGGCGAGACGGTCAGCCGGGTCGGACGATATAAGAGACCGAATCCGTCGGGACTACTCGCCGAACTCCTTCTCGTCGCCGTCTGGGAGGTCGATGTCCTCGGCGTCCCCGCTGCCGACCTCGCGGAAGAGGCCCTCGAACTCCTCGTGTTCCGTGAAGCCGCTGACCGTCGTGTCGAGCTCCTCCTGGAGCTCCTCGTGGCGCTCCTTGAGCCGCTGGTACTCCTCGTTCTCCTCGAGCTCGGCCTGGCGCTTCTCCGCTTCGAGGACGGCTATCTTCGAGGAGACGGAGAAGAGCTCCTGCACGCCCTCCTCGTACTCGTTGCGCTCCAGCAGCGACTCGACCGTCTCGCGAAGCGATTCCTTCGAGACCGGTTTGACGAGGTAGTCGTCGAAACCCATCTCGATGATGTCGAAGTCGGGTTCGACGGCGGTGACCATCGCGACGCGGCAGTCGATGCCGCGGTCGCGCACCTCGTCGAGCACCTCGTCGCCGGAGAGGCCCGGCATCCGCCGGTCGAGCAGGATGGCGTCGATCTCGTCGTCGAGCGCGTCGAGGGCCTCTCGACCCCCGTAGGCAGTCCGGACGCGATAGTCGTCGCCCAGCCACGCGGCATACAGATCAGCGAGGTCGGGCTCGTCCTCGACGACGAGGATGAGGGGAGATTCTTCACTCATGTTTCGTTGACCCTGCGACGTCGTCGCTCACATGCATCTTCGGACCCCCCGCCATATCAAAATACCCCTTATCCGGCTCCCCGATCCGTTCGGGAGTTCGCCCTGCACCACCGCGCAGGTAGCTGCGTCCGAAGTTCGGCCGGACGCCGGAGCTTGCCCGAGCCCGGTTCGTCGAATCCATACTCGTAGGTGGACGATGTCTCTCTTAATTTAATCGTTCGCGGCCAACGTATGCCGCTCCGTCCTGTGGTTTCGCTCTTCGTTCCTGGGTGGTCCTTTGTAGACACTGCTGCGCTTGACCGCACTGCAGACTCCTTGAGAGTTCTCGGCCGCTCTTTCTTATAGACCGTATTTGCCGGTACTGACGTTGCTGCTCTCACCCACGACAGCCGGAAAGCCCTCGACCGCTCTCGCTTATAAACCGGCTGTACAGGTGCAGACGCTGCTACTCTTGACAGCACCGCAAACACCCAGAAAGGCCTCGGCCGCTCGCTATGCGTGAGTTTGGCCAGGTGATACGGGCTTGTTCTCAACAGCACCGCAAACTTCCAGAAAGCCCTCGGCCGCTCGCGGTCGCTGAGCGACATATCCGCGCCTCTCTGCACAGCCCGGCGCGGATAGGGGTCGACTCAGCGACTCCCCTCCGGCGCGACCGGCCGTCGCCCTTTCAGTCCGCCAGGACCACGACCGCACCGCAACCGCGACAGCGACAGCACCGCACAGCAACCGCAATCCCTCAGCCCTCCCCAGCCTCGGCCGGGGCGCGCCGGCCCGCACAGCCGCGGCGCGCCACCGGCCTCCCTCGCACGCGTTACTCGCGCGCGCCGGCTGCCCCCCACCGCGCGCCGGCTGCCCCCCCCACCGCGCGCCGGACAGCCGGCGCACGTCGTTGACGAACCAACCGCCACGAGCGACGCTCGACCACCACCCCCAGGTGGGACTGAAAGGGGCAGCCGCTGAGCGGGACGCCCTGCGACGGAAGCACCGCAACCCCGGCGAGCGACCGAAGGGAGCGAGCCGGGTGAGGAGCGCAGCGAGCAGCGCGACCGCTCAGCGGCTGGGGCTTTCTGGGCATGCCGAGTGGTGTCGCTAGCGACGCTAACCGGGTTTGTTTAAAAGAGGAGCACTCAGCGGCTGTGACTTTCTGCGTGTGCCGAGTGGTGTCGTCCGCGACGATAACCAACTCTATTTATAAATACGACCGCCCCTGAGGTTGGGACTTTCTGGGTGTGCCGAGTGCTGTCGCTCGCAACGACGACCGAATAAACCAACTAACAAACGACTACCTTAGCTGCCGGTAGCTTCTGGAAGTACAGCGAACCGATAAAACGCCCAAAAACGCCCCGTCCAAAACCGAAAGCCGCGAATAGCAGCTATTCGTCCGGGCTGTAGTTCGGCGCCTCGTCCGTGATCATCACGTCGTGCGGGTGGCCCTCGGTCTGGCCGGCCGCGGAGACGCGGACGAATTCGGCGCGTTCCTTCACTTCCGGAATCGTCTCGGCGCCGACGTAGCCCATGCCGGAGCGCATGCCACCGACGAGCTGGTGGAGCTCCGAGGAGAGGGTGCCGGTGTACGGCGTCGCGGCCTCGACGCCCTCGGGAACGAACTCCTCGTCCTCCTCTTCCTCCTTGAGGTAGCGCTCGCCGCCGCCCTCGTTCATCGCGCCGACCGAGCCCATCCCGCGGTACTGCTTGTACTTCTTCCCGTTGCGCGTGATGACGCGGCCGGGCGCCTCCTTCGTGCCGGCGAAGTAGGAGCCGAGCATGACGGCGTCAGCGCCGGCCGCGATGGCCTTGATCGCGTCGCCGGAGTAGCGGATGCCACCGTCGGCGATGACGGGGACGTCGTGCTGGCTGGCGACGTCGGCCACTTCGGTGACGGCCGTGATCTGCGGCATGCCGGCCCCGCTGACGACGCGCGTCGTACAGATGGAGCCCGGGCCGATGCCGACCTTCAGGCCGTCCGCGAAGTCGACGGCGGCCTCGGCGGCCGCGCGCGTGCCGACGTTGCCGACGACGACGTCGGCGTCGACGGTCTCCGCGATGGCCTCCGCGGAGTCGAGGACGTCGAGGTTGTGGGCGTGCGCACAGTCGATGAAGAGCACGTCGGCGCCGGCCTCGTCGGCGGCGATGGCACGTTCGTCCTCGAAGGGGCCGACGGCGACGCCAGCGAGGAGGCGGCCCTCCTCGTCGCGGGCGGCGTTCTCGTGCTCGCGGCGCTCGAGGATGCCGGCCATCGTGACGAGGCCGACCAGGTGGTTGTCCTCGTCGACGACGGGGACGCGCTCGATCTTGTGGTCGTACATGAGCTCGAGCGCCTCGCGGGCGCTGACGTCCTCCGGCGCGGTGATGACCTCGTCGGTCATCGCCTCGCGGACGGCGTCCTCCTCGCCGACCTCGAGGTACGGGCGGATGTCGGTTCCGGAGATGATACCGAGGACCGTGTCGTCCTCGTCGACGACGGGGGCACCGGAGACGCCCTCGACCTGCATCATGCGGTCGACCGCCTCGATGGTCATCTCCGGCTCCGCGGTGACGACGTTCTCGCGGCTGATGACCATCTCGTGGGCGCGCTTGATGCGCCCGACCTCGGCCACCATTTCCTCGGTGTCCATGTTGCGGTGGAGGACGCCGAGTCCGCCCTCGCGGGCCATCCCGATCGCCAGCTCGCTTTCGGTGACCGTGTCCATCGCGGCCGACAGGACCGGGAGGTTGACCTCGACGTTCTTCGACACGCGGGAGGAGACGTCCGCGGCGTCCGGTTCGACGCGGCTCTCCTTCGGTCGAAGGAGGACGTCGTCGAACGTCAGCGCTTCGGGGACGCGCAGCTTCTCGGAGAAAGGTCCGTCCGATGAGGATTGCTTCGCCATGTAATGGGTCACTCGGGATCCGGGAAAAACGTTGCGAGTCAGCACGGTTATGCACCGGTTTCCCACATGGCGGGCGGAGGTATACATGGAAGTGCATTTATCGAGGGTATACGAGTTTGGCAACTACCGTCGACGATCCCGACGATCCCGACGAGGATCCCGACGACGATCCCCAACTATCGACGAGCGAGCCCGACAAGTCGATCGTCCGAGCCCGGTGGTTCTTTCGCGAACGGCGTCCATCCGGGCAACCGGTGTCCGAATTGATTGATCGTGTACGACCGATCACAAATCGACGATATACAACCCGTAAACGCGATCGAACGTAGATCCCTTGCTGGGTTTAAAAGACGCCCCGTGATATCACCGTCGCTTGCGGGCATGTCTCACACAACGTTTAACCTTATCCCCCCTCTGCCTTCGCACATGGACTCCGACAGTCCCGCAGACGTGAGCATTGCCGGCCAGTCGATCGCCAGCTTCGGCGACCGCACAAAATCCGGCAATATCTTTACATTTGCGTGGGACTGGAAGGGTTGTCTCGGACTCGACGGCCTCGGCCGGACGCTCGGTCGCGCGCTCGGCTATCGTCGGTTGTCCGATCACCACCGTTTGCCCGTCGGTGAGGGCGTCTCGCGCTGAATGAGCGTCTCACAGCACCCGATAGCGCTCCGCCTAGAGGAGACCGTGGGCGGCGCCACGAGGCTGCTCGCGACGGTCATGGCGCTGCCGCTCATCGACGGCATCTTCGCTGCCCTCGTACTGGCAGGTGCGCTGTCGACGCCGGTCGGCATCCTCGAGACGGGGCTGCTGATCTTCGGCGGCTCCGCGACGATGGCCGTCATCCTCGCGGAGATGGAGGGCACGCGGCGCCAGCAAATGGCCTCGGTCCTCCTGATCGGCGCGCTCATCATCCCGGTCGCCGCCGTCCAGGCGGCGATCGCGCCAACGCTGGCCAGCCTGCTAAACCTGGACATCTTCCAGCGCTTCGCCGGGCTGGTCATCCTCGCGATCGCCGCGAAGACGGCCTCCTCGAAGGTCGGGGAGATCCTCCCTTCACCGGGCGTCATCATCGCGTTCGGGCTCGTGGCCAGCTTCGAGCCGTCGGGCGCGGCCCTCGAGTTCACCAGCGACCCGATGGTCGTCGCCCGCGGCGCGGCAGCCGCGGCGGTCGGCGTCGCCTTCGCGCTCGGCGTCGCCATCGCCTCGCCGCAGCTCCGCGGTCGCGTGAACATCGACCGGTTCCGCTTCGGCTCCGCCGTCGCGCTGGGCGTCCTTGCGCTGCCCATCCTCGGCCTGCTGCAGACCGACGCGCCCATCGCGCTGGCCGTCCTCACCGTTACGGCCCTCTTCGCGTACGACCCCGACGCGGACCCCGAAGCCGTGGCCGCGTACGCGAGGGGCGACTCGGACGACGATTCACCTGATACCCAGCTCGACGTCGACGCCGTCGACGACGAGGGCCCCGACGACGAGGACTCCGTCGTCGACCGCGTGACCGACGTCGCGACGGGAGCAGCCAGCAACACCGACGGCTATCCGGCCGCGGAGGACCGTGCCGGGCCGCTTGCCCCCGATGCCGTGCCCGCCTCCGTCGGCGTCGCCGACGGCTCCGGCGCGAGGACGTCCCAGCTGGACGGCGTCCCCGCAGCGGAGCTCGGCGACCGCTCCGCGACGTCGTCCGACGTTGCGAGCGATACCGTCGTGGACGTCGAAACGGACGTCGACGAGGCCGGCGGCGTCGTCGACGGTGCCGGCGAGGACGCCGACGACGAGGACGAGCGGGCGCCCTGGCTGTAGCGCGGGCTCGCGGTCGTCAAAGTCGTCGGAGGGGTCGCCGTCCGTCGCCGTCGCTGCTTCTCCGTCGCGCGTTCGCGGCCACCCGGCGCTTCGCCGGGCTTTAGGTCGTCGCTGTCCCACGCCACGTATGAGCAATCGCGTCGTTCAGGGACGGATGGTGACGCCGGAACACCTGGCGGAGCTGATCGAGGGGGAGGCCCCGCTCGAAGCCGAGTCGATCGAGGACGCCGACCGCGAGTGTCCGGACTGCGGCGGCGACGTCGTCAAGGTCGGCTACATGCCCAGCGTCACGGAGTTCGTGACCGGGTTCAAGTGCCAGGAGTGCGACTGGAGCGACACGGACCGGGAGTAGCGTCGTCGGTGAGGCGCAGCGGCGTCGTGTCGATGCAGCGTTGCGGCAACGCGCCGCGGCGTCGCTCCGTGGCGCCGTCGTCGTCGCCGTCCCGTCCATCGATCGTGGTGAATCGAAACCCCTTTAGGTACTATCGGATAAACAAGAGTCGCAAGAGGGGCTGTGGCCCAGCCAGGCAGGGCGACTGACTCCAGAGGCCACGCCCGGTGACGAACTCCAGACTGATATACCGAGCGGGCGACTGATCATCGCTCGTGTTGACGACCCTCTGGAGTACCGAGGCAAACCGGAGATATCAGTCAATCGGGGGTTCAAATCCCTCCGGCCCCATACCATCCTTCACTCTATCTTATCGCTTCTGAGAGATGTCTGTTTAATCCAACAGACGCCGCTCTTTCACAGAGGTGGGCTGCATGAACCGCATCGGCCAGCAGGCCGACCGCGGTTGCTGTCTCAACTGCAGCGCCCACGTCTCTACTGAGCTCGCTCGGACCGTTACCACTGACCAGGATCGGGTCCACCACTGCCAGTCCTTCGACAGTCGGGGTGCCAAACGGACCAGACTGGCGGGATGGAGAACCCGATTACTCCGATATAGACAATCGAGAAGCCCGAGGTCGCGGTCGAAGAGGCATACGCCGAGCAGCCTGCCCAAGAGCTCATGAGGACTGGCGGTCAATTGCTACGGTAAGTCGGATACCTTGCTGTATCAATGAACACTTTTTGGGCAGTGAATGTCAACTGATGGCAACGTTTATTTCTCCAGTTGGAGAGGCATTACTATGAAACGTCGAGACTACCTGAGTATCTTAGCTGGCTTAGGATTGCTTGGTAGCGGTGGCTATGTGTTCAGTCAGAAGACCCCGCGTGGAGAACAGACGGTCGACGAGCCAACCGCAACTCCAACGCCGGCGGATACGCCCACACCGACTCCGACACCGACTAGTACACCGGAATTCAGCGAGACGAAGACACATGGGGAGATGTCATTGACCGTCTTGAACGCTGCAACGGAACCGGAACTGACGATCGATGGGGAGCAACGCAAACCTGGTGAGGGAAACCTGTTTTTACTGGTCGAGCTTCTCGCCGAGAACAAAGGCGATTCATTAGACAATCCTCCAAGAGAACTCACATACGTAAACGGTGACACGGAATATGAGGCCAAAGGATCAGGTGGAAGTGAGGGCGAGCTGGACTCTCCGCAGAAGGAACTTTATACCGAAGGAGCCGCGCTCGGAGGAGGAGCCACGATGAGGGGATGGGTGTATGGTCCGATTCCGGAAGACCTCAATCAAGTCACGTTCAGATGGCACTATAGTAGTTTCAAAGCGGAGGAGCGTGATATTGAGTGGGAGATTCCAGTCCCAAAATAACTGCCCTCGTTAGACGGGCAGCTCCCGCCAGCGCGCTCAGTTCGTATTGTTTGGAGTAATATGCCGGAGAGTCTGACCCATCGTGTATATTCCCTCGCTTGCTGGCCGCAAGTGAGCAACAGCATCCGAATACGAAGTCGGCTGGTCGTCTTCGGTCACAAGTTGCGTTCTGGTAGCTTCGCCACTTTGCGTGTCGATCGCATGGACCCGAATCCCGGAACTGGCATCATCATCCGGAATGAGCAACTTGCCTTCGGTTAGTATTCCAGCATCCTCGGCAAACCTGTTCCGATTGCTATACTCCCACTGCTTCGATCCATCAGAGGCACTAACAGCGACGATCGTCTCTGGACTGATGAGGTAAGCTCGATCACCATCGGAACAGACCCCCAGGACAGTTTCCGTTCCGAGGAGATCGTTCGCAACCCAGTTCTGGGATCCATCCGCGGTATACGAAATGAGCCCAGAGGCTATTTTGCCATCTCCTGAGAGGTCCTCATCAGCTGTCATCGCCGAGATGAGCTGACCGCTTGCGATTGTCGAGTCAGCGAGATTATCCATGTCGTTATCGTCTACCCACGTTTTGGTGAACTCAGACTCGACAGCCCCAGACTGGGCATTCCGGACTTGGACTTTCATACTATAGTTCTCCGGCTCGTGACCGATGAGGTAGAGCCGATCTCCCTCGGTGAGGAGCCGTTTGGGAGCAGTTGTACCGTTTCCATCAAACCCATCCAACTCACTGTCAAACACCAGTTCGCCGTCGTTCGGGTTGACAATTCTGAGGTGGACGTTCGACGATTCGAATAGATAAGCGATATGTCCTGAATCTGTCGCCTGAGCTTCTCTCATATAAGGTTCTGTCCAACCTTCTTTGAGAAGTCCAGTTCTCTTTCCGGTTTTAGCATCCAGTATCAAGAGATCGCCAAACTGGTTGAGTGCACCCAAAAAGCCGTCCGCATAAACTATCGACCTGAGATCGTGATCTCGAATCTGCCAGACACGTTCGCCCGCCCCACTATAGGCCACAAACTCGTTCGATTTAAGAACGAATAGCTGGCCGTCGCCAGCGATAACGTCCATAGCAGTATACCTCGGCTCACCGACACGAGCCTCCCAATTTGTCGAGTAGTCACTATCAGTAAAAGTCTGCGTTGGGACGAACCGGCTATTCGTACCGTCCTTCGCCCGGCTAATCCAGTCTACTGGTTTCACCTGTGAACTCGGCGTTTCGCTGTCTTCTGGTGTCTCAGAATATTCTTCTTTCGCCTCTTGCACTTCTTCGGGAGGGGTAGGGCTTTGCTGACCGTCACTGGACGAACCGCCGCTACACCCCGCCACCGCAACACTTGTTGGAACTGCTGCTAATCTGATAAAACTACGTCTATCCATAACTAATCAACAAACAGTTAGCACTTAAATATTTATTATCTCACAATAACGGTTATCGAATATGCTCCACGCCATCAGTGGCATTTCCAGTTATACTATGTGGGTGGTCGTACTCGTCAAAGCGAACTCGCCCTTTAGAACTGTCCAGTGCTTCCCGTCTGACTCGAGAACGCCACCCGGTTTGACGGGCTTCGCGAGCAGCTGGCGGCAGTCATCCTCATCCAAACCGTCGGCAGTTACAAGCTCGGAAGTCTCTTAGACTGAAGACTCTCAGGCCTCACTTCACACCTGTCAGTCGCCAATTAGACCGTACAGCGTTGTATGCGTCACTTTACGGATTGTCGTTATCAAGCCGAAGAGGAAATTATTTAATTTGAATCCCTGAGCAATGACGACTCGTCTATTTCTCCCAACGAGTCGAACCACTGCTCGAGTCGCTTCGCGACGGTCGGGCCGAGACCGTCCACGCTGGTGATGACCTCGACTAACTCCTCGTCGGGATCGTTGTCGGCGTCGCCGTCGTCGGCGTCCTCGACCCGGTCGCTTTGTAGCGTTTCGATCGCGACGTCGAGGTCCCGGGAGAGCTGCTCGGTGACCTAAAGATCGTGCGTCCCGCCGTCGATCTCGACGCGAACCTTCCTGGAAGATACCGCCAAACCGTAGACACGGGAACTAAGCCCACCGCCGACGAGCGCCCGTACATGTCCCAATCGGACGACCTGTACCGGCTCGCGGAAATGACCTGGCAGGAGGTCGAGGCCGCCGTCGACGAGACGCAGACGATCCTCCTGCCGGTTGGGAGCACCGAACAGCACGGCCACCACATGCCGCTCGGCGTCGACGTGTACATGCCCGACGCTGTCGCCGAGCGCGTCGCCGAGCGGACTGGTTGCCTGCTCGCTCCGCCGGTCTGGTACGGCGTCAGCCCGCATCACACGTTTAAACCAGGGACGTTCACCGTCGAGAGCGAGACGTTCCAGCACTACGTCCGCGACATCTGCGCCTCCGCGGCCGACTGGGGCGTCGAGAACGTGCTGCTGATCAACGGCCACTATCTCGTGCAGGATCCCGAGCTCGACGTCGTGGTCCGCGAGCTGACGAACGAACACGGGATGCGGGCGTTCCACGTGCCGCTGATCTCCGGGTTCGAGGACGCCGCGACGGCGGTCCGGGACAGCGACGTCTCCTTCCACGCCTCCGAGTTCGAGACGAGCATGATGCTCGAGCTGTTCCCGGAGCTCGTGGATATGGACCGCGCGGAAGCCGTCGACGCCCCGGACGACGCCCTCCCGCTGACCGACTACGACGCGTTTGGCGACAACCGCGTCGGCTGGGCGCTCTCCGCCGACCGGATGGACGAGCTCACCCCCACCGGCAACCTCGGCGACCCGACCGTCGCGACCCGCGAGAAGGGCGCGCGGATGGTCGACGACGTCGTGGGGAAGGTCACCCAGCTCGTCGAGGCCCTCGACGACCTCGACGCCCCCACGGCGGCTGAGTCCGGGGAGTGACCCGTCGATAGCGGCCGCAACTCCGCTTCGAACCTCCGGCGCTCGTGCTGGGCTGTGAACGTCTCTAAACACCCCGCTTCTAGTGTGACGGATAGTGTGGGCTCCGCCACCACCACCCATATAAGCCCCACCACAGAGACACGCCCATGCGCAACCACCAGCCACCCACGCAATCGGACCCCGACGACGCCGCGATCCCGCACTGGTACGACGCCGACAGCGATCGCCTCGAGGTCGTCGAGGGCGACGGCGCGACGGTCTACGACGCGGACGGGACCGCGTACCTCGACTTCCAGTCGCAGCTGTACTGCTGTAACGCGGGCCACTCGAACGAGGCGATCCTCGACGCGATGGACGAGCAGGCCCGCCGGATCCCGTACGTTTCCTCCGCGAAACACAACGACACGCGCTCGAAGCTGGCCACGCGCCTCGCCGAGGTGGCCCCGGGAACGCTCTCGGACGTCTACTTCGCCGTCTCGGGGAGCGAGGCGAACGAGACCGCCGTCGCGATGGCGCGGAAGGTGCAGGACGGGCACAAGGTGCTCACGCGCTGGCAGTCGTACCACGGCGGCACCTACGGCGCGGGGAGCCTCACGGGCGACCCGAGCACGCGCACGTCGCTGGAGGTGCACGCCGCGACGACCGGCGCGGGGAAGTTCCTCCCGCCGCTGCCGGAGTGCTTCGGCGGCGCCGAGGGCGAGGAGCTGGCCAAGCGCGCCGCCGACCACGTGGAGTTCGTCCTCCGGAACGAGGGCGCGAACTCGGTCGCCGCCATCGTGATGGAACCGGTCGCGGGCACCAGCGGCGCGTACACGGCGCCCCCGGGCTACTTCGAGCGCCTCCGCGCGATCTGCGACGAGTACGACGTCCTGCTCGTCGCCGACGAGGTAATCACCGGCTTCGGCCGGTGCGGCGAGTGGTTCGGCATCGAGACGGAGGGCGTCGAGCCCGACGTGATCACGTTCGCGAAGGGCGTCACCAGCGCCTACGTCCCGCTCGCGGGCGTCGTCGTCGACGAGGCCATCGGTGCGGAGATCCGCGGGGGCTCCTACGATCTCGGCCAGACGTTCGCGGGCCACCCGGTCGCCTGCGCGGCGGGCCTCGCGGCGATCGACGAGTACGCGGACGGCCTCATCGAGCACGGCGCGGCCGTCGGCGACTACCTCGAGGAACGCCTCCGAAACGTCGCGGCCGACCACGACGCCGTCGCCGAGGTTCGGGGCCGCGGACTGCTGTGGAGCCTCGTGTTCGCCGACCCGGAGACGGGCGAGCCGTTTCACCATCCGTGGGCCCCGGACGAGCCAGCCGAGCGCGAGGAGGATGGACCCGATTCCGACGACGGCGACAATCCCGTCGCCGAGTTCCGCGAGGCGGCCCAGGACCGGGGGGTCATCCTCGGCAGCGGTCGGCCGGACGTGCAGGCGATCGTCTCGCCGCCGCTGTGCGTGACTGAGGCGGAGGTCGACCGGGCCGTCGACGCGATCGACGAGGCGATCGCGGCCGTGTTCGACTGACCTGCGCGGGTCGGACCTTCGGGCCTTCCCCGGCGCCCCGACCGCGTCGTCGCTGTACCCCGCCGACGCCGTCCGCGTCGGAACCTCACTGCATCGTCGCTAGCGCCCGGATGCATCCAGTCAGTACTGAAGCGACCGGGGCCCGACCCAAGGATTCAGTGTGGTGGCCGCGAAACCGACTGGCGACTGCACCAGCTCGATCCGACGGATGGGCGGCGTCGCGTTCGGGCACTCGGGGTCACCACATGACGGGACACACACTCGACGTCGGCGTTCTGGGGTACGGCTTTATGGGCAAGGCGCACGCGAACGCGCTCGACCGACTGTCGACCTTCTTCCCGGACGCCCCCGCCGTGAACAAGGCGGTACTCGTCGGCCGGGACGAGGCGCGGCTGGCCGCTGCCGCGGAGCGGTTCGGGTTCGACCGGACGGCAACGGACTGGCGGTCCGTCGTCGACGACGTCGACGTCTTTTACAACCTCGGGCCGAACCACCTCCATCGCGAGCCCTCGGTCGCGGCGCTGGAGGCCGGCACCGCCGTGTTCTGCGAGAAGCCGCTGGCGACGACGCTCGCGGACGCGGAGGCGATGGCCGCGGCCGCCCGCGACGCCGACGTGCCGGCCGCCGTTGCGTTCAACTACCGGTTCGTGCCCGCGATCCAGTACGCCAGGGAGCTGATCGACGACGGCGCCCTCGGGGAGATCCGCCACTTCCGCGGCCGCTACCTCCAGGACTGGCTCGTCGACCCCGAGGCCCCCTGGTCCTGGCGGAACGACGCCGACCTCGCCGGCAGCGGCGCGCTCGGCGACCTCGGTGCCCACACGATCGACCTGGCTCGCTTCCTGATCGGGGACGTCGCTGGTGAGATCCGACGGGTCAGCGGTCATGTCCAAACGTTCGTCGACGAGCGACCCGTGGAGGGCGACGGCAAGGGCGATCGTGATGGCGGGGGTGACGGCGACACGCGCCCGGTCACCGTCGACGACGCGTACAGCGCGCAGTTAGCCTTCGACGACGGCGCGATGGGAACGATCGAGGGCTCGCGGGCCGCAACCGGCCACAAGAACGCCCACACCATCGAGATCGAGGGGTCCCGCGGGGCGCTGAAGTTCGACCTCGAACGACTCAACGAGCTCCAGGTGCGCACCGAGGGCGACCGCGGGTTCCAGCGCGTCCTCGTGACGGAAGAGGACGACCCGTACCTGGACCACTGGTGGCCGCCGGGGCACGTCCTCGGCTGGGAGCACACCTTCGTCCACGAGAACTACGAGTTCCTTTCCGCGGTCGCCGGCGGCGAGGGCAGCGCCCCGACGTTTGCGGACGGGCTGGCGGTCCAGCGCGTGCTCGACGCCATCGAGCGCAGCGACGACCGTGGCGAGTGGGTCACCCTGGGCTAGGCGGAAGTCCCCGCTCGGCCGATTTATAAAGATACCCTCACTCGAGCGACTCGGCGTCGGCTTTGGGCAGCCACATACGCACCGTCGTCCCACCGGAGTCGCAAGGCTTGATCTCCACCTCGCCACCGGACTGCTCGACGGCGGCTTTTATCAGATACAGCCCCAGGCCGACCCCGTGGGTGAGTCTGGTCTCCTCCACGTTCTCGAGGGCTTCGACCTCGACCGCGGGAATCCCGCCGCCGGTGTCGGTGATGTCGATCCGACACCAGTCCTCCGAGTCGGCGTGTTCGGCGTCCTCGACTATCGAGACCGCTATTTCGAGATCGTCCGGATCGTTGTGCTCGACGGCGTTGGCGAACGTTTCCCGGATGGCCATCTCGAGGTCCGGGTGGGCTTCCACGACCACGGGTTCGGTCTGCTCGGTGCTGACGTCGACCGCGGGCTCGCAGCTCTGGATCCGTTCTGCACCCTTGTCGATGCAGTCCGTCACGTCCATCGTCGTCCGCGTCTCCTCGCTCAACACCTCCTGAATACGTCTCGCCGTGTCGCTCAGCTCCTCCAGCTCGTCGAGGTGCGCCAGCACGCGTTCCCGTGCCTCCTCGGCGCTGTCCTCCTCGCCCGTTAGCGCCTCGTCGAGCCACCCTTCGATGATCGACAGCTCGTTCCGGATGTTGTGCCGCAACGTTCGGTTGAGGACGCTGACCTGCTTCTGTAGCCGGGTCGCCCGTTCGGTCTGGTCGCGCAGCTCCGCCAGTCGCTGGTCGTAGGCGACGTGGAAGTGGGTGATGATCGTCGCCATGGCGGCCCCGCCGAAGCCACCGACGAGGATCAGGTACTGTGTCCCCATCGGCGTCGCGCCGGCAAGCGTCTGTAAGGCTTCGATGAACGCGACGAAGCCGGCGCCGTACAGGTAGCCGGCACAGAGGACGACCGCGGAGCGAAGGACGTGTCTCGCGGACGGATCGAGCCGTTCGAACCGACGCCCGGCGTACCCGATGCCCACGCTCAAGAGGAGCGGGACGACGGTCTCCGCGAGGAGGATCCAGAACGGATGGGCGTGGGCGACGTAGTGACCGACCCCGATTCCGAAACTCGAGAGGGCAAACAGGTAGTGTGTGATGGCCGGATACCTCTCGAGAAAATCCATTTGAGTTGCCTCGTCGATTCGTTTCTATCGCGTCTAGGTTAAATATTCTGTCTTCATACCGTAGCGATACGGGCTTCGACCCCGCCGCGTGTCGGGACTGCCGAGTCACCGTTGGCGTCGCCACCGACTCGGCCACGCGGTCGGAGCGAGCCTCGGTCACCCGGCACTGGCCTGTTGGCTTTCCATCCCTCGGAACTCGAACCGGGCGCCACCATCGGTACCGTCGGTGACGGTGACCTCCCATCCGTGGGCCTCCGCGACCTGCTTGACGATGTTCAGCCCGAGCCCCGAGCCGCCGGTCGTCGACGAGTAGCCCGATTCGAAGATGGCCTCCCGCTCGTCGGCCGGAATTCCCGGCCCGTCGTCCTCGACGTAGAACCCGTCTTCGAGGTCGCCGACGGTTATCGTCACCTCGCCGTCCCCACTCGACGGACTGCTCCCGGCCCCGTGCTCCACGCTATTCCGCAGCAGGTTCTCCATGAGCTGGCGCAGTCGCGCGTCGTCCGCGCGGACGACCAGGTCGGTTTCGACGCGCAGCTCCGCCGACCCGGATTCGACGGTCTGCCAGCATCCTTCCGTGAGGACCGCCAGATCGACCGATTCGAGCTCGGCCAGCTCGGTCTCGGCACGCGCCAGCGACAGCACGTCCTCGATGAGCGACTCCATGCGTTCGTGCGCGCGAGCCACGGCATCGAGGTGCTCGCTGTCACGCTCGCCGCGAGCGAGGTCCAGCTGTCCCATCGCGACGTTGAGGGGGTTCCGCAAGTCGTGGCTCAGCGTGCTGGCGAACTGGTCTAAGCGCTCGTTCTGGCGGTCCAGCTCGTCCCGCTGGCGAACGAGCTCCTGCTCGTGTTTGAGCCGAGAGAGCGCCAGCTCGGTCGTCGTTCCCAACAGCCGGGCCAGAAACACGTCGTTGTCGTCGAACGACCCCGGCGCCGTCGTGCCGAAGCTCACCGTGCCGTGCTCCCCGATCGGCACGATCATGAAGCTCCGGAGGGGCGTTTCCGGGTCGGCTGCGTGGTCCACGTCGTCGACGTCGTCGTAGATCACCGGCGACCCCTCCTGGTACGCCTCCCAGGTGGTGCTCGTCTCCTCGGGGCCGAACGCCGGGCGGGGGCCGAGCAAGTCGGTGACCTCGTCGGTAGTCGCCACGGGGACGAGCCGGTTCGTTTCCTCGTCGTGGTAGCGGACCACCGTGATCGGGAACCCGAGGATGGCTCCCGACGCAGCGGCGACGCGTTCGGCGATCTCCTCGGTCGAATCCGCCTGCATGAGTTCCCGTCCCGTCTCGTGAAGTCGCTCGAGGCGCCGATTCCGCTCCCGAAGCACCGACTCCCGCTCGACCCGGTCGAGTGCGGCCCGAACCGTCCGGCCCAGTAGTTCCAGGAACTTCCTGTCGACCTCGTCGAACGCGTTCGGCTCCATCTCGGAGACGATGAAGACGCCGTGGTCGCCCAGGGGATAGATGCACCCGGTCCGGACCGGCGTCGCGTCGGCCAGCTCGTCCACGCTCTCGACGCGGTCGATGTGGACCGGTTCCCCGTCCTCGAACGCGTCCCAGACGATCGCCGACGTCGGCGACTCGTCGGACCGGTCGTACGTTGGCGGGTCCCCGAGCTCCGATCGTACCTCGTCGAGAGTGGCGACCGGTTCGAGCCGCTGCCGGTCGTCGGACAGCAGGTGGAACCCCGCAAGCGGCGCGTCGAGCACGTCGCCAACGACGTCGATCGCGACCTCCGCGGTTTCCGCTTTCGACGTCGCCTCGATCAGGTCTCCCGTCCGCTGGATGAGCTCTTTTAGCGTCTCCTCCCGCTCCCGCCGACTGGTGATGTCCCGAGCGTAGACGACGATCCCCTCGATTATCGGGTCGTCGAGCAGGTTCCGGCCGCGCGCTTCGAGCCAGCGCCACGAGCCGTCCCCGGCTTTAAATCGGAACTCGACGCTCTCGTGTCCGCCGGGGGTCCGGACCAGGTCGCTAAATCGCGCCATCGCCTCGTCCTGATCGGCCTCGTGAACGTAGTCGAACGCGTAGTTGCCGGTCATCTCGTCGGAGCTGTAGTCGAGGACCCGCTCCGCGGCGGGACTTAAATACTCGAAGTTGCCGGCGTCGTCGACCACGAGGATGACGTCCGTCGACTCCTCGATCAGGCGCTGGTAGCGGGTCCGGGTCGCTTCGACGTCGCGCTCCGCCCGGTACTTCCCGACGGCGTTCTCGATGCGGTTCGCCAGGACCGCGTACTGGCTGGTGCCGCTCTCCTTCTGGATGTAGTCGGACGCCCCCTCCACGATGGCCTCGCTCGCCACCTCCTCGCTGCCCTTTCCGGTGTAGAGAATGAACGGGAGGTTCGGATACCGCTCGCGGACGGCTTCGAGGAACTCGATGCCGTCCATGCCCGGCATGTCGTAGTCGGAGACGACGCAGTCGTACTCGTTCGCTTCGAGGGCTTCGAGCCCGTCGGCCCCGTTCGGAGCGGTTTCGACGGTGAACCGCTCGTTCTCGCGCTCGAGGAACTCCGCCGTTATCTCCGTGATGCTTCCTTCGTCGTCGACGTGGAGCACCCGTATCTCGGAGGTTCCCATCCTGTTACCAGCGTTATGAAACCATCTGGTTAGTATGTATGGATCCCGCACACTTCGGCCACTTTTCGAATAATCGCCGACGGCACCGATGATCGATCCGCAGTCGACGGCCGTTCCGCGCGCGGACGTCGCCGCGCAAGCGCACTTTCTTGGGTCGGCCCCGCGTACCGGGTCGTAATGCCGACCGAACACGAGCCCACCGAGACGACGCGTCGCCCCGTCACGGTGATCCTCCTGCACGAGAGCGGCGACCACGACCGGATCGAGCATAGCTCGTATCGGGCGGCCATCGAGACGGTGACGGAGCGCGGATCCGAGGCGGCGGCCGCGAAGATCGAGGCGGCAGACGGGGAGGTCGTCTTCCGGTCGGACGAGATGGACATCGAGCGCTGGGAGAACGAGTGGAAACGCGCCAAGCGCCGGCTCGCCTTCGACGTCGAGGAGCACGAGTGCCCGTACGACGAGGTGGGCTGCTTCGCCGACGACCTGTGCGTGCAGTGCCAGATGGACCGCGTCGCGGAGTCCGGCTGACGCTTATAAATCCCTACCCGGAGCGACACTCGCCGCCATCGAGGAGCGACGTCCGGTCAGCGACGACCTCGCGAACGTGACACAGGCTGATGGCGCTCCAGCGGGACGGAACGGCCACCTGAGTGGTATAATTCGGCGTTTCTTCGCCGCGTCCCCCTATCTCTCCGCGGCGTCACATTTCCTCGTCCAGTAATTCTTCCCGGTCCAACCGGTGTTGGCGCGAGTCCTGCTCGGAGGCAACTCGAAGTTACCTCAACCCCACCACCCTCCCCCGTTTTCAGATTGTCGCGGGGGGCAGGTATTTGGGTATCGGTCACATGGACCAATATGCATCGCTATGAAACCGTGCCAAAACTGTCAGACGGTCATCGACGAGTACACGCTGGATAAACAACTCGAACCGCTGCGCGATCTGACGGTCGACGACTTCAACGTCTGTGCGGACTGCGTCACCATCGTTGCGGACGCGTGCGTCGAGTGTGGCGGCGCGGTGTACGTTCCCCGGGGCGATTCCCCGGAGCCGGACTACTGTCCGGCGTGCCGGTCCGAGCTGATCGAGCGAACGGGCGAGGATCCAGGCTGGCACTGCGACCCGATATCGACCTGACGGGCCACGACGTCGGCGGCCCCGGGAGAGTATTTTTGTAGCCTGCCAATATCGAAGCCGTATGCGACGCGTTCAGTTCGGTGCCGGTTCGGAGGAGGTGGTCCTGATTCTCGGGTTCGGCAACCACCCCGAGCACGACGGCGTCTAGTGACTGATCACGCAGCTGACGGCGGCGGAGTACGCGGTCACCGCCTTCGAGATCCTGCGGACCATCACCGACTTCGAGGCCGAGTATCTCGCGCCCGTCCGCGACTACGCTTCGCCGACCTTCCTCCGGGAGGCGAGACGGGCACAGGAGTCGATCCCGCCGTTCGACGCGGACGACCTCGTCTTTACCAACCCCGCGGACGCCATCGTCGGCACCGACGCCATCGAGGCCCAGACGCCATCGAGGCCCAGACGCCGGCGGCGAACCGGATCCAGTTCGACGGCGGCCACGAGCTGTTCTGCTCGCGGAGCCGGGACGAACACGTCGATGCACTCCTCGATGCGGTCGCGGGCGGGGTCGCGGCGGTCGAGGAGGTCGAGGCGTAACGCCGGCCACAATCCCCTTCCGCGTCCCCCGAAACGTCCGCACATGCCCAGGGCCATCGTCGCGCTCGGCGGTAACACGCTCCTGCGAAGTGGCGAGGGGACGGTCGCGGAGCAGCGCGAGCGCATGCGGGAGACGCGCGAGAACCTGCGTCCGCTCCGCGAGCGCGACTACGACGTCGTGTTCACGCACGGGAACGGGCCGCAGGTCGGAAACCGGCTCCTCGCGGAGGAGGAGTCCTCCGGGCCAGCGGAGCCGCTGGACGTCGTCGGCGCGGAGACGCAAGCGCAGGTCGGGTACCTGCTCCAGGGGGCCTTCGGCGACGCGTTCGGTCCGGACCCCGCGGTCGTCATCACGAGAACGCGCGTCGATCCGGACGATCCAGCCTTCGAGGACCCGACGAAGCCCATCGGCCCCTACTACACCGAGTCGGAGGTGACCGAGCAACCGTTCGAGACGACCGAGGTCCACCGCGACGGCGGGACGGCCTACCGCCGCGTCGTCCCCTCTCCCAGGCCGACGTCGGTGCTGGAGATCGACCGGATCCGCACCCTCGTCCGCGACGACGCCGGCCCGGTGATCTGCGGCGGCGGGGGCGGCGTTCCGGTTGTGGCCGCCGACGATGGCGACGGAGCGGGCGAAAATTCCGACACCACGTGCTTCGAAGGTGTCCCCGCCGTCATCGACAAGGATCACACGTCCCGCCTCGTCGCCGAGGCGGTCGACGCCGACGAGCTGCTGCTGCTCACCGACGTCGACGCCGCCTACCTCGACTACGGGACCGAGGATCAGCGGCCCATCGGCGCGACGACCCCGTCCGAGCTCCGTGCGCATCTGGATGCCGGCGAGTTCGCAGCTGGGAGCATGCAGCCGAAGATCGAGGCCTGCGTCGACTTCGTCGAGGCCGTGGGTGGGCGGGCGATACTCACGTCGCCGGCTCGGCTGGGCGACGCCCTCCGGGATGAGGCCGGAACGCGCGTCACGCACGCGGAGTGAGCCGGTCCGGGTCGGCCTCGGCCCGTCCGTGGCGATTCACCCGCTGCTGAGCGGCGGGGTCGGCGAGAATCCCAGCGACTGCGGGCCGCTCCCGAGCGGCGATCGCGACTACTCCTGGTCAGCGACCGCCCCCTGGGGATCACCCTTGTGCTGGAGGTTCCGGTTGTCCTGGTCCTCAACCGACGTCGCCGGCAGCGGGTCGGTCTCGACCTCGTTTCGGGGGCGTCCCGTGTACGCGTGGCCCGGATTCTCCGCGCAGTGAGCCATCGCGTCGTGGGATCCCTCCCACGGCCCCGCGTCACACTCCTCGGCTGTACAGACGAACACAGTATCACCCGGCATCCCTGTCGAGGGAAACTCAGGTGACGTACAAAAGGCTGTAGGCGGCCGGAACCGGAGCGTTTCCACCGAACGCTTTTGCGGCACGGGCACTCAGCCCGGCATAGCATGCGCGCTCGCCCCGCCCTCCTCGTCGTGGTGATGCTCCTCCTCGCCGGCTGTGCCGCCCCCGTGGCGGCGCCGACGAACTCGACGGCCGGCGAACCAGCCGTGGCCACGGACGCGCCGTCGACGCCGGACGCGACGGCGAACGCGACAAACGCCTCGAACGGGAGCGCCACGAACGCGACGGGCACACCGGCAGACCCTGCTTCGCTGGCGGACACCTACGACATCGAGGTCGACGAGGCCGACCGCTTCGCGGAGCCGCCGGCCCTGGTCTTCGCACGGATGGCCGTGCTCACGAACGAGACGGCCGCGCTCCCGCCGGAGCGGATCCAGGTCTTCCCCGACGGGCGGATGCAGCTCGGATCCGGCGCAGTCCCGCGATTCCAGCGGCTGCTCGGCATCACGTACCCTGACCGGGAGGGGCTGGCTGCCGCGGGCTACGTCGACGGCCCCGACCGGATCGTGGTGAACGAGGCGATTCTCGACAACGAGACGACGACCGAGGCCGTTCTGGCCCACGAGGCTGTCCACATCATCCAGTTCGAGCAGCAAGCGTTCTCGATCACCTCGAGCCGTGTCAACGCCGGCGACCTCCGAGGGACCACCGATTCCCAGCTCGCCTACCGGGCGACGATCGAGGGGAGCGCCGTCTACGCGACCGACGCGTATCACGAGGCGTACATGGACACGGGAGTCCCGCCGCGGACGTCGATGGAATGGCGATACGAGAACGCCTCCGGCGCGACCAGGCTGGCGCTCGGCCCGTACCACTACGGGTCCGAGCACGTCGCGGCCCGCGCCGACGACGCCGGCGACCTGCGAACCGTCTACGAGCAGCCCCCGCGGACGACGAGCGAGGTGATCCACGGCGTGAACACGGACCGGCCCCCGGTCGCCTCGCTCCCGGTCGACGTGCGCGAGGGTGACGCCTGGACCGAGCGCAGCGACCGCCGGGACCGACTCGGCGAGCTCTACTTCCGGGTCGCGCTCGCGACGGAGCTCGACGACGAGACTGCCGCGACCGCTGGCACCGGATGGCGCGCCGACAAGCGGCTCACCTTCGACGACGGCGAGAACCGGAGCTACGTCTGGGTCCTCCGGTTCGCTGACGAGCCGAACGCGACGCAGGCCGAGCGCGCGATGGGTGACTACCTCGACGCGCGCGGCGAGCCGAAGCGAGTTGACACTGCGAACGGCTCGGTACAGGTGTGGACGGCACCGGAGACGAACGCGACGTTCAGGACCGTCAGGGTCGACGACGAAACCGTCGCACTCGTCGTCGGCGACTCGGCGTTCACCGCCGAAACGACCGTCACGGCCGAACGTGACGGTGGAGCCGAGAAGGGAGCAGCAGGCGTGGTCGTGCGGACGCCGTAATCGCGACTGGAAGGGAATTTAAAAATCAGCCGAGCAGCAGCGGCAGGGCGTATGCGACGAGGAGCCCTACGAGGAGGATCACGGCGCCGACGCCGACCTCGCGGCCGCCGAACTCCTGCATCGGGGCGGTTACGCGCTTGTCCGATTCCGAGTCGGAAGAGTGGTCCGTCATGGGAGCGTCTGCGAGCCGCGAGTACAAAAACGCACCTGAACGACGCGGGACTGACGACGATCGGTGCGGGACTGACGATGAACGGCTCGAGACTGACGAGCAGCTCAGCGGTCCCCGCCGGGGAGCGGTTTCCGGAACAGCACGCAGGCGTACACGTTCCCGCCGATCTCGTCGGTCGTGTCGCCGTCCTCGACGAACCCCCGCCGGTCGTAGAAGCGACGACCGACCTCGTTGCCTGCGAGCATGGAGAGAGTGAGTCCCCCGCACGCTGATGGTACCAGCTCCTCGACCCGACTCAGGAGGCCCGTGCCGACGCCCTCGTTCCAGTGATCCGGATCGACGTAGAGCTCCTTCAGGCCGGCGTCGTCGGCCTCGACGAACGGCTTGGTATCGTCGCCCCAGCGGGCGAACGCGTAGCCGACGATTCGGTCGTCGTCGACGGCGACGAGCGTGGCACCGGTCCACGACCGTATCGCGGCCAGCCGGTCCCGAAGCGCGTCCTCACTCGCCGGGTCACGATCCACGACCGATGCGGGGAGGACGTCGTCGTAGGCTGCCTGCCAGCACCGCCGGTTAACTCGGTCGGTCCCCCGAACGTCGGCGAGCCCCTGGAGTTCGCGGATATGCATACGGCGACGTCGATGAGGCGAGTGATAGCCCTATCGGACGTGTGAGAAGAGTTCACAACGACAGTCAACGAGGAACGGGGGTCGTCGACTATTTACTCGCGACGCGATCTTGCCGCTTTCCTCCTCAACCTGTTCAGGCCGCCTGTCCAGGTCGCCTGTAGAGTTGCCGGAGGGTTCGATTGTCCCATTAGATCGCCCATCGGTCGCTCTCCGGCCGAGCGTTTCAGTCGCCGACGCTCTGGCCGGAGGTCGGGGTCGTCGCGTCGACCGCGGTGGTCTCGACGAGCAGGCGGTCGACCTTGGTCTCCGCTCGTTCGACGGCGTCCTGGATGGTGTTGGGGTCCGCGGCGCTCGGGAAGTCGCCGTCCCAGTGGTCGGCGTGGGGGAGGTCGACGACCCAGTCCGGCGCATAGCCCATGGCGACGACGCGGTCGGCGTCCCGGAGCGTTCGCACGTCGAGCGGCTGGACGCGCCCGGTCTCGATCTCGCAGCCGACGCGTCGGCCGGCGTCCGCGACGCGCTTGTGGACGAACCCCGCGGCCTGTATCGGGCCGCCGACGGCGGTCGTATCGTCGGTACTCCGGGCGTTCGCGACCGCGGCGGCGATACGAGCGAACCCTGGTGAGCGCTCACACACGAAGACGAAATGATTGTCAGTCATGGGTTGAGGTGGGACGCGTCCGCATTACGTACGAGTTCGCGTAAACCGTCATAAACACGCCCCCCGTTCCCAGCTCGTAAGAACGGCGCCAGCCCCGGCCGGGGGCGTCGCCGTCGCCGGGCGGACCTCGGACCTTTTAGTACCGTCCGGGTCGTAGCTGCCGGTATTCAATGGCGCTCACGAAGCGAATTATCCCCTGTATCGACGTCGACGTCACGGAGGAGGGCGACGCTGCCGTCTACACGGGTGTCAACTTCGAGAACCTGGAGTACACCGGCGACCCGGTCGAGCTGGCACAGAAGTACAACGAGTCCGGCGCCGACGAGTTCGTCTTCCTCGACATCACGGCGTCCGCCGAGGGCCGCGAGACGATGCTCGACGTCGTCCGCAGCGTCGCCGACGAGGTGTTCATCCCGCTGACGGTCGGGGGTGGCATCCGGACGACCGACGACATCAAGGAGACGCTGCGCGCCGGCGCGGACAAGGTCTCCATCACCACCGGCGCGCTCGAGCGCCCGGCGCTCATCGAGGAGGGCGCCGCCGCGTTCGGCTCGCAGTGTATCGTCATCTCCGTCGACGCGCGCCGGCGCTACGACGACGAGGGTGAACATTACGTCGAGGTCGACGGCGAGTCCGTCTGGTTCGAGTGCACGAAGAAGGGCGGCCGCGAGGGCACCGGTCGGGACGTCATCGAGTGGGTGAACGAGGCCGAGGACCGCGGCGCCGGCGAGCTGTTCATCAACTCGATCGACCAGGACGGGACGAAGGACGGCTACGACATCCCGCTGATGAAGGCCGTCAGCGAGAACGTCTCGACGCCCGTCATCGCCTCCTCCGGCTGCGGCGGCCCGGAGGACGCTTACGAGGTGCTGACCGAGGGCGGCGCCGACGCGGCGCTCGCGGCGTCGATCTTCCACTTCGGCGAGTACACTATCGAGGAGATCAAGGAGTACCTCGACGAACGCGACGTGCCAGTTCGCTTATAAATAGGATCGGCTGTCATCGCGAGTGACACCACTCAGCATACGCAGAATGCTCCTGTCGCTGCGCGTTCGCACTTATAAATAAGATTGGCTATCATCGCGAGTGACACCACTCAGCACACCCAGAAAGCCCCAGCCGCTGAGCGGTCGCGCTGCTCGCTGCGCGCCTCGCCAGCTCACTCGCTCCCTTCGGTCGCTCGTTCGTCGGCTCGGTGCTTACGTCGCAGGGCGTCCCGCGCAGCGGCTGCCCCTTTCAGTCCCGCCCGGGAGTGGTGGCCGGGCGTCGCTCGCGGCGGCTGCCGGGTGGTCGCGGTGCGGGTGCGGCGGCGCGCGCGAGCAACGCGTGCGAGGGAGGCCGAGGCGCGCCGCGCGGTGTCCTCGTGAGCGGAGCGAACGAGGGGCCGGAAGTCGCAGCCCGGACCCGTCCGTCGCAGACGCAACGGAAGCCCGGACCGTCTTCCGAGGCGGACCGGCGCGCCCCGGCCGAGGCTGGGGAGGGCCGAGGCTTGCGGTAGCTGTGCGGTCGTGGTCCTGGCGGTCTGAAAGGGCGACGGCCGGTCGCGCCGGAGGGGAGTCGCTGAGCCAGGCACTATCCGCGGCGGGCGGTGCGGAGAGCCGCGGATATGTCGCGGAGTGACCGCGAGCGGCCGAGGGCTTTCTGGATGTTTGCGTTGCTGGCAAGCGCAGCAGCGTTCGTTCGTTTATATGCGATTTATAAGCAAGAGCCACAGAGAGCTCCCTGAAAACTTGCGCTGCCGTCGAGGTCCGGTTCGCGTTAAACGCCCATCTAGCCTCCAATTTAACGGAAAATGCATCACTGGGTGAGTCGGTGAAGTCAAAAGATCCTTAATTATATATAAAATGTTTAACTCAATAAGTCCACAGCCGATCGATCCGGTCGGCAACCTCCGCATGTTCCTCCTTTAACTCCCCTACGTCGATAGTACCGTCGACGTTGACGACGTGGACCTCCCCGCGGCGCTCGGAGTACACGTCCTGGAAGTCGTAGACGACGCCCACGAGGTCGACGCTGTCGGGGACCTCGTCGCTCCGGCGGAGGAACTCGACCTGCCGGTCGACGTTGTACTCCACGAGCCGGTTGATCGCCTCCGGTCGCGAGAGGTCGTCCGGGAGCAGGTCGAGGCCGACCTCCAGGTGGGGCTCCAGCAGCGCGAGGCAGTGTTCGATCCCCGGCGATTCCGCGACCTCGCCGGTGAGGGCGTCGTAGGTGGCGGTGACCGCGCCGCAGCCGGTGTGGCCGACGACGACGGCCGTCTCGGTGCCCGTGTGCGCGATCGGGTAGAGCACGTCGCCGGAGACGACCTCGCCGACCGCCGTCCGCTGGACGACGCGGTTCCCGATGTTCGCGCACGTGAACACCCGCCCCGGCTCGTCGTTGTCCCACATGTGGTCCTGGAGGACGCGCGAGTCGGCACAGCAGACCGTCACGACAGGCGGCGCCTGGGACGCCTGCACGTCGTCGAACGCGCCCTGGAACTCGCGGGCGTGATCCGCGTTCCCCCGGAGCAGTTCGATGAACGCCTCGCGCATGGTTCGACTGTCGGCGCGCGGCTGTTATACTTTGGTAACACACCACCGGTCGGCGCGCGGATCGGTCAGCAGAACTGGGCTACTCCAGAGACCTGTCCCACCGTCGCGAAAAACCGCCTTTTTATCCGAGTGCGACGACGTTCCGGTCAATGGTCGGGGTACTCGGGTCGCTCGCGCTGGCTGTCGTGACGACCGGCATCATCTGGAAGGGCAGCGAACTGCTCGAGAACTCGGCGGAGCGGTTGAGCAAGCATTACGGGTTACCCCTCGCCGTTCACGGGGCCATCGTCGTCGCCGTCGGGTCGAGCTTTCCGGAGCTCAGCTCCGTCGTGGTGAGCACGCTCCTGCACGACGAGTTCTCGCTCGGGGTCGGCGCGATCGTCGGCAGCGCGATCTTCAACCTCCTCATGATCCCGGCGCTCTCGGCGTTCGCCAGCGAGGAGCTGGAGTCCACGCGCGACATCGTCCACAAGGACGCGCAGTTCTACATTATCAGCGTCCTCGTGCTCTTCGTCACGTTCGCGCTCGGCGCGACCTACGTCCCCGGCGGGACGAACCGGGCCGCAATCTTGACGCCGACGCTCGTGGTCTTCCCGCTCGCGACGTACGCCATCTACGTCTTCCTGCACCACCAGGACACCCAGGAGCACGTCAGCGCCGAGGACGTCGACGTCGAACCGCGTCGCGAGTGGATCAGGCTCGCGGTGTCGCTCGTCGTCATCGCCGTCGGCGTCGAGGGGATCGTCCGCGCGGCGCTCAATCTCGGCGCCATCTTCGACACGCCGAGCCTTCTCTGGGGGCTGACGGTGATCGCCGTCGCCACCAGCCTGCCGGACGCGTTCGTGAGCGTGCGCGCGGCCCGGCGGGACTCGAGCGTGACGAGCCTGACGAACGTCCTCGGCAGCAACACGTTCAACCTGCTCGTCGCGATCCCGGTCGGCGTCATCCTCGCCGGGTCGGTGACGATCAACTTCCTCGTCGCCGTCCCGCTCCTGAGCTACCTCGCGTTCGTGACGCTGGTGTTCATCGTCTTTACCCGCACCGACCTCGAGCTCACCAACACGGAGGCGTGGGTCTTCATCGGGCTGTACGGCGCGTTCCTGCTCTGGATCGGCCTCGAGATCACCGGCGTCATCGAGACGGTCCGGGGACTGTAGGCGGCACTCGCTGGCTGGTGCCTGGGGGCTGCTGTACTTCGGGAGTTGATACGTATACGGCGCGAGCGACCGGTCCGTCGGCCGTCCCGTGACGGCCATCCCGCTTTTGAGCGCGCCGGGAGCAGACCGGCGGATGCAGGACGCAATCTCGCTCGGAGCAGCCGAGGAATCGTGCATCGGCTCGTGTAACGCCGTCGTGAAAGCCACCGAGAACTGCGTCGACGCCTGCTCGCGCGAGGAGGGCAAGGGCGCGTGTATCTGGACCTGTCGCGACGCCGCGACGCTGGCCTCCACGCTGGCATCGCTGATGGCGCGCGGATCGCCACACGCCCCGACCGTCGCCGAAGCCTGCGCGGACGCCTGTGAAGCAGCTGCCGGTGAGTGTCGGGAACACGAGGAGGACGCCCACTGCTGGGCCTGCGTCGAGCCCCTAGAGGAGTGCGCGGACGCCTGCCGCGACCTGGCGTCGTAACTGGTCGGGTGGACGACCTCCAGCGACGGCCGGGTCGGGTGGACGGAGCTATTTTCACCAGGGCCTCGCGTAGCAGGGAGCATGACGGGCATCGAGGAACTCCGGGAGCAGTATTCGGACGTACCGGTAACGGAATCGGTCAAGGAGCTGTCGCCGGCGGCGTTTCAGCAGGCGCTGACGCGCGCCGAGCAGGAGACGGCCGCGAGCGTCGGGTCCGTCGTCCGCGACGAGGCGGAACGGGTCCTGCTGGTCTCGAACGCCTGGAGCGACGGCTGGATCGTGCCCGGCGGGCTGGCGAAGCCCGGCGAGTCGCTCGCGACGGCGGCCGAGCGCGAAGTCCGGGAGGAGACCGGCGTCGACGCGACGATCGAGCGGCCGGTCGAGTTCCGACGCCAGCGCCTGCAACGAGCCGACGGCAGCGACGAGGTGACGATGTGGTTCGTCGGCTTCCTCGCGCGGACGGGCGGTGACGCGCCAGCCGTCGCCACCGACCCGGGGACGAGCGACGAGAGCATTGAGCGCGTCGACTGGTTCGAGGCGGTGCCGAACGACTGCGCGGACCGGACACTGCTGGAACTCGCGGGCGTGCTCGGGTGAGGTGCCGACACTGCCGGATCCCCCAGACGCACCGACGGCCCCCGACAGCCCCTGGAACCGTCCCACCAGATAGGTCCCTGAATCGTCGCCCGTGACGATCGATTTGCAGATCGATATAAAAGGAACGGCCGGCGGGTGACTGGTGGCACGAAAACCGCAAGATAGCGTCGTGGCGGGTCGCTGGCGCTGGCTAGTTCGTCTAGTAACGTTTAACCGGGTTAAGCCGATATGAATGTGTAAGATGGCGAGCAACAAAATTCTGGGTATCGACCTCGGTACCACCAATTCTGCGTTCGCAGTGATGGAGGGCGGCGAGCCCGAGATCATCTCGAACGAGGAAGGCGACCGGACGACGCCCTCGGTCGTCGCGTTCTCCGACGACGAGCGGCTCGTCGGCAAGCCGGCGAAGAACCAGGCCGTCCAGAACCCCGACCGCACGATCCAGTCGATCAAGCGGCACATGGGCGAGGAGGGCTACACCGTCGAGATCGACGACGAGGAGTACACGCCCGAGCAGATCTCGGCGATGATCCTCCAGAAGATCAAACACGACGCCGAGGAGTACCTCGGTGACGACGTCGAGAAGGCGGTCATCACGGTCCCCGCCTACTTCAACGACAAGCAGCGCCAGGCCACGAAGGACGCCGGCGAGATCGCCGGCTTCGAGGTCGAGCGCATCGTCAACGAGCCGACCGCCGCCTCCATGGCGTACGGCCTCGACGACGACTCCGACCAGACCGTCCTCGTGTACGACCTCGGTGGCGGCACGTTCGACGTCTCCATCCTCGACCTGGGTGGCGGCGTCTACGAGGTCGTCGCGACCAACGGGGACAACGACCTCGGTGGCGACGACTGGGACGAGGCGATCATCGACCACGTCGCCGACGAGTTCGAGAACGAGCACGGCATCGACCTGCGCGAGGACCGCCAGGCCCTCCAGCGCCTGAAGGACGCCGCCGAGGAGGCGAAGATCGAGCTCTCGAACAAGAAGGAGACGACCGTCAACCTCCCGTTCGTCACGGCGACGGACTCCGGCCCGGTCCACCTGGAGCAGTCCATCACGCGGGCGACGTTCGAGTCCGAGACCGAGGACCTCATCGAGCGGACCGTCGGCCCGACGGAGCAGGCCCTCGAGGACGCCGACTACGACAAGGGCGACATCGACGAGGTCATCCTCGTCGGCGGCTCCACCCGGATGCCGCAGGTTCAGGACAAAGTCGAGGAGCTCATCGGCCAGGAGCCGAAGAAGAACGTCAACCCGGACGAGGCCGTCGCGCTCGGTGCGGCCATCCAGGGCGGCGTGCTCGGCGGCGAGGTCGACGACATCGTCCTGCTCGACGTGACGCCCCTCTCGCTCGGTATCGAGGTCAAGGGCGGCCTCTTCGAGCGCCTCATCGACAAGAACACCACCATCCCGACGGAGGAGTCGAAGGTGTTCACCACGGCCGCGGACAACCAGACGTCCGTCCAGGTCCGCGTCTTCCAGGGCGAGCGCGAGATCGCCGAGGAGAACGAGCTGCTCGGCGAGTTCCAGCTGACCGGCATCCCGCCGGCGCCGGCCGGGACCCCGCAGATCGAGGTCTCCTTCAGCATCGACGAGAACGGCATCGTCAACGTCGAGGCCGAGGACCAGGGCTCCGGCAACGCCGAGTCGATCACCATCGAGGGCGGCGCGGGCCTCTCGGACGAGGAGATCGAGCAGATGCAGGAGGAGGCCGAACAGCACGCCGAGGAGGACGAGGAACGTCGCCAGCGCATCGAAGCGCGCAACGAGGCCGAGTCCTCGATCCAGCGCGCCGAGAAGCTCCTCGAGGAGAACGAGGAGGAAGTCGACGAGGACCTCGCCGCCGACATCGAGGCGGCCATCGAGGACGTCGAGGAGGTTCTCGAAGAGGAGGACGCCTCCGTCGACGAGCTCGAACAGGTCACTGAGGACCTCGCCGACGAGCTCCAGGAGATCGGCAAGCAGATGTACCAGGAGCAGGCCGCACAGGCCGGCGCGGCGGGCGCCGGCGGCGCGGCTGGCGGCCCCGGCGGTATGGGCGGCGCAGCCGGCCCCGGCGGCGCTGGCCCCGGCGGTGCCGGCCAGGGCGGCGACGGCGAGGAGTACGTCGACGCCGACTTCGAGGACGTCGACGACGACGCGGACGACGCGGACGACGACGAGTAACGATCTCGTCGCGGGCTGCCCCGCGGACACGCGTTTCAAGTACCACCACGGATTACGACCACCAACGACTACGTAACGCATGAGCGAAGATTTCTACGACATACTCGGAGTTTCGCGGGATGCCGACGAGGACGAGATCCAGTCCGCGTACCGACAGAAGGCCTCGGAGTATCACCCCGACGTCAGTGACGACCCGAACGCCGAAGAGAAGTTCAAGAAGCTGCAGAAGGCGAAGGAGGTCCTCACCGACGACGAGAAGCGCCGCATGTACGACCAGATGGGTCACGAGCGGTTCCAGGAGGCCGAGAAACACGGCGCGACCGGTGGCGGCGGCCGTGGTGGTCGCGGCGGCGGCAGCCCCTTCGGCGGTGGCGCCGGCGGCGGCGCCGGCGGCTTCGAGGACCTGTTCAACCAGTTCTTCGGCGGCGGCGCCGGCGGCGGTGCCCAGGACAACCGGCCGCGGAAGGGCAACGACCTGCGCACGGACCTCACCATCGACCTCGAGGAGGCGTTCGAGGGCGTCGAGAAGCAGTTCGACGTCAAGCGACCCGCCGAGTGTTCGACCTGTGACGGCGCGGGCCACCCGCCCGACGCCGACGTCTCCACCTGTCCGCAGTGTGACGGTCGCGGGCAGGTGACGCAGGTCCAGCAGACACCGCTCGGTCGCGTCCAGCAGACCGGCCAGTGTCCGCGGTGTGACGGCGCCGGCGAGACGTACAGCGAGAACTGTCCGGACTGCGGCGGCGAGGGCGTCGTCCGCGAGGAGGCGACCCTCTCCGTCGAGATCCCGGCCGGGATCCGCTCCGGCCAGTCGCTCCGGATGGAGGGCGAGGGCGCCCCCGGCGAGAACGGCGGCCCGAACGGCGACCTGCTGATCGAGGTCGACGTCGACGTCCCCGAGCGCTACGAGCGCGACGGCGCGGACCTCCGCGTGCGCGAGGCCATCTCGTTCCCGCAGGCGGTCTTCGGCGACACGATCGAGCTCGAAACCGTCGACGGCACTGTCGAGATGGACGTGCCGGAAGGCACCCAGAGCGGCGAGACGTTCCGCCTCCGCGGCAAGGGGATGCCCCGGATCCGCGGCCGCGGCCGCGGCGACCTCCTCGTCAAGGTGCAGGTCGTCGTCCCCGACTCCCTTTCCGACGAGCAGCGGGACGCCCTCGAGGCGTTCGCCGAAGCCGGCGGCGAGGAGATCGACGTCGAACAGGGCTTCTTCGAGCGGCTGAAGAGCTCCTTCTGACCGCCGAAAAGCCTCTTTTGACCATCTGAGGGCCGATATCGTCGCTCCCGACGGTTCTTCTGCGTCGCGTTCGTCGTTCCTTCAGACTCTCGCCCGTCGTTGCCGGCGCGGTCAGCCGCGCACGTACACCGTGTGAAGCAGCGAGAGCGTGATGCCGAACGCGAGGTGCCCGATGGTCACCGCGGCGAACCCGGACGGCGTCATCACGAACCCGAAGCTGCCGCCGAGGACGTCCGAGAGCGTGAGTGCAGCGGCGAGGCCGACCACGCCGACCGTGATGACCGCGCCGAATGCGGTGCCGAGCCCCAGCGAGTTCCAGTACTTGTAGGTGTGACTGCCGATCCGGCGGTGCTGGACCGCCGCGGCGAACACCAACCCGAGCACGGCGCCGTGGAACAGGTGGAGCCCCCACGCGGCCACGGGCCCTGGTCCTGTCGAGCCGTAGACGGCGGATATCGACGTGACGAGCGCGGCCTCCGGGAGCGCGAACGTCGTCAGCGCGCCGAACAGGAGCGCGCCGATAACGCCGCCGCCGGCGCCGACGATCCAGCGACGGCCGTCGAGCGAGTCGCCCGCGTACAGCGTCGCCTCATCGGTTGCCATGTGGTACCATACAACGCGACGATTGTTAACGGTGTCGACCGTACGTATAAAAGAGTCACACAGGGGTCGACGGGCCACCGTGTCCTGTGGCGGGAACGGCCACGAGCGCCGACGCGGCCAGCCACGTCGCTTTCCGGCCTGCTGGGTGGATTCGCGTGCATGCACGAGCTCAGCGACCTGGCCGTGCGGAATCAGTGGGGTCGCACACCTGCCAACCGATCGCCGTTCCGGGTGTAGACACCCATCAGGACCTGTCCACGTCCATCCGGAAGGTGGCGACGTTCTTTAGCTACTACGGCGGCGAAGGTGGTTCCCGGATCGACGTCGAACCCGAGGCGCACCCGAGGTCGTCTTCTCCATCCTCGGAGCGAGAGTAGCCAATATATTTCGCGAATCTCTGTGTTGCTTATATAAACCTCGCACCGACTCTCGTATCCCAACTCGAAGCCGAGAATGACGATCCACATTATTCAAGAAAGTTACTTACCGACCCGACCGAAAGCACCGAACAGCTATGGATCAGCTCGAGGGGATCGACGAGGTCGTCCACGAACCGAGCCGGGAGTTCGTGGAGTCGACTAACGTCTACGAGTTCATGCAGGAGTACGACATCGACGACTACGACGAGCTCATCCAGCGAACCACGGAGGGGATCGAGGGCGTCGAGGACTCCGGCGTCGAGTGGTTCTGGGACGAGATCGTCGACTACCTCGGCATCGACTTCTACGAGGATTACGACCAGGTGCGCGACGACGCCGAGGGCCCGCAGTTCACCGACTGGTACGTCGGCGGCGAGATCAACGCCGCGCACAACGTCGTCGACCGCCACGCCGCCGTCGACTCGCCGAATCGGAACAACGTCGCGCTCATCTGGGAGGGCGAGCCCGGCGACGTTCGCGAGATCACCTTCCACGAGCTCCACCGGCAGTCCAATCGCGTCGCCAACTACCTCGAGTCGGTCGGCGTCGAGACCGGCGACACCGTCGGGCTCTACATGCCGATGGTGCCGGAGGTCGTCTCCATCCTCTACGGCTGCCTGAAGGTCGGCGCCATCGCGGTCCCCATCTTCTCCGGTTTCGGCACGGAGGCGACGGCGACGCGCATCGCCGACAGCGAGCCCGAGGTCCTGTTCACGGGCGACGGCTTCTACCGCCGGGGCGACGAGGTCCGGCTGAAGGCCGACTGCGATACCGCCATCGACGCCGCCGGCCACGTCGAGCACACCGTCGTCTACGACCGGCTCGGGCTCACGCCCGCGAGCGGCGATCCCGACGACTCCGGGGCGACCTCAGCGGCGGCGCAGATCCCCTGGGACGACGACCGCGACGAGACCTGGGACGACGCGGTCGCCACGCAGTCGCCGGAGTACGACACCAAGTCGCTCCCCGCGGACCAGGAGTCGATGCTGCTGTACTCCTCCGGCACGACCGGCGAGCCGAAGGGCATCGTCCACACGCACGCGGGCGTGCTCACCCAGTGTGCGAAGGAGATCTACTTCGGCTTCGACCACAAGGACCACGACCGGTTCTTCTGGGTCTCCGACATCGGCTGGATGATGGGCCCGTGGACGCTCATCGGGAACCACACCTTCGGCGGCACCGTGTTCATGTACGAGGGCGCGCCGGACCATCCCGAGCCCGACCGCTTCTGGAAGATGATCGACCGCCACGACCTCTCCGTCTTCGGCGTTTCGCCGACGGCGGTCCGGGCGCTCCGGAAGCACGGCGACGAGTGGGTCGCGCAGCACGACCTCTCCTCGCTCCGGCTCCTCGGCTCGACCGGTGAGCCATGGGACTCCGAGTCCTGGCGCTGGTTCTACGACACGATCGGCAACGGCGAGGCTCCGATCATCAACATCTCCGGCGGCACGGAGATCTGCGGCTGCTTCCTGATGCCGATGCCGACCCAGCCCCTCAAGCCCTGCACGCTCGGCGGGCCGGGCCTCGGGATGCACATCGACGTCGTCGACGAGGCCGGCGAGTCGATCAGGGAGACCCACGAGCGCGGCTACCTCGTCGCGCGCGACTCCTGTCCGTCGATGACGAAGAGCCTCTGGTCGGGTGACGAGCGCTACCTCGAGGAGTACTGGTCGACGTGGGAGGACCTCTGGGACCACGGTGATTTCGCGCAGAAGGACGCGGACGGCTTCTGGTTCCTCCACGGCCGCGCGGACGACGCGCTCAACGTCGCCGGCCGGAAGGTCGGCCCCGCGGAGATCGAGAGCGTCCTCATCGAGCACCCGGACGTCAACCAGGCCGCGGTCGTCGGCGTGCCGGACGAGACGACCGGCACTGCCGTCGTCGCGTACGCCGTGCTCGAGGCGGACGCCGAGCCGTCAGAGGACCTCCGCGAGGAGCTCCGGCGGCTCGTCGGCGAGGAGCACGGGAAGCCGTTCCGCCCCCGCGAGATCGAGTTCGTCAGCGAGTTCCCGAAGACGCAGTCCGGAAAGGTCATCCGGCGCGCCATCGCCGCGGTCCACCAGGGAAAGGAGCCCGGCGATCTGTCCTCGATGGAGAACCCGGAGGCGCTCGAGGAGATCCGGGACGCGTCCTGACGGGGCCGGCCCGCTTCAGTACCGCTTTTCGTCGCCAGTACTCCGTCGGTTAGTGGTCGGTGCCTGCTCCTCGCGCGAGAGCCCCAGAACCACTCTCTTCAGGAGTGGATGCGGGCCGCGAGGACGACACAGCCGGCCCCGCAGACCCCGAGCGTGCCGGTGAGGACCAGCGCCGGCGTGTAGCTCCCGAGTCGCTCGAAGAGGAACCCCGCGGCCGGCGGGGCCGTCAGTCCCGCTACGGCCAGCGACAGCGACGCGGCGGCGAACAGGGTGTTCAGGCGGTCCTCGCCGAACAGGTCGGCGATCACCGGGCCGAGTAGCCCGCCGCACCCGCCGTACGCGACGCCGAACACGGCGAATATTCCGAGATAGACCGGTGCGGTCGGGGCCGCGACGAGCGCCACGGTCGCGACCCCCAGTAGTGCGCCGCTCGCAGCGAACGTGGCCGTTCGGCCGAACCGGTCCGACAGTACTCCGACGACGACCCGTGCACCGGTCGTCGTGACGCCGACGACCGTGATCGCGAGGACGCCCACGGTCCGGCCGAACCCGATCTCCGTCGCATGCAACACCACGTGGCTCAACACGACGTACAGCGGCGCGAAAAGCAGCGTCCACCCGAGGAGCACGAGCAGGAAGGGGGTCGACGAGAGGACGGCACGCAAGCTCGTCGGCCGGTCTCGCCCGGCGGGTTCCTCGGCTACGTGTTCAGCCGGCCCCGTTTGGTCGCGGTCGCCGAACTCGATGCTCGGGTCCGCACCGACGTCGGCTGGCTGGTCCGCGAAGAGCAGCGCGACGAGGGTACAGACGACCCCGACGCCCCCGGCCAATGCGAACATGGCCGCCCGCCAGCCGAACGCCGCGATCAGTCGGTTCGTGATCGGCGGAACGACGACGAGACCGAGACCCAGGCCGGCCGAGGCGAGCCCGGCCGCGGCCCCGCGTCGGCGCTCGAACCAGAGCGGGATCGACGCGTAGCCGACGACGTAGAGCCCGGCCATGCCGACGGCGGCGACGACGCCGAACGCGACGAGGAGCTCCGCGTACGTCCGAGCGAGCGCAGTCAGACAGAGCCCGAGCGTCAAGACGGCGCCGGCCCCCGCTGCAACCCGCCGTTGGCCGTACGCGTCGACTAGCTGTCCGGCGCCGACGCCGACGACGTACAAAAGCGCCGTCTGCAGTCCGAACGCGGCCGCCATCGCCGTCCGTGAGACGGCGAACGTCTCGATGAACGCCTCGTAGAACACGCCGAACGCGTAGGAGGTCCCGAAGACGGCCATCGAGGCCAGAAAGCACGCGACCGCGACGAGCCAGCCGTAGTAGATCCGGTCGGCGAGCACGCGACGGAGGGCCGGAACCATCGTCCACCCATCCAGTCGTGGGATATTAAAAGGAACTACAGCGGCACGTCGTCGGGATCGATCGTCGCCGGTTCCGGCCCGGCCCCGACGGCGACCGTGCCGAGCGACTCCGTCTCGACTGCGGCCTCGGAGTCGGCTGCGGCCTCGGAGTCGGCTGCGGCCTCAGTGTCGACGGCATCGGTCAGCACGGCCGTCCCACCCGAGTACAGCGGTGCGATCACCCCCGCGACGACGGCGCCCGGCGTCGCCAGCGAGGTCCGGATGACCACCTCCGTCCCGCCGGCGAAGCCGTAGACGTCCGCGATCTCGGCGGCGGCGCTGAGCACTTCACCGTGGCTCCACTCCTCGTCGCCGGCGGCGAGAACCGGCGTCTCGGGGCCGAACGTGGTCGGCGGGAACGACGGGTTCTCGCTCCACATCGTCTCCTCCCAGTTGGTCGTGTCCGCGCGCTCAGGCTCGCCGCCGAAGACGGCCACCTTCGTCCCCGGGCCCGGATCGTACTCGGCCTCCGACGCGGCGGGAACGAGCAACCCCCGAGCCCCCGATTCGACGCTCTCGGCCGGATCGAACCGCGTCACTGCGCCGAGTAACCCCGCGCCGAGGAACGCGAGGACCGGCTGGAGCGCCGGCACCGGCGCGATCCCGAGCTCGACGCCCTCCCGGACGCCGACGTGCCGGAGCGCGTTCCCGGCCTTGAACGCGTTCGTCAACAGTTCGTGATAGCTCCGCGTTCGCCCGTCCGCGGTTCGCAGTGCCGGGGCCTCGCTCCGTCGGTCGCGAGCCAGCAGGTCGCCGAACACGTCCATGGTCACCGTTCGTCGGGCCCCTACAAAGTCACGGCGACCGCGCGATCGGACCTCCCGTCGAGTCACGGCGGACTACGGCGCTCCGGCGATCACTCCTGGGTGGGACTGAAAGGGACAGGCGTTGCGCGGGACGCCCTGCGACGCTAGCACCGCAGCCAGCGAACGAGCGAAGCGAGTGAGCTGGCGAGGCGCGCAGCGAGCAGCGCGAGCGCTCAACGGCTAGGGCTTTCAAAGGACGCTGAGTGGTGTCGCGAGTGACGATAGCCGATCGTATTTATAAGTGCAATTCCGCGCGACTGCGTCTTTACAAATAGGCCGAGCGGTGTCGCGGGCGACGAGCAGTTCGATCGTCATCACACACGATCGTCGGAACCGATCGGATCGCGGGGAACCGTTTTGAGGCTGGCCGTGGTACCCCCGTCCATGTACGTCCGTGATGCGAAAAACCGGGACGAGGCGTGGTTACTGCACCACATCGAGGAGATGGGGCTCGACGCCGCCGCGTTCCGGTCGCGCGATTACGTCATCGCCGTCGACGAGGAAACGGACGACCGCGTCGGGTTCGGGCGCATCCGGATTCACAAGGGCGAGCCCGAGCTCTGCGAGCTGACGGGCATCGGCGTCCTCGAATCGTGGCGGGGACAGGGCGTCGGCGCCCACGTCATCGAACGCCTGATCGACACGGCCGGCGACGAGGGGTTCGACACCGTGTACACGCTGACCGACCAGCCGAACTACCTGGAGCGGTTCGGCTTCGACCGGCTCGACGACGCGGAGCTCCCCGACCGCCTGCAGGACCGGCTCGCGGAGAAACGCGAGGACGTCAGCGAGGCGGTCGTCGGCCTCGCGCTCGACACCGACGAGTTCGAAATGCCCGCGTATCTCCGGGAGGCGTTCAAGGAGGCGGAGGGCAAGCGTCCCGAGGAGCAGGAGCCCGAGGAATCGCCGGAGGACTTCGGGATCGACCCCGAGAAGGCGTCGTACAAGTACGACACCGGGAGCTGACGGGGCGGTCGGCCCGTCGTCCCGGGAGCGCTTATAAACCCGCGCGCCTCGCCGGGCTTTTCCTGTTCGCTCGCAACCAGCACGTATGGATCCGCTGGTCGAACGCGCACGCGAAGCCGCCGAGAACGCCTACGTCCCGTACTCCGAGTACACCGTCGGTGCGGCCCTCCGTACGGCGGACGGGACGGTGTACGAGGGCTGTAACCTCGAGAACGCGAACTACTCCAACAGTCTCCACGCCGAGGAGGTCGCCGTCGCCGAGGCCGTCAAGAACGGCCACGAGGCGTTCGACCGCATCGCCGTGACGAGCGGCGCCCGCGACGGCGTGACGCCCTGCGGGATGTGCCGCCAGACGCTCGCGGAGTTCTGCGACGACGACCTGGTCGTCGTCTGCGACGAGGGCGACGGCGAGACCGCGGAGTACACCCTCGGCGAACTCATCCCGAACACCATCGACGTCGAGACCCTGCAGGAAGCCGGCTCCGTCGAGGACTGAGCGGCCAGGGAAGCGCCGGCTTCCCGAAACGGCGAGTAGCTTTTTCCCGACGACGCGTGCACCGTCGCACATGTCCTACGAACTCCACGAACCGCGGTTCGACGGCACCGCAACGGACCGCTGGGAGGAACCCGACTGGGAAGCGGTCGCGGGCGACGACCCGACGACGATAGCCGGGCACTTCCTGCTCTGCGAGGGCGGCTTCCCGCCGGAATCGGTCGCCGACCTCGAGCTCGCCGTCGTCGACGAGGACATGCGGCTCAACCGGAACGCGCTCGCGGACGCCCTCCACGGACCGCACAGCATCGAGACGCTGGACGTCCGCAAGGAGCTCGCCGACGCGGTCGAGGACCTCGTCCACGAGCTGCTCCGGGACGAGTTCGAGTCGATGCCGGAGACGACGGCGGGCGTCGACGAACAGCTCCTCGCCTGGCGGGAGCACGAAGCGGAACACGAACACGACGTCGAGCAGCAGGCCCGGACGGACGACGCGCGCTACCACGAGGTGAAAGGCGAGGTCGTCGAGTCCGGCGAGGAGCGCCCCGAGAAGGGCTGGTAGCATGGCCGCGGGGTCGGACCCGTCGGACGGATCGAGGAGCCCCGAGGGAGTGCGGGTCGGCACCTGTGGCTACCAGTGGTACGACCCGCCCGAGGGGTGGAAGGACGAGTACGAGAGCAAGCTCCACGCCTACTCCGCGGACCCCGCGTTCGACCTCGTCGAGCTGAACCGGACGTTCTACGAGCTCCCGCAGGTGTCGACGGCGGAGCGCTGGCGCCGCGAGGTCGTCGAGAACTTCGAGTTCGCGGTGAAAGGCTGGCAGGCGCTCACCCACGAGTGGGCGAGCCCGACGTGGAACACCCACCGCGAGGGCGTCGAGGACGACCCCGACGTCGATACGGACGAGGTCGGCTCGCTCCGGCCGAATCCGACCGTCCACGAGGCCTGGGGCCGGACGAAAGCCCGCGCGGACGCGCTCGACGCGAACGTCGTCCTCCTGCAGCTCCCGCCGAGCTTCGGCACCAATGAGGCGACCGTCGACGCGATGCGCGAGCTGCTCTCCGAAGTCGATCGCGAGGGGCTCACGGTCGCCTGGGAGCCCCGTGGCGACTGGCACGACGAACCCGACCACGTCGCCGACGTCTGCGACGACCTCGACCTCGTCCACGTCGTCGACCCACTGCGCGACGAGCCGGTGTCGGATCACCCGACCGCCTACCTCCGGCTCCACGGGCTCAACGACGAACGGTACGACTACGCGTACGACTACAGCGACGCGGAGCTGCGGGAGCTTCACGAGCGTGTCGAGGTGCTCTCGGAGAGCCACGAGACAGTGTACGTCCTGTTCAATAACGACGCGATGTACGAGAACGCGCGGCGGTTCCAGGAACTGCTGGCCGCGTAGCGGCGCGGCGACCGTGGGGCCGCTGGCCGCGTAGCGGCGCAGCGACCGTGGGCCGGGCCTACTCGAGCCCGTCCTGCAGCCTCGCGTGGAACGCCTCCTGTGCCGGGAGGTGCTCGATGTCGCCGCGGTCGTCGGGCAGGTGGAGCCACCGGAGCACGACGACGAGGTCGTGTTCGGGGTCGACGAAGACGGTGTTCTGGCCGTGGCCCAGCGCCGCGTAAGCCGACTCGGGCGCGCTCGGCCAGAGCTGCCCGTCCGTGTTGAGCCACCAGAGGAAGCCGTAGCCGTCGTAGACGTCGGAGGGTGTCGTCGACTTGCTGACCCACTCCTCAGGCAGGATCTGGTTCCCGTCCCACTCCCCGTCGTTGAGCATCAGGTGGCCGACGCGCGCGAGGTCGCGGGCGCTGATCCAGAGTCCCCCGCCCCAGTGGCCGCCGCCGGTGACGCTGCGCATCGCGGTCCCGTCGACGTCGACGACCGAGTTGTAGTAGCCGTGCCACTGCCACGTGTCGGTCGCCCCGATGGGCTGCATGATCTCCTTGCGGAGGACGGCCGGGAGCGGCCGCCCCAGCACGCGCAGCAGCGACAGCGCGAGCCGGTTGATCCGGACGTCGTTGTACTCGAAGAACGTGCCGGGCTCCTCGAGGTCGCGCGTCTCGGCCTTGTCGAGCTCCTGGCCGTCTTTCCCGACCGCGCGGTTGCGGTCGACGGCGTCCGGCTTGCCGAACAGGGTGCCCTCCCACTCGCTGGTCTGCTCGAAGAGGTGCCGCCAGGTGATCTGGCGGTTGTGCTCGCTCTCGAAGCCACCGTCGTCGACGGTCTCGCGGACTGGATCGTCGACGTCGAAGAGCCCCTTCTCGAACGCGCGGCCGCCGACCATCGAGATGAAGCTCTTCGCGACGCTGAACGTCTGGTCGACGCGGCGCGTGTCGCCCCACTCCGCGACGAGCTTCCCCTCCTTGAGGATCAGTCCGGCCGGGCCCCCGCGGCGCTCGGGGTGCGGGCCGATCTGCTCGCCGTACTCGCCCTCGCTCTCGTCCCACGGGTCCATGTTCCCGAAGTCGTAGTTGATCGTCTCGTGGCTGGTTCCGTGGGTGAGGTGGTAGTCGACCGCGTCGGCGACGGCGTCGGGATCGAGGCCGACCTCCTCGGGGTCGACCGACTCGAAGCCGTCCGCGTCGGGGAATTCCATGGCGAGGTGTCGACGGCGGGGGCTTTTATACCATGGGCTCCCGGCGAGGGCGGCTGCAAGGCCCGCTCGGGCGGTGCGGGCCCCGTCCGCTCACGACAGACCTTTCACCGAACCCGGCGAAGCCCGCAGATATGTCCGAGGACAGCGACGCTGACGAGGAGTTCCAGTATCACGTCGAACTCGCCCCCGGCGACGTCGCCGACGCCGTCCTGCTGCCCGGGAACCCGGAGCGCGTCGACAAGGTGACTGCCCTCTGGGACGAATACGACGAGGTCGCCCACCACCGCGAGTACCGGACCGCGACCGGCGAGTACGACGACACGCCCATCTCGGTCACGTCGACCGGGATCGGGTCCCCGTCGGCCGCCATCGCCGTCGAGGAGCTCGCGCGCGTCGGCGTGGACACGTTCATCCGCGTCGGCTCCTGCGGCGCCATCCAGGAGGGGATGGAGGTCGGCGACCTCGTGATCACCCGCGGCGCGGTCCGCCAGGAGGGGACCAGCGACGAGTACGTCCGCGAGGACTACCCCGCCGTCGCCGACGACGAAGTCGTTTCCGCGCTAGTCGCGGCCGCCGAGCGCCTCGGCTACGACTACCACGTCGGGCTGACGATGAGCGCGGACTCCTTTTACGCGGGCCAGGGCCGCGAGGGCTTCGAGGGCTTCGAGGCCGCCGGCTCCGACGAGCTTGTCGAGGAGCTTCGGAACGCGAACGTGAAGAACATCGAGATGGAGGCCAGCGCGATCCTCACGCTGGCAAACGTCTACGGCCTGCGCGCCGGCGCGATCTGCTCGGTGTACGCCAACCGCGTCACCGGCGAGTTCCGCACCGAGGGCGAGTCGCGCGCGGCCGAAACGGCCAGCCTCGCCGTCTCGCTGCTCGCGCGGATGGACGAAAAGAAACGCGAGGCCGGCGTCGATCACTGGCACGCCGGGCTGAGCCTCGAATAGCGGTTCTCGGGCCCCCTCCGGACCGGACGAGCGTCGTCCTGTCGGCGAGATATCCTGTCGTTCCTTGCGCGCGGTTTCGTAGCTGATTTACCCCGTGAATCCGGACCGAACCACATGACCAACGATGTCGTCGTCGTGGGCTCCGGCTACGCCGGCGCCGGGACGGTGAAGGCGTTCGAGGACGAAATCCGGGACGGCGAAGCGAACCTGACGTGGATCTCCGAACAGGACTACCACCTCGTGCTGCACGAGGTCCATCGCGTCATTCGCGACCCAGGCGTCGAGGAGAACGTCACCATCCCCGTCGACGAGATCAAATCGCCCAGCACCGACTTCCTGCAGGGTCGCGTCACGGGCGTCGACACGGACGATCAGGTCGTCGAGACCGACGACGGCACGACCGTCGACTACGACTACCTCCTGCTCGCGGTCGGCTCCTCGACCGCGTTCTTCGGCATCGACGGGCTGAAGGAGAACGCCCGCGAGCTGAAGAGCCTCCAGGACGCCCACGACATCCACGACGACGTCCGCGAGGCGGCGGCGGACGCGACGAAGTCCGACCCCGCAGAGGTGCTGATCGGTGGCGCCGGCCTCTCCGGCATCCAGACCGCCGGCGAGATCGCCGAGTACCGGGACAAGCACCGCGCGCCCATCTCGATCAAGCTCATCGAGGGCCTCGACGAGATCTTCCCGGGCAACGACCCCGAGATCCAGGGCGCGCTCCGGAAGCGCCTGGAGGACAAGGACGTCGAGATCCTCACGGGCGACTTCATCTCGGAGGCCGACGAGGAGCGGGTCTACCTCGGCGGTGGCGAGGACGAGGAACCGGAGGAGCTCCCGTACGACGTGCTCGTCTGGACCGGCGGCATCACGGGGCAGGAGGAACTCGCGAACGTCGACGTGGAGAAGGACGAGCGCTCGAACCGCGTCATCGCGGAGTCGGACTTCACCACGAGCGACGACAACGTGTTCGCCATCGGTGACACGGCCCTGGTCGACCAGGGCGAGGACGACGTCGCGCCGCCGACGGCCCAGGCCGCCTGGCAGGCCGCCGAAGTCGCCGGCGAGAACCTCGCCCGCGCTGTTCGCGGGTCGCCGCTGAAGACCTGGCGGCACGAGGACAAGGGCACCGTCATCTCGGTCGGCGACGAGGCCGTCGCCCACGACGTCGCCGGTTGCCCCATCACCACGTTCGGGGGAACGAGCGCCAAAGTGCTGAAGAAGGGCATCGCCTCTCGGTGGATCGCGAAGGTGTCGTCGGTCGGTCGCGCCGCCGGCGCCTTCGGCGACATGTAGGCTCGGTCAGTCAGTCGGTCAGCCGCTTTTCCCCGCGTGAAAACTGTGGCCAGGGCAACACCCATAACGTCCCGCATACATGTGTGGGTGTGAGTACCACAGACAATCCGACCGTCGAGGACGTGATGTCGACGCCGCTCGAAACGATTTCGAAGGACGCGACGGTGCGGGAGGCCGCCCGGAAGATGCGCCAGGAGGACATCAGCGCGCTCGTGGTCACCACCTCGCCGCGGGCGATCGTGAGCAGTACTGACGTCCTCGACGCCGTCGCCGATGGGGCCGACGCGAACGAGCTGCTCGTCTCCGACACCATGACGACCGAGGTCGAGACCGCCGCGCCAGACCTCTACATGGAGGAGGTGGCGGCGATGATGACGAACTACGGGATCAACCACCTGCCGGTCGTCGACGACGACTACGTCGGCATGATCTCCTCGACGGACGTGACGGCACAGCTCACCTGACCACGTAGCGTTTCAGAAAAGTTAAACGAAAGAACCTGTTGTTGAGGAATAATGTTATAAGAGTGCCAGTTAGACAACAGGTATGGGCAATGGTAACATGGGTGCGGTCGGGGTGGTGATAGCTGCAGGAGTGTTCGCCTTCTCCAGTTCTGCCTCGATTTTCTATGCCCTGGCGTACGATACGTCGCTGTCCGTGGACCTCATCGGACAGTGGTCGGTGGTGCTGGTCTCTCTCGGGTTTGGCGTCGTCGCGTACAACGCGTTCACGAACGTCGAATCGACGTCCGGACGAAACGTCATCGGCGTCAGTTCCGGGGTCGGCTTCGTGCTCGCGGGACTCATCTCCAGCGGCTTCTCGTACTATCAGTACGTCAGCCCAGTGGCGAACGCCACTATCGACGCAGCCCTGTTTCAGGTACTATTCGTTGCCCTCGTTGGTGGGTTCGCTGGCCTCGTCGTCGGCGTGGAGAAGACACGTCGGAGACGAGCCCGTAGCGAGCTGTCTCGGACCGTGGGACGGCTCGACTCGGCTCGCCGTGTGCCCGAAACGGACCACGGCCGGCACGAGGACTCGAACCAGCGGCTCGAGCAGTTCGCCTACGCGGCGTCTCACGACCTGCAGGAGCCGCTCCGGATGGTGACGAACTACCTCGAACTCATCGAACGACGCTACGGCGACGTGCTCGACGAGGAAGGCGAGGAGTTCCTCGAGTTCGCGGTCGACGGCGCCGACCGCATGCGGACGATGATCGACGGCCTCCTGGAGTACTCCCGGGTGGAAACCCGCGGCGAGCCCCTCGAGTCGGTCGAGCTGGATGCCGTCGTCGAGTTCGTCCTGACGGATCTCCACCTTCAGGTCGACGACTGCGACGCAACCGTCGAGGTCGGCGAGCTACCGCGGGTACGGGGAGACCCGAACCAGCTCCGACAGCTGTTCCAGAACCTGCTCTCGAACGCCCTCAAGTACAGCCACGAGTCCCCACCGGAGGTCCGGGTCACCGGTGAGCGCGACGGCGACGAGGCGGTCATCGCGGTCGCGGACGACGGCATCGGCATCGCGCCGGAGGAACAGGACCGGATATTCGAAATGTTCCAGCGATTACACAGCCGCGAGGAGTACGACGGGTCCGGCGTCGGACTCGCGCTCTGCCAGCGGATCGTCGAGCGCCACGACGGCGACATCGACGTGGACTCGGAACCCGGCGAGGGCGCGAGCTTTTACGTTACGCTTCCGGCCGCCGACGACTGAACGCGCCCGCCGCTGGTGAGTATTCTTTCGGTGCTGAGAGCGCACACCCCTCGTTGTGGACGATCAACGAGCAGTCGATCGTCCTTTCAAAAACCTGCGCCAGTACTCGGAGTCTTCGGCGAGGGGCGCGCTCGTCGTCGTTGTGGGGGCTTGCGCCTCGGAATTGCGCGTCGGCGGCGCCGTGACGACGAGGTAAAGACTGCCGCCACGACTGCTCACGGAGGAAGTCGAAGCGATGACGACGAGTTCAGCCGGCTGTTGCCGGGATCAATTACTTATTAACTGGGTGAATACCGGTGGCATGGCCAGCAGGTCAGCCGGACTGGTCGGACCAGCTATCGCTGGCGCGGTGTTCGTCCTCTCTGCCGCGATCTCGATGTATCACATCCGGGTCCACGACGCCTCGTTGCTTGCGGAGCTGCTCGGCCAGTGGTCACTGCTACTGCTCGTGGTCGTGTTCGGGGCAACGACGTACTACGCGTTCCGGCTCGTCGAATCGGACCGCAGCCGTGACGTCATCGGCATCAGGGCCGGGATCGGCTACGGGCTGGCGGGACTAGCGTCCGGCGGCTACTCCGTTCACCAGTACCTGACCCCGGAGGCGAACGTCGCCTTCGACGTGATCCTTTTCCAGGCGACGTTCGTCGGGTTGGTGGGCGCAGTGGCTGGTGCCGTCGGCGGCCTGGAGAAGGCACGGCGGGACCGGACCATGGCGGAGCTCGCGGAGACGACGCGGGAGCTCGACGCGACGCGGACGGAACTCGAGGAGAGCGTCGACCAGCTCGAGGAGTCGAACGACCGACTCGAGCAGTTCGCGTACGCCGCCTCCCACGACCTGCAGGAACCGCTCCGCATGGTTGCGAGCTACCTGCAGCTGATCGAGCAACAGTACGGCGACGAACTCGACGAGGAGGGGAAAGAGTACCTCGAATATGCGACCGACGGCACCGAGCGCATGAAGACCATGATCGAGGGGCTCCTCGACTATTCCCGGGTCGAAATGCACGGGGACCCGTTCGAACCCGTCGACCTCGGCGAGATCGTCGACGACGTCCGCGAGGATCTGCAGGTACAGATCGAGGAAGCGGACGCGACGATCGAAGTCGGGGACCTGCCTACAGTTCAAGGCGACCCGGACCAGCTCCGGCAGCTGCTCCAGAACCTGGTCTCGAACGGGATCAAGTACAGCGGCGACGAGCCGCCGCACGTCGAGGTGGTCGGCGAGACGCAGGGCGAGCACGCCGTCGTCTCCGTCAGCGACGACGGGATCGGCATCGACCCGGACGATCAGGGCCGGGTTTTCGAGGTGTTCAAGCGACTCCACACGCGGGACGAGTACGACGGCGCCGGTGTCGGACTGGCGCTCTGTGAGCGGATCGCCGAACGACACGGGGGCGAAATCACCGTCGACTCCGAACCAGGCGAGGGGACGACGTTCCACGTCCGACTTCCTGTCACGAACGGCGGGTCGTAGTCGTCTGCGGGAGAGAAGAACAGGTCGAGTCAGGAGCTAATCGCGTCAGTGCTCGGGCTCTTCGGCCGGCGCGCGCATGTCGTCGATACGCAGGATCAGCACGTTCGCGGTCTCGTCCTTGCCGTCGACGGTGCCCTCGATGAGGAGCTTCGAGAGGGGCGTCGGGCCGACGGTGACGGAGTCGCCCTCGTGGAAGTCGCGGACGGAGCCCTGGACGTGGATCTCCGCGCGGCAGAGTTCAGGATGGTGGACGCTGGAGAGGTCGATGCCCTCGATGTTGACCGACTCGACTTCCTCGCCGTTGTGCTGGAGCTTCACTTCGGCGGGCTCGTCCATGCGCTGGACGTCGAGCGCCTCGTAGGCGTTCGCGGTCGGTTTGTAGCCGCCCTTCGGGCCCGGGACGCCCTCGACCAGCTGGAGCGCCTTCAGGCTCTGCATCTGGTTCCGGATCGTGCCGGGGTTGCGGTCGACCTCGTCGGCGATAGTCTCGCCTTTCACCGCATCCTCCTGCTCACGGTACAGGTTGATAAGCGCCGTGAGGATCGTTTCCTGACTGGAGGTCAGCTCTATCGATGACATGAGCACTCTTAATGACGGAACGCGCTTAAAGGCGATGGAAGTTTTATTCGTCCGGGAATGGACAGACGATTGCTAGCGAGAACCGTGCTCGACGACGAGGAGGGGTGTCTCGACTTTGTCACTGGAAGCGCCCGTATCGCACCGGTCAGTAGCAGCTCGCCGAGACGGCAAGCGGACGAGTGTTCTTTTTAGATATAGCTTGAGCGTCCCGATCGTCGACCGATCGTCGCGCGGCGTTCACCGCGTTCGCTCGCCGGGTCGTGGTGCCGCGGACGCTGTCTCGGACGAGGGAGCGCTGCCAAGAAGCTTCGAGGAGCCCGCAGTGTCGTCCTGCGTATCCCGTGTAACCGGACGACCCGTACGACCCGACCTGTCGGCTGAAATCACGGGTCAGCAACCCGATGGTGCACTCTGCAGATTTGCTCCGAACCGGCCGGATCTTTTCGGCGTCTACAGCCGGGAGTTTCCGTATCCAGTTCAAGTTCGGCCACGTATATTAGCTCACGATCGACTCTCGCGACCAGTCCCGAACGTTCAAATCGTGCGGTCACTCACCTGTAGGCATGACCGTACGCATCATCGGCGCGCCGACGGACTACGGCGCGAACCGACGTGGCGTCGACATGGGTCCCTCCGCGATCCGATACGCGGGGCTCGCGGCGGAACTGGAAACGGCCGGCGTCGCGGCCCGCGACACGGGCGACCTGCTCGTCCCGCGGGCCGAGGAACGTGACCCGGACGCCGAGCAGCCGACGAGCGGGAAGGCGAAGTTCCTCCGCGAGACCAGCGACGTCTGCAGTCGCCTGAGCGAGGAGGTCGCCGCGACGCTGGCGGAGGGCGAGGTCCCGCTCGCGCTCGGCGGCGACCACTCCATTGCCATCGGGTCGCTCACGGGGTCGGCCCGCGACGCCGAGATCGGGACGATCTGGTTCGACGCACACGCTGACCTCAACACGCCGGAGACGACGCCCTCGGGCAACGTCCACGGGATGCCGCTCGCCGCCGCGCTTGGGCTCGGCGAGTTCGCGGACGCCGAGTGGGCCCACGCCCCGAACCTCCGCGAGGAGAACACCGTCATCGTCGGCCTCCGCAGCGCCGACAGCGCCGAGCGGGAGTACATCAAGGAGAGCGACGTCACGGCCTACACGATGTCCGACATCGACGAGCGCGGCATCGCCCCCGTCGTCGAGGAGGCGCTGGTGACCGCGAGCCGCGGCGTCGACGGCGTCCACGTCAGCCTCGACCTCGACTGGCTCGACCCCAACGAGGCCCCCGGCGTGGGGACGCCCGTCCGCGGCGGCGTCACCTATCGCGAGGCTCACTTCGCGATGGAGCTCGTCGCCGAGGCCGACGTCATGCGCTCGATGGAGCTCGTCGAGGTGAACCCGACGCTCGACCAGCACAACGAGACGGCCGGCCTCGCGACCGAGCTAGCAGCGAGCGCGTTCGGCAAGACGGTGCTGTAAGTCACTGCCTGCCCGGGAACACTACTTCGCGGGAGTTCGATACCGCTGGCTGTGCTTTCAGTGGCTGCCCCAGAGTCCGGCCTGGTTATCTCGAAGCGAACTCGACACCAGTGACCTCGAACCGTGCACCGCCCTGGGAGCTCTCCGAGAGGGTGAGATCCCAGCCGTGGGCATCGACGACTTGCTCGACGATGCGCAGCCCGAATCCCGTTCCCTTTCCGCCGGTCGAGTACCCTGATTTCAGCACGTCGTCACGCTCCTCCGGGGGGATTCCACGTCCGTCGTCCTCGATGTAAAACCCGTCTGCAAGTTCCCCCACCGTCATAGTCACGTCCTCGCCACCGTGCTCGACTGCGTTCCGAACGAGGTTCTCGAACAGCTGCTGGAGACGCCCCGGATCAGCTCGGATCTGCCGGTCGAGTTCGACCTGGAGGGTCGCGTCGCCAGTGTCGACGTTTTGCCACCAGCTCCCGCTGAAGACGGACGGATCGACTAGCTCCGTGTCTCCGACCTGCTGGCCGGCGAGCGCGAGCTCCAGCAGGTCGTCGATGAGCGTTTCCATCCTGGCGTGAGCCTCCTCCACGGTATCGAGATGCTCGCTTTCACACTCCTCCAGTGCGAGTTCCAGTCGCCCCTGGGCGACGTTAAGCGGATTCCGGAGGTCGTGAGACACGATCGAGGCGAACTCCTCCAGCTGCTCGTTTTTCCGCTGGAGCCGTTCGTTGGCTCGATGTCGCTGGAGTTCGTAGCCGACCCAGCGGCTCATCAGATCGACGAGCGTCACCTCCCATGTGGAGAACTGTCCGGGTCGTGGTTCCGTATCGTAAAAGCAGAAGGTACCGTACACGTCGTCGTCGATCGTGACTGGGGCGCCGATGTAACAGGAGATGCCCCATTCAGTGTACCCCCTTCGGTCGGTTTCCGCCGGCGCATCGCGTTCGACGTCACCGAGAACCAGCGTTTGCTCCGAGCTCGCGGCGATCTCGCAGTTCGTCGCCGTGACCGGTACCACGTCCCCCGCTCGAATCCCGTCGTCTTCGGGGGCGACGATCTTAAATACGTAATCCTCTCCCCGGATCTCCGAGAGCGTTCCGTACTCCGTGCCGAGTTCCGCTCGACCCAGTTCGAGGAGCGCCTGTACCTGCTCTTCGAAGGTCTGATCCCGGGTCGAAATGATGGTGTGCATCTCCCGGAGGACGTCCTCGCGTCTCCGTCGGTCCGTGATGTCCTGGACGAGCGCGTCGAAACACCGCTCTTCCCCGGTGTCGACGACCCGAGCAGTAACTGACACCCAGAGCGTGTCGCCGTTTAGCGTCGTCACCTTCAACTCCTCGTTGTGGACCTGCCCCTCCTCGGAGAGCGCAGTGAGGAGGTTCTCCCGCGTCGCCGGGTCCTGATAGAACTCCCCGACGTCTCGGGACAGCACGTCCGCCTGTGAGTCACCGCCGACCATCTCGACGAACGTTGCATTCACCGACCTGAACTCGCCGCTCACGGTCGTGCGGACGTACCCGATCGGGAGCGTCTCGATGAGCTGCTTGTATTGGCGAAGGTCCGGGTCGTGTGAATTCGCGTCGGTAATATCAAATCACTCGCAACCACACCATGGGGTTCGGTAACGTAAATGGGTTTCACCCGTCTCCCTGTATGTCGGACCCCTTCGTTTCGGTCTCCGGGAGTGGTCGCGCTACGACGTCCGCTTAAAAAGCTCCGACTCCGTCACTGCCGACGCCGACTTCACACCACCGGCGACCGCGACGGCTTACTGCTCGTCGGCGACGGCTTACTCCTCGTCGCCGTCGCCGTCGCCGTCGTCGGATTCGGACAGGTCGGACGGGATGATGTCGATGCAGGACACCTCGTCGTCGCCCTCGATGTCCATCACGATGACGCCCATCGTGTTGCGGCTAACCTTCGAGATCTCCTCGACGCGAGTCCGCATGATCTGGCCGCCGGCGCTCATCGCGACGAGGTGGTCGTCGTAGGTGACCGTCTCCAGCCCGACGACCTCGCCGTTGCGGCTCCCCGTCTTGATGTCGATGAGCCCCTTCCCGTTGCGGGACTGGACGCGGTACTCGTCGAGGTCCGAGCGCTTGCCGTAGCCGTTCTCGGTGACGGTGAGGACCCAGTTGTGCTGATCCTCGTCGATGGCGGCGAGGCCGGCGACGCGGTCCCCGCCCTGGAGGTCGATGCCGCGCACGCCGCGGGCCGTCCGGCCCATCGGGCGGACCTCGTCCTCCTCGAATCGAATGGACATGCCGTTCCTGGTGCCGATGACGAGGTCGTAGTCGCCGTCCGTGACCTCGACGTCGACGAGTTCGTCGCCGTCCTCGAGGCGGATGGCGCGGATCCCCGTCGAGCGGATGTTCTCGAACTCGTCGACGGCGGTCCGCTTGATGTACCCGTCCCGGGTAACCATCGTGAGCAGCTCGTCGTCGGCCATGTCGTCGGTGTTGACGACGGCCTGGATCTCCTCGCCGTCGTCGAGGTCAAGGATGTTGACCGCGGACTTGCCGCGGGCCGTCCGCGACATCTCCGGGATCTGGTAGGCCTTCAGCTGGTAGATCTGGCCCTGGTTCGTGAACGCGAGGAGGTAGTCGTGCGTGTTCGCGACGAACACGCTGTTGACGCGGTCGTCCTCCTTGAGATCGGTGCCGATGATCCCCTTGCCGCCGCGCTTCTGGGCGCTGAAGGCGTCCAGCGTCATCCGCTTGATGTAGTCGTCCTCGCTCATCACGACGACGCACTCCTCCTCCGGGATGAGGTCCTCGTGGGTGACGGAGCCGGTGTCCTCGATGAAGGAGGTCCGCCGCTCGTCGGCGTACTCCTCCTTGATCTCGAGCAGCTCCTTTTTGATCACGGCGTCGAGCTCGTCGACGTCGGCGAGGATCTCCTGGAGGCGCTCGATGCGGGCCGTCACGTCCTCGTACTCGGACTCGATCTCCTGGGCCTCCATCGAGGTCAGGGAGCCGAGCTGCATCCGGACGATGTGGGCGGCCTGCTCCTCGGAGAAGTCGAACTCCTCCTGGAGGGCGGCGCGGGCCGCGTCGCGGTCCTCGGAGTCCTGGATGAGGTCGACGACCTCGTCGGCGCTCTCGAGGGCCTTCAGCCGGCCCTCGAGGATGTGTGCGCGGTCCTGCTTCTCCTCGAGCTCGTACTGCGAGCGGCGACGCACGACCTCGCGGCGGTGCTCGAGGTAGTGGGAGAGCGTCTCCTTGAGGTCGAGCACCTGCGGCGAGCCGTCGACGAGCGCGAGGTTGATGACGCCGAACGTGCGCTCGAGGTGGCTCTCCAGCAGCTGGTTCTTGACGACCTCGGGCATCGCGTCGCGCTTGAGCTCGATGACGACGCGGATGCCGTCGCGGTCGGACTCGTCGCGCAGGTCGCGGATGCCCTCGATGGCGCCCTCGTTGACGTCCTCGGCGATGCGCTCGACCATCCGGGCCTTGTTCTGCTGGAAGGGGAGCTCCGTGATGACGATGCGGTCCTCCTCGGGGAGGACCTCGAACTCGGCGCGGACGCGGAGCCGGCCCCGGCCCGTCTTGTACGCCTTGTGGACGGCGTTGCGCCCGACGATGTTGGCGCCGGTCGGGAAGTCGGGCCCCTCGACGTGTTCCATCAGGTCCTCGACGGTCGGGTCCTCGCTCTCGATGAGCTCGACCGTCGCGTCAATGACCTCGCCCAGGTTGTGCGGCGGGATGTTCGTCGACATCCCGACCGCGATACCCGACGATCCGTTGACGAGCAGGTTCGGGAACGCGGAGGGGAGCACCTCCGGCTCCGTGAGGCGGTCGTCGTAGTTGGACTGGAAGTCGACCGTGTCCATCTCGATGTCCGCCATGAGCTCCTCGGCGATGGGGGCCATGCGGGCCTCGGTGTACCGCATCGCGGCCGGCGGGTCGCCGTCGACGGAGCCGAAGTTCCCCTGGCCGTCGACGAGGGGGTACCGCATCGAGAAGTCCTGGGCCATCCGCGCGAGCGTGTCGTAGATGGCGCTGTCCCCGTGGGGGTGGTAGTCACCCATCGTCTCGCCGACGATGGAGGAGGACTTCCGGTGGGAGGAGTTGCTCGTGACGCCCGCCTCGTGCATCGCGTAGAGGATGCGGCGGTGAACGGGCTTGAGCCCGTCGCGGACGTCCGGGAGCGCGCGACCCGCGATGACGCTCATCGCGTAGTCGATGTACGACTGCTCCATCTCGTCCTCGATGCGGGCGTTCTCGATCTGCGCGGCGGCGATCTCGGTGTCGTCGGAGGGTGCTTCCGAACTCATTAGATGTCAACCCATTCTGCTTCGGTGGCGTGTTCCTTGATGAACTGTTTGCGCGGCTCGACGGCGTCGCCCATCAGGACGTTGAACATCTTATCGGCCGCGGCGGCGTCGTCGATGGTGATCCGTTTGAGGTGGCGGTTCTCCGGGTTCATCGTCGTCTCCCAGAGCTGGTCGGGGTTCATCTCGCCGAGCCCCTTGAACCGCTGGACCTGCGTCGGGTTGCCGTCACAGACTTCCTCGACGATGCGGTCCCGCTCCTCCTCGGTCATCGCGTCGTAGGTCTCGCCGCGGTAGCGGACCCGGTAGAGCGGTGGTTGCGCCGCGTAGACGTAGCCGGACTCGATGAGCGGCTTCATGTGGCGGTAGAGGAGGGTGAGAAGCAGCGTCCGGATGTGCGCGCCGTCGACGTCGGCGTCGGTCATCAGGATGATCTTCTCGTAGCGGCACTCCTCGATGTCGAACTCCTCGCCGATGCCGGTGCCGATGGCGGTGATCAGCGACCGGATCTCGTCGTTCTCGAGGATGCGGTCGAGGCGGTGCTTCTCGACGTTGAGGATCTTCCCCTTGATGGGGAGGATGGCCTGGTTCTCGCGGTCGCGACCCTGCTTGGCACTGCCGCCGGCGGAGTCGCCCTCGACGACGAACAGCTCGGCCTCGCTCGGCTTCTTCGTCTGGCAGTCGGCGAGCTTGCCGGGCAGCGCCGTCGACTCCAGGGCGGACTTCCGGCGCGTCAGCTCCTCGGCCTTCTTCGCGGCCTTGCGGGCGCGGGCGGCCTCGGCGGCCTTGTGGACGACCTTGCGGGCCGTCCCGGGGTTCTCCTCGAAGAACGTGCCGAGCTGCTCGTTGGTCGCGGACTCGACGATGCCGCGGACCTCGGAGTTGCCGAGCTTCGTCTTCGTCTGGCCCTCGAACTGCGGGTCGGGGTGTTTGACGGAGATGACCGCGGTGAGCCCCTCACGCACGTCCTCGCCCTTGAGGTTGCCCTCGAGGTCGCTGATGAGGTCGTGCTCGTTGGCGTAGTCGTTGACCGTCCGCGTCAGCGCGGTCTTGAACCCGGTGAGGTGCGTGCCGCCCTCGCGGGTGTTGATGTTGTTCGCGAAGGCGTGGACGGAGCCCTGCAGCTCCTCGGTCGCCTGCATGGCGACCTCGACCTGGATGTCGTCCTCCTCGCCCTCGAAGTAGATGACCTCGTCGTGGATCGGCGAGCGGTTCTCGTTGAGGTACTCGACGAACTCCTTGATACCGCCCTCGTAGAGGAACGTGTCGGCCTCGTCGGACCGCTCGTCGGCGAGCGTGATCTCGACGCCGGAGTTGAGGAAGGCGAGCTCGCGCAGGCGGTTCGCGAGGGTGTCGTACTCGAAGTCCGTCGTCTCGAAGATCTCCTCGTCGGGCCAGAAGCGGATCTGCGTGCCCGTCTCCTCGTCCGGCTCCATGTCGCGGACGCGCTGGAAGGCCCCCTCCTGGGGCTCGCCCGTGACGAACTCGTGTTCGTAGACGCCGCCGTTGCGCTTGACCTCGACCTCGAGGCGGTGCGAGAGCGCGTTGACGACGGAGACGCCGACGCCGTGCAGGCCGCCCGAGACCTGGTAGGACTTGGCGTCGAACTTCCCGCCGGCGTGGAGGACGGTCATGATGACCTCGAGGGCGGGGCGGTCGTACTCCTCGTGGGTCTCGACCGGGATCCCGCGGCCGTCGTCGCTGACGCTCACGGAGTTGTCGTCGTGGATCGTTACCTCGATATCGTCACAGTAGCCCGCGAGCGCCTCGTCGATGGAGTTGTCGACGACCTCGTAGACGAGATGGTGGAGTCCACGGCCGTCCGTGGATCCGATATACATCGCGGGACGTTTGCGTACGGCCTGCAGACCCTCTAGAACCTGGATCTGCCCGGCTCCGTACTCACTGTCCTCTGGCATAGAACTTGCTTACCCTAATCGGTCACCCTTCATAAAGGCCCCGCACGCGCGTGCGTGCGAAAATTTTACTTATAAATAGCGGGGTGGTGCGCCGGTCGCGCACCACCGCGGGAGTCGGCGCGGGCGGCGTGATGGTGGGGGCAAGCAGCGAATCCGGCCCTGTCGGCGGACCGATCGAGCTCGCGCGCGGTCGTCGGCCTCCGCCGACCGCGGGAGCACGGGCCGCACCGGGTACGAACCGCGCCGGGTCGCGACGCTTATCACTCGACCGCGTCGCCAAGTCTGTCCGCGTAGCGGTCGAGAAAGCCGCCGAACGACCAGTCGACCGGCTCGAACCGGTAGTCGACGTCGAGGATGGGCGTGTCGACGTCGAGCACGCGCTGGACGTCACAGGGCGTCCCCGCGAGCACGAGGTCGGCGTCACAGCCCCGGATCGTCTCCTCGAGTTCGGCGATCTGCTCGTCGGTGTAGCCCATCGCCGGGAGCACGCGGTCGAGATGATCGTACTCCGCGAGCGCGTCTGCGATGGAGCCGACGGCGTGCGGTTCGGGGTCGACGCACTCCGCGGCACCGTACCGATGGGCGGCGACCATCGCGGCCCCGTGTTTGGCCTCGCCGTGGGTGACCGTCGGCCCGTCCTCCAGGGCGAGGACGCGAGCGCCGCGAACCCGCTCCGGGTCCTCGACCGTGATGACCGAATCCGAGCGCAGGATCCGCGCGTCAGGGGCCAACTCCCGGACGTTTTCCGTGACGGTCGCGACGTCGTCCGGGAGCGCGCTGTTGAGCTTTGTCAGACAGACCTCGTCGGCCGACCGGAGGTTCGCCTCGCCGGGGTGATACCGCCGCTCGTGGCCGGGGCGGGTGGGGTCAGCGAGGACGAGGTTCACGTCCGCGTCGACGAAGGGCAATTCGTTGTTGCCGCCGTCCCAGACAAGCACGTCGGCCTCGTCGGTCGCCTGCGCGAACACGTCGGCGTAGTCGACGCCCGCGAAGACGACGTGCCCCTTGTCGACGTGCCACTCGTACTCCTCGCGCTCCTCGAGCGTCAGGTTCGCCTCGTCGAGGTCGTCCATCGTCGCGAACCGCTGCACGCGCTCGCGCACGAGGTCGCCGTAGGGCATCGGCTCGCGGACGACTGCGACGTCGTTGCCGCGGTCGGCGAGTTCGGTCGCAACCTCGCGGGCGTGGGCGGACTTCCCGCAACCGGTCCGGACGGCGTCGATAGCGACGACCGGCACGTCCACGGAGAGCTGCATGTGGTCCCGGCCGAGTATCCCGAAGTCGGCACCGGTCGCCACTGCGCGGGAGGCCGCGTGCATGACGTGCTCGTGGGAGACGTCCGAGTAGGAGAAGATGACCCGGTCGACGAAGGGGGAACTGTTCGTCGCGGCCGGTTCGTCCGCCGGTTCGTCTGCCGGGCCGTCGACGGCCGGATGGTCGCCGCGGATCAGGGCTTCGAGGTCGGCCTCCGGGAGGATCGGGATCCCCTCCGGATACCCCTCGCCGGCGAGTTCGGCCGGGTATCGGCGAGCGTCGTCGGCGGCGTTTGCGGCGTTTGCGGCGTCGTCGCCGTCCGCGGCGTCGTCGGTCGCCTCCCCGAGGTTCTGGCCGGGCGCCCGCGTGAACGCGACGACCTCGACGTCGTCGCGCCCGCGGAAGCAGGTGTTGAAGTCGTGGAAGTCGCGGCCGGCAGCGCCCATGATAAGGATCCGTTTCACGTCCGAGGGCGTTTCGTCGGGCATGTGTCGGTGGTCGGTGTGTAGTTCCTAAATGCATGCGGCCGATTCTTGAAGCAATTCGTCGTCTTCGGCAGCCCTTGCTTATAAAACAGCTGTGAGGGTACAGACACTGCTACACTCAACCGGAACAGCATGAAAGCCCTCGGCCGCTCGCACTTATATACTGGATGGCCAGATGCAGACGCTGCTACACTACCCACCAACAGCCAGAAAGCCCTCGGCCGCTCTTTCATAGAAGTCGGTTTGGTCAGGTGAAACGGGCTCGCTCTTGACAGCACCGCAAACACCCAGAAAGCCCTCGGCCGCTCGCGGTCGCTGAGCGACATATCCACGCCTCTCCGCACCGCCCGGCGTGGATAGGGGTCGGCTCAGCGACTCCCCTGCGGCGCGACCGGTCGTCGCCCTTTCAGTCCGCCAGGACCGCACCGCACAGCGACGGCGACGGCACCGCGACGGCACCGCGACCGCACCGCGACCACACAGCAACCGCAATTCCTCAGCCCTCCCCAGCCTCGGCCGGGGCGCGCCGGGACTGCACAGCATCGGCGCGCCACCGGCCTCCCTCGCACGCGTTGCTCGCGCGCGCCGCTGCAACAGCACCGCACGCCGGACAGCCGGCGACGTCGCCCGCGAACCAACCGCCGCGCGCGACGCCCCGGCCACCACTCCCGGGCGGGACTGAAAGGGGCAGCCGCTGAGCGGGACGTCCTGCGACGCTAGCACCGCAACGGCGAACGAGCCTAGCGAGTGAGCCGTGAGGAGCGCAGCGAGCAGCGCGACCGCTCAGCGGCTGGGGCTTTCTGGGTGTGCCGAGTGGTGGTACCGCCGCAGGTCGTGGATCAACCGAAGAAGCGCAACCGGTCAGCGGCTGGGGCTTTCTGGGCATGCTGAGTGGTGTCTCGGGTAGCGACAATGCCCGGCTCCATTTATAAGAACGACCCTACACGAACAACTGCCTTCCAGGCTGATTGAGTGGCGTCGCAAGCGAAGAAAGCAGACTACCTTTATAAATGCGGTCTACTCGAACTCCTCTAACGACTTCTGCCCGTCGCGGTTTCGTCGCCGGCCGCGTTCACGGTCATCCGTACTCCTGGAGTCGGACTCGATCCAGTCGGTTAGTTGCTCGCCGTCGGCCGCGGCGGCGGTGTTTCCACCAACGTCACCATCGTCGCCGTCGAACCCACCCAGCGTCGCCTGGTCGCTGTCGCCGAAGTCCAGATTCGACACGCGCACGCCGAGCTTCCGCGCCTGCTCCCCCTCGAACTCCTCCAGCAACTCCAGCGCGACAGTCTCCACGAGATCGGGGTCGTCGACGGGCCCGGAGAGGCTCTTCGCCCGCGTATTCACGTCGTAGGGGGGCTGTATGACCTTGATCCCGATGGTCCGGTAGAGACACCCTCGTTCCTGCGCGCGACGGCTGACGTCGGCCGCCAGGGCCCGTATCGTCGACCGCTTTCGCTCCTCGTCGTCCGTCGCCGGCAGCGAGGACTCCCGCGAGAGGCTCTTCGGGAGCCCCGTCGGCGTCACCTCGCGGTCGTCCTCGCCGCGAGCGCGCTCGTACAGCTCCCGCCCGCGGTCGCCGAACTCCGCTTCGAGCTCGGCCACGTCCGCCTCGGCGAGCTCGCCCGCGGTCTCGATCCCCATCGAGGCGAGCGTCCGCGCCGTCACCGGGCCGACCCCGTGAACCTCCTCCGTCGGGAGGGGTGCGAGGAACTCCTGGACTGTGCCCGGCGGCACGACGACGAGGCCCTCGGGCTTGTCGAAGTCGCTCGCGATCTTCGCGGTCGACATGTTCGGCGCGACGCCGACGCTCGCCGGGACGCCCGCCTCGCGCTCGATGCGGTCACGGACGTAGCGGGCGTACCCCTCGGCGAGCCGGCGGTAGGTCGCGGAGCCAGCGGCGGCGCTCTCCTCGGCCTCGCTCGATCCCGGCTCCGCCGCTTCGGGGCCCGGCTCCGCGTCGCCGGCGACGTCCCACGCGGTCCGCGCGGTCACGTCGAGGTACGCCTCGTCGACGCTGACCTCCCGAACCGTGTCGGCGCAGTCGTGGAGGACTTCCTTCACGTCCGCCGCGATCGACTTGTAGTGCTCCATGTCGACGGGGCGGTAGTGGCCCGTCTCCGCCGGGTCCGGTGCGTCCGGGTCGTCGGGGTCAGCGTTCGCCCGCCGCGGCAGGTTCTCGAGGGCCTGCGAGATCGGCTGGGCGCTGTCGACGCCGAACTCCCGGGCCTCGTAGCTCGCGGTGGCGACGGCGCCGATGGTCTCGCCCGGCTCGTACCCCATGCCGACGACGAGGGGTTCGCCCGCGAGCTCGGGCTCGCGCAGGCGCTCACAGGAGGCGTAAAAGCAGTCCATGTCGACGTGGAGGATGACGCGATCCGCGTCGTCCTCGCCGGCGTCGGCCCCCGGGAGCGTCTCGCCGTCCATCGAGAGAGGGTTCGCGCCCCGGCCTTTTAAGCGCCCGCTCCCGGTGTGGCGGAAGTGATCGGGGCCGGGCTGCTCTCAGTCGTAGTCGCGGTCTCGGAACCGTTCGACAGCACGCCAGAGGAGGCCGGAAGCGACGCCCAGCACTGCGACGGCGGTCGGCAGGCCCCAGGCGACGAGGACGATGGTCACGTCGCCGCCGAGGGCCGTCGGGAACGCGGCTAGCGGGAGGACCACGCTCGCGACGGCGGCGACGGCCGAGACGAGAAACAGGCCCCGTTGCGGTCGCCGGAACCGGATCCCGAACCCCGAACCTGGCGGGATGGCGAGGCCGAGCGCGAACAGCGCGAAGCCGCCAACCCCCAGGACGTAGCTCAGGAGCAGGGCGCCGCCGTGGAGGAACCCGTCCCCGGGTGGCGTCTCCGCGAGCAACGACCCGAACGTACTGGCAGCGAGGAAACAGACCAGGACACCGGCCCCGGCGACCGGCAGCTGGAGCGATCCGAGCACGCGTCGCACCGTGCCGGCGCCGTCCGGTGGATCTGCGTCGCTCGCGTCGCTGGAGGACATGGCCGTTCCTGACGGCGACCCGGCATAAGTGTTCCCGGCGTTCGGGGACCGCTCACGCGGCGAATCGTTACTTCAGGCGCTCCTGCAGGAAGGAGGGGTGGGCCGCGGTGACGCCCTCGGTTTCGAGCAGTTCCTCGGAGATGACGTCGCCGAGGGCGTCGCCGTCGTCGGCGCGGACCTCGGCCATCAGCATGTGGTCGCCGGAGCAGGTGTACAGCGATTCGACGGCCGAGAGCGACTTGAGGGCGCGCGTCGCCTCGACGTACTTCTCGCTCGCAACGTCCATCCCGACGAGCGCGATGGACTGGCTGGCGAGCTTCTTCGGGTCGATGTCGGCCGAGTAGCCGACGATGACGCCCTCGTCTTCCAGCTTTTCGATGTACTTCCGGACGGTCGGTTTCGAGACGTCGGCCCGCTCCGCGATCTCGGCGTAGGAGGCCTGCGCGTCCTCTTCCAGGACGGAGAGGATGCGTTCCTCCGTCGACACGGTACTCATACTACTATATTTTGCCCGACGTGAAAAATACCTTGCGAACCCAAAAACGAGGTTTCTGCTGCCGATTTCACTGGCGAGAGGGTGGAAATAAGAGTTCGAGAACGGGCGCGGCGCCGCGTTCGCCTACTCGTGCTTGTCGAGGAACATGTCGTAGGAGCGCTCCCACTCGTAGTCCTCGTCGAAGTACCGCTCCGCGAGCGGCTCCTCCGGCATCTCGCCGATCGCCTGCTTCTCCTGCTGGTAGGAGGGACGCTCGGAGTCGACGTAGAACCGGCCGGTGAGCACTTCGCCATCGTAGAGGCCCTCCTCGGCCTCGCGCATCATGCGCTGGGCGTCGACCCGGTCCGTCCGGTCGAAGTCGTAATCGTCGGACTCGTTGACGTCGATGTACGGGACGTACTGCTTCGCGTCCTTGTTCCAGGTCGGACACTGGGTGAGGAAGTCGACGTGGGCGAACCCGTCGTGGTTCATCGCCTCCACGAGGATCTCCTTCGCCTGGTTCGGGTTGACGGCGGCCGTCCGGGCCACGTAAGAGGCTCCGGCGGTCAGCGCCATCGAGAGCGGCTTTATCGGCTCCTTCGCGCTGCCGTGGGGCTGCGTCTTCGACTTGTGGCCCTTCGGGCTCGTGGGCGAGGTCTGGCCCTTGGTGAGGCCGAAGATCTCGTTGTTGAACACGATGTACGTCATGTCGTGGTTCTCCCGAGCCGTGTGGACGAAGTGGTTCCCGCCGATGCCGTAGCCGTCGCCGTCGCCGCCGGCCGCGATCACTTCGAGGCCGGGGTTGGCGAGCTTCGCCGCGCGGGCGACGGGCAGCGAGCGACCGTGGATGGTGTGGAAGCCGTAGGAGTCGAGGTAGCTGTTCAGCTTGCCCGAACAGCCGATCCCCGTCACCAGCATCGTTTCCTCGGGCGAGCGCCCGACCTCCGGCAGCGCCTGCTTGAGCGCCTTCAGGACGCCGAAGTCGCCACAGCCCGGACACCACGTCGGCTGCGGCTCGACGCCGGGTGTGTACTCGTCGCGGTCGACCTCACGTTCCTCGCCGATTGCTGAGAATGTACTCATTGTTAGTCACCTGCCGCGGGGACGAACGTGGTCGTCTGGCTGTCCAGTTCGCCGCCCTCGATGATCACCGATTCGAAGCCGTCCACGATCTCGGCCGGCTCGAACGGGTTGCCGTTGTACTTCAGCAGGCTCGACAGCTTCTCGCCGTACTGCCCCAGGTTCTTCTGCGTCAGCCCGCGGAACTGTCCGGACGCCGTCATCTCGACGACGAGCACCTCGTCGACGCTCCGGATGAAGTCCTCGACCTCGTCGGTCGGGAAGGGGAGCAGGTCGGAGACGCCGAGCGACTTGACCGAGTGGCCGTTGTCGTTCAGGACGTCGACCGCCTCCTCGACGGTCCCCTGCTGGCTCCCGAACGTCAGGATGCCGTAGTCGGCCTCGTCCGGGCCGTGGAAGCTGCCCGTCGTCTCCGTGTCGAGGTCCGCGCGGATCGCCTCCAGCTTCTCCAGCCGGCGATCGATCTGCGCGACGCGGTTCTCCGGGCTCTCGCTGATGTGGCCCGTCTGGTCGTGCTCGTTGCCCGTCGCGAGGTAGCGGCCGCCCTTCTGGCCCGGGATGGACCGGGGCGTGACGCCGTCCTCGACGTCGTGCTGGAAGCGGTGGAACTTCCCGTCCTCCGAGTGCGGCTGGTCGGCCAGCTGCTCCTCGGTGAGCGTCTTCCCGAGCGTCGGGTTGGGCTCGCGGTCGAAGTGGCTCTTCGGGAGGTTCCGCATCTCGCCGCCGAGCTTCTGGTCGTACAGCAGGATCGTCGGGATCTGGTACTCGTAGGCGAGCCGGAACGCGAGCCGGCTCTGCTCGTACGCCTCCTCGATGGTCCCCGGCGCGAGGACGACGCGCTGGGAGTCACCCTGGGAGGTGTACAGCACGTGTTCGAGGTCCGACTGCTCCGGCTTCGTCGGCATCCCCGTCGACGGCCCGGCGCGCATGGCCTCGACGAGGACGACCGGCGTCTCGGTCATCTCGGCGAGCCCGAGCGGCTCGGACATCAGCGCGAAGCCGCCGCCTGAGGAGCCGGACATCGCCTTCGCGCCGGCGTGGGACGCGCCCACGGCGAGCGACGCGGCGGCGATCTCGTCTTCGACCTGCTCGGAGATCCCGCCCAGCTTGGGCAGGTTCTTCGTCATGATCGTGAAGACCTCGGTCCACGGCGTCATGGGGTAGCCCGCGATGAAGCGGCACCCCTCGTCGATGGCGCCGTACGAGATGGCGTCCGAACCGGACATCAGCAGCTGCGTCTCGTCGTGGGAGCCGGTCGGCACCGTCACGTCGTGGGCGTCCACGTCGTAGTCCTCCTTGACGGCGTCGTACGCCGTGTGAAGGATCTCGATGTTGGGCTCGAGGATCTTCTCCGGCATCGCGTCGCGCATGAGGTCCTCGACGTGCTCGAGGTCCATGCCGATGAGCGCGCAGGTCGCGCCGACGCCGGCCGTGTTCCGCATGACCTCGCGACCCTGTTCGCGGGCGAGGCCGCGCAGGTCGAGCGGGTACACGTGCCAGTTGTTCTCCTCGACGCGCTCGTCGAAGTTCGGGATCTCGGCGGCGTCGAGCAGCCCCTCGTCGTAGATGATGACGCCGCCCTCGCGGAGGTCATCGAGGTTCTCGGAGAGGGGCTTGATCTCCTCGTTCCCGTAGAGGGCGTCCTCGTCCGGGTTCCGGGCGAACGAGTCACCCAGCGCGAGGAGGAAGTTGTAGCCGTCCCCGCGGGACTTGACGTCGTCTTCGGCCGCGCGGATCTCGGTGTACGTGTGACCACCGCGGATCCGCGACGGGTAGTGTCGGTGCGTGAATACGTTCAGCCCCGACCGCATCAGGGCCTTCGCGAAGTTCTGGCTGGTCGAGGCGATCCCGTCACCAGATCCCCCGGAAATCCGCCAGATGAGTTCTTCGTCAGTCATAGTTGAAACCGGCCCTCCATAGGCCTAGTATCCCGAGGTTGCATGTGGGTCCTATTAGGGCTTGTCATGGATTCACAATGAACAATTATGGGAGATTCCGCTTCGAGCAATATTCTCCGAGCGGGCCAGCCTCGGGAGGTGCGTGAGGACCGATCGCGGGACTGGTTCGACTCCGACGCTGCCGTCTGGTGAATCACCGATTACTATTAAATATCTACCACGTGTGGCCGGCGTATGGAGCGGCGACATTTCATCACGGGAATGGGTGGCGCGCTCACCGTGCTCGCGGGGTGCACCGGCAGTGGGGACGAAGCGACTGGTGAGCCCTCGGCCGGGAATGACACCGAGGGGGCGGCGACCGCGAACCCCACCACCGAGTACACGGTTCCGTACGAGGAGTACCCCGGGGCAGCGACGCTGCTTGAAGAGCACGTGGCGACGCTTCGGGATGCGACGTTCGAGGCGACGGAGTCGATCGAACAGGAACGCTCGTCGGGCGAGAGCGATGTCACCGAGAAGCGCATCACCGGTGGAGAGGCGGGAACCCTGCTCGAGGGTGACGACGTCGCGCGAAGCGTCAACGCCGACGGCACGGAACAGCTCTGGTTCACCGATCGCGCGCGAGTGAGTCGCATCGTCCATCGGTTCAACCCCGACGGCGTCACGCCACCGATCGTCGATAGGTCCACGGTGTCGGCGATCGGCGAAATCGCCGTGTTCGAACGGGCGGACGTTACCGACGATGAACCGCCCGTCGTCGTTTTCGAAGCAACGGGGCCGAGCGAAGCAGCGGAGGAGGACGAGGTCGATTACCGAACGGTCGACGTGACGGTCGAAGTGGTGGCGCCGGGGTATATTCGGACGATCGATGCGGTGCTCGAGTTGGCGGAGAGCGCCGACGCGGAGGAGTCACAGACCGTGACGTACGAGTACGAAGTGACGGAGTTCGGCGGCGTCTCGGTCGCGCCCCCGGACTTCGTCGACGACGCGCTCCACGTGCAGGGGGACCTCACGGACGACCGATCCGCGATCAGGTTGGACCACGCGGGCGGCCCGACGGTGCAGGCTGGTACGCCGCTCACGTTCCAGGACAACGAGTACATCGCTATCTCGAGCAGGGGTGGCCCGACGTTTCCGGCCGAGTTCGCGGAGGGCGACAGCGCATACGTCTACTGGTCGGGCGAGGAGGAGGCGTCGATACGCGTCGGCGAGAAGCCGTCGACCGTTACGCGGGACATCGCCCTGCCGTCGGAAAGCGGGGACAGGAGCGTCTACATGGAACAGGAGGACTCGGCGAACGGGAAGCTCTTCCAGCTCTCGATCGACCGCCAGGGTTGACGGGCGCCGTTCCGTCGTCTCCCCCTTTTGGGCCTACTCGTTCCGCGGGCTGCTCGGGTGGTAGTCCGTGTCGTACTCGCCGGGCTGGTCGTCGAGCCGGTCGGGGTTGATGCGGCCGCCGAGCAGCATGAAGTCGAGGATGGTGCAGTAGATCATCGCCTCGACGACGGGGACCGCTCGCGGCGGTAGCGAGGGGTCGTGGCGGCCGACGACCTGCACCTGCTTCTCCTCGCCGCTCTCCCAGTCAACCGTCGTCTGCTCTTTCGGGATGGACGTCGGCGCGTGCCACGTGACCTCGCCGTAGATCGGCTCGCCGGTGGTGATCCCACCCTGGAGCCCGCCGTGGTCGTTGCCGACGGGGACGGGATCGCCCTCCTCGCTGACGGTCTCGGGGTGCGAGTCGCCGTCGTCGAACTCCCAGTCCTCGTTGCGGTCGGAGCCCTTCACCGCGGCCGCCTCCGTGCCGAGCCCGAACTCGAAGGCCGTCGTCGCCGGGATCGACATCATCGCCTGACCGAGTCGGGACGGGAAGCCGTCAAAGCGCGGGGCGCCGAGCCCGCGCGGGACCCCGCGCGTCTCGAAGTAGATGGAGCCGCCGACCGAGTCGCCGGCCTCCTGTACCTCCTCGAGGAGCTCGCGCATCTCCTCGGCCTTCTCCGGGTCGCCACACCGGACCTCGTTTGCCTCGCTGTGCTCGAGCATCTCCTCGAAGGTCACGTCCGTCGCCTCGATGTCGTGGATGCGGTTGACGTGCGCTTTCACCTCGACGTCGTACTCGGACTGGTCGAGGACCGCCTTCGCGACGGCGCCGGCCGCGACCCAGTTCACCGTCTCCCGCGCCGAGGAGCGCCCGCCGCCGCCCCAGTTGCGCGTGCCGAACTTCGCGGAGTAGGTGTAGTCGCCGTGGGACGGCCGCGGCGCCGTGACGAACGGCTCGTACTTCCCCGAGCGGGCGTCCTTGTTCTGGATGACCATGCCGATGGGCGTGCCGGTGGTGTGCCCCTCCAGCGTCCCGGAGTTGATCGTCACCTCGTCCGGCTCGCCTCGCGAAGTCGTGATCATCGACTGGCCGGGTTTGCGACGGTCGAGCTCGCGCTGGATCAGCTCCTCCGAGATCTCGACGCCGGCCGGACAGCCCGACACGGTGACGCCCATCGCGTCGCCGTGGCTTTCCCCGTAGGTGGTCACCTGGAAGAGGCGACCGAACCGATTCCCGTTCATTACCGGGGACTGCGAGGCGCGGGCATTTATGTATTGCAGTCTCCGCAAGAGGCTGCTGGTGACCGCGACGGCGGCAGCAACGGCGAGAGCGACGGTGCTGGCGACAACGACCCAGACGCCGACGGCGACAACGAGGCCGACACCGACGCCGACGCCGACGAACCAGGTCGGCCGCCGATCAGGTCGGCTCGGGCCGCGAGCCGAGCTCCAGTTCGACGGTCTGCCGCTCGCCGTCCCGGACGACCGCGACGTCGATGACGTCGCCGGGGCTGGTCTCCAGGGCCAGGTACCGCGAGAGCTCGCCCTGCGTCCGGATATCGGTGTCCTCGAACCCGACGACCACGTCGCCGCCCGTCGGGACGGACGTGCCGTCGACCGTCGTCGTGCCGTCGCTGCCCTGCAGGACCCCGTCCGAGGGGCCGCCGTCGACGACCGAGGCGATGTAGACTCCACGGGCCTCCGCGAGGTCGTTCGCCGCCGCGAGGAGTGGCTCGACCTCCAGAATCCCGACACCCATGTAGGAGTGCTCGTACGAGCCGTCCTCGACGAGGGCGGGCGCGACTCGCTCGATGAGCGGTGCGGAGACGCCGAAGCCGAGGTTGTCCGTCCCCGGAATGTTGGCGGTGGCGACGGCGACGACCTCGCCGTCGAGGGTGACGATCGGGCCGCCGCTGTTGCCCGGGTTGAGCGCGGCGTCCGTCTGGATCGCGTCCGCGATGGAGAAGTTGTTCGGCCCCGGGATCGACCGGTTCCGGCCGCTGATGATCCCCTGCGAGGCACTTCCCTCCAGACCGAGCGGCGAGCCGACGACGAGCACCTCGGTGCCGATGTCCGGGAGCTCCTCGACCAGCGGGAGCGGATCGCTGACGGCGTCGCGACCGGCCTCGATCACCGCGAGGTCGCTGTACGGGTCGGTGCCAACGACCTCGACCTCCTCCCAGGTCCCGTCGGCGTACTGGATCCGAATGTCGTCCGCACCGCTGACGACGTGCGCGTTCGTCAGCACGTGGTCCCCGTCGTAGAAGAAGCCCGAGCCCTGGCCGCGAGGTCCGTCCGCGTACGTCCGGATGCGGACGACTGACGGCGACACCTGCTCGTACACCTGTTCGTATCGGTTCTCCCCAGTCCCCCGTGAGCTCGAGGGGGCGACGCAGCCGGCCGTCGCCGTCGCCGCCGCGCCGACCGCCCCGAGGAACCCGCGCCGGGTTTTGTCCATGTCCGCGGGTAGGACCGGCCCCCGTTAAATCCCGGGGAGGCGGTGCGGGCCGTCGTCGCCACCACCGGCTCGCGACTCGCCACCGACGCGCGACTCACCACCGACGCGCGACTCGCCACCGACGCGCGACTCGCCACCGGCCCGCGGGCCGCGGGGCGCGCCCCTTATGTCCCCGCGCGAGAAGTGTTCGATATGAGTCTCGACGTGGATCCGCCGGAGCCGCCGGAGCTCTCCGGCGTCGACCCGAACGAGTACGAGGACGCCGAGGTCGAGGGCGACGAGTACCGCCGCGACGAGATGGAGCAGTTCCTCAGGGACGGCGCGTGGGAGCAGGCGTTCGAGCAGTGGGCCGCGACGAGCGACCTCGACGAGGAGACCTGGCGGATCGTCGAGGAGATCGACATGATATCCCGCTTCGACTTCTTCTGGGACGACTTCGCGGACCGCGTCGGCTACCACGCCCCCGGACTCCCGGAGGACTGGAAGCAGCGCGACATCCATCCCGACCTCGACTCCTGGGAGCGCGTCTCCGGGATCAACGCCGGCCTGACCGAACTCGGCCAGATCGTCTGTGAGGTGCTGAAGGAGGACTACATCGACTGGGAGGCGGACTACGAGGCGCCGGACGACCTGCCGGATTTCGACGCATAGCTGCGTCCTCGACTGACGTGGAATACTCTGGGGTTGAGCCCTATTGCCGCAATCTCCATCGACTATTTATACGACAAATTAGCACGATGTTGTCTACGAACCACGATCAGTTTTCTCCGGGATCGGGGTGATCAGCCATGGCACTGCACTGGCCCCGCCAGTTCCTGGTTCCAGCGCACCGGCCTGCCGGCAAGCTCTTCGACTCCGGTGGGAACGACTACGAGCTGTTTGCGGAGGACGACGAGTTCGTCCTGAGCGTCGAGATGCCGGGCTTCGATACCGAGGAGATCACCGCCCCCTGGGACGACGGCGTCCTCGACATCGCGGCCGAGCACGAGGACGACCGTCGCGGCGAGCGGAAGACCTACCACCGTCGCTTCCGGTTCCCGAAGAACGTCGAGAGCGACGACCTCGAAGCCGAGTACACCAACGGCTGCTTGAACTCCGGCTCCCGGTCGAAACCGGTGCGCCCACGCGCGGCACCGAGATCGAGACCGAAGCGTAATCCGCCGATCGGTCGGACGGACTGACGCATTCCTTTTTACCGTGGCCACGGCCGGGAAGCGGAATTCTCGAACTGTCAGCCGTGCATTCTCGAATACCAGCCGACTAGCTGCGGCTGCCGTGAGCGTCGGGTAGGCACCGTGAGAGGGACCCATTCTCGATCTGAAAAGGTGGCCGTCGAAGGGGAGTCTCCCTGAACGGAGCGCTCCAGCTGAGACTTCACCCCTCCCGTTTTCGGACGGCTACCGCGCTCAGCAGCAGCAGGAGGAGGATCGCCAGCAGGACAGGTAGCGGTCCCGAGGAGCCAGCGCCGTCGTCGACGCTGCTCGGGGCTGGAGCTTCCGCCGTTCCGAAACCGATCACCAACTGGTTCACACCGGGGTCGGTGGTCGTGGGAGCCGTCGTGGTCGCCGTCTCCGTCGACGTGTCGCCGTCGGGCGTCGACGTACCGTCGCTCGGCGTCGCCGTGCCGTCGCCGGAACTCGTCGAACCGTCGTCGGTGCTCGTCGATCCGTCGTCGGTACTCGACGTCGACGTGTCGTCACTGGAACTCGCCGTGTCAGTGCTGGTCGTCGACGTGCTGTCGTCGGAACTCGTCGACCCGTCGTCTGTGCTGTCCGTCGTCGTTGTGCTGTCGTCCTCGATCGTCACCGAGTCGGTCTCCTCGTCGTCTCCGTCGGCCCCGTCGTTGCCCGCGTCGTCGGCGGCGACCTCCAGCGTGGCCGTGTAACTGCCGGTGGCACCGGGATCGTACGTCGCCGTGTACGTGTAGGTCCCGGAATCGTACGTGGAAGAGAAGTCCTCCTCGTTCAATGCGTGATTGGTTTCCCCGGAGATCTCGACCTGGATGTCCGACAGCGACTCGTTGGAGTCGAACGAGACCTGCAGCGTCGTATCCGACGGGTTCGTCAGTGAGAACGAACTGATCTCCGGCGGGGTATTGTCCTCGACGGTGACGACTGCCGCGTCGTCGCTGAACGCGTCGGTGCTATCACTGTCGTCGACCCGAATGTCGATCCCGTACTGCGTCCCCGAACTTGCGTCGGGGTACTCCACGGTCGTATCGACCTCGAGCACGAGGTCGGAGACACTCCCCGAGTCGTCGTTCGTCGCGAACGTGAGCGTGTCCATCTCGCCGTCGCCGTCCGGACCGTCGACGAGCTCGATACTGGACACGATGCTCGCCGGTCCTGAAACGACCGTCGCGCTGTTCGGCGAGAGCCGTCCCGCGAGCGCGTCCGGGAACGTGACGTAGTGGGTGTCAGAGTCGCCGTCGCCGCTCACGTTCGAGACGGAGAACTGGACGATCTGATTCGAGACGGTTTCACCGGGCGCGACGGTGCTCGGATCGACGCTGGCGGAATCGATCGTCGTCTCCGGCGTCGAGTCGTCCTCGACGATGTTGAGCGTCGCCTTCGCCGGGTGGTCCGTCTTGTCGTGATTGATCGAGACCTGCGTCTGGTACTCGCCGGGTTCGTCCGGATTGGTCACGTCCTGATACGCGATTACGACCGCGTCCGACTGGTTGAGCTCGTAGCTCTCGTCGAAGATGAACGTGATCGTGTGAAAGTCGTTGTTGTACTCGATGTTCGTTATGGTGCCCGAGAGGTCGATATCGATGGCTCCGTCGCCGTTATTGTCGATCCCCACCTTCGAGACGTCGCTCTCGTCGACGTTTTCGACACTGGCGGGTATCTGGGCGCTGTTGTAGTCGACGTCGATGTCCTGGAGCGACTGCCCCTCGTCTTCGTCCTCGACCTCCGCTCTCACCGTGTGGGTCGACGTCGAACTGACGGTGTTCGGGTCCGCGTCGATGGTCGCCGCGTCGGACGCGCTCGCAACGCCCACGAACTGCATGGGCACGCCGATTGCTGCGACGACGAGCATCAGGGTCAGTAACACTGCACAGATCCCCTCTAACCGCTCCGCGCTCGATTTTAAACGGTACGCCGACCGGCCGCCCGGAAGTGAAAGCAGTTCTATCATTGGATAATAGTGTTAGCTACACAATAATTATTTATAACAATATTGGCCGTTTTACACTTCGCATAATCGACTCGTCGACTGACTAATACGCTCGATTTCCGGCGTATTGGACGATAATCGTTCGAAACGTCCACCGGCGGTCCACGGAGTGGTTCGACGAAAGCCGGAGGGTGAATCCGGCTTCAGAACGCTCGAGGCCGCTCTCCTCCCTCAGTTATCCGAGTCGTCGTCGTCATCGTCGTCGTCATCGTCGTCATCGTCGCCGTCTGAGTCGTCAGTATCGGAGTCGTCTCCGTCATCTGAGTCATCATCGCCATCTGAGTCGTCAGTATCGGAGTCGTCTCCGTCGTCTGAGTCATCATCGCCATCTGAGTCGTCAGTATCGGAGTCGTCTCCGTCGTCTGAGTCATCGTCGCCGTCTGAGTCGTCAGTATCGGAGTCGTCTCCGTCGTCTGAGTCATCATCGCCATCTGAGTCGTCAGTATCGGAGTCGTCTCCGTCGTCTGAGTCATCGTCGCCGTCTGAGTCGTCAGTATCGGAGTCGTCTCCGTCGTCTGAGTCATCATCGCCATCTGAGTCGTCAGTATCGGAGTCGTCTCCGTCGTCTGAGTCATCATCACCGTCTGAGTCGTCAGCATCGGAGTCGTCCCCGTCGTCAGCCTCGTCGGAGTCGTCCCCGTCGTCAGCCTCGTCGGAGTCGTCGCCGTCGTCGGCTTCGTCGGAGTCGTCCCCGTCGTCAGCTTCGTCGGAGTCGTCCCCATCATCAGCATCGGAGTCATCGTCGGAATCGTTCGCGTCGTCGGCGTCGTCCGCGTCGTCACCAACGAACGGAACGGAGTCCCACAGGCTCGAGCTATCGTCGTCGGTATCGACGTCGTCGGTACCTTCGTCGGCGGAGTCGTCATCACCGACGAACGGGATGAAGTCCCATATGCCCGAGCTGCTGTCGTCGTCGGCATCGGTGTCACCGTCCGAGTCCAGGTCGTCGTCGCCGTCCGAGTCAGTATCGTCGTCACCAACGAAGGGAACGAAGTCCCACAGACTCGAGCTATCGTCGTCGGCATCGGTGTCTCCGTCCGAGTCGCGATCGTCGTCACCGTCCGAGTCGGTTTCGTTCGCGTCCGAATCGTCCGCGTCCTGGTTGTAGACGCTATCGTCGAGGTCGTTCTGGTCAGCGATCTGTCCATCCGCACCGGCGCCGGGCATTGCTGCGGAGGTGCCCATAACCGTCATGAGCACCACGAACAGCACTGCGATCGTTTTGAGGTTCGTCATTGGGTGTTTCCTCCACCTGGGACCAGTACTCCGAGGGGTATGAAACGGTGAAATTCTTGAACCTAATTCCGAATACTTCCGAAAACTTCCAACCGATTCCGCCTCTTTTCACCTATTTTCACGGTACCGACCGCGATCCCGGGCTCGCAGGTGGATAGCAGGGCCTCCGCTACCGGAGACGCGGAGTCGGGTCGACCGCGCGACCACAACACTCGATCGACCAGCCGATTCACCCGGGAGGTCCCTCACCGACGGCGCGTGGCCAGCGCGTCTTCCGTGCGATGGGCGTCTTCGACCGATAAACTCCGTCGGGAGGTCCGCCGCTGGCGCCGTCGACCCCGCGCTCGCTGGCCGTGGGGTCTCGCGCCCGGTAACGGCTACCTCGGCATCGCTTCCGGCTCGTGGAGCACTCTGACCGCGGGGAATGCGCCGGTGGTCAGCAGACGCCCGCTCTTCACGCCACGTACGTGCCCCGCTGGTCAGGCACGTCGAATAGCGTGCGTATTCCGGGTCAGTGACACACCCTGCGGACGAGGGGGCGTCGAACTCGGACGTCCGATATCTCCTGGCCCCCCAATCACCTCTGTGCCTGCGGGTTCCTGCCAGGGGTCGGCTCGCAACTCGAGCAGGTTCCTCTGGGTCGCGGCGGTGCCGGGGCTGTACTCGCGGAACGGCAGTTTCAACGGGGCACTGGGACGCCGACTCGACCGGATTCGCTGTCGCTCGCGGGCTCCGCAATCGGTCCGTCGAAGGCGGTCGTTCGGACAGTGGTCTTCCCGGGCAAAAGACCGGGGAGAGCTTCCCGCGAGGAGAGCAGTGAGGTGACTCACGAGATCGGCCCACCCGAAGTCGGAGCAGGCAACCCGCCACCTACACCTGCTCCGACGTGTCGGAACTAGTCCGACTCACTGTCGGAGTCGCTGTCGGAGTCACTGTCGGAATCGCTGTCGGAGTCGCTGTCGGAATCGCTGTCGGAGTCGCTGTCGGAATCGCTGTCGGAATCGCTGTCGGAGTCACTGTCGGAATCGCTGTCGGAGTCGCTGTCGGAATCGCTGTCTGAGTCACTATCGGAGTCGCTGTCGGAATCGCTGTCGGTGTCCTCGTCGGAATCGCTGTCGGAGTCGCTGTCGGAGTCACTATCGGAGTCGCTGTCGGAATCACTGTCGGAGTCGTCGTCGTCGTCGTCGCCGTCGCCGTCGAAGTCGCCGTCCGCGTCGAGATTGTCGGGGACGACGTCGGTCTCGCTGTCGTCCGCATCGTCGTCCTCTCCGTCGTCGCGGTCCTCGATGGCGTCACCGTCGTCCGCCTCGCCGGTGTCGTCGTCGAAGTCGTCACCGATGTCCTCGCCGGCGGCAGCGACGGCGACGGTCTCCATGTCTTCGGTCGTCAGGATGGAGATCCGCTCGTCAAGGGTGTCGAATTCGGCCTCGGTGACGTCGTGTCGTTCCCGAACGTCCGGCGGCAGCCGCGCCGCGGCGCCGTGAACCTTGTCGAGATGGTGATCCAGCGAGACGGCCTTCGCGACGAGCGCCGTCGAGCGAGTCTGATACTCGGCCTCCGCGATCTCCCCCTCCTCTCGCGCTTCCTCGAGGGCGTTCAGCTCTTGGACGAGCTCGTCGATGCGATCGCGGGCCGCATCCAGTTCGCCGGCGACGACGACCGCTTTCGACTCGTTCGTCGTCGCGTTCGCGTATCGGACGGCGAACGCCTGTTCGTTTTGCTCGGCTTCGACCTCCGCGCGCTGGGCCGAGGCGACGGCGCTGTATTGGGTTCCGGGGAGGACCGTCGTGTTACTCGCGGCCCCATCGTTGCCGGGATCGGTCGGTCCCGGCGTCGCGACTCCGGGGACGACGCCGGCAGTGGCAACGCCGGAGATAACCATCGCGATGGCGAGGGTTATTGCGAGCGTTCTCATCGAGTACGCGTTCGACCCAACGTGTCTTAAACCGCTGACACTGTTCAGCGCGTTTGTGCCGATTTGCACGGTTTTCCGCCGTACCTTCGTCCAGGACACGCGGTGCTCGTCAGCCATCCCGCTCACCCCCGTTGTCGTCGCCGCCGCCGTTGCCTAACAGTCCCTGTTCCCCCGGGAGCGTGAGCACGTTCTCGTTTCCGAGCCGGAACGTCTCCACCTCGTCGTTCTCCCGAAGCTTGCTGATCAGCCGGCTCCCCTTCGCGTCGCTCCAGCCGAGGGTTTCGACGAGCGTCTTCTGCTTCTCGCGCCCGCCCCGCTTTTCGAGCTCCCACAACAGGGCCTCGCGATCGCTCATCAGCTCCGGCGGCTCGGTCCTCTCACGGGTCGCGGACTCGCCCCCGGCTTCCGCCACCGGTTCCTCCGCATCACCGGTGAGGTCGTCCGGGCCGTCCCGATCCGTCTCGGGTTCGTCGACGTCCCCGTCCTCTCCGCTACCGATGGGGACCGCGGCGAGCAGGCCAGGCCACAGAGTGGACCCGACCCAGGGTCGCCGTTTCCGCAACGCGACGCCCCCGATGACGATCAGCAACGTCGCCATCGCGGCGATGGGAACGAGTCTCCGTCCGACGATCGAAAACGGACCCGCGGAACCAATGAAGATATCCATCCTGAGGCCGCGATCTCGTTCGAGCACTATCCGGGGTCCGCCCCGGTCAAACGTCATCGGTCCCTCCCAGACGGCGCTCTGGTCCCGCCGCTCGGAGACCGTGTTCGCGACCGTCTTCACCCTGTAGTCCGCCGGCCAGGAGATGAACAGTCGGGTCTCCTCGCTCAGGTGGAGGCCGCCCAGCGCTGGACCGACGATCAGTTCGTCGTTCTGCGCCGCGCCGAACCCGTTCCACCGGTAGGAGTACTCGACGATGCCGTACTTCTGCGGTTCCCGGTACGCCCGCACGGTGACGTTCTCGGTGGACATCCGGCGGCCCGTGGTCCGCTCCGCGTTCGCTACCGTGGCCCGGATCCGGCGCTCGAACCGCCGGGTGTATCTCGACCGGTTCGTCCGGACCTTCTCCTGAAACCGCTCGAAGCCGGCGACGCTCGCCTGGTCGTCGAGCGGTATCCAGTACGCGACGCTCGCGGACGCCGTCCCGTTTGCCCCCACGTGAAACGACATGACGATCTGTTTCGGTTCGAGCGGGGGCACGTTCGATTGCACACCGTCCTCGCCCATCGACTCGTCCGGAAGTAGATCTTCGGGCGGGCTCTGGGCCGCGCCGACCATCGGACCGACGACTGCAACGCCGACGAGGGACACGGCACAGAGTAGGACCACCGATCTACCACGGGACATCACGTATAAAAAGAGGGACCGACCATCTATATAAGTTAGCAGGCTAAGTAGTTTGGCTGTTTGACACCTTTGCGCAAGTCCGATTCGGCGGAAATAACTTCACGGGAGCGAGTTTCGATGGACCCCGCTTCGACGTTCGGCGACGAGTGCGTGACTGGGCGGTTCGTCGCTGCTGCTTTCGGAATTCCGTCGAGTTCCGTCGGAAACGGTGCCGACGGCAGGAGTCGTGCTTCGAGCGATGTCCGGGACGCGGAGTGCAGTGTGACGAAAATATCTCACCGTTCACCGGGCACAGCGGTCGTTCGCGGAATCGCTCGTCCACCATCGTCCGTGTTTCAGCCGCTGGTTCGCCACGGTCGCTGCGATAGCGCCGATCGGGGTTCCCACGAGGGTCTGTGAGCGCCGATCGGGATTCAAGCGACACCCTGGTCCGCATCAGCCTCGATGGGATCGCCGTCGGCGTCCGTGAGCAGGACTCGCTCGCCCGAGGCGGTTACGTAGTACAACGTCTCCCCATCCCCGACGTACACGACCGCCATTTCGTCGTTGTCGACCCAGTCGGCGACCCGAATGGACGCCTTCTTCGGGGTGCCGTTCTCCGTCAGCGTTTCCGCCGTACCGTCGTGGGTAACCAGCTCGAATATCGGGTCGGAGGACTTGTTGAGCATCGGTGCCTGCACCGTCCCGTCACCGTCGAAATCGCTCGGTTCGCCGGTGCCGTATCCGTTTGAATCGGCGATCTTTCGGATAGGCTGGTGTTTCTGGCTCGGTGCGTCGCATTCCTCGCTGCCCACGTCGTCGTCGCTGGTGCCGTCGGGAGTGAGATAGCCGAGTTTCGCCGTCTGGTCGACCTTGTAGACGTAGACGACCTCGGTACTTCCGTCGCCGTCGTAGTCGACGACCCCGGCGACCGCGACGAACTTGCCGGTGGAGATGTCCGCGATACACTCGGACTGAGCGTTCCCGTCCGAATCCAGCCGGGCCCGGAACAGCCTGTTACCGGAACTCCCGGCGTAGTAGACCGCGGTCCACGTCGGAATGGTATCGCCGTTCCCCCAGCTCCCGACGGCGACCAGGTTCTTTCTGGCGTCGTTTACCAGCACCTGCGTTTCGTTGTTCTCGTCGATGAGCTTGAGATAGTTACTCCCGTTGACGTATGGGATCTCCCTGTTGCCGTCGTCGTCGAAGTCGACCTTCTTCGGGCCGACGCCCTCGACGTTCCAGTCGCCGCTGCTTTCGACTTCGGGAGGTTGATAGTGGACTATCGTTCTGTCCGTCCGGAGTGAGAAGAGGGCACCTTGCTCGTCCGTGAAGACGATCTCCCGCTTCGCCGCCTCGAGCAGCTGGCTCCCGGAGTCGTCCCCGGCGGCCTGTGACTCGGTCCCGACGCCTCCACTCATCACCTCCTCGGCGTTGGTCTCGGCCAGCCCCAGGTCGAAGAGTTCCGGGAGCGCCACCACGAACATCGATGCCAGGAGGATGGTGAGGATCACCATCATCACGACGCCGAAGAGCGGAGATATCGCTCTATCCATAATAATAAATTTTGATGTTAGCTAACATATAATTGCTGGGCGTTTCAGCGAACGCTGACTCTATCACCGCCGTACGTGGCTACAGGAGCCCGGAATCCCGGTACAAGGTGGGGTCTGACCGGTTGTGTTCGAGTCTGTAACCCCAGTTGCGTTCGAGCCTGTAACCTGGTCGATGGGCCGTGAATAGAGCCGGAGAGAGGTACTGAGAGAACCTACTCCGCCGTCGGGGACGGCCGCGGCCACAGCCTTTCAGAACATATTAGCTGGCCAATTATTATATAGGAACACATATTGAAGTACGATCAATGGTCCGCTTCCCAGTTGCGGTCGGCGTCGTGACCGTGGGCGCCGGGAGCGTGGCCGCTTCCGCTGCGGACCGATCCTTCCGGTCGTTCGAGCCGTCGATGGCGACGCCCGTCGCCGGCGAGCCGTTCGGGCGGGCGGACGGTCCGACCCGGGGAACTGGACGGCGAACGCGTCGGTGCCCGGTCGAGGGTGAGCGACCGTGAGGAGGCGTTCGCGTCGTCGAAACGGTCGGAGCCGGCTGCGCACGTTGTTATTCCTGGTACTCGTCGTCGGGGTCGTGTTCAGCATGCTGCACGGGTCGATCGCGTTCGAGACCGCGGTCGTCGAGCGGCAGAACCACGTCGACGTCGTGAGCAACGAGAACGGGGTCCTCTCACTGAGCGTCTCCAGCAACGTGCACATCGGAACCACCGAGCTGCTGGCGAACACGACGAACTACCTCGATCAGGAGGTGACCGTGACGCTGACGGTCACCGGTGCGGCGACTGACTACGGCAACCTCTCGCTGTCCGGGACCGACGTCGGCGACTCCACGTCCTACAGCCTGCTCAACGGCGAGAGCACGGAGGTCGACTTCGACACGGACTGTGACACGTCGATCGTCGGCGAGAACGTCACGTTCGACGTCAGCGTCGAGGGGACAGGGGTTTCCGGGACGATCAGCTCGGCGGTCCCGATCGAAGATGCGGCCTGTGGCACCGACGGGATCAGGGGCGTCGTCTACGCAGGCTCGAGCAGCCGGGAACTCCACACCGCTCGGAACGGGTCGAAGACGAGCTACGGTCCCCAGGACATCCAGGTCACCGGGCCGCAGACGAAGGACCTCGACGGCGACGGCGAGCTCGAAATCCCGTACGTCAACGACAGCACGTACGTCTACGCCATCGACAGGTCGAAGGGGGTCACCGTCCTGTTTAACGCGAGCAAGCACTCGGGGATCTCCAACGTTGCCACCGACAAGTCCCGGATGGCCGTCGGAACCTGGAACAACAGCGCGATCTCCGTGTTTTTCACCAACAAGAACCAGGAACACATCTACCGGGCGGACACCAGCAGCGCGGAGCGGGTGATCTCGCCGCCGAACAGCGTGCGTGCCGTGGCCGCCATCTTCGACATCGACGAGGATGGGGCGGACGAACTGCTGTTCGTCGACGGGAGTCAACAGCTCCGCTACGTGGAGGAGGACGGGTCGACCATCGTGGAGATCCAGAACGGCGGCGTGGGGGAGAACAACGGACTCGGGGTCGGTTCGCCGGCCGATTTCGACGGGAACGGAACGCCGCGCGTCGCGTACATCGATTCGAGCGGCTACCTCTCGCTCATCACCGCCGATGGGACCAAGACAATACTGACCGAAGGCGGTTCCAAGATACAGGCCGACAAGGCTCCGGTCGCGGCGTTCGACTGGGACGGCGACGGCGAGACCGAGATCGTCTACGTCACTGGCTCGAAGCTCTACCTCGCCGACGATGTCGGCGACGGAACCGCCTCGACCTCGCGGATCCTCGTCGACGGGTCGGAGATCGGCGTCCGGGTCGAGCCGGGGACCGCTTGATCCGGGCAGCCCGGACCTATTTAAAAGGCTCCGACCGAGTTAGAAGCGGAGGTGCGAGGTCGAGGACGGCCCCTCGTCGTCTTCGATGCCGCCCTCGTGGAGGTACTCGTACTCGGCGTCCGCGAGGTAGATTTCCCCGTCGTCGACGTCGACTTCGACGGACGGGAGCGTTGTGTCGGCCGCTTTTCCGTTGTCACAGTGGCCGGAGCAGGTGTCGAACAGCGACCCGTGTTTCGGACAGATGAGCTCGCCGTCGCGGATCGGCGCGCCGCGGCCGGTGTCGAACCGCTGGGCCTCGTGCGTGCACTGGTTCACCCAGGCCTCGACGCCGTCCTCGCAGGGGACGAGCAGCACTTCTTCCTCGGCGTCGAATCGGTCGCGGACGGTGAACAGCCAGGAGCCGGCGTCGTGGACGGTCTCGACGGTCGTGAGTCGGGTGTCACGGGGCATCTTTCGGGGGGTGAGCCAACGATTCTGCAGCGGCCCCCTTGTAGATTGCCCGAGCGACTGGGGCGACGCGGCGACTGCAACTCCGCCGTATTCAAATACGCGGCGGGATACCCTCGGGTATGGAGCAGGTAGACGACCAGTATACGCCCGAGAACGTGGAGTCGACGGTCGAGGGCTACTGGGACGAACACGACGCGTACGAGGCGACGAAGGAGGCCCACGCGGACGACCCGCCCTTCTTCTTCGTCGACGGCCCGCCGTACACGTCGGGGCAGATGCACCTCGGCACGGCGTGGAACAAGACGCTGAAGGACGCCGTCATCCGGTACAAGCGCATGACCGGCCACCGGGTCACGGACCGGCCGGGCTACGACATGCACGGGCTCCCCATCGAGGTCAAAGTCGAGGAGGAGCTCGGCTTCGAGTCCAAGCAGGACATCGAGGATTACGGGATGGAGGCGTTCATCGAGGAGTGCAAGGAGTTCGCCGAGACCAACCGCGTCGCGATGGACGAGGACTTCAAGTCCATCGGGACGTGGATGGACTGGGACGACCCGTACAAGACCATCGACCCGGAGTACATGGAGTCGGCCTGGTGGGCCTTCTCGCAGGTCGCCGAGCGCGGCCTCGTCGAGCAGGGCAAGCGGTCGATCTCGCAGTGCCCCCGGTGTGAGACGGGCCTCGCGAACAATGAGGTCGAGTACGAGGACGTCGAGGACCCCTCCATCTACGTGAAGTTCCCCCTCGCGGACCGCGAGGGCAGCCTCGTCATCTGGACGACGACGCCGTGGACCATCCCCGCGAACACGTTCGTCGCTGTCGACGACGAGCTCACGTACAATGCCGTCCGCGCGGAGCGGGACGGCGAGGAGGAGGTCCTCTACGTCGCCGAGCAGTGCGTCGAGGACGTGCTGAAGGAGGGCCGCTACGACGACTACGAGGTCGAGGCCGAGCTGACCGGCGAGGAGCTCGTCGGCTGGGCGTACGACCACCCCCTCGCGGACCACGTCGACGAGTACCCCGACTTCGAGGGCGCCGGCCAGGTGTACACGGCCGATTACGTCGAGGCCGACCGCACTGGCCTCGTCCACTCCGCACCCGGGCACGGTGAGGAGGACTTCCACCGCGGGGAGGAACTGGGGCTCGACATCTACTGTCCGGTCGGCCCGGGCGGCGAGTTCGACAACCGCGCCGGCGAGTACGCCGGCCGGTTCGTCCGCGACGCCAACGAGGACATCATCGCTGACCTGGTCGCCGAGGGCCACATGCTCGCGCACGACACGGTGTACCACTCGTACGGTCACTGCTGGCGCTGTGACACCGGGATCATCCAGATCGTCACCGATCAGTGGTTCATCTCGATCACGGACATCAAAGACGAGCTCCTCGAGAACATGGAGGAGTCGGAGTGGCACCCGCAGTGGGCTCGCGACCAGCGCTTCCGCGACTTCATCGAAGACGCGCCGGACTGGAACGTCTCCCGGCAGCGCTACTGGGGCATCCCGATCCCGATCTGGGTCCCCGAGGACGCCGACGAGGGCAACCTCGACGAGGAGATGATCGTCGTCTCGACGCGCGAGGAACTGGCCGAGCGCGTCGAGGAGGACGTCGACCCCGAGGCGATCGACCTCCACCGACCGAGCGTCGACGACCTGACGATCGTCGAGGACGGGACCACCTACGAGCGCATCGAGGACGTCTTCGACGTCTGGCTCGACTCCTCCGTCGCCACCTGGGGCACGCTCGGCTACCCCGGCGACGAGGACGCCCACGACGAACTCTGGCCCGCGGACCTCATCATCGAGGCGCACGACCAGACGCGCGGCTGGTTCTGGTCCCAGCTCGGGATGGGCACCGCCGCCGTCGGCCAGATCCCGTACGACGAGGTGCTCATGCACGGCTTCGCCAACGACAGCGACGGCCGCAAGATGTCGAAGTCCGTCGGCAACATCGTCACGCCGGAGGAGGCCATCGACCGCGCTGGCCGTGACCCCCTTCGCACGTACCTTCTCTCGCACGACCAGCAGGGCGACGACCTCGCGTTCGAGTGGGACGGCCTCGGCGAGATCCAGGGCAAGCTGAACATCTTCTGGAACGTGTTCCGCTTCCCGCTGCCGTACATGGACCTCGACGACTACGACCCGGCCGACGCCTCCCTTGAGGACGGCGAGCTGGAGGTCGTCGACGAGTGGATCCTCTCGCGGCTCCAGTCGGTCAAGGCCGACGTGGCGGAGTACTGGGAGGACTACTACGTCAGCGACGTCGTCAACGAGCTGATCGAGTTCATCACCCAGGACGTCTCCCGGTTCTACGTGAAGGCGATCCGCGAGCGCATGTGGGAGGATGCCGACTCGGCCTCCAAACGTGGCGCCTACGCGACGCTGTCGACGGTGCTCGACGAGGTGCTCCGCATGTTCGCGCCGTTCGCGCCGTACATGACCGAGCGGATGTACCAGACGCTCGACGGCACCGCGGAGACGGTCCACGCGCTGGAGTACCCCGAATACGACGCCGACCTGCACGACGAGTCGCTCGAGCACGACGTCGCGGTCCTGCGGGACGTCGAGGAGGCCGCAGCCAACGCGCGCCAGCAGGCCGGTCGGAAGCTCCGCTGGCCCGTTCCACGCGTCGTCGTCGAGACGCAGGACGCGGCCGTTGCGGACGCCGTCCGCAACCTCGAGGACCTCATCCTCGACCGCGTCAACGCGCGTCGCCTGGAAGTCACCGAGGGCTTCGAGGAGCTCGTCGAACACGCCGAGCCGCAGATGGCCGAAATCGGCCCAGCGTTCGGCGGCGAGGCCCAGAAGGTGATGGACGCCGTGCAGGGCGCGACGCGCCAGGCAGTCGAGAACGACGAGGTGCTCGTCGACGGCGAGCCCGTCGAACTCACCGATGAGATGGTCGAGTTCGTCGCCGAACCGCCCGAACACGTCACGGGCGTCGAGTTCGAGGACGGCGCCGTCTACGTCGACACGTCACTGACGCCCGAGCTCGAGGCCGAGGGCTACGCCCGCGACGTGATCCGCCGCGTCCAGGAGATGCGCAAGGACCTCGACCTCGACGTGGACGCCCGCATCAACCTGGGCGTCGACGCCGACGACGCGCGGGTCGCCGAGTTCGTCGACCAGCACCGCGAGCTGATCGCCGACGAGACCCGGACCGACGAGTGGCTCGACAGCCCCGAGGCGGCCGACGACCTCGTCGAGGAATGGGAGATCGAGGGCGAAACGGTCTCCATCGGCGTCGAGCGCGCCTAACCACGACACCTCGCACGACCCGTCGCCGGCGCGGGTCCGTTCCCCCCGGTGATTTCCCCTACCGAGCCGTCGCTTCCGTTTTCGCCGAACAGGCCAATATCTGCCGCGTTATTCACTGACATCAGCGTCCGGCCGTGATCGGTTGCGCGGTGCGAAAGATATTCCCCGGTGTCTCTCCTCTCGTCGTATACAATGCGAGTCCGACCGGCGCGCCCGGCTGACGCCGAGGCGCTACGGGCGGCGGTCTCCCGCGCGGGCGAGGCTACCGTTTTCGACGATATCGGCGCACCGTTACTGGACGTCTCGGAGGTCGGCGTCCGCGAGGCCGCCGCGTCCGCGGACTGTTGTTTCCTCGTCGAGGAGGACGGGCAACCGATGGGTCTGGCGCTCGCGCATCCGGACGAGGACGGAAAGGCGGCCGAACTCCTCGCTCTCTGGGTGCATCCGGAGCGAGCGGGCGAGGACGTCGCAAAGCGGCTTCTCAAACGCCTCGCGGCCCACCTCGCGGAGGAGGACGTCGACGTCATCAGGACGTGCACGCCGGTGGACCAGCCGAGCGCCCGGGAGTTCTTCCGGTCCCACGGGTTCCACCAACAACGAACCCAGTCGAGCCACGGCGGCGAGGAGATCGTCTTTACCGCACCCGTCGAGGCCTTTTTATAGGTCACCGTTTCAGGAGGGGGGCGCCGACGTCGAGTCGGAACACCGAATACCAGCCGGTTACCGCCGTCTCCGGCAGGATCCATCTCGACCGTCGGGCGTACCGTTGGCCCAAAATGTCAAGCAGGTTGGAGGCGAGCCATTACGTGGAGCCTCGCGCTCTACCCAACCATGACAGTATCCGACCTGATGCGGGAGGACGTCGTAACGGCACGCCCGGACGAATCGGTTGGCGACGTGGCCAAGCGGATGGAGAAAGAAAACGTCGGTAGCGTCGTCATCGAACGGAACGGGAGACCGGAGGGGATCGTCACCGACCGCGACCTCACGACCCGGGTCCTCGCGAACGGGGGGACCGCAGACGGGTGGTCGGCGGAAGACGCGATGACGCGGGAACTGCGGACGGTGAGGACGGACACGGGCGTCATGGAACTGTGTAACGAACTCGGCGACGCCTGCGTCCGTCGAATGCCGGTCGTCGACGACGACGGCAACCTCGCGGGGATCGTCACCCACGACGACCTGAACACGCTCCTCGCGGACGAGCAACGGGAGCTCGCCCAGGTCATCCAGGCGGAATCGCCCGCCTACTGACCCGTTCCGTATTTTTGGTCCTGATTCAGGGCTGTAGTGGCAGACCCAGCGACACGCATCGCGTAGACGGGTTCCGGTCGTTCGGGGTGGAAGGTGTCCCCGTTTCTTGGAGATGTATCGAGTGCCGACTAACTCTCTCTTACATATCATACATATAGGATACTCAAATTCTATAGTAGTATATGCGCTTCTGGATCTGGGGAAACAATATACTTCTAGATCTATTATTCTGCTCCGAATAACCGTGTAAATGCTGGAAATATTGTGTTTATCAACTTTTATATTGTGGTGTCAACTCGAAACAAATACCTCAGTCAACAGAAGCTTATAAAATAACTGTATTATCACGAGTTCTCTCAGCTTCTAGATGGTTTTATAATCGCTACCCCGATCACGGAGGTGCTCCCGATCGAGGTCAGCAAAGATAACCATTACATTCCTACTGTTGTAATCATAGTAAGTACCTCCCGCGCTCTCATATCCCACATTCTCGGACAGAGGGAGGATAATTCGAATTCGACCACACGGCAATTCGCGATACTCGCCGAGGATCGCGGGAATATCCGAGAACGCGGGATTGAAGTCCTTTCGGCTGAGAGAATCGGTATGAGCAAGGACATCAAATCGGTAGCGAAAACGTCGGAGACGACGTTCGAGGTCGTCGACGCCCTCCGCGACCTCGACGGCGGAACGATCGAGGAGATATCCGAATATCTCGGGTTTGCGGAGAGCACGGTTCATCGACATCTGGCCACGTTACGGAAACACGAGTACGCCGTGCGCGACGGCGAGGAGTACCACGTCGCGCTCGGCTTCCTCACGGTCGGGGAGCACGCCCGGCGACGAACCACCGCGTACCCGATGATCAAGGAGAAGGTGGACACGCTCGCGACCGAAACCGGGGAACGAGCGCAGTTTATCGTCGAGGAGCACGGCCAGCGCGTCTACCTGTACACGAACGTCGGCGAGAGCGCGGTCCAGACCGGGGCGACAACCGGGAAGCGGGGCGAACTCTACACCAGCGCGGCCGGCAAGGCGATCCTCGCGGACCTCGACGGCGATCGCGTCGACGAGATCCTCGAGGAACGCGGGCTCACCACGTCCGGCCCGAACGCGGTCAGCTCACGGGCGGAGCTGGACGAGGAGCTAGCCCGCATTCGGGACCGTGGCTACGCGTTCAACCGCCAGGAGACGACGGAGGGGGTTCACGCGGTCGGCGCGGCCGTGACCGACGCGAACGACGAGGTCGTCGGCGCGCTGAGCGTCGCCGGTCCCGCGAACCGGGTCAAGGGCGAGCGCTTCACCGACACGCTGCCGGAGCGGATCCTCGGCGCGACCAACGAGCTCGAGCTCCACATCGCCCACTCCGTCCAGGGCTGACCGCCGGCGATAGCGCGGCGTCGGAAACGCTCGATTCGGGAATCGGCCTTCTAATCCGGTACTCGGTGTCTTTTTCACGGGGCGACGTCGTATCTCGACTCGATGGAAGCCAACGACCGCGGGCTGGTGCGGTTCACGGCCCTGGCCCACGCGCTCTTTCACACCTACGAGCTGTCCATCCCGCTGTTCGTCGGCCTCTGGATGGCGGAGTTCGGCGTGTCGGCGGCGGTCATCGGCCTCGTCGTCGGCGCGGGTTACGGACTCGTCGGCATCGGCGCGCTCCCCAGCGGCATCCTGGCGGACAGGCTCGAGTCGCGCCGGCTGATCCTCCTGTCGGTCGTCGGGATGGGCGCCTCGTTCCTGCTCGTCAGCCTCGCTCGGGGCGTCGTTACGCTCGGCGTGGCCGTCGTCGTCTGGGGCGCCTTCGCGAGCCTCTATCACCCTTGCGGGCTCTCGCTGATCAGCCGGTCGGCGGAGGAACGGGGGACGGTCTTCGCCTACCACGGTGCCGGCGGCAACGTCGGCACCGCCGCGGGCCCGCTCGTGACCGCGCTGCTCCTGCTCGCTGTCGAGTGGCGAGTTGCGGTCGCCCTCCTGGCGCTGCCCGCGTTCGTCGCCGCGTTCGTCGGGTCCCGGATCCAGTTCGAATCGGTGGCCGCGGCGGGCGTCGGTGAAGAGGTCGGTAAGGAGGTCGGCGAGGAGGTAGGAGAGGCGATCGGCGAGGAGGTCGGTGAAGGGGTCGACGAGAACTCCGACACCTCCTCGGAGGGATCCGCGGGAACGCTCCGCGACGACCTGCGCCGGACTGCTGCCGACACTCGCTCGCTGTTCGGGCTCGGGTTCTCCGTGGCGTTCGTCGCCGTCCTGCTATACGGGACGTACTACCGGGGGCTGTTGACGTTCCTCCCGGACGTGCTCGCGGGGTCGACGGCGCTCGCACCGATCGACGTCCTGGGCCGCGAGGTCAACCCGTCCCAGCACGTTTACTCGGCGCTCCTCGCGGTGGGCATCGGCGGGCAGTACGCCGGTGGGCGGTTGACGGATCGGCTCCCGAGCACGACCGCCTTCACCGGGTCGCTCGGCGTGCTCGTTGCGCTCGCACTGCTGTTTCCGGTCGCCTCGTCGGTCGGGGTCGTCCCGCTCGTCGCCGTCAGCCTCGCGCTCGGCTTCTTCGTCTACGGCACGGCACCCATTTATCAGGTCGTCATCGCGGAGCAGGCGGCCGACGACGTCCACGGGCTCTCCTACGGCTACACGTACCTCGCGATGTTCGGCATCGGGGCGCTCGGGGCGTCGATGGCGGGCGCCGTACTCACCTACGCGACGAGCTCGACGCTGTTCGTCGCGCTCGCGGCGATCGCCGCGGCCGGCGTCGGCTGCGCGCTCCTGCTCCGGCGGCTCGCCTGACCGGGGACGGACTCTCGACCTGGCGCGGCGACCGGCAACGTATCGCGGTCACCAGTAGATTTATTTCCAATACTACGAACGGATGCGTATGATTCGCAATGAGCGGGACGACCAGCGACTGTTAGAAGAGATCACCGTCGTCGACCTCACGACGTTCGTCACAGGTGGGTTCGCGACGACGATGCTCGCCAACCAGGGCGCGGAGGTCATCAAGGTGGAGCGACCCGGCGTCGGCGACGACAGCCGGTACTCGGGGCCGCCGTTCGTCGACGTCGAGGATTACGAGGGCCCCGGCCGCTCCGCGGCGGAGCAGGGCGAGTCCCCGTACTTCTGGACGGTCAACTACGGGAAGCGGAGCATCGAACTGAACCTCAAGGCGGAGGAGGGGCTCGAGGCGCTCTACGACCTCATCAGCGAGGCCGACGTCGTCGTCGAGAACTTCCGGCCCGGCACTGCCGAGCGCCTCGACGTCGATTACGAGAGCGTGCAGGAGTACAACGACGACGTCGTCTACTGCTCGATCTCCGCGTTCGGCGAGACTGGTCCCTGGAGCGACCGCCCCGGGTACGACCTCCTCGTGCAGGGGATGAGCGGGATCATGAGCGTGACGGGGCACCCGGACAAGCCGCCGGCGAAGGTCGGGCTCCCCCAGACGGACCTCATCACCGCGATGTGGGCCGCCTTCGGCATCGTCAACGCCCTGTACCACCGCGAGCGCACGGGCGAGGGCGAGCGCGTGGAGCTCGGCATGCTCGACTCCGCCATCCCGTGGCTCACGAAGCAGGCGGGCAAGTCGTTTGTCGGCGAGGAGCCCGAGCGGATGGGAACGAAGGACCCCGTGCTCGCGCCGTACCAGACGTACCCGACGAAGGACGGCCACCTCAACGTCGCCTGCGGCAACCAGAAGCTCTGGGAGGGGTTCTGCGACGCCATCGGCCGCTCGGACCTCAAGGACGACGAGCGCTTCGAGAGCAACGCCGACCGCGTGAACCACATGGACGAGCTCGAGGCCGAGCTCTCCGAGGTTCTGCAGCAGCGGACGACCGACGAGTGGGTCGAGGAGCTGGCCGAGGAGAAGGGCCTCCCCGTCGGCCCCGTGTTCGACGTCGACGAGGCGCTCAACAACGAGCAGGTCGAGGCCCGCGGCGTCGTCCAGCACGTCGAGCACCCCGCAGCCGGCGAGATCCCCGTCCTCGAGCACCCGCTCAACTACGACGAGGCGTCCTCCGGCTTCGAGGACGCTCCGCCCCTGCTCGGCGAGGACACCGTCGACATCCTCCGCGCGCTGAACTACGACGAGGACCGCATCGCTCGCATGCAGGAGGAAGGCGTCATCCCGTCGACCGAGGGCGTCTCCGCTGACGCTGATTAAGAGAACACGGTAACCACGGCGCGAACTGTTCGTCTTCTCCGGTCGAGCGATCCTTTGGCTGGCGAGGTCACTGGACATCCCCCAGCGTGGTGCGGTGGCGCTTATAAACAAATCCGGCTGTCGCCGCCTGCGACACCACTCAGCCTGCCCAGAAAGCCCCAGCCGCTGAGCGGTCGCGCTGCTCGCTGTCCGCCTCGCCAGCTCACTCGAGTTGCTCGTTCGCTGGCTGCTGTGCTTGCGTCGCAGGGCGTCCCGCGCAGCGGCTGCCCCTTTCAGTCCCACCCACCGAGTGGTTGACGGGTGTCGCTTGCGGCCGCTGGCGGGCGGTCGCGGCGCGGCCGTGGTCGGCGCGCGCGAGTAACGCGTGCGAGGGAGGCCGGGGCGCGCCGCGCGGTGCTGGACCGGCGCGCCCCGGCCGAGGCTGGGGAGGACTGAGGAATTGCGGTTGCCGTGCGAGGCTGTCGCGGTTGCTGTTGCGGTGCTGTCCTGGCGGACTGAAAGGGCGATGGCCGGTCGCGCCGAAGGGGAGTCGCTCCGCCGGCCCCTATCCGCGGCGGGCGGTGCTGAGAGCCGCGGATATGTCGCGGAGCGACCGCGAGCGGCCGAGGGCTTTCCGGGCGTTTGCGGTGCTGTCAAGAGCGAGACCGTATCACCTGGCGACTATGCTTATAAATACGGCCGAGGAATTACCGGGAATTCACGTCGCTGTCGGGAACCACACCTGACGCCTGGGCCGACCTATTTAAAAATTATTCAAAACCCTCAACACACTGTCGTTGACCATCGTCCGATGACAACCGAAACACGAAATCGCGCCCTACTTACTCGGGTCGATGACGATCTTCCCGAGCGTCCCGGAGGACATCAGCTCCCGGTGAGCCGCCGGCAGCTCGTCGAGGCCGAACACCTCGTCGATCTCGACGGTGAAGCGGCCGTCGGCCAGTCGTTCGCCGACGCGTTCGAGGATCGGGACCTGGTCGTCCGGCGAGGCCATCAGGGACATAAAGCGGAGGTCGGCGTCCGCCTGCTTGGCCGTCATCGAGACGCCGGCGTCGATCTCGATCGGGTTCTCCTCGCCGATGACGACGATGCGGCCGCCGCGCGCGAGGACGTCGAGGTTCGCCGCGAGGTGAAGGTCCGCGTGGGGCTCGAAGACGACGTCGACCCCGCGGCCGTTCGTGGCGGCTTCGAGGTCGTCCGCGAGGTCGTCGGATCGGTAGTCGACGACGGCCTCAGCACCGTACTCGCGCGCGAGGTCGGCCGCCTCGCCCTCGCGGGCGGTTCCGACGACGAACGCGCCGGCGGCCTTCGCGACCTGCACAGCAGCGTGCCCGACGCCGCCGGACGCGCCGTGGACGAGGGCGACGTCGCCGAGCTCAAGGTCGCCGCGGGTGACGAGCGCCCGCCAGGCCGTCGCGAACGCCATCGCCCCGGCGGCGGCGTCGCGGAACTCGACGCCTTCCGGGAGCGACGCGAGCTGAGACTCGGGGGCGACCGTGTACTCGGCGTACGTGCCCGGCGAGAAGAGGCCGAGCCCGGTCGCGAACACGCGGTCGCCGGGTTCGAACCTGGTCACCTCGTCGCCGACCGCTTCGACGACGCCCGCGAGGTCGGACCCGCCGACGTGTGGGAGTCCGCTCGGCGGGGAGACGTTGCCTCCGCGAATGTAGGTGTCGATGGGGTTGACGCTCGCCGCCTCGATCCGGACGAGCGCCTGGTCCGGCGCCGGCGTCGGCTGCTCGACGTCCTCGAGGGTCAGTACGCTCTCGTCGCCGTGTTCGTGATATTGAACCGCACGCATACAGTCACGTTCGGGGAACCAATATAAAGCGTTCCGGTCGTGACAGTGCTGGAAGCGACAGCCCGCTGTCAGACCTCATCCTTCGACGCCGGATGATCGTAGATAAACAACACGAACGACCAGGTGGGTAAAGATTTAACTAACCTTCTCACAATGTGCGCAATAGACGGTCAGCGAGTGAGAAACGCTGGCACGACTCAGACTATGTCAGACAAGCACGACAGCAACAGGCGGACATTTATCAAGGGCGCAGCGACAGCAGGTATCCTCGGCGTTGCCGGGTGTCTCGACCAGACCGCCGGTGGCGGCGGTGGCGACGGTGGAGGCGGCGACGGTGGCGGGACGGGAACGGAATCGCAGAACGCCGAGCAGTGGACGCTCGGGACCTCGTCGCAGGGCTCGTCCTCGTTCCGTATCGGCTCGACCTGGACCAGCTACGCTAACCAGAACGACCTCCTCGACTCGGTCGACGTCGAGGCCGTGATTACGGAAGGAACCAGTGCGTCCTACCGCCGGTTCGACGCCGGTCAGTACGAGATGAGCGGGACGACGACCCAGCTGCTTGAGGACTCGCCCGACGAGGGTGCGTACGCCGACCAGCCGCTCGAGAACTTCGACTCCATCCGGCAGGTCCGTGGGTACATGGGCTTCTACAACTTCGGCCTCTACAACGCGGACAAGGTGAGCGGCTGGGACGACCTCGAAGGCAAGTCAGTCGCCATCTCCTCCGCCGGCTCCGGTACGCGCCCGCCGGTCGAATGGCTGGTCGATCAGGAGATCGGTCTCGACAACATCGACAACCGGTACATGGCGTTCGCCGACATCCCGAGCGCGCTCCGGTCCGGCCAGGTCGACGCGGCGTTCACCTGGACGGTAAACCAGGACATCGCGCAGGGCTGGTTCCAGGAGATCGACGCGACGGTGAACTGGAAGCCGCTCCAGTTCTCGGACTCGACGAAGCAGGCGCTCTCGGACGACCTCTCGTACTCGACGTACGTCCAGCTCGACGAGGAGACGGTCTCGAGCTTCTCGGAGAACTACAGCGGCCCGATCGACTCGTTCACGCTGACGTACCTGTACGCCGTCAAGGCCAGCGCCAGCAACGACGTCGTCTACGACATCGCGAAGTTCACGCACGAACACGGCGAGGACCTCGTCGAGGAGGACGAGGTTATGGGCTTCTTCCCGGACGCGGACGCGTTCCTGGGAACGCTCCACCCCGACGTGCCGATCCACCAGGGCGCCTACGAGTACTACAAGGAGGCCGGCCTCTGGGAGGAGTACGACCTGACCGCACCGCCGGAAGCCAACTGAGACGACTGCAGTCGTCCCGAACTTTCATTTGGAACCACCGCCGTTGTTTTCTTAGAATAGATGGGAACCGACAACACACCCGACGAGGCGAGTACCCGGACGCTCGAGGACATCGAGCAGACGATCGACGAGAAGTTCCGGGATCACTATGACGAATCGTTGTTGACCAAGGGACCGATCGACGTCCTGATCTACGCGATCGCTATCGTGTTCTTCGCGTACCACATGTGGTTCGCGTACACGTTCGCCATTCCGGCCTCCCGCCACGGGATCATCCACCTCGCGATGGTGCTCGTCCTGTGGGGGCTGTTCCGGATGGTGGATGCGGACCGCTCGACGATCCGGGGCAAGGTCGAGACGGTGGGCTACGGACTGTACAGCATCGTCTCCGTCGTCCCGCTGTACGTGATTCAGGCGAACTACGACATGATAGTCCAGGCTGCCGGGATCTACCCTGACAGGTTCGTCTACCTCGGCGCCCTCGTGATCGGTCTGGTGCTGTTCGCCCTGCTTCACATCTCAAAGCTCATCAGCGCCATCGCCGCGTCGGGACTCGTGTACTCCTACTTCGGGCCGATGATGCCGGGGATCCTCCAGCATCGCGGCCTGACGCCGCTGCGGATCATCACGATGAACACCGTGGAAATGCAGGGGCTCTTCGGCGCGCTCCTGCAGATCTCGGCCACCTGGGTCGTCATCTTCCTCATTCTCGCCGGACTCATGGAGAAGTACGGCGGGATGGCGACGTTCATCAAGGGGATGACCCGGATCGCGGCCAAGCGGAAACACATCGAGATCGGCCAGGTCGCCGTCGCCGCCAGCATGTTCATGGGGTCGATCAACGGATCGACCGCCGCGAACACCGCGACGACGGGCGCGTTCACGATCCCCCTGATGAAGGAGAACGGCTACCGGGCCAAGATCGCGGCGTCCATCGAGGCGGTCGCCTCCTGTGGCGGTCAGGTCCTGCCGCCGATCATGGGCGCGGGCGCGTTCCTCATGGCCGAACTCATCGAGCCGAACTACTCGGACATCGTCGTCGGCGCCGTCGCCCCCGCCGTCCTGTTCTTCCTCACGGTCGCCGTCTCGATCTCGCTCGCCACCTCGAACTCGGTGTCGACGACGATCACGGTGAACGAGGAGGGTCGCAGCTCGGTGCGTCGGCTGTTCGACGTCTTCCGGCACTACGAGTACATCGGCATGTTCGTCGTCCTGCTGTACTACCTCGTCGTCGTCGGCGCGGACCCGATGTTCGCCGGCTTCATCGCGATCGGACTCCTGATGATCCTTCGGCTGTTCCGGGTCGGCACCGACGTCGTCCGGACGGACGAAGCGGCCGGCCCCGCCGGTCGGCAGTACCTCCGCGAGACGGTGGAGGGCCTTCGCCGCGGCGCCGAGGCCACCATCGACATCACGATCCTGCTGGCCAGCCTCGGGATCGTCATCCGCGCGCTCACCGTGACCGGGTTCGCCCAGCAGCTCTCGTCGTTCCTGGTGACGATCGCGGCCGGCCGCATGGTCGTCATGCTGCTGCTCGCGATGATCGCCGCTATCGCGTTCGGCATGGGCATGTCGACGACGGCGGCGTACATGATCGTCGCCGTGCTGGTCGCCCCGTCGCTGGTGCAGATCGGCATCCCGGAGTTCACGGCGCACATGTTCGTGTTCTACTTCGCGATCGTGTCGAACATCACGCCGCCGATCGCGCTGTCGGTGATCATCGGGCAGGGCATAGCCGGGTCGAAGTTCTGGGAGACCGCGTTGGAGTCGCTCAAGCTCGGCTTCCCGATGTTCCTGCTCCCGTTCGCGTTCATGTACAATCAGGCATTGTTGTACCCGAGCCTGATGACGTTCGTCTCGTTCCTGCTCGTGTTCAGCGGGTTCGTCGCGTTCAGCGTCGCCTTCACGGGCCGCATCAGCGAGACGGTGTCCGCCCCGGCCCGGGTCGGCTTCTTCGCGCTCGGAGCGGGCGCGGTGTTCGCCCCGATGGTCGTCGTTCAGGCGGTTCTGGCCGTCGTCATCGCTCTCAGCATCGTCTACCTCGGGGACTTCGCCACCGTTCGATTCCCCCGGCTCTCGCGTAGCTAACTCACTCGGAGGTCTCTTTTGCGGCTCCGCGTACCTTTATGCGACACCGAGCGTACGTTCGGGTATGTCCGACGGCTGGACCCACGTCCGACCCCGCGAGACGAGTAGCCGCGACGACAAGCCCGGCGAGCGGTTCGAACTCGCCGACGAACTCGGCATCGATCTGTTCAACCTCAACGTCGCGACCCTGGAACCGGGCGAGCGCCTCTCACAGAACCACTTCCACTACCACGAGAATCAGGAGGAGCTCGTCTACGTCGCGGCCGGCCGCTGTCGCGTCGAGGTCGACGACGACCGCTTCGTCGCGGAGCCGGACGACGTCGTCCGCTTCGACGCCGGGCGGGAAGGGGCCCACCTCATCCACAACCCCTTCGACGAGCCAGTCCGGCTCCTCGCCCTCGGCTGGCCGCCGGAAGGGCGAAAGCCAGTAAGACAGGTAAAAAGCATCGACGAACTGCTCGCCGAGCGCGAAGAATAGCTTCGGAAGCACTCTCCTCGACCGCCGCGAGACGCCACTTTCCTGCGTCCGCAACGGCGACCCATTTCCCGCGTCCACAACGGCGACCCATTTCCCGCGTCCACAACGGCGACCCATTTCCCGCGTCCACAACGGCGACGGACCCCTACTCCGTCCTGCTACTCGACGACCAGCCGCGGCCCGACGATCGGTCCGTCCTCGGCCTGCCGGAGGTCGTGGTCACCGTCCAGCCGCACGCCGTCGCCGACGTCGACCGCGGCCGGATCGTCGAGCTGCGCCACGACGTTCGCGTCGCCGTCGAAGGCGGCGATCCCGAGCGCGTTCGGTTCGCGGACGCCGTCCGGCGTCACCTCGACGGTAGTGACGGCGAGCAGCTCACCCGTCCCGGGGTCGACTTCCTCGAACGCGTCCGAGCCGCAGTCGAGGCACCGGCGTTTGTCGTAGAAGCTCCGGCGGCCGCAGACCGAGCACTCCAGCGCCCGGCTCATTGACCCGCCTCCAGGATCGTGCAGATGCTGTTGTTGCCGAAGCCGGCGACGTTGACGGCGATGCCGGTGGTGGGGTCGTCGACCTGGCGCTCGGCCGGCGCGTCGCCGCGGAGCTGCCAGACGAGCTCGACGACCTGCGAGACGCCGGTGGCGCCGAGTGGGTGGCCTCGCGCCTTGAGGCCACCCCCGGGATTGGTCGGAAGCGAGCCGTCGATTTCGGTCTCCCCGTCGCGCGTGAGCTTCCAGGCCTCACCGCGAGGGGCGAGCCCGAGCTCCTCGGTCTCCAGCCATTCGAGGATCGAGAACGCGTCGTGGATGCAGGCGACGTCGACGGCGTCGGGCGTCACGTCGGCGGCGTCGTAGGCGGCGGCTCCCGCTTCGCGGACGCACTCGATCTCGAGGGGATCCGGGCGGTCAGCGACCGCGTGCGTGCCGACGGCCCCCTCACAGGCCGCGATTTCAACGCTGCCCGAGGCACCGGACAGGTCGCCGCCGTCGGCCGCGAGGCCGTCGAACTCCTCGCTGGTGATCACGACGGCCGCGGCGCCGTCCCCCGTCGGACAGCAGTCGTAAAGCCGGAGCGGGCTCGCGACGGTCGGGGAGTCGAGCACGTCGTCGACGTCGATCCGCTTCCGGAACTGCGCGTACTCGTTCGTGGCCGCGTTGGCGTGGTTCTTCACGGCGACCCGTGCGAGGTCCTCGCGGGTCGCGTCGTGCTCCCGCAGATAGCGGTCGGCTGCCAGGCCGCCGAAGGAGGGGAGCGTGATCCCCTGGGCGTACTCGTCCTCGTGGGTGATCCGGCTGATGACCTCCGTGGCTGTGGCCGTGTCCGCGGTCGACATCTTCTCGCCGCCGACGACGAGCGCGACGTCGGCGCGTCCTGCCCGGACGGCGTCGACGGCGTCGAGGAACGCGCTGGCGCCGCTGGCGCTCGTGTTCTCGATCCGGTGCGCGCTGGCGCCGGTCGTGCCGAGGCTCCCGGCGAGCGCGTTGGCGAGGCCGGAGCGTTCGACGAACGCCTCCGCGGCCATGTTGCCGACGTGGACGGAGTCGATGGCGCCGGTCAGGAGGCCGGCGTCGTCGAGCGCGCGTTCGGCTGCCGTTTCCAGTAGTTCGAGGAGCGAGCGGTCGTCCGCCGAGCTGAACTCGGTCATACCGACGCCGGGAATCCGCTCCCCGGCGCTGGCTGGAGATGCCTCTGGCTGCTCCCCACGGTAGTGGGTCGTCATCGTACGGTACGCACTTGCAACCAACGTGGTATAACGGTGACGTTGACTCACATGGTTCGCCGGCGGTGTCGGCGGCGGACGGCTCCCGTTGCGACGGTGAGTAGGGTTAAGTCCATGCGTGGACAGATACAGCGTGATGCAGACGATACTGGTGCCGATCAGTGAGAACGCGGAGCGAGCCAGCCGGATCGAGGAAGCGGTCAAGCGCGTGCCGTTCGACCGCGAGAACGTGCGGGCGGTCGTCCTCAACGTGTTCGAGGAGTTCGAGGTCGAGAGCACGCAGTGGAGCGACGTGAGCTCCGCGGACTTCTACGACGAGGAGTTCCCGGAGGTCCCGGCCGAGGCGGCCGCCAATCTCGAGGACGCCGGCTTCACCGTCGACGTCCGCCGTGAGCACGGTGACCCCTCGGAGGTCATCCTCGACGTCGCCGACGAGCTCGACGCCGACTCGATCGTGATGGCCGGCCGCGAGCGCAGCCCGGTGGGCAAGGCCCTGTTCGGCAGTACGATCCAGGCGGTCATCCTCGATGCGGACGCCCCCGTCGTCGTCGGCACGTCCGCGGACTGAAGCCGGACCGCGCCGCCCAGCGACGGCAGTACGCACGAGCGACGCTCGACTCGTCGGTCGTCCCATAGCCGAGCATCCGAACGCCTTCCCTCACAAGCTACTTTTTCTTATAATACTGTAGATCTGGTACTTGTGCCTGGTGCTGTTTAGCTCTCGATCACGGCACCCGCTTATAATATACTTATAAGTACGCTACGCTGTCTCCTCGATCATATAAAAAGGCACTCCGGGATCGACCCTCGAGATCTGAGGGTGAACAATGTTGCTGAGAAATCCTTCCTCAGGCATTTAGCTCGGGTATCAGCCCATGTTCGGGGATATATATCCGGGAAAACGACCAAACGCCGTTACCTATCAGTTCAAGCACTTTTAAGAGGACTAAACAGATTTCGTATCAAAGTCGACTCCGTCGATTCACTCTCCGAGACGGCCGACACGCTCGCGACTCTCGGGAGCTGAGAGGCGAAGAAGCAGTTCACCGGCCGTCCGCCTTCCCGGTTACGACGACAGCAGGTCGCGCGAGGAGTTCGTGACGACGAGCAGGCTGCTCGTGCCCATCGCGACCGCGGCGAACAGTGGGTTCAACAGCCCGAGGACGGCGAGCGGGATCGCCACGGCGTTGTAGCAGAACGCCCAGCCGATGTTCTGCTTGACGCGGGTGCCGGCGGCGGACGCGAGGTCGAAGACGGTACCGACGGAAGCGAGGTCGTCGTCGACGATGGCGACGTCGGCCGCGTCGGCGGCCATCGCCGTCCCGCCGCCGAGCGCGATCCCGAGGTCGGCCGTCGCGAGCGCGGGGGCGTCGTTGGTGCCGTCGCCGACCATGACCGTGTCACCGGTCTCGGACAGCCGGGAGACGGTTTCGGCCTTCCCCTCCGGTGGCACGCCGGCGAAGACGCGCGCGATGGCCGGGTGGTCCCGGAAGGTCGCGGCCGCGCGCTCCTCGTCGCCCGTGAGGACGACGACCTCGATCCCGCGGTCGGTGAGCGATTCGAGCGTCGCCTCCCAGCCGTCGCGGAGCTCGTCGCCGACCACGACGAGGCCCTCGGCCGCGCCGTTGCGGCCGATGATGACGGGCACGCGACCCAGGTCGCGTGCGTCCTCGGCGCGCTCAGCGATCTCCGCGGGGAGGTCCCAGCCCCGGTCGCGGAAGAGGTCCGGATGCCCCACGAGCAGCTCCGCGCCGTCGACGACCCCCGAGACGCCCTTGCGGTGGCTCTCGAACGCGGAGACGTCGCCGGCGGCGCGTTGGTCGGCCTCGACTTCGGTTACCTGGCCGCCGTCCGCCACGGAGTCGTCCGACGCGTCGCCAGTCGCGTCGCCGGCGCCGTCGGCCCCTGTCTCACCGGCCATCGCGACCGCCTGGCCCACCGGATGCGAGGACCGCGTTTCGAGCGCCGCCGCGGCCCGCAGCAGGTCGTCGGGGACGTCGGCGTCGACGACGCGCATGTCGCCGGTGGTGAGGGTGCCGGTCTTGTCGAAGACGACGGTGTCGGCGTCGCGGATCCGCTCGAAGACCGTCTCGTCGAAGACGACGATGCTCCGCTCGAGCGCGTCGCGCACGCCGGACGCGACCGCGAGCGGCGTCGCGAGCCCGAGCGCGCACGGGCACGAGACGATGAGGACGGTGAGCCCGACCAGCAGCGCCTCGGTGACGCCCGCGCCGAGCGCGAGATAGGTCGCAGCCGCCGCGACGGCGAGCGCCAGCACGAGCGGGACGAAGACGGTCGCGAGCCGGTCTGCGAGCCCCTGGATGCCGTGATTCGAGCTCTGGAGGTCCCAGACGAGCTCGGAGATGCGGTCGAGGCTGCTCGTCGCGCCCTCGTCGACCGAGACCACCAGCGCGCCGTCGGCGACGACGGAGCCGCCGACGACCGTGTCGCCTTCGGCCTTGTGGACCGGCAGCGACTCGCCGGTGACGACCGCCTCGTCGACGGCGCCCTCGCCGTCGACGACCGTGCCGTCGACCGGGACGCGCTCGCCGTTCTTGACGAGCAGCCGGTCGCCCGCCGAGAGCTCGTCGATCGCGACCGTCTCGTGGCCGTCGTCGACGACGCGGCGCGCCTCGTCCACCTGGACGGCGGTCAGGTCCGAGAGGAGGTCCGTCGCGCGCCGCTTGACGCTCGTCTCGTAGTGGTTCCCGACAGTAACGATGACGATGATGGCGACCGTCACGTCGTAGTAGACGTGGCTCCCGCCGGTGATCACGGTGAGGTTCGAGTAGAGGTAGGCGCTCACCGCCGCGAGCGCGACGAGCAGGTCCATGTTCGGCGACCGCGTGCGGGCGCTCACGTACGCGCCCCGGAGGATCGGCTTGCCGGTGAACAGCAGGATGACCGTGGTCAGCACCGCGAGCAGGATGAAGAAGTACGTCCCGGACGTGCTCGCCATCGCGTCCGCGAGGAACGCGGCCGTCCGGTCGTTGTAGAACAGCCCGTCGAAGTAGGTGGGGTAGATGATGGCGACGTACTGGAGCATGACCATCATGCCCAGGAGCACGCCGACGGCGAGCCGCGCGGTCGCCATGTGGTCGGCCTGCCGCCGCGAGAAGGCGTCGTCGCGCGGGTAGGCGTCGTAGCCGAGCCCCGAGACGGCGTCCCGGAGCTCGTCCTCGACGACGGCGTCCGGGTCGTGGTCGATCCGGACCGTCTCGGTGACGTAGCTCGCGCTCGCGTCGCTCACGCCGTCCTCGGCCGTCGCGACCGACTCGATGAACGCCTCGCAGGTCGCGCAGTGCATCCCCTGCACCTCGAAGAACGTCGCCTCGTGGTCGTCGGGCACGTCGGCTGTCGCTTCCGATCCGGCGTCGGCCCCGGCGTCGGCCTCATCACCGACGCCGACGGGGCCGCCGGCCTCGCCCTCGTCGTGGGCCTCGCGGACGTCGCCCTCGCTGACGCCGTCGACGTCGCCGAGGGCGTCGTAGACGTCCCGACAGCCCGGACAGCAGAACTGGTTGCCGTCGTCGTCGACCACGCCCGTCTCCGCGGCCGGGAGCTCACAGAGAGTACAGGCGTCGTGTGCCGGATCGCTCGTCGACTGTGCCGAATCGTTCGTCGACGGGTCCGTGCTCATTCAGTGCCCACCCCCGGTAGTCAGCGGGTCGTAGAACGGGAACATCGGATGGGGGACGTGGATGCCGAGGCTCATCAGCCCGTGGGCGAGCAGGACGTAGCCGAGCGCGACGAAGACGACGCCCAGCAGTCGGTGGAGCCGCCGGCGGTGGACCGCGTCGACGCTCTCGATGAGGGTGCCGTACGCGAACACCGCCGGGATCGTCCCGAGTCCGAGCGCGCCGAGCGCGACGGCTCCCGAGAGCGCCGACCCCGTGGCGAACGCGTAGAGGTACGCCGGGTAGAGGATCGGACAGGGGAGGAGCCCGTGGACCGCGCCGAGTGCCAGGATCCCCGGACCGCTCGCGAGCCGGTCGACGTGGGTCGTCAGCCAGCCCGCGACGCGGTCGAGCCCCGGCAGGTGGACGCCGCCGGTCGACCCGCCGAGGAGGTACCTGACGCCGACCGCGACGACGGCGAGCCCGATCAGCACGCCGACGACGCCGCGGACGAGGCCCGCGGTCGCGACGAGCCGCTCCGTGCCGACGTAAAAGGCCCCGCCGAGCGCGCCCACCAGCGCGCCGATGGTCGCGTAGCTCGTCGCGCGGCCGACGTTGAACAGGAGGTGCTGCCGGACCTCGTACGTCGAGAGGTGGCTGCGGCGGTCGTCGCCGGCGCGACTCGCGGTGCCGCCTTTGGTCGTCGCCGTCCCCCCGTCCGTCTCCGGGTTCATCCGGCCGGCGTACATCGTCACGAGGGGGCCACACATCCCGATACAGTGCGCGCCGCCGAGCAGGCCGATGAGGAGGAAGAGCGCGACGTCGACGCCGACGAGGTCCGAGAGGGCCGACGGTGCTCCCTGGAGCACGCCGTGCACCGTCGCCGGCGACGGACCGAGGACGGCGCGGTGCATGCTCACTCCTCCACGTAGATGGTGCCGAGCATCCCGGCCTGCTCGTGCGGGATGCAGAAGTAGTCGTACTGCCCCGGTTCCTCGAACGTGACCGAGAACTCGTCGCCGTTCTCGAGGGCGCCGCCCCGGTCGCTCCACCACGCGTCGCGCGCGGCCTGTTCGGACTCGAAGCCGCCGGAGGCGAAGAACTCCGTCCCCTCCGGGAGCGCGGCCTCGTAGGCGGTGACCGTGTGGGTCCTCGCGCTGTTGTTGTGCCAGACGACCGTCTCGCCCGGGCTGACGGTGAACTCGGCCTCGACGAAGGCCTGGGCAGTCATGCCGATGTCGTACGCGGCGGTGTCGCTACCGCTGGCACCGAGACAGCCGGAGAGAAGCGAGACGCCGGCCGTCGCGGCCGCCCCGGCGGACGCGAGGAACCGTCTGCGCTGCATACTCCTGCTCGGGACTGACGGCGTTTATGTATCGCGGTTCCTCTCACGATCTGATAAGGGGTCGTGGACGCGGCCGCGCGGTGCCCGTTCTCGCGACCAACGCGGGACGACGACCGACGACGTCGCGACATCGTCGCCGACTGACACGCCCCGTCCGGATATAAAGACGTAAATCCGCGGTTGCCGACCGCCCGGATATGCAACCGCGGTTCGTCGGCCGGCTCGGCCTCGCCGACGCGGTGACGGTGACCAACGCAGCCGTCGGCTTCGCCGCCGCCGTCCTCGCCACCGTCGACGCCGGGCTCGCCGCGCGCCTCGTCCTCTTCGGGGCCATCGCCGACGGGCTCGACGGCGTCGTCGCGCGCAAGCGGGGATCGACGCCGGTCGGCAGCTACCTCGACTCGCTGGCGGACGTCGCCTCCTTCGGCGTTGCGCCCGCGATGGTCGTCGCGGTCCGCGCGCTAGACGCCGCGAGCTTCGGGGCCGGAACCGGCGGGAGCAGCGCCGACCTCGCGCTCGCCGCGGCGGCCGTCGTCGTCCCCGCCGTCTACGTCGCCATGGCCGTCACCCGGCTCGGGATGTACACGGCCTACGACACCGACCACGACGAGACGGAGGGCGTCCCGACGACGCTCGCGGCGACCATCCTCGCGGCCGCCGTCCTCGCCGGCTACACGAACCCGATCCTCCTGCTGGCCGTGACGGCGGTGTTCGCCGGGCTGATGGTGTCGACGATCACCTACCCCGACCTCCACCCGCAGGACGCGCTCGTGATGGGGCTCGTGCAGGCGGCGACCGTGCTCACCCCGGGCTTCTGGGGCCGCGTCTTCGCGTTCGCGCTGCTGTTCCTCGCGGCCGGATATCTGATCCTCGGGCCGCGGTTCTACTGGCGGGAGGGGCTTGGGAGTGGATCCTCGCCCGTCGAGGGCTGAAGGGTAGCAGTAGGTGGAAACACCGGGTTCTCGGACAGAGACAGGTTGAAACCACGGAGGCTCTCGTGACGGGGGGCGTCGACGAGCTGCGCCCTCAGGTCTCGCGCCACTTGTGGCCGCACTCGACGCAGGTGAACAGCCGTACCTCGTAGGAGCCGCCCGGCTTCGGCATCATCTCGTAGTAGGCCTGCTCGCTGTCACAGCCGTCCGCCGGACAGGGCTCCTGCATCGTCTCCTCGGTCCCCTGGGTCGCGTCGGCCACGGCGGGTGCCCCGTCGTCCCGCTGTCCATCCCGGGTCGTCATGTCGGCCTCCGTGTCCGCGTCCCGCGACGCCTCGTTCTCACAGGAGCGACAGACCCACGCGTCGCCCTCCGTGTGCATCATCGAGCCACACTCGTCGCAGAATTGCATATGGTGTTTAAATACGGGTTCCGGATTTATGTATTAACTTCCGATCCGTCGGAGCTCTCCGTCCAGAACGTGTTACATCCCCATGTCGGCCGCAGGCTCCGGGATCGGCAGGTCGTGCACGCCGACGCCGAGCAGCTCGGCCGCGTGATCGAGGGCCATGTCGAAGCCGTAGTAGCGTTCCAGCTCGTCGCCCGCGGGGGCCGGGCGCACCTTCAACATCGCGTACCCCTCCACGTTCTGCGCGATCGCCGCGGTGGCGCCGTTGGCCTCGAACGCGAGGACGCGTTCCCCATCGGCCTCGTAGTAGCTGGCGGTGATGCCGTTCTCCGTCGCCTGCGCCGGCTCCTCGCGCGTCGGGGCCGTGGCTCGCTCGTCGGCTATCTCGTCGCCGTCCGCCGCGTCGGCGTCACTGTCGACCATGCTCGTACATCGAACGGGAGGGGTTCCAACCTGTCGGTTGCCCTAGCGAGCCTTCCGTCGACGCTGGGCCTGCGCGTCCAGGTAGCTCGTGTACCCGCCGACGATCAGCGCGAAGCCGACGAGGACCATCGCGAGCCCGACCATTCGGGACAGGCCGAGCGTGAACGCGGAGAGGAGGACCCCGACGAGCACCCCGAAGACGCCGACGAAGCCCAGCAACATGGCCAGCATCGGCGACGGCTGGAGCTCCCCGCAGTTCGGGCAGAGTCTGGCGTCCTCGCTCATCGGCTCGCCGCAGCTGAGACACTGGACGGTGCGCTGACGGGTCACGGTCGCACTCGCGGGCGCTTACTTATAAACGATCTCAGAACTCGCCGAGCGTCCTGTCGCCGTACGCCTGCCGGTCGGCGGGCGCGACCGTCGTCGCGATCACCTCGTCGACCTCCCCGCGGTTGTCGGCGTCGCTGTTGATCGCCCGCGTCGCCCCCTCGTGGTCGACGTGGAGACCGGCCTCGTCGTAGAGGTCGTACATCACGCCGCTGTTCGAGAGGATGACGTGGACGCCGCGGTCGGCCAGCTCCAGGACGGCGTCGAGCAGCTCGCGCTGGTCGTCCCTGTCGAAGCCCCCGGCGCTGTACTCCGTGAACTCGGCGGTGGGGCTCATCGGCTCGTAGGGCGGGTCGAAGTAGACGAGGTCGCCCGGCTCCGCGGCGTCGAGCACGTACGCGTAGTCGTCGTTGTGGAGGTCGCCGGCGTCGAGCCGGTTCAGCGCCTCGCTGGCGGCCCGGACCTCCTCGGCGCGCACCCAGTCGGGGTTCGCGTAGCGCCCGATGGGGACGTTGTACTCGCCGTCGCTGTTCTCGCGGTAGAGCCCGTTAAACCCGGTACGGTTTAAGTAGAGCAGCCGGGCGGCCTCGTCGAGCGGGTCGAACGCCTCGTCGTTCGGCCGCCGGTTGAACAGCGCGCGCTGCTGGTAGTAGTACTGGTCGATCGCGCGGCCGTCGCGACCCTCCTTGGCGAACTCCTCGTCAGGATCCGGGTCCGATTCCGGGTCGTCGAAATCGCGGCAGCGTTCGATCAGCGCCTCCGGTCGCTCGCGCACCTGGACGTAGAAGTTGTGGAGTCGCGTGTTGCGGTCGTTTATCGTCCCGCGGCTCGGCTCGTGGTCGAAGAAGAGCGCGCCGCTCCCGAAGAAGGGCTCGTGGAAGGCGTCGTTCTCTCGGTCGTAGTCGGCCGGGAAACGTGCGTACAGCTCGTCGAGGAGCTGGCGTTTCCCGCCCGCCCACTTCAGGATCGGCGTCGCCATCGGTTCGTCGGATGGGAGTCCGTCCGGGCTTAAAAATGAGCCGTCTGCGGCGGCGGGGCGTCGCCGGGGACGACAGCTCGCGGCGCTACACCGGCTTCGTCAGTCGCTCGACCTCGTAGCCCGCGTCCTCGATCGACCTGAGGACGTCCTCGGTGTGCTCCCGGCCGGAGGCGACGACCTCGAAGACGAGGTACGCCTCGCCGATGGAGAGGTCCTCGACGGCGCGGTCGTGCCGGACCGAGCGCACGTTGCCGCCGTGCTCGGCGATGATGTCGCTGATCTCGGCCAGCCGGCCGGGTCTGTCCTCGATGCGCACCCGGAGCGTGAGCAACTGGCTCCGGTCCTCCAGCGCGTGGGTGATGACCTCCTGGAGCGCGCTCATGTCGATGTTACCACCACAGAGGATGGGGACGACGCGCTCGCCCGCGACGTCGAGGTCGTCCGTCAGGAGTGCGGCGACGGAGGCGGCCCCGGCACCTTCGACGACCTGCTTCGCGCGCTCGAGCATGGCGAGCGTCGCCCGCGCGATCTCGTCGTCGGAGACGGTGACGACTTCGTCGACGTGCTCCGCGATGATATCGAGGGTCAACTCCGAGATGCCGCCCGTCGCGATGCCGTCCGCGATGGTGTTCGGATCCGGGTGGTCGACCGGGATCCCCTTGTCGAGGCTCTCCGGCACTGTCGCCGCTTCGGCGGCCTGCACGCCGACGACGCGAACGTCGTCGAGCCGGCCCTTGAGCGCGGTCGCGACGCCACTGATGAGTCCGCCGCCGCCAATCGGGACGACGACAGTGTCGAGGTCGTCGATCTGCTCGGCGATCTCGAGCCCGAGCGTTCCCTGCCCGGCGACGATGTCGGGGTCGTCGTAGGCGTGGACGAACGCGACGCCGGGGTCGCCGGCGATCGACCGGGCGTGGTCCATCGCCTCCGCGAAGTTGCTGCCGACGAGCTCGACGGTCGCGCCGTAGTCGCGCGTGGCGTCGACCTTCGTCTGCGGGGCCGTCGTCGGCATCACGATCGTCGAGGGGATGTCGAAGGTCGTCGCCGCGAGGGCGACCCCCTGCGCGTGGTTCCCCGCACTGGCGGCGACGACGCGCTCGACGTCGCCGCGCTCGGCGAGCTGGGAGAGCTTGTTGTAGGCGCCGCGGGTCTTGAACGAGCCCGTGCGCTGAAGGTGCTCCATCTTGAGGGTCACGTCGCCGCCGCAGACGTCGCTCAGCGAGCGACTGGGCTCGATGGGCGTCCGTCGGACGACGTCCTCGTTCGTCATGCGGTCGCGGGCTTTCTCGACGTCCGCAAGCGTGACCTCGGTCATCTGTCGGGAGCGGCTGGTGCCGAGTCGGTCGAATATTCGCCTGATCCGGTACGCATGGTTCCTGCTATACCGGAGTGTATGATAAATCGTGGGAAACGGAAATCGAGAGCGGGAGAACGGGTCAGCCTCGCGATCGGCACGGTGTCCGCGGTGCTACGCGAGTAATGAACGGTATGAATGGGTGGACGCCCGGATTGCCCGGCGTTCCGGCACGGGTAGTCCCGGTTGCCTCCTCCACCCCGCGACCCGACGAGCGACGCACGTCCAGCGGTGGGCTGCTCGCTTCCGCGCCTGACCCAGTACCACTGATCAACCACGGCAGGTCGCCCCTGCAGGCGAGTACCGTGGAACCGCTGTCCCCGTCGGACGAGGTTTCGACGTTGGCTCCCGGGGCCCGTGTCGGTCTGACCGGACGCCCCGGAGTTCGGTCCCCGCTGAAGACTACCTCACGGGTAACGAGCGGGGCCTAACCGCCCGACCTAGTCCATCCCATGATACACCGGTCCTACTTAAGGGCCTTTCGAACTGGAGGGTCCGAGCCGTCGGCGTGATTCGCTGGCACCTACGTAAAAATCAACGTAGGTGTCGGGACGGTCGCTGCTGCCGACCGTGTCCGTTCGTGCTGTCGGCAGAGTCCATTCGCGCTGTCGGCAGAGCACCTTCGTGCTGTCGACGCCGCCTATTCGCTCAACACGGCGCGGGCGTACACGGCGGCGATCGTTTGCGGCAGCAGCGAGAGCAGCACCACGGCCGGCGGGTGGTGTTCGATCCAGCTGTACTCGGCGCTGAAGCTGAAGACGACCGTCTCCGGGATCGCGAGCCACCAGCTGAGCGCGAACAGCAGGATGGCGACGCCGAGGACGACGAGCCCGCCGGCCATCGTCACCGGGTCGACGTTCCCCCGCTCGGCGGACGCGAACGCGACGATGCCGATCAGCGCGAAGAAGCCGACGCCGCCGGCGCCGACCAGCCCGGCGCTGTAGTACGCTCGCACCAGCCCGGACTGCCCCTCGACGAGCAGCCACGGGAGCGCGACGACGATGACGACGAGCAAGCATGCGACAGCACCGGCGACCGGCGCGACGCTCCGAATGTCCATGTGCGTTGCTTGCGCGGACGCGACTTAAAAAAGACTGATTCGCGTTCGTCGGATTCGTCCGATTATGGGTACTGCAAGGACGGTGTTGATATCGAGCAGCCAGTCGGTGTGTCGGTTGCTTTTGCGTGGTTAGGTCGGTTATCGTCGGTAACGACACCACTCGGCACGCCCAGAAAGCCCCAGCCGCTGAGCGGTCGCGCTGCTCGCTGCGCTCCTCACCCGGCTCACTCCGTTCGCTCACCGGGTTGCGGTGCTTCCGTCGCAGAGCGTCCCGCTCAGCGGCTGCCCCTTTCAGTCCCGCCCACTGAGTGGTCGCCGGGCGTCGCTTGCGGCGGTTGTTGGGCGGTCGCGGTGCCGGGGCGGCCGGCGCGCGCGAGCAACGCGTGCGAGGGAGGCCGGCGCCGAGGCGGTGCGGTTCCGGCGCCGGCCGAGGCTGGGGAGGGCTGAGGTATGCAGGATCTGGTGCGGTGCTGTTGCTGTCGGGTTGCGGTGCTGTCGCGGCCCTGGCGGACTGAAAGGGCGACGGCCGGTCGCGGTGTAACGGAGTCGCTGAGTCGACCTCTATCCACGCCGGGCGGTGCTGAGAGGCGTGGATATGTCGCTCAGCGACCGCGAGCGGCCGAGGGCTTTCTGGGTGTTTGCGGTGCTGTCATGAGTGAATTCGTATCACCTGTTCAGATATGCTTATAAAGAGAGGACGAGGGATTTCGAGGAGTCCGCGCTGCTGTAAAGACCAAGCCCGAGTAACCTGTTTAAACCAACACATCGCGATTGGCCGACTCCTTCCAACACGTTCGTGAATCCACCAGACCTCACTCGATTTCCGCATAGAACACCAGTCCAGAAGAACCACGCTCACAATGGGGGAACCCTTTTCTCACAGGACATGGAGATGGGGATATGAGCGACTGGGATCTGGACCTCCGGCACGCCGAGGATCAGCTGGAGGACGCGGGCTCCGGCGACGTCGTCCTCGGCGTCCTCGACGGGTCGACCGAGGCCGAGGAGTGGATCCGGAACGTGGAGTACGGGAACGTCCTCGTGTTGAACGTCGACGGCGACATCAACGAGCTCGCCGCGGGGTTCGCCCGCGAGATCCGCGACATGGACGGCGAGCTCATGCACTTCCGCGGGTTCCTCGTCGTCACGCCGCCCGGCACCGACATCGACACGGATCGCCTCTCGGCCTGACGCGGCGACCGGGGCCGTTCCGCGATCGGGGCCGTTCTCCGACCGTCGTCCTTCTCTCCTAATAACCGACCCCGGCGTCATTGAAAAGGAACCCTTAGGCGGCAGGGAGACCGATCGACCGCTATGACCGACACAGCGGCTGCCGCCGCGCTCGTCGCCGAAGACGTCCGGAAGGCGTACGGCGACGTCGTGGCGCTGGACGGCGTCAACCTCGCCGTCGATCCGGGGGAGGTGTTCGGGCTCATCGGGCCGAACGGCGCCGGGAAGACGACGCTCGTCAGGGCACTGACCGGCACGACGGACGTCGAGGGCGAGGTTCGCGTGTTCGGCGAACACCCGCGCGACGTCGACCCCGAGCGCGTGGGGCTGCTCCCGCAGGCGTTCGACCCGCCGGAGCGGCTGACCGCCCGCGAGCTCGTCGACTACTACGGCGGACTGTACGAGAACCCCCGGGACGCCGACGCGGTCCTCGACGACGTCGGCCTCGCCGACGACGCCGACGCGTGGTACGAGACGCTCTCGGGCGGCCAACAGCGCCGGGCCTGCGTCGCGACGGCGCTCGTGAACGACCCGGACGTGCTCTTCCTCGACGAGCCGACGACGGGCATCGACCCCGCCGGCCGACGGGGGCTCCACCGCCTCATCGAGGACCTCGCGGCCGCGGGCACGACCATCTTCCTCTCGAGCCACGAGATGGCCGAGGTCGAGCGGCTTGCCGACCGCGTCGCGCTGCTCCGCGACGGCGCCGTCGTCGTCGAGGGCGCCCCCGACCACCTCGTCGCCGAGTACGGCGGCGACCCGCACCTCGACGTCGACCTCGCGGACGACGGGACACCGGCCGCAGCCGCCGACCGACTCGCGGCCGAAACCGAGTTCGGGATCGAGCGGGTCGACGACCACCTGCGGTTCACCGGCGTCGCGCCCGAGGGGATCGCCGCCGTGGTCGACGCGCTCGACGCGGCCAACGTGGCCTTCGACTCCCTCTCGTGGAGCGAACCGACGCTGGAGGACGTCTACCTGGAGCTCACCGGCGAGACGTACACACCGCGGTCCGGTGCCGGGTTCGGCGGGGATGGTCGAGGGGCCGCGCCGGCCGCGACTGAGGCCGAAACGGCTCCCGCACAGCCGACCAGTACAACCGGCGCGACCGACGATACCGGCGCGACCGCCACGGAGGGCGAGCGATGACCCGGATCGGTCGCGTGAGCGCGGAGGCGACGGCGGCGGCGCGGTCGTTCCTCCGGCGCCGCACGGCGGTGTTCTTCACGTTCTTCTTCCCGGTGATCCTCGTGCTGATCTTCGGCGTCCTCGTTCGGACCCAGCCCACCGGCGGCGGGCTGTTCGCGAAGCCCGGCGGCTACTACCTCCCCGGCTACCTCGCGGTCGTCGTCCTGTTCACGCCACTTTCCCGTGTTGGTTCGGAGATCGCGCGGCATCGCTCCGGGAATCGGTTCGAGAAGCTCGCGACGACGCCCCTCTCGCGGACCGAGTGGCTGCTCGCGCACACCGTCGTCAACGTCGGGATCATCGGCGCCGCGAGCCTGCTCATCTTCGGGCTCGTCGTCGCCGTCACCGACGCGAGCGTCGCGCTCACGCCCGCGCTCATCGCGCTACCGGTGTTCGTCGTCCTCGGCGTGACCGTGTTCTGTGGCGTCGGCGCGCTGCTGGGCGCCATCGCGGACTCGCAGGACGGCGTCATCGCGGCGAGTAACACCGTCGCGCTCCCGCTGCTGTTCCTCTCGGAGACGTTCGTCCCGCCGTCGCTGCTGCCCGGGTGGTTCCTCCCGGCCGTGAACCTCTCGCCGCTAACGTACTTCGCTCGCGGCGTTCGAGCCATCACCTACTCCGGTGATCCCTGGCTCGGCGACCTGCTCGTCCTGGCCGCCCTCGCCGTCGCGTTCCTCGCTGCTGGGGCGTTCGCGATCCCGCGAACCGACTAATACCCTCCAGAATACGTTTGTGGACCCGACTCCGTAGTGAGTTCGAAATTTTGGATCCCTACGGATGGCAAGCGCGACTTCTGTTCCGGTCTTCGTTTGCCAGAAAACACTTACAACCCTCTTCTCATTATTCGGCATGAATCGTCGTGAAACCATCTTAGCCTCCATCGGTTGGTTTACTGCTCTAACTGGCTGCCTCGGTAGCAGTAATGACGACCACCCAACTGAGAACAGCGCTACCACGACGAGTAGCGACACCCTCACGGCCGATAGCGGTTCGCCGCCGACCGAAATCGGATCGACCGTGAAAATCCGTGGGGCAATATCCGAGCAGTCGACTGAAGAATACCCCGCAATCGCCGAACTGGGTGTCACGAACGTTAGCGACGTCCCAGTATCTATTCGTTCAGGGTATCGAGGTGGCGACCCGCTCGAGTGGGTAGCCCCATTATCCGAAGGACCAGTCGGGGAAGTCTGGCTGTTTCCGATCGATACGACCGGAGTTCACTTCGTCGAAGGTGGGACCCCAGAGGAACGAAAAGACGGTTGCTGGCGAGGAGCGTTCGGGGATAATGAAGAAAACAAACCGGGAATCATCAGTCACAAAAATATAATCGAACTTGATCCCGGGGAGACACACCGGGTCAGACACGAGATAATTTACGAGGGGCCGAATGACGCCTGTTTCCCGGACGGACGCTACCGGAAGGAGTTGAGTATCGAAATACTGGAGGTCGGGTCTACGAGGGTCGACGAGAGCGTGGATTACATACTGGCGTTGAACTCCGGACCGGAACTGGAACTGGAAATCGAATCGAACGAGTAGTGCCCTCGGTCACCAAAAACGAGACATCCTCAGAAGGCCAAGTGTAGACTCACGCTCGCCTTCGTTCGTGACCTGCTTCGCTGCTTGCAGCGTCCTGTGAACTGGCCGTCATTTCGATTTCGATAATTTCGAGACACGAGCCCGAACAACAGCTCCAGTGCCACCTACTGGGCTAGCCCGTTGCTTGCGTTGGTGTCGTTCCCGCTTTCCTCATCGCTCGTGGCGGAATCACTCGCGGTTTTCTCGTCGTCGACTGCGCTGTAATTTGCTTCGTCGTCGACTGCTTCCTCGTCGGTTGCTGATCGATCCCCTCCCCGCCGCCGCTCGCGCTGTTCCTGCAGCGAGCGCTGGAGCTGTTCGGTCAGCTCCTCGTGGAGGTAGTCGGCGACGGCCTCCTCGACGTCGTAGGCGACGGCGTCGCGGCCGACCAGCGAGCCCGACCCCGCGGTGTCGGCGACGACGGTGGCGACGTCCCAGCGACGCTGGAAGACGGTCCGGCTGTCGATCACCGTCTGGAGCCGGTAGTACGGGACGACCTTCGTCTCCCGACGCCAGAATCCCGAGCGCGTGACGAGGTGGTCCGGGCCGAGCCAGAAGCCGCGGTGCTTCCATTTATAATGGGCGGCGACCGGCGTCAGCGCGATCAGTGCCAGCGGCGCGTACCAGCGCTCGAAGAGGCCGAAGTAGGCGTGAACGCCGCCCGCGACGGCGGTCACGAGCCCGGCGAGCAGCGCGTAGCGGAACGCGTAGCGAACCCGGATCCGCCCCGGTGGGCGGGTGAACTCCGGCTCGCCGAACGACTCGACGGTCCGGGCGAGGTCGCGCACGCGGTCAACCCGCGCGAGCGGGACGGCCGACTGGCTCCCGCCGGATTCCCCCTGCCCGGCGGTGTAGCCCGCGGTCTCGATGGTCAGGGAGGCGTAGCCGAGGAGGCGCTTCGCGGGGTTGTCGCTGATCGTGAGGCTCTGGACCTTCTCCGTCGGGATCGACCCCGAGAAGCGCCGGAACAGCCCGCGTTCGTACCTAAGCTCGTCGCCGACGCGGGAGAGCCGGAAGCCCCAGTAGTTCGAGACGGTGACGGCCGCGCCGAGGAGCCACGACCCCAACAGCAGCACGCTGCCGAGCAGCAACCCGGTCGCGGTGAGGAGTAGCATCGAGATATCCGGGACGAGTCCGGAGACGGCCGGCACGGAGCCTGAGCCGAGGAACAGCAGGAGCCCGACGAGCCGCGCGTCGAACGAGAGCGCGCCGACCAGGGCGAGCTCCTTCGGGTCGATGGCGAACAGCGTCTCCGCGCCCCGGTCCGACTCGGAGCGGGTGCGCTCCTCGCCGGTCGCCGCGGCGTCCGCCTCGGCTTCAGCTTCGGTCATCCCGCCGGCTTCACCACCCGCTTCGGTGTCCCGGGCTTTCCGCCGCGGAATCTCCTCCTGGAGCCGGGTCGCCTCCTTGGCCGTCACGTACCGGATCGACCCCTCGGTCGAGGAGCCGCCGGCCGTTTCGAGGTCGACGGCGGCGATGCCGAGGAGTCGCTGGACGACGTTCCGGCTGACGTCGACGTTCTGGATCCGGCGGTAGGGGATCTCGCGGTTCCGTCGCGTGACGACGCCGGACGCGATGTCGAACGTGTCCTCGGTGAGGTCGTACTCGAAGCGGCGGTAGTAGGCAGTCTCGTACGCGACGCTCGCGAGGAGCCCGAGGCCCGCGCCGGCGACGACGAACTCCCGCGGGAACGTCCCCGAGGTTCCGAGGAAGAACGCGGCGATCAGGAGGCTCGAGACCTTCTGGACCGCCCGGTACGGAACCGTCAACGGCGACAGCTTCACACCGCGTCCTCCCCCTCGGCCCGGATCGCCAGTCGCTTCAGCTCCTCGCGAAGGTCGTCGGCCTGCTCCGGCGTGAGCCCCGGCACCCGCACGTCGGCGCCGCGCGACCCGGCGGTGTACACGACGCACGAGGCGAGCCCGAACGCGCGCTCGACCGGGCCGCGGCGCGAGTCGACGTGCTGGACCCGGACGAAGGGCGCGACCGTCCGGACCTCGGTGACGACGCCTCGTTCGAGGTAGAGTGCGTCCTCCTGCACCTCGTAGCTCCAGCGCCGATAGCGCAGTTGCGCGTGGCCGACCCCGGCGACGAGAACCACGCCGCCGATAGCAAGCGGGACCCAGCGCGGCAGGTCGAACAGGAGGGACGGAACCGCGGCGATCGCGGTGACGACCACTGCAAGCAGGACGGCTCGGACGGTCCAGACGATCCGGACCCGCGGGTGGAGTCGCTGTGCGGTCACTGTCCGCCCTCCGAGGCGAGCGCTTCCAACATACCCACCGCTTACGGCCGATCCCGTATAAGTGCCGGCGACTGCGGCCGCCGAGCTACCGGTGATCCCCCGCGCTCATACCCGATGAATGCGGCTCGCCGTGACGTCGATCCCGGGGCTGTAGTGGACGACCGGTTCGCCGCCCGGGTGCTCGAAGTCGTTCGTCTCGAACAGCGTGTTCGTTCGCAGGTCGACGGTGGCACGCTGGATCGGCCAGGGCTCGTGATCGATCTCCCCGCAGTAGAGGTCGTTGCCGGCCGCGTAGAACCGGTAGTTCTCCAGGAGGAACGCCGTCAGCGACGACGGGTCGGCCTCGAAGACCTCGCCGGTCGGCTCGTAGGTCGCGTCGAAGTGGCACGGGTCCGCGCCACGGTGCGTGCGATGGCTCGTGAACTCGATCCGGTCGTTCTCCCGTCCGACCTGCATCGAGGCCTTATAATACGGGAGCTGGAAGAGCCAGCGCGCGATGGGCACACCAACGGGATCGTCGGCGTCGAGGTTGAAGAAGTAGACGCCGCCCCCCCGCGGGCCGTCGACGTACGTCCGGAGGTTGAGCTCCGGGAAGGAGAGGCCGACGGGGACGCCTCGCGGGCGGACGTCCTCCATCACGAACGGGACGATGCCGAGGTAGGCGTCCCCGTCGTAGGTCGCCACCTCCAGTCCCTCGGGGAGTCGCTCGGCGACCGTTTCCGGGGGCACCGACCAGTGACAGAACAGCGCGTCTCGCCAGGTCATCTCGAGGAGGTGGGACCCGAGCATACCGAACGAAGGGAGGGTGAGCGGAAAGGATCACCGGCCGTGCCCGTGCAACGTGATCGACTCCGCGCGCTCGTCGAGCGACGGGGCGAGGGACGCGGCCGGCAGCGGCTATTTAAAAGGGACCGCGACCGATAGAGTGGTGATACTGGCGAATTCGCAACGGGGAGGCGAACGAAACCGGGGCCGTGCTTGCCGTCCGGCGGGGGCCGGTTACGTCTCAGGAAATCGCGGGAGGTGGCCGCTTCGCCTACGACCACGTGTCGCCAGCGATTCCCTACAGGATGCTCGTCGCCGTCTCGAACAGGCGGTCGCGCGTCTCGGCGTCCGGTGCGGCGACGTACAGCGTGTCGGTCGACCGCGTCGCAGCGCCGCTCTCCTCCGCGAGCAGCGTCCCGGGATACTGCTCGTAGATGTCCGGGTGGAAGCAGACGACGCCCTCCGTGGCGCCGCGGGCCAGTAGGCCCCAGTCGACGCAAGGGGACCACGTCTCGAGGACGCGCTTGCAGACGGAGTCGAGTGCGTCCGAGACCGCCCGGGCGTCCGGGCGCAGTTCCTCGTCACGAACGGCCGGGAGGCCGACGACGTACGACACCGTCCCGTGTTCGAGCGGCACGTCGCTGTCGGCCGCGAGCGGATCGCCGTTGGCCGTGGCGCCGCCGCCCCGGGTCGCGCGGTACATCGTGTCCGGGAGCGGCTCGTAGATGGCGGCGGCGACGGGCTCGTCCTCGTAGTGGCAGCAGACCGCCGTCGCGAACGACGGAAAGTCGTCGGCGAAGTTGTTCGTTCCGTCGAGGGGGTCGACGAGCCAGACGTAGTCGCTATCGCCACGGTACCCCGACTCCTCGCCGTGGGTCGCGTGCGACGGGAACGCCTCGTCGACGACATCGAGGACGCGTCGCTCCGCGGCGACGTCGGCCTCGGCCTTCACGTCGTCGACGCCGTACTCTCCGTTGACGTGGCCGCTACGGAACTCGGACGCGAGAAAGTCGCCGCCCGCACGAGCGGCCTCGGCGGCGACGTCCGCGAGCGTCTCGGGCGATATATCCATGTCCAACCCTGCTCGAAGCGCGGTAAAAGACCCTGCGACCTCCGATCGCTGGCTCGAACTATCGAAGACGCGCTACGAGCCGGCGACGAGGTAGACGCCGAGGATCGCGAAGCAGATCCCGGCGGCCTTGCGGATCGTCAGCGACTCGCCGAGCACGAGGACGCCGATGGCCGAACTGAACACGAGGAAGGTGGCGAAGATCGGGGTCACGACGCTGACGGGGCCGAGCGCGAGCGCCCGGTAGTAGGCCAGGATCCCAACGGCGAGGCAGAGGCCGGCGATCAGGACGTGAACCGTCTTCGGGCCGCCGACGTGGGGGGCGAACTCCTGGTCGCTCGCGACGACGATGCCGACGGCGGCGACGACGAGGATCGAGTTCGAGATCGCGGCCGCCACGTCGCTCGGGATCGCGTTGGGGCCGGTCGTGGCGATTCGCATCAGTGGCGCGACGAGCGCGTACGCGCCGACCGCCAGCAACGAGTAGGAGACGTAGCCGCTGAACATACTGGGCCCAGCGGGGGCGCGGCCAAATGCCTCTCGGTTCCGGTTGCCGAACGTATATGACGTGGCCGAGAGAGACGGAAGCATGGAGAACCTGCCAACCGATGCGTACTACGACCTCACGCAGATCACCGAGGTCGCCATCTCGCCCTCCGGCGATCGCGTCGCCTTCACGGCGGCCGAATCGGACCAGTCGGCGGACGAGGCAGTGACGTCGCTGTTCGTCGCGCCGACGGACGGCTCCCGCGACCCGCACCGGCTCACCAGCGTCTCCGGCGCCTCCGCACCGACGTGGGGGCCGGACGGCGACCGACTGGCGTTCCTCGCCGCCCGCGACGAGGATCTAGACCGGCGGGTGGGCTGGGAGGAGCGCGAGGACGAGGAGGCGGACGGGGAAAGCGGGAGCGACGCCGAGGAAGCCGAGGAAGGCGACGAAGCCGGACCTGGCGAGGACGAGGAGGAACCGAAGACGCAGGTCTGGTGTTTCGACCTCGCGATGGGCGGCGACGCGCGCCAGATCACCGACCGCGACGAGGGCGTCTCGGAGTTCGACTGGAGCCCCGAGGGCGACCGTCTCGTCGTCGCCGCCCGCGACCCCACCGACGAGGAGGCGGAGTACCTCGAGCAGGTGCAGGAGGGCGGCCCGATCGAGACGACGCGGATGCAGCACAAGCTCGACGGCGTCGGCTGGACCGACGACGTGACGACCTACCTCTTCGTCGTCGACGCCGAAACGGGCGCGGAGCGCCGCCTCGACGACGCCTACGGCGGCGGCGCGTACGAGGACCTCGCTGGCCTCCAGCCCGACTGGGGCGAGGCCGGGATCGCGTTCTGCTCCTGTCGGCTGCCGAACCCGGACGACACGCTCGTGGTGGACGTCTACACCGTCGACCCCGACGCGGGCGACGGTGACGAACCGTCCGGCAGCGAGGCCACGAAGCGGACCACGAGCGACCTCTCGGCGTCGAACCCGACCTGGAGCGACCACGGCACGCTCGGCTTCACCGCGGGCGACCCGGACAACTGGTGCAAGCCGGACGAGCTCTACCTGAGCGACGAGGCGGGCAGCTACGAGTCCATCACCGCCGACCTCGACCGGACGATCGCCCGCGGCGGCGACGTCAACTGGGTCGATGGCGAGGTGTACACCCGTATCGCGGACCACTCGCGCACGCGACTCGTGCGAGCGTCGAGCGAGGGCGTCGACCGCGTCTTCGAGGCGCAGGGGAACCAGCGCGCGGTCGGCGGCTTCGACGTCTCGGCGGACGGCTCGACCGCCGCACTCGTCCTCTCGGACCCGCAGGACGGCTCGGACGTGTACGCCGTCGACGTCGACGACCTCGACCAGGCGCCCGCGACGGAGCCCCACCACCCCGCGACCGACCCCGAGGGCTTCCCGAACGAGCCCGAGTCGGTCCGGCGGATCAGCCGGGTCAACGAGGACCTCATCGCGGAGTTCTCGATGCCGGACGTCGACCGCGTCGAGTGGGAGTCCGACGGCTGGGACATCGACGGCCTGCTCTACTCCGACCCCGAGGTCGACCCCCGCGACGGCGACCATCCCCTCGTCGTTGCCATCCACGGCGGCCCCATTTCCTACGACGAGCCGGTCTTCTCGTTCGTTCACGCCGCCCTGACGAGTCGGGGCTACGTCGTCTTCCGCCCGAACTACCGCGGCGGCTCCTCGCGCGGCCGGAAGTTCTGCGAAACGCTCCGCGGCCAGTGGGGCACCGTCGAGGTCGACGACGTCGTCGCCGGCGTCGAGTCCCTCGTCGACCGCGGCTGGGCCGACCCCGACCGCGTCTTCGGCTACGGCTTCTCCTACGGCGGCATCGCGCAGGGCTTCCTCGTCACGCAGGCCCCGGACCTGTTCACCGCGGCTGCGCCCGAACACGGCATCTACGACCTGCGCTCCGCGTTCGGCACTGACGACTCCCACAAGTGGATGGAGAACGAGTACGGTCTCCCGTGGGAGAACCCGGAGCCCATCGACGCGTCGAGCGCCATCCTCGACGCCGACAACATCGAAACGCCCCTGCTGGTCACGGCCGGCGGGCAGGACTGGCGCTGCCCGCCGAGCCAATCCGAGCAACTGTACCTCGCCGCCCAGAAACAGGGCGTCGACGCGAAGCTGATCGTCTACCCGGACGAGCACCACAACATCGGTGATCCGGACAGGGCGATCCACCGGCTGGACGCGCTGCTCGAGTGGTACGAGAAGCACGACCCAGCGGTTGAAGCGGACGACGACGGCAAGTAGATCGGCGGTTCTTTCGAGACGGATTCTTGATTGGATGGAGTGGAGGGTTGATACAGTCTTGCCCTTGACAGCAATGCAGACTCGTTGATAACCCTCGGCCGCTCTTTATAAATCGTTTTGAACAGGTGATACGGGATTGCTCTCGACAGCACCGCAAACACTTCGAAAGCCCTCGGCCGCTCGCGGTCGCTCCGCGACATATCCGCGGCTCTCCGCCGCGAAAGACGGTCCGGGCTGCTCGCTCCGCTGCGCTGCCGGGCTGCGACTTCCAAGCTCTCGTTCACTCCGTTCACGAGACCGGCCGCGCCCTTTCAGTCCGCCAGGACAGCAACCGCGACAGCAACAGCACCGCAACCGCACCGCAACCGCTCAGCTAGCGCAAGCCTCGCCCCTCCCCAGCCTCGGCCGGCGCCGGAACCGCACCGCCGCGGCGCCGGCCTCCCTCGCACGCGTTACTCGCGCGCGCCACCGCACTTGCGCCGCGACGGCCAACCAACCGCCGCGAGCGATGCCCTGCTACCACTCCCGGGCGGGACTGAAAGGGGCAGCCGCTGCGCGGGACGCCCTGCGAAGTAAGCGACGCGAGAGCGAAGCTCTCGCTAGTCTGAGTCTCCGACTCAGGCACCGCAATCAGCGAGCGACCGGAGGGAGCGAGCTGTGAGGAGCGCAGCGAGCAGCGCGAGCGCCTCAGCGGCTGGGGCTTTCTGGGCATGCTGAGTGGTGTTGCTGGCGCCGATAACCGAACGAACAAACCATACAACGAACCGCGATCAGGCAGCACACGACTTTTCGCGATCGGATTTATGCTCTCACCAGCAGTAGTAGACGAACCTTTCGTACACAACCTCAGAGCAGCCCTCCAATCCATTCGAATCAGCAATACTGGCCCCAAATATATCTGAATGTCGTGAAGAACCGGGGAGAATCCCACAAGTCGCAGAAGCGCGCGCGAGGTGCGGCCGAGGTCTGAACACCCGTCCAGAGAGGGTATAAACGAGATTTCGAACCAGAACTCGTCGGGAGTGTATAAGGTCCCTTTTATTCCTAACCTGCATACCACACCGATTACGTCTGGCGATTTTTGAACCTGTAATTTCGATCGTGATAGATCAAAATGGCGCGAAATCTGACTTGGCGAAATCCTTTAATAGGAGGTCCATCCTTTCATCGAGTGCGATGACACACCATACGGAGGATACGTCGGCAAAGCCGGCGGATCGAGATCTTCAAGGGCACAATAGCCTCTACCACTGAGATCGGTCCGGTTCGGATTTTCGACACCACGTTACGCGACGGCGAACAGTCACCGCGGACGTCGTTCAGCTACGACGAGAAACGGCAGATAGCCGAACGGCTGGACGACATGGGCACCCACGTGATCGAAGCTGGGTTCCCAGTGAACTCGGAGGCCGAGTTCGAAGCCGTGAGCGACATCGCCGCCGCGACCTCTGTCACGACCTGCGGGCTCGCCCGCGTCGTCGACAAGGACGTGGAGGCAGCGATAGATTCCGGCGTGGAGATGGTCCACGTGTTCGTATCCACGAGCGACGTACAGCTCCAGGATTCGATGCACGCGACCCGCTCGGATGCCATCGAGCGCGCCGTGAAAAGCGTGAAGCGAGTGAAGGAAGCGGGCGTCGAGTGCATGTTCTCGCCAATGGACGCGACGCGCACCGACCCCGACTTCCTCACGGAGATCGTCGAGGCGGTCAGCGAGGTCGACGTCGACTGGATCAACATCCCGGACACCTGCGGGGTGGCGACGCCGACGGCGTTCGGTGAAACCGTCGCCGCGGTCGACGACGTGACCGACGCGCGCATCGACGTGCACGCCCACGACGACTTCGGACTGGCCGCGGCCAATGCGCTGGCCGGGTTCGAGAACGGCGCGGACCAGGCGCAGGTGTCGGTGAACGGCATCGGCGAACGCGCCGGCAACGCCGCCTACGAGGAGGTCGTGATGGCCGCGGAATCGATGTACGGCGTCGACACCGGCATCGAGACGGAGGGCATCACGGGCCTCTCACGAATGGTCGAGGACGCGTCCGACATCCCGGTCACGGGCAACAAGCCCGTGGTCGGCCGGAACGCGTTCTCCCACGAATCCGGGATCCACGCCGCGGGCGTGATCGAGAACTCGGATACGTTCGAGCCCGGCGTCATGACCCCCGAGATGGTCGGCGCCGAGCGCGAGTTCGTGCTGGGGAAGCACACCGGCACCCACAGCGTGCGCAAGCACCTGGAGGAGGCCGGCTTCGACCCGACCGACGACGAGGTACGCACCATCACGAAGAAGGTGAAAAAGCAGGGCGCCGAGAAACGGCGCGTCACCGTCGGCGACGTCGAGCGGTTCGCCAACGAGATGGGCGTCCTCGAAGAGGAGGAGGTCAGGGTCAGATGAGCGCTCCCCCGTTTCGAAACAGTCGGCAGCGGCAGCTACGGCACCGACCAGGCCACGGAACTGAGGGATCGTCAATGACACACCCCGTTTCGCCGATGGGGTCGTGCAATCCTTGCGCGGCACGCAAGGGATTTATAGGCGCCGCCCGTTTCGGCGGACACGATGAGACGACAGGATACTCCGCAGGCTCGGTCCCGTGGAGCGCTCGCTGTCGTCGCGATCACTTCGGGTATTGTAGGGGCCTAGCCCCCTACTTACCCCACTTTTCACGGTTTCCAGGTATCGTTCACCAGCGCCGTGGCCAGCGTGTGCGGGCCGGAGTCGGTCCCACCGCGCCGGCCGCGGACGACTACTATCGCGACAACAGCAGCTACAACAGATGACTGAGCACGCAGCACAGACGGAACCGACGGACGCGGCCCCGGACGCCGGGACGGCGGCGGACGACCCCGCCGACCCCGTCACGGATTCGGCCGCGGCCACGGAACAGGAAGGGGCATCGACAGCGGACGCCGAGGAGATCTCGTCTGGCGACGCCGCGTCGCCCGCGACGGAGGAGCCGCGCACCGGCGCCGACTCGGTCGTGACCGCCCTCGAGAACGCCGGCGCCAAAACGGCGTTCGGCGTGCAGGGCGGCGCGATCATGCCGGTGTACGACGCGCTCTACGAGTCCGACGTCAACCACGTCACGATGGCCCACGAGCAGGGCGCGGCCCACGCCGCCGACGCCTACGGCGTCGTCACCGGCGAGCCCGGCGTCGCGCTCGCGACCTCGGGCCCCGGCGCGACGAACCTCGTGACGGGCATCGCGGACGCCTCGATGGACTCGGACGCGATGTTGGCGCTCACCGGCCAGGTCCCGACGGACCTCGTCGGCAACGACGCCTTCCAGGAGACGGACACCACCGGCGTCACCGCGCCCATCACGAAGCACAACTACTTCGCCGACGACCCGGACACCGTCGGCGACACCGTCGGCGAGGCGTTCGCCTACGCGGAGTCCGGCCGTCCCGGCCCGACCCTCGTCGACCTGCCGAAGGACACGACGCTGACGGAAACGGAGTCGGAGCCCGGCCCGGCGGAGGCGCCCGCCGGCACGAAACCGACGCCCGACGCCGACCCCGACGCCGTCGAACGCGCCGCGCGCGCGATCGAATCCGCTGAACGGCCCCTGTGCCTGTTCGGCGGCGGCGTTATCAAGGGCGAAGCCAGCGAGGAAGCCCGCGAGTTCGCCCGGGAGAACGGTATCCCGGTCGTTACGACGATGCCGGGCATCGGCGCGTTCCCCGAGGACGACCCGCTCTGTCTGGAGTGGGCCGGTATGCACGGCACCGGCTACGCCAACATGGCGATCACCCACACTGACTGCCTCATCGCGGTCGGCACGCGCTTCGACGACCGGCTGACGGGGGGTATCCCCGCGTTCGCGCCGGAGGCGGAGGTCATCCACGTCGACATCGACCCGGCGGAGATCAGCAAGAACGTCCACGCGGACTACCCGCTGATCGGCGACGCCGGCACCGTCCTCGACCAGCTAACCGACGCCGTCGAGGATGCGCCCGCCGCGGCCGAGTGGCGCGACCAGTGCGAGGCGTGGCAGGAGGAGTACCCGATGACGTACGCCACGCCCGCGGACGAGCCGCTCAAGCCGCAGTTCGTCGTCGAGGCCTTCGACGAGGCGACCGACGACGACACCATCGTCACCACCGGCGTCGGGCAACACCAGATGTGGGCCGCGCAGTTCTGGACGTTCACCGAGCCCCGGACCTGGGTCTCCTCGCATGGCCTCGGGACGATGGGCTACGGGATCCCCGCCGCCATCGGCGCGCGACTCGCCGCCGACGTGGAGGGTCACGAGGACCGCGACGTCGTCTGCTTCGACGGCGACGGCTCCTTCCTGATGACGATCCAGGAGCTGTCGGTCGCGGTCCGCGAGAACATGGACGTCACCATCGCCGTCCTCAACAACGAGTACATCGGGATGGTCCGCCAGTGGCAGGACGCCTTCTTCGAGGGCCGCCACATGGCCTCCGACTACGACTGGATGCCGGAGTTCGACAAGATCGCCGAGGCGTTCGGCGCCCGCGGCTTCCGCATCGACGAGTACGACGAGGTCGCCGACACGGTCGAGGACGCCCTCGACTACGACGGCCCCTCCGTCGTCGACGTCCACATCGACCCCGAGGAGAACGTTCTGCCGATGGTGCCATCAGGTGGTGCAAACGGACAGTTCGCCCTCTCGGAGGAGCACTTATGAGTGAAGAGAATCCCGAAGGCGACGACCACCCCGACCACGTCGACTACCGCACCCGCGCCGACGGCGGGAGCGACTCGGCTCGCATGCCGGGGCCGGCACCGGACGAACGACCGCGCCCCACCGGCCGCCGCAACGAGCAGGGGATCCGCATCGACCCCGCGGCCGAGGCGGAACACGAGCCCCGCCGCGCGACCATCTCGGCGCTGGTCGAGGACGAACCCGGCGTCCTCTCGCGTATCTCCGGGCTCGTCTCCCGGCGCCAGTTCAACATCGAGAGCCTCACCGTCGGCCCGACGACGGTCGAGAACCACAGCCGGCTCACCATGGTCGTCGAGGAGCCCGACCCGGGCATCGACCAGGTGAAAAAGCAGCTCTCGAAGCTGAAGCCGGTCATCTCCGTCGGCGAGCTCGCCGACGACGCCGTCGCCACCGAGCTGATCCTGCTGAAGGTGCGCGGCGACGAGCCGGACAAGGTCCAGGCCATCACCGAGATGTACGGCGGGACCACCCGCGACGCCGGCCCCCGGACCATCACGGTCCAGCTGACCGGCGACGAGGACAAGATCGACGACGCACTCGACGCCTTCGAGCAGTTCGGCATTATCGAGGTCGCCCGCACCGGCCAGGCAGCACTGGCGCGTGGCGACACCGCGACAGTCCCCGGAGAGGAACCCGGAACCTCCGGCGAACCGACACCCCACGAAACCCCATACAACAAATGAGCGACCACCTCGACGCGACGATTTACTACGACGACGACGCGAACAGTTCCCAGATCATCGACAAGACGGTAGCCGTCCTCGGCTACGGCTCCCAGGGCCACGCCCACGCGCAGAACCTCGCCGACAGCGGCGTCGACGTGGTCGTCGGCCTCCGCGAGGACTCCGCCTCCCGGAAGGCCGCCGAAGCCGACGGGCTGCAGGTCGAGACGCCCGCGGTCGCCGCGGAAGCTGCCGACGTCGTCTCCGTGCTGGTGCCGGACACCGTCCAGCCGGACGTGTACGAGAACGCCATCGAGCCGAACCTCGAGGCCGGCGACACGCTGCAGTTCGCGCACGGCTTCAACATCCACTACAACCAGATCCAGCCGCCCGAGGATGTCGACGTGACGATGATCGCGCCGAAGTCGCCGGGCCACCTCGTCCGCCGCAACTACGAGCACAGCGAAGGGACGCCCGGCCTGCTGGCGGTCTACCAGGACGCCACGGGCAACGCGAAAGCGGAGGCCCTGGCGTACGCGAAGGCCATCGGCTGTACCCGCGCCGGCGTCGTCGAGACGTCGTTCCAGGAGGAGACCGAGACCGACCTGTTCGGCGAGCAGGCCGTCCTCTGTGGCGGCATCGCCGAACTGATCAAGCAGGGCTACGAGACGCTCGTCGACGCCGGCTACTCCCCGGAGATGGCCTACTTCGAGTGTCTCAACGAGATGAAGCTCATCGTCGACCTGATGTATGAAGGAGGAATCGGCGACATGTGGGACTCCGTCTCCGACACCGCCGAGTACGGCGGCCTCACGAAAGGCGACGTCGTCATCGACGACCACGCCCGCGAGAACATGGAGGAGGTCCTGGAGGGCGTCCAGGACGGCACCTTCGCTCGCGAGTGGATCGCGGAGAACCAGGCCGGCCGGCCCTCCTACACCCAGCTGAAGGCGGCCGAGCGCAACCACGAGATCGAGGCCGTCGGCGAGGAGCTCCGCGGCCTGTTCGCCTGGGCCGACGAGGAGGAGACGGCCGAGGAGAAGGCCGAGGTGAGCGCGGATGACTGAGGAGCGCGACCGGGGCGCGGACGACCGAAGCGACGCCGACCAGTCGGAGGACCGACCCACGATGGGCGACGTCTCGCACACGAACCCGTACACGAACGAGACGTTCGGCGGCATCTATCGCCGCGGCCCGGCCGTCGCCGACGGCGGCGCCGAGCCGAAGGTCGTCGACGGCGAGGACGGCACCTCGGCGGCCGTCGACGCCAGCGATTCGGCCACCGACAGCACCCAGACGATGGGTGAGATCGACCACACGCCGCGGGACCTGAACGTGAACAACGTCTGGGACCGCGGCGATTCCGGCTTCGTCCCAGGTGACGACTGAATGAGCGAGGGCACGCTGTACGACAAAGTCTGGGACCGCCACAAGGTGACGGAGCTGCCGACCGGGCAGGACCAGCTGTTCGTCGGTCTCCATCTGGTCCACGAGGTAACGAGTCCCCAGGCCTTCGGGATGCTCAAGGAGCGCGACATGGAGGTCGCGTACCCCGAGCGCACGCATGCGACGGTCGACCACATCGTCCCGACGGGCGACCGCGACCGCCCCTTCGCGGACGACGCCGCCGAGGAGATGCTCTCGGAGCTGGAGACGAACGTCCGCGACGCCGGCATCGACTTTTCCCATCCCGACACCGGCGACCAGGGGATCGTCCACGTCATTGGACCGGAGCAGGGACTGACCCAGCCCGGCATGACGATCGTCTGCGGGGACTCCCACACGTCGACCCACGGCGCGTTCGGCGCGCTGGCGTTCGGGATCGGCACCTCGCAGATCCGCGACGTGCTGGCGACCGGCTGCGTCGCGATGGAGAAGCAGAAGGTCCGGAAGATCGAGGTTACCGGCGAGCTCGGTGAGCACGTCACCGCCAAAGACGTCATCCTGACCATCATCCGCGAACTCGGCACCGACGGCGGCGTCGGCTACGTCTACGAGTACGCCGGCGAGGCCATCGAGAGCCTCGGGATGGAGGGTCGGATGTCCATCTGCAACATGTCGATCGAGGGCGGTGCCCGCGCGGGCTACGTCAACCCCGACGAGACCACCTACGAGTGGCTCGAGGGCACGGACGCCTTCGAGGACGACCCCGAGAAGTTCGAGCAGCTGAAGCCGTACTGGGAGTCCATCGCCAGCGACGACGACGCCGAGTACGACGACGTCGTCACCATCGACGGCTCCGCGATCGAGCCGACGGTCACCTGGGGCACGACCCCCGGGCAGGGCGTCGGCGTCACGGAGCCGATCCCGGCCCCCGAGACGCTGCCGGCTGACAAGCAGGAGACGGCCCGGCAGGCGATGGAGCACATGGACGTCGAACCCGGTGACACGATGGAGGGCTACAACGTCGACGTCGCGTTCCTGGGCTCGTGTACGAACGCGCGCCTGAAGGACCTGCGCGACGCCGCGACGTTCGTCGAGGGCCGCGAGGTCGCCGACGACGTGCGCGCGATGGTCGTCCCCGGCAGCCAGCGCGTCCAGCGCGCCGCCGAGGAAGAAGGCCTCGACGAGGTATTTAAAGAAGCGGGCTTCGACTGGCGCGAGCCGGGCTGCTCGATGTGTCTCGGCATGAACGACGACCAGCTGGAGGGCGCCGAGACGAGCGCGTCCTCCTCGAACCGGAACTTCGTGGGTCGTCAGGGATCCAAGGAGGGGCGCACGGTCCTCATGAGCCCGGCGATGGTTGCGGCTGCGGCGGTGACCGGCGAGGTCACCGACGTTCGCGAGATGAAGGAGGTGACGGCCGCATGAGCGTTGACCACGACCAGTTCGCGAACGGCGAGGCGCCGGCCGAGAAGGTGACGGACGTCGCCGGCACCGGCATCCCCGTCCGCGGCAACGACGTCGACACGGACCAGATCATCCCGGCCCGGTTCCTGAAGGTCGTCACCTTCGACGGGCTGGGGCAGTTCGCCTTCTTCGACCAGCGCTTCGACGACGACGACAACGAGAAGGACCATCCCTTCAACGAGGAGCAGTACCAGGGCGCGAACGTCCTCGTCGTCAACAGCAACTTCGGCTGCGGCTCCTCCCGCGAGCACGCGCCCCAGGCGCTGATGCGCTGGGGGATCGACGTCGTCGTCGGCGAGTCGTTCGCGGAGATCTTCGCGGGCAACTGCCTCGCGCTCGGGATCCCGACGGTCACGGCGAGCCAGGAGGCCATCGAGAACCTCCAGGACTTCGTCGCGGCCAACCCCGACGCCGAGATCGACGTCGACGTCGAGAACGAGAAAGTCCACTACGGCGACACGACCGTCGACGCGAGCGTCAGTGACGCCCAGCGGAAGGCCCTCGTCGAGGGCGTCTGGGACACGACGGCGCTGATGGGCGCGAACGCGAACGCGGTCGCCGACACCGCGCGCTCGCTCCCCTACGTGCCGGACGACCACGTTCCCGATCCGGAGGAGGAAGCGTGACGGAGCGGATCGCCGTCGTTCCCGGCGACGGAATCGGTCAGGAGGTCGTCCCGGCTGCGGTCGAGGTCCTCGAAGCGGTCGAGGCCGCGAACGCCGACGTCGACTTCGAGTTCGTCGAGGCCGACGCCGGCGACGCCGTCGCCGACGCGACCGGCGTGCCGCTCCCCGACGCGACGTACGATACCGTCGCCGCCGCGGACGCGACGCTGTTCGGTGCCGCCGGCGAGACGGCGGCCGACGTGATCCTCCCGCTCCGGGAGGCCGTCGGCTCGTTCGTCAACGTCCGCCCGGCGCGGGCTTACCCGGGCGTCGACGCCGTGCGCCCGGAGACGGACGTCGTCTTCCTCCGCGAGAACACCGAGGGTGTCTACGCGGGCCACGAGAACCGCCTGAGCGAGGACCTCTCGACGCTCACGCGCGTCGTCACCTCCTCCGCCTCCCGCCAGCTCGCCGAGTTCGCCTGCGAGTTCGTCGGCGACGACCGCGGGCCCGACCACGGCGACGGCTTCACCGTCGTCCACAAGTCGAACGTGATGCGCGAGACGGACGGGCGCTTCCTCGAGGCGGTCCACGACGTCGCCGACGACCACGGGGTCGACGCCGACGAGGAGCTGATGGACGCGTTCGCGACGAAGCTCCCGATGAACCCGAGCCAGTACGGCGTCGTCGTCACGCCGAACCTCGCGGGCGACGTGCTCTCGGACCTCGCCGCCGGGCTCGTCGGCGGTCTCGGACTGCTCCCGTCGGCGAACATCGGCGAGGAGAACGCGCTGTTCGAACCGGTTCACGGCACTGCCCCGGACATCGCCGGCGACGGCGTCGCGAACCCAACCGCGGCGGTGCTCTCGGCCGCGATGCTCTTAGAGTACCTCGGCCACGACGCGGCGGGACAGCAGGTCCGCGACGCCGTCGAAACCGTCCTCGCGGACGGCCCGCGCACGCCCGACCTCGGCGGCGACGCGTCGACGGCGGCCGTCAGCCAGGCCATCGTCGAGTACCTCTGATCGTCGCCACCACCCGGACCAGCAACGACCGACGTCGACCGTCGGCCGCGCTCTTTTACCCGACGCCCTGCCAGGTTGAAGTATGCGACGCGTCGTTGCCGACGGCGGAGGGGATTTATATGACTGACGAGGCGCCGCAGCCGCCGGACGGCATCCACCACGTCACGGCGATGGTCGGCGACGCGCAGGCCGCGGTCGACTTCTACGCCGGCACGCTCGGCCTGCGGCTCGTCAAGCGCACCGTGAACTACGAGGACATGCTCCAGCACCATCTCTACTTTGGGGACGCGAGGGGGACACCCGGCACCGTCTTCACCGTGTTTCCGAACCCACACGGCGACCCGGGCCGACTCGGCCGGCCACAGCCGTCGGCGACGGCGTTCGCGGTGCCGGCGGATTCGCTCGACTTCTGGGCCGACCGTCTCGCCGACCACGGCGTCGAGTTCACGCGCGTGGAGCGGTTCGGCGAGGACCTGCTCACCTTCTCGGATCCCGCCGGGACGCCGCTGGAGCTCGTCGCCGTCGCCGATGCGGGTACCGGACAGCCCGACGCCGCGGGCGGGCCGACGCCCTGGACCGAGCTCGTCCCCGAACGCGCGGCGATCCGCCGGATCCGGGGCGTGACGCTGTTGCCGGTCAACCCGTACGCGACGGCGAGCGCGCTGGCGCTGCTCGGGTTCGAGCACGTCGACGGCGCGGGCGACCGCGTTCGGTACGCGAAGGCGGCGAGCGACGACCGTGGTATCGGCGGTGACGCCGTCGTCGACGTCGTCGACCGCGACGAGGGGTTCGGGCGGGAGGGCCCGGGCACCATCCACCACGTCGCCCTCAGGGCGGACGACCAGAACGCGCTGCTGGCCTGGCGCGAGGAATTCGACGAGCGCGGCTTCGACGTGTCCGACGTGAAGGACCGGCACCTGTTCCACTCACTGTACGCCCGTGACCCCGGCGGGATCCTCTTCGAGCTGGCGACGACCGAACCGGGGCTCGCCGGCGTGGAGTCGGTCGACGCGCTCGGCGAGTCGCTGTACCTGCCGGACACCTTCGAACCCGACCGCGAGCTGATCGAGAGCCAGCTGCCCGACCTCGAACTGCCGTACGGGACGGACCATGACTGAGGACACGCCAGGGCCCGACGGGGCGCCCGATGCGCCCGACACGACCGACGCGACCGACGCGACCGCGGGAACGATGACCGACGTCACGGGGCCCCACGGCGGCGAGCGCTTCGTCACCGCGGGCGCGCCGGCGATGGCGGCCGAGGCGGCGGTCGTCCTCCTCCACGGCCGGGGAGCGACGCCTGAGGGGTTCGTCCGCGGCGTCGCCAGCGACTTCTACCGCCACGGGGTCACGTTCCTCGCGCCCGCGGCGTACCACGGCAGCTGGTACCCGCGCGCGTTCGACGCGCCCGTCGAGGCCAACGAGCCGCACCTCTCCTCGGCCGTCGACTGCGTCCGGCACGCGCTGGACCGCGCGAGTGACGCCGGGGTGCCGCCCGAGCGCACCGTCCTCGTCGGGTTCTCGCAGGGCGCCTGCGTCGCCGCCGAGTACGCCATTCGGAACCGCCACCGATACGGCGGCCTGGGGGTCCTCTCCGGTGCGGTTCCGGGGACTGGTGCAGCCGGCGACGGCGCCCGCGGCGGCGATGGTGGTATCGACGCACGGATCGGAACCGGCCCCGCTGACAGCGGATCGCTCGCCGGCACGCCCGCGCTGGTCGGCTGCGACGAGACGGACCCGCACGTCAGCCGCGACGCGGTCCGGGAAACGACGGCGATACTGGGAGAACACGGAGCCGACGTCACCGAGCGGATTTACGCGGACGCCGGCCACGCCGTCACTGAGGACGAAATGGACTGGATCCGCGACCGGCTCGACGCGCTCGTCGACGCCGCCGACTGAACGCCGGATACCGCTCCCCTGTGGTCGACCCGAGACGACTTAACGGATGCAGCGCAACGTCCGGCCATGCGAACGCTCGACGACGTGGACCGCGAGATCCTGCGGTTGCTCCTGGAGGACGCCCGCCGCCCATACAGCGACATCGCCGACCAGGTCGACCTCTCGGCGCCGGCCGTCTCCGACCGCGTCGACCGTCTCGAGGAGATCGGCGTCATCGAGGGGTTCTCGGTCCGTATCGACGACGAGACCGTCTCCGAGGGGATCGAGGCGCTCGTCACGCTGACCGTCAGCACCGACGCCGCCGACGCGGTCGAGGAGTGCCGAGCGGCCCTGGTCGCCTCCGACCGCGTGGACCACGTGTTCGTCGCGGCCGACGGCACGATCCGGTTCACAACCACGGTCGAGGGCGAGATCCGTCCCTTCCTCGCGGAGACGGTCGGGCTGGACGCCGTCGAGGACGTCGCGGTCACGATGCTGGCCAGCCACGAGTGGACGCCCTCGCTCGGCGACGCGGAGCTCGCCATCGACTGCGTCGAGTGCGGGAACACCGTCGGGAGCGAGGGCGAGACCGCCCGCATCGACGGCACTCGCTACCACTTCTGCTGTGGCTCCTGTCTCGCAAACTTCGAAGCGCGGTACGACCAGCTGGAGGAGGGGGCCTGAGGGGACGGCCGGCCGTGGCCCGGCTAGCGGCGGGCGCGCTGCAGGGGGTAACCTCAAGGCAGCCTGCTGCCTGTATTTCAATATGGGAGAAACCGACGGGATCCCGCCGTCGACGGCGATCGGCCGGGTATCGCTACGCGTCGCCGACCTCGAGACGGTAGCGACGTTCTACGAGACGGTGGTCGGACTCCGTCGCCTGCGCGAGTCCGCTGACCGGGTCGTGCTGGGGGCCGGCGAGGAACCCCTGCTAGTGCTTTCCGCGGCGCCGGACGCGCCCGCGCGGACCCGCGAGGAGGCCGGCCTGTTTCACACGGCGTTTCTGGTCCCCTCGCGCGAGGCGCTCGGCGTCGCCCTCGAGCGCATCGAGGCGACGGCCACCCTGACGGGGGCCTCCGACCACCTCGTCAGCGAGGCGCTCTACCTCCGCGACCCCGAGGGCAACGGCGTCGAGGTGTACTGTGACACCCCCAGGTCCGAGTGGCAGGAGGGAGACGGCGAGGTCGCCATCGACAGCCGGCCGCTGGACCTGGCCGACCTCCGGGCGCACGCGAGCCGAGCCGACGCGACAGCGGCGGAGGGCGTCCCAGCTGCCACGACCGTCGGGCACGTCCACCTCGAAGTGACCGACCTCCCGGCGGCTCAGTCACTGTTCGTCGACGGTATCGGGATGCGCGTCCGCCAGACGTGGAACGAGTCCGCGACGTTCGTCGCCGCGGGCGACTACCACCACCACGTCGGGCTCAACACCTGGAACGACCGGACCGAACCCCAGCGCGGCCGTGGGCTGGACTGGTTCGAGATCCGCCTCCCGAGCGCCGAGGCGCTGGCTGCCACCCGCGAGCGACTGCGGAGCGCGGGCTACGACGTCGACGAGGCGACGGACGCCGTCACGGTCGACGGCATGGAGTGCCGGCTCGTCGCCGGCGACGGATCCGTTTAAAAAGAGCAGCCGGAACGCGGGTTATTCGAGCAGCCGGTAGACCGGCCGGAGGACGGCCGGGTGGTACTCCTCGTTCGGGTCCCAGCGGCGGAACGTGAGGCTGTTCGTGACGACCGAGACCGACGACATCGACATCGCCAGCCCCGCGAGCGCCGGGTTTAAGAGGCCGAGCGAGGCGACGGGGATGAGCGTCGCGTTGTACGCGAGCGCCCAGAACAGGTTCTGGCGGACCTTCGCGATGGTGGCGTCCGAGATCCGGAGCGCCTTCAGCGCGTCCGCGGGGTCGTCCCGCATCAGGGTCACGTCCGCGGACTCGATGGCGACGTCCGTGCCGGAGCCGATGGCGATGCCGACGTGGGCCGTCGTCAGTGCCGGGGCGTCGTTGACGCCGTCACCGACCATCACCGCCCGCGTGCCGTCGGCCTGGATCTCGTCGACGACGTCCGCCTTGTCGTCCGGGAGCACCTCCGCGCGGACGTTCTCGGGGTCGATGCCCACCTCCTCGGCGACCGCGCGCGCGGTCCGCTCGTTGTCGCCGGTGAGGAGCTGGACCGCGATGCCGCGCTCACGGAACGCCTGCACGGTCTCGCGAGCGCTCTCGCGGACCGTGTCCGCGCAGGCGACGACGCCGACGAGCCGACCGTCGACGACGACGAGCATCGCGGTCTTCCCCTCGCGTTCGAGCCGCTCCATCGCCTCGGCGGCGGGGCCCGGGTCGACGTCGTTGTCCCGGAGGAGCTTCCGGTTGCCGACGAGGACCTCGCCGAGCTCGGTCGTCGCCCGGACGCCGTGGCCCGGGACGTTCTCGAAGGACTCGGTGTCGAGAACGTCGACGCCGCGCTCCGCGGCCCCCTCGACGATGGCCTCGCCGAGCGGGTGCTCGCTGTCGCCCTCCGCGCTCGCGGCAGCCTGCAGGACGAGTTCCTCCGTCGCTGCGGGCTGGTCGTCGTCGTCGGCTTCGGGGCCCTGGGCGTCCGGCGCGGTCGCAACGCCGCCGTCGGTGGCTTCCGTCGGGACGCCGCCGTCCACAGCGTGCCCGTCGCCCGCAACGACCTCGACGTCCGTCAGCTCCATTTCGCCGTGCGTCAGCGTCCCCGTCTTGTCGAAGACGACGACGTCGACGTCGCGGACGCGCTCGAGGACGTCCGCGCCTTTAAATAGGATGCCGGAGGTCGCGGCGATGGTGGAGCCGACCATCGTCGCCGCGGGCGTCGCGAGGCCGAGCGCGCACGGGCACGCGATGAGGACCGCGGAGGCGAAGACGATGATCGAGAACTCCAGCACGGGGACGCCAGCGGCGACGGGGCCGCCGCCGACCGGCTCCCAGAGCGGGAGGGCGTTTGCGACCGCGGTCAGTTGCTCGGGGAAGAGGAACCAGAGGACTGCCCAGACCGTCGCGTTGAGCAGGACGAGCGGGACGAAGACGCCGGAGACCTTGTCGACGAGGCGCTGGATGTCCGGCTGGCGCGACTGCGCCTCGCGCACGCGGTCGACGATCTGCTGGATGGCGGTGTCCTCCCCGACCTTCGTCGCCTCGACGAGCAGGACGCCGTTCTCGTTGACCGTCGAGCCGACGACCTCGTCGCCCGGCTCCTTCTCGACCGGGACCGATTCGCCGGTGATCATCGACTCGTCGACCGCGGATTCGCCGTCGACGACGACGCCGTCGGTCGGGACCTTCTCGCCCGGGCGGACCTTCATCACGTCGCCCACTTCGACCTCGGAGAGCGGGACGGTGCGCTCCTCGCCGTCCTCGACGAGGGTCGCCTCCTCGGCCTCGCGCTCGAGCAACGAGCGGAGCGCGTCGCTGGCGGTCGCCTTCGAGCGCGCCTCCAGCCAGTTGCCGACGGTGATGAACCAGAGGATGAACGCGACCGCCTCGAAGTAGAGGCCGCTGCCGACCGAGAGCAGCCCGAAGAGCACGACCGTCGAGTAGAGGTACCCGGCCGAGGAGCCGACCGCGACCAGCGTGTCCATGTTGACGTCGCGGCTGTTCAGGAACGCGCGGCCGGCGCTGACGAGGAACTCCTTGCCGAGCGTCGCCATCAGCAGCGTCGCGATGGCGAACTCGAACCAGCCGATCCGGACGCCGGCGACGGTCTCGGGGACCGAGTAGAGGCCGACCATGCTCCCCATCAGCGCCCAGAACGGGAGCGTCAGGAGCCCGCCGCCGACGACGAGCCGTCGCTGGCGACGCAGCTCGGCGTCGACAGCGCTCTCGCGGGCGCCGGCGTCACCGTCCTCCTCGCGCACCGGTTCGTAGCCGGCGGCCTCGATGGCGTCGTAGACGGCCTCGAGGTCGGCGTCCATCGGGTTGTACTCGACCCGCGCCTCCTCGCTGGCCGCGTTGACGTCGACCTCGACGACGCCGGGGACGTCGGCGACCGCGCGCTCGGTCGTCTCCGCGCAGGTCGCGCAGGTCATCCCCATCACCGTCACCGACGCCGACTCGGACACCGGCTCGTAGCCCGCGTCCTCGATCGCCGCGTAGATCTCGCCCAGGGAGACCGCTTCCGGGTCGTACGTCACGGTGCCCTCGTCGGTGGCGAAGTTGACGCTCGCCTCCTCGACGCCGTCGAGGGCCGTCAGCGCCTCCTGCACCGTCCCGGAGCAGGTCGCGCAGGACATTCCCCGGATCTCGAGATGCGCTCGCTGGGTGCTCATGTTATTGTATACTACGGGCTCCTCATTGATGGCGGTTGTGCCTTTAAACGAGAACTCAAACGCGGATGTACTTCGGAATCCAAACCTGAACTGCGTTTCTATCTTGGAGGTTGCGCCCTATCGTTCGCTGTGGCGGTCGCCAGCGGTCGGCGACCGCTCCCCAAACGTTTATTTCCGCGTTGGGTGTCTTTGGAGACGCGATGGCGACAGGAACGGTTGCCTTCTTCAACGACACAGGAGGCTACGGCTTTATCGAGACCGAGGAAGCGGATGAGGACGTTTTCTTCCACATGGAAGACATCGGCGGCCCGGACCTCGAGGAGGGACAGGAAGTTGAATTCGAGATCGAGCAGGCCGACAAGGGCCCGCGCGCCAAGAACCTGACGCGCCTGTAGGCCCACCCGGCACCTTTTATCGCGTCTCGCAGGTCGATAGCGACGCGTCTCACAGTTGCTTCGCCATCACGATCTCGTCGTAGTCCCGGTAGTCGAGCGGGTAGTCCCCGGTTTTCTCGTATCCACGGGAGCGATAGAAACCCGGTAGAAACGGATGGTCGCCGGGGGTCGTGAGTCGGACGGAGTCGTACCCACGGTTACGACAGACCTCTTCGACGTGCGCCAGCAGCTCGCCGCCGATGCCCCGCCCCTTCCAGTCCTCGTGGACGCCGAAGCGACTGATCTTGCCACGGGCCGGCTCCGGTTCAGTTAACCGCACGCCGCCGACGACGGCGCTTTCGGCCACGGCGACGAAGACCGTGTGAGCCGTGATCCATTCGACGACCTCCGACCGCGTCGCCGATTCGGCGCTTGCCGGAAACCCGATTTTCCGGTTGTGGGCGTACGCGCTACGGTAGACCCCCGCGAGACGCTCTGCGTCGTCGCTCGTCGCCTCGCGGATCTCGACGTCCGTGCCGGGCATTGGTCTACAGCTCCCCACTCGCGGCCAGCTCGCGCACCTCGTTGGCGCGTTCCCTGATCGCGGCTAGCTCGTCGTCGTCCTTGTCGTCGAGGTGTGAGTACATCAGCCCCATCCGGCCGGTCCCGCGCAGCGTCTCCTCGTGCTCGGCGAGGAAGTCCCAGTAGAGCGCGTTGAACGGGCAGGCCCCCTCGCCCGTCGTCCGGGAGACGGCGTACGGACAGGACGCACAGTAGTCGCTCATCCGGTTGACGTAGCTTCCCGAGGACGCGTACGGCTTCGAGGAGACGACGTCGGAGGCGAACGTCCCCATGCCGACGACGTTCGGCGTCGTCACCCAGTGGTACGCGTCGAGGAAGCCGAGGTGGAACCAGTCGTTGAGTTCCTGGGGGTCGGCGCCGTAGACGAGCGCGAAGTTCGCGAGCACCATCAGGCGCTCGATGTGGTGGGCGTACCCGCGGTCGTGGACGTGGCCGACGGCCTCGGAGAGGCAGGTCATGTCGGTGTCGCCGTCCCAGTAAGCGGGCGGCAGGTCGCGCTCCTGCCCGAGCTGGTTCGCCTCGGCCAGGCCCGGCATCGCCTCGCGGTAGGCGTGGCGCATGAACTCCCGCCAGCCGATCAGCTGCCTGATAAACCCCTCCACGCTGTTGAGCGGCGCGTCGCCGGCCTCGTAGGCGGCCTCGGCGGCCTCGACGGCCTCCATCGGATGCAGGAGTCCGAGGTTGACCGCCGGCGAGAGCAGCGAATGCGACAGCGCCCACTCCCCTTCGACCATCGCGTCCTGATACGGCCCGAACGCGCCGAGCCGGTGCTCGACGAAGTGGTCCAGCGCCGCGAGCGCCTGCTCGCGCGTGACGGGCCAGTCGAACCCGTCGGGCGGCTCCTGCGCGCCCCAGTGGTCGCCGTATCGCTCGGCGACCTCCTCGGCAACCTCCCGGGTGATCGCGTCCGCCTCGAACGTCGCGCGCGACGGTGGCGTCCAGTCGTCGGGCGGCGTCTCCCGGTTCTGGTCGTCGTAGTTCCACTCGCCGCCGACGGGGTCGCCGTCGTCCATCAGGACGCCGGTTTGCCGGCGCACGTGGCGGTACCAGTCCTCCTGGCGGTAGGAGGGGTTCGCGTCGTCTCCCTCGCTACCCCCGTTCTCGTCGGCCCACTCGTCCCACTCGGCTGGCGTCGTGACGAACCGGCCGTCGGGGACGAACGAGAGCGACCCGCCCCGGGCGGTGACGAGTTCCCGAAAGCGTTCGGGGACGCCGTGGCTCGGCGGGCGCTGCATCACGAGGTCGTCGCCGGGCTCGGCCGCGAAGTACTCGTCGAGCCCCTCGCCGAACGTGTCGGACTCGACGTACTCGACCTCGTACCCCTGGTCGCGGAGGTCGTCTCGGGCGTGCCGCATCGCCGAGAAGAGGTACGTTAGCTTCTGCGGGTGGTACGGCTTCCGGTCGCCGACCTCGCGGGCCTCGACGAATAGCACGCGGTCGGCGGATTCGAGGACGTCGGCCTCGGGGTACAGCTGGTCGCCGAGCAGCCAGACGGTCATACCACGTCGTCGACGGGAGGCCCCAAATACGTCGGGGTCGACGGGGCGCTACTTAAAGGTGGGCACGGGAGGACGGGCTCAGGACTGCTCGACGACGATCCGGACGTGGTCGCCCTCCTGCAGGACGTACTCGCTCGGCGTCACCGGCTCGCCGTTGACCGTGATGGTGACGGTGGTGTTGGCGTCGCCGTCGCGGTAGGTCGTCCCCTCGTAGGTGACGCTCGTCGCGTTGACCGGGATGCCCAGGCTGTCCATCGCGTACGCGAGCGTGACGCGGTTGGCGTGGACGTGCCACTGCGATCCGTCGCCGGCCTCGTAGTGGAAGGCGTCCTCGCCGGTGTTGCTGTACTGGTACTTCGGCTGTGAGAAGTCGACCGACTCGCCGTCGATAACGACGTCCATCGTCCCGTGGTAATGGACGCCGCCCACGTTCGTGGGCCCGTCGGCTCCGCCCCCGTCGCTGCCGCTCGTCAGGTACATCGCGACGCCGACGGCGATCAGCGCGAGCGCCATGACGGCGCCGAGCATGACGATGCCGGCCGAGACGCCCTCCTCCCCCTCGTCGTCGCCGGCGAGGTCGAGGCGGCGTCTGTCGATCCGGCCGAGCTCGTCGCGATGCGTCGCCAGCAGGTGCTCGTCGTGGGCGTCGTCGTCGTCGAACGTCTCCCCGCAGTAGTCACACTTCGGCACGTCGGATACCAGGTGAAACGGCGAGTTGAGGGTTGTGGTTCGAACGCGACGCCGCGCGAACCAGGGTATTTTCCACCGATTAAGGGTGGAATAAAAAAGCTTCAAGCATGGACCCGAGAGATCCTGCCCTATGCCCGAACACGGGTTCGAAGCGATCACGCTCGACGACGACACGTACACCGTCGTCCAGTCGCTGGTCCGGAACAAGTACGCCGCCTACGACGAGGACGACGAGGTCGTTCTCCGGGGGAAGCAGAAGCTGTTTAAACTGAAAGAGCAGTTCCCGTTCGTCGACGGCGACGGCAACGAGGTGTTCGAGGTGAACGCTGGCGGTATCATCGACGTCGCCGGCAACTACGTGATCTCGGACGCCGTGACGGGGGAGGACGTCGTCGTGCTCGACAACGACTACTCCATCTTCAAGGACAGCTGGCGCGTCCGGGACGCGGAGAGCGAGTCGGTCATCGCAACGATAACTTCGCGGGGCGCGCTCACGACGCTCGCGCGAAACACCCTCCCGCTCGGGGAGCTGATTCCGCACAGGTACGAGATCGCCGACGCCGACGGCGGACACGTGGGGACCATCGGCGGCAAGCTCTCGCTCAAGGACAAATACGTGATCAGCATCGACGACGGGAGTGACGTGCCCACGGAGCCTGTCGTCGCCGCCGCGATGGTGATCGACGCGATTCAGGGGAACTGAGACGCCGCGTTTAAAAGATCGCCCAGTTCTTCGCCGCGGAAGGGACCTTTTTGCCACCCGACACCGACACCCCTCCCATGGAGTACACGACCCTCGGTGACACCGGCATGGAAGTTTCGAAGATCTGCCTCGGCTGCATGAGCTTCGGCGACTCGGACTGGCGCGAGTGGGTTCTCGACGAGGAGGAGGGGAAAGAGCTCGTCGACCGCGCGCTCGATCTCGGGATCAACTTCTTCGACACCGCCAACATGTACTCGAACGGCGAGTCCGAGCGCGTGCTCGGCGAAGCGCTGGAGGGGCACCGTGAGGAGACCGTCGTCGCCACGAAAGTGTTCCACCAGATGGACGAGGGGAACCCACACTCAAGCGGTCTCTCCCGGAAGGCGATCGAGCAGGAGCTGGAGGCGAGCCTCGACCGGCTCGGCATGGACACGGTCGACCTCTACCAGATCCACCGCTACGACTACGACACGCCGCCGGAGACGACGCTTCGCGCGCTCGACGACGCCGTCCGTCGCAACAAGGTCCGGTACGTCGGCGCCTCGTCGATGTGGACCCACCAGTTTCAGGACATGCTCCACACCAGCGACGAGCTGGGGCTGGAGCGGTTCGTCACGATGCAGAACCACTACAACCTCGTCTATCGTGAGGAGGAGCGCGAGATGCTCCCCTTCTGCGAGCAGGAGAACGTCGGCGTCATGCCCTGGAGCCCCCTCGCCCGCGGCTACCTCACGCGCCCGGACGAGGAGATAGACGCGACGCTACGGGGCCAGACGGAAGAGCACATGTACGATCACCCCTACCGCGAGGGCGGCGGCCGGTCGATCAACCGGCGCGTCGAGGAGCTCGCCGCCGAGAAAGGCGTCGAGATGGCCCAGATCGCCCTCGCGTGGCTGTTCCACAAGGACTGGGTCGACGCGCCGATCGTCGGCACCACCAGCGTCGAGCACCTCGAGGACGCCGTCGAGGCGCTCGACATCGACCTGAGCGACTCCGACGTCGAGTACCTCGAGGAGCCCTACGAGCCGGTGCCGGTGTCCGGCCACGAGTAGGGGCGGTCACGCACCGTCGCAAGCGCCTCAAGCGCTATCGACAGCGACAGAATGCCGCCGCCAGTGAAGGTGTGCCGGCGCCAGCGACGCCCTCAGAACTCCGGGAGGCCGCCGAGGTTGTCCGCGGGGTTGTCGCCCGCTTTCGTCCGCAGGTAGCGGTCGCCGTCGATGTCGAAGGCCGTCACCCGGTCGCCCGGGATCCACTCGTCGTCCTCCTGAATCGCCGTCCGGTACGTCAGCCCGATCTCCAGGTCCTGCGCCACGATCTCACGGGAGACCTCGACGGGGTCGACGAGGTGCCCGTTCTCGATGCGCCACCGACGGACGTTCTCGATGTGGTGGCCGACGTACCTGACGTGCGTGATCACGTACTCCGCGTCCCACTCGGACATGTCCGACGTTGCTCCCGGCGGACCCTTAAGAACGCTGGCGGGTCGGCTCGGTTCACCCTCCCGGCGAATGGCGGGCGACTGGCCGACACGAGGAACAACCCTTTTCGGGTGTGGCGCACTACCGCGATGTATGGCTGACGACGAGCAAGCCGACTCCGGCGAGAACGGCGAGGAAGGCGACGGGGAGGAGAAGTCCTTCCGCGAGCGGGTCGAGGAGATCCGCGAGCGACGAGAGCAGGAACGCGAGGAAGGCGAGGGCGAGCGCCCCAGCCCCGAGGAGATGATGGGTGGCGGTGGCGGCCCGCCCGGCATGGGTGGCGGCGGTGGCGGCGGTAACCCCTTCGCGCAGATGATGTCCGGCATGATGGGCGGCGGCGGCGGTGGCGGCCCGCCGGGGATGGGCGGCGGTCCTGGCGGTCCCGGCGGTCCCGGCGGTCGCCCCGGCGAGGAAGGCGGCGAGAGCGTCGGCAACGAGGAGCTCGTGCGCGAAGTGCGCCAGCTCCGCGACGAGGTCCGCGACGCGACCCGCCAGCTCCAGCGCATCGCGCAGGCGCTCGAAGACTGAGGCTCCGGCTGCCCCCGCGTTTTCGACTTCGGTATTTCGACTTTTGATCCGGACCTGTAGTCGCGTCGCCCGCTTCGCAATACCTTTGGCCCGCGGCGCCCGCCTACCTCCATGGGAATCCCGGAGGAGCGAATCGACCGGTTGCTGACCCTCGCCCGCGAGGCCGTCGTCGAGGGCGAGCCCGACCGGTCCCGGGAGTACGTGCACCTCGCGCGGCGGATCGCCGAGCGCCACCGCACCGGTCTCCCGCGCGAGTTTGCCCGCAAAACGTGCGACGACTGCGACGTGTATCTCCGCCCGGGCGTCACCGCGCGTGTCCGGACGCAGCCCGGTCACGTCGTGGTCCGCTGTCTCTCCTGTGGCGCAACACACCGCTACCCGTTCGGGGATTCGGAGGGCGAGGAGTCGGACGCGACGTCCGGCGCCTGACGCGCTGGCGACGGCCGCGTACCTCAAGCTTCAATGTCTCGGGGGTTGTTCGTCTTTGCATGACCGATCAGACACTCCGACAGGAGGCCCACGACGTCGACGTGACGGTCTGGGTTGGCAAGAGCGGTATCGAGTCGGTCGTCGACGAACTCGACGACCAGCTGGACGATCGGCGTCTGGTGAAGGTGAAGTTCCTCCGTTCGGCACGCGCCGGCACGTCGACGGAGGCATTGGCCGAGGAGCTGGCCGACATGGTCGACGCAGAGCTGGTCGAAACCCGAGGGAACACCGCAGTACTGCACTAATGGCCGGAATCGGAGGGTCCGCGACGCCGGTCGCACAGTTCGCCCCGGCCGAGAGAGCGCTGGCGCCGTTCCTCGGTGCTGGCCTCGCCTCGATCGTCGTCTCGGCGTGCGTCTTCCTGCTCGTTGTCGCCGTCTTCTACGTGCTGAACAAGGCGGTTCTCAACCCGCTCGTCAACTCGATGCTGGACAAGCGGGGCCTCGACGCTCACGCACGCCGTCCGCTGAACAAGCTGGCGACGTTCGTCGTGCTGTTCGCCGGGGTTAGCGTCGGCTTCGGCCTGGCAGGGTTCGGCAACTTCCTGCAGTCGCTCGCGACGATCGCGGCCGCCGCCACGCTCGCCATCGGCTTCGCGATGCAGGACATCATCAAGAACTTCGTCTCCGGCGTGTTCATCTACACGGACAAGCCGTTCCGCATCGGTGACTGGATCGAGTGGGGCGACCACTCGGGCATCGTCGAGGACATCTCGCTGCGCGTGACGCGCGTGCGGACGTTCGACAACGAGCTGCTCACCGTCCCGAACCACGAGCTGACGAGCAGCGTGGTGAAGAACCCGGTCGACAAGGACCAGCTCCGCCTGAAGTTCGTCTTCGGCATCGACTACGACGACGACATCGACCAGGCAACGAACGTCATCATCGAGGAGGCCGAGAAGCACGACGGTATCCTCGGCGACCCCGCGCCGTCGGTTCGCCTGACGGAGCTGGCCGATTCCTACGTGGGCCTCCAGTCCCGCATCTGGATCGAAAACCCGTCGCGGGCCGACTTCGTGAAAACGCGCGCCGAGTACGTGGAAGCGGTCAAGAAGCGGTTCGACGAGGAGGGTATCTCCTTCCCGTTCCCGCAGATGACCGTCTCGGGCCGGGATGCCTGGGAGGACCCCGCCGAGTTCGGCAAGGGCGCCTCGCCCGAGAACCTGGAATCGTAAGGAAAGCTCGCTGCTGACGGCGATTCCCGGATCTTTTAAAAACGATGCACGCGACCAGCTCCCCGCTCACTTCGACGTCGACCTACTCGCTCACTTCGACGTCGACCTCGTCGCGGGCGACGGCCAGCCGGAACGTCGGAACGGTCCGATACTCGATCTCGACGACGCCCTTTCGACGGAGGCTCTGGAGCGCGCTTCTGACGTCTTCGGCCTCCGGGTCGACGTCGAACTGCTCCCGGACCTTGTTGAGTACGCTGACGACGGACTCGGAGCGTTCGTCCGGGCCGGCGAGGACCTCGAACACCTGCGCTTCCAGCTCGGGGACGCGGACGACGCTCGGGACGCCGCCCTCCTCGCCGCCCTCGCCGCTCTCGATGCCGGGCTCGACGTCGACGAGGTCGGCCGCCTCGGCCGTCGCGCGGATGAGGCTGTTGTCGTCGCGGAAGTAGTAATCCTTCAGGTGCGACTGGAGGTAGCCGTGCACCTCGCTGCCGCTCTCCATGTCCCAGGCGTCCTGCAGCTCCGAGTTCTTCGTCGGCTGCAGGCGGACGACGTCGGCCAGTCGCTCTCGTTCCTCCTCCGACAGATCCATACGGCGTGATACAGGAACCCCGGTAAAGGGCGTTCCGAATCGGCAGCTGGGTATCCCGGAGCGCGGCGACGGTCGCCGCTCCGTTGGGGAACGATTTTGAGGATGCCGCCGAACGGTCAGGGCATGACGTGGGAAACCATCTCACTGGACATTGACGACGACGGCGTCGCGACGCTTACCATCGACCGCCCGGAGAAGCTCAACTCGCTCAACGTGACGACGCTTGAGGCGATCCGCGAGGCCCTCACCGAAGCCGAGGAGGCCGAGGCCCGCGTGCTGGTGCTGACCGGCGCCGGCGAGGAGGCGTTCATCGCCGGTGCGGACATCTCCTACATGAAGGACCTGTCCACGCCAGAAGCGCAGGCGTACGCCGAGCTCGGCCACGAGGTCGCGGACCGACTCGAGGCGTTCCCGGCGCCGGTCATCGCCGCCATCAACGGCTACGCCTTCGGCGGCGGTTGCGAGCTCGCGCTCGCGTGTGACCTCCGGGTCGCCTCCGAGAACGCCATCATCGGGCAGACCGAGATCGACCTGGGGATCGTCCCGGGCTGGGGCGGCTCCCAGCGCCTCTCGCGGCTCGTCGGCGACGAGACCGCCCGCCGGCTCATCTTCTTCGGTGACCGCGTCGACGCGACCGACGCCAACGAGATCGGCCTCGTCGGCGAGGTCGTCGCCCACGACCGGATCGACGACCACGTCGCGGAGCTGGCCGCCGAGCTGGCCGCGAAGCCGCGGTTCGCCCTGAGCACCGCCAAGGAGGCGATGAACATGGTCCACGAGCAGCCTCAGCAGGCCGGTCTCGCCTTCGAGCGCCGCGCCTGGTCCGGGCTCTTCGGCACCCACGACCAGCGAGAGGGGATGGAGGCGTTCCTCGAGGACCGCGAGGCCGACTTCGAGTAGCGCGAGGGCCCGTCTTATTTATAAATAGGAGCGCCCGATACCCTCTCACGAGCCGTTATCCAGTATCGGAACGTCGAATCAGGACCGACGAAGAGCGGCTCCAGAGTCGCCGAACGTGGCAAACCGCGTCTTCGACTCGGCACCCGACCGACCCGAGTGTTAGCGGTTCGCTGGTGGCAACACCCTTTTAGTCGGCCACTGCCACCATACCACATGGACGATATTCTCGTTGCGCGGGTAATGACCTCCGACCCGATCACGGTGACGGCGGACACGTACGTCGAGCCGGCTGCGAACAAGCTGCTGGACAACGGCGTCGGATCGCTGATCGTCGTCGACGACGACGGCAACCTCGAAGGCATCCTGACGACGACGGACTTCGTGAAGATCGTGGCTGCGAGCAAGCCGAAGGCGGAGACGAAGGTCGAGCGATACATGTCGACCGACGTGACGACCGCGTCGGCACAGGACAGCATCGCCGAGGCCGCCGAGAAGATGATCGACCACGGCATCCATCACCTCCCGGTCGTCGACGACGAGGAGGGTGTCATCGGCATCGTCTCGACGACGGACCTGGCAGCGTACATCTCCGGTCTGCAGACGAAGAAGGCGCGATAGTCGCCGACTACTGGCTGGGTCGACGGAACTCCTTCTCCGATCTACTCCGCGGCGTCGGCATCGGCGTCGACGGCCAGGTCCTTATCGCGAACGTCGTGCGTCTCGTACACCTGCGTGATCACGGCCAGCAGCGCGACCGCGGCGAGCCCAGCGCCAACCGCGAACGGGACGAGGAAGCCGTAGGCGACGAGCCAACCGGAGACGAGCGGGCCGAGCGCGATGCCGAAGCCGAAGCCCATCGTCAGCACGGAGAGCGTCGACCCGGACTCGCCCTCGCGAGCGATGTCGCCGGCCAGCGCCAGCGACGGCGCGAAGACGAACGCGACGGAAACGCCCTGGAGGATCCGCACGGCAAGCATCGTTACGGGCGTCGTCACGATGCCCTGGAACAGGGTTGCGGGAATGAGCAGCACGAAGCCCGAGAGCAGGAACGGGCGGCGGCCGAACCGGTCACACGCGCGCCCGACGGGGATCTGGAGGAAGACGTTCGCGAGGGTGACCGCCGAGAACTGCGCGCCGAACCAGATCGGCGCCTGGTCGAGCCTGACGTTGATCTGGTTCTGCAGCGTCGCGTACAGCGCGATGCAGATCCCCATCGCGATGGTGGCGAGCCCGAGCGCGAACACCGGGTCGAGGAGGCTCTCGTCGCCGCGGATCCGGATCGAGAGGTCCTCGCCGGCCTCGCTCGCCTCCGCGGCGTCGTGGACGAACAGGTACACCAGCCCGAGCGAGAGGTACGCGCCGACGAAGGCGACGATGAACGCGGCGTCGAAACCGGAGATCACGAGGTCGATGCCGAGCCAGCCGAGGTCGTACGGGCCCGCTTCGACAGCCGCGCCGGCGATGATCGGGCCGAGCCCGAAGCCGATCAACCGGAACGTGTTGTACACGCCGAAGTTGCCGCCGCGTTCGCTGCCCGAGGTGGCGTACTCGTTGACCAGCGCGACGGTCGCGGGGATCGTGAGCGCCGCCCCGAGCCCCTGGATCGCGCGCAACAGGACGAGCATCCAGTACTCGGTCGCGAACGCGTACAGCCCCGAGGCGGTCCCGAGCAGGAGCACCCCGGCGAGGATGAACGGCTTCCGGCTCCCCGTGCGGTCCGAGAGGCGACCGGTGAACGGTTGTGAGAGACTGTTGAGGAACCCGAACAGCGAGAGGACGAAGCCGATGAGGAGTGGTTCCGTCACCGTCATCCCGATCCCGGCGACGCCGACCGTCGAGCCGAGGAGGGCGTCGACATCCACGACCTCGCTGGCGATGTACAGCGGCAGCACGACGACGAGGAACGAGTTGCCGAGCGCGCCGACCATCCGGGCGAGCGCGAGGACGATCACCCGTCTGTCGGTGTCGGCGATCGGAGAAAAAAGCCGAGAAAGCACCATTACCGACACGTTTCTCGTCGGCCGACAAGGTACTTCTGGACTCCCTCCGGACTGCCGGCTTTCACTGGGGGGACTGCCTGGAGATCACCGAGCGAGCGTAGACGAGCCGTCGGCACAGTAGTCCGGGTTGCCCCCGGAACCCCGTCGTTTAAATATCGGTATCCGCTGGGTTCTCTATGGAGTTCTGCGACGAGTGCGGATCGATGATGAAAGCCGGAGAGGGGGAGGACCACTGGGTCTGCTCCTCCTGCGGCTTCGAAAAGGGTCGAGACAAACAGGCGGAAGCACAGATGGTCACGACCACGGGCCAGGAGTCCTCCGAGATCATCGACGTGAGCGACGCCGAGGACAAGGGCCTCCCGTCGACGACGGCCCAGTGTCCCGAGTGCGACAACGACGAGGCCTACTGGTACATGCAGCAGATCCGCGCGGCCGACGAGTCCGAGACGCGCTTCTTCGTCTGTACCGAGTGCGAGCACAAGTGGCGCGAAGACGACCACTGAGCGACGAGCTCGTCCCTACGACCTTCTCCCGTTAGTCCGGCTCAATTCTCCCGCTAGTCCGGCCCGACGGACCGATTCTGGCGTTTCCACACCGGCACTCGCTCTTCCGTAGCTGCAGGACCGGCCTCGGCTTCCCCCTGAAGCCGTGCTTCCAGCCGTTCCGTAAGGGTTCCCGGCGGGCAGTCGCCGAACTCCTCGGCCACGAGCTGGAGCCGTGACCGTGGGTGCCCCTTACCGAGCGGGAGCTTGATCGTCTCGATCACGTCGGCGTCGACGAGCGTCCGCTTCTCGTCGCTGAACAGCTGCCGGGGGGCGATTCCGACTTCCTCTGCCCAGGTCCGGACCACGCCGAACAGGTGGCCGTGTCTCGCCCCGAGCGCGACCAGGAGGGTAAGGACGTTGACGTCGCTCGACCGATGCAGCCGGTCGGTCTCCCGGAGCGCGACGTCGAGGTCGGCCGCGAACGCCGTCGACAGCGATCGCTCGGCGGCGTTCAGCAGGGTGCGTCGATCCGGAACGCCGAGGTCGACGGGCTGGGCCGTCTCGAAGCGGTCGACGACGGCGCCCCGGACTGCGTCCGCCGTCTCGGTCGTCGAGAGCAACGTCCGCGACGAGGGCGGGCCCGCGACGGCGAACGCCGCGTCGGGGGTCGCGATCAGCGTCCCTGGCGGCGACGCAACCCGGCGAGCGAGCAGCCCACCTCGCTGCCGACGCTCCTCGACGCGGGTGCCCAGGACGAACTCGTAGCCGAGCGTGTCAGCGACGTCGTCGGACAGCAGCAATCGCCACTCCTCGTCCTGCTCCGCGTCCTGCTCCGCATCCGCCCGAACGTCGAGGACGGCTTCGAGGAGGTCGAGATCGGGGTCCGCGACGACGAGGTCGCTCGCGGTCGAGAGCGCGTCGCGGGCCTCGTCGGTGAGAACCATACAGGGCCTGCTGCGCGATGCCTCAAGAACGTTCGGATGGGTGACGTTATCCGCTAGGTGGGATCCACTGTTCGGTCGAGTGCGACGACCTGTCGTCCCGCGTCGAGATTATTAAAAAGGACCCCGCGTCAGGGACGACGCGCGAACAGCAGGTAGCCCGTGTGGCCGACGCCGGCGGTCGACGGGCGGGAGCCGCGGTCGGAGAAGTCCATCTCCCGCTGGATCGTCTCCAGCGTCTCGATTTCCGTGAGGCCGGCCTCCGTCACCGCGTCGGCCGCGTCGTGGGTCGCCTCGACGAACGGCGAGTAGACGGCGAGGAAGCCGCCCGGCACGAGCAGCTCGTCCGCGCGGGCCGCGATCTCCGGGGCGTTGGCGGTGTCGAGCGTCAGCACGTCGAAGCCGTCGCCCTCCGCGAGCTCGTCGACGTGCTCGGTGAGATCGCCGGTCCGTACGTCGACCTGATCCGAGACGCCGGCGACGCGCATGTTCTCTCGCGCGACCTCGGCGAACTCGGGGTCCTGCTCGTAGGTCGTGACCTCGGCGTCGACGCGCCCGAGGTACGCCGACAGAATGCCGGTGCCCGTGCCCGCGTCGAGGACGCGGTCGCCGGCCTTCACGCCGGTATGGCCGATGACGAGCCCGACGTCGCGGGGCATCATCGGCGCGCCCGTGCGCTCCAGGTGATCGAACAGGTCGGGGCCGCGAAGCTCGCGGACCTCGAACTCGGTGCCGAGGTGCGTCTCGATCGTGTCACCTGCCGCGACGTCCTCGGGGACGTCGATGACGCCGAGGTCGGTGCCGAACTCCTCGCCCGGCTCCAGCAGGTACTCCCGGTCCTCGTGGACGAGGAGGTACGCCGCGTCGGTCACTCCAGGCGGGCGATGGCCGCGGCGAGGTCGCCGTCCTCGGCTTCGAGCGCCTCGCGCGCGTCACTCCCCGGAACGCCGGCGCGCTGGGCAACGATCTCGACGTCGTCCTCGGGAATGCCGGCCTCCGCCTCGGCCTCTTCGCCACCCTCGGCGCCCTCGACCGCGCCGGCGGCGCCGCCCGCGCTGGGCTCGACGGACTCGGGCTCGCCGACGATCTGGTAGGTCATCTCGCCCTGCGCGTCCATGCGCGTGACCTGCGGGGCGTCGAAGACCAGGTCCTCGTCGTCGGTCTTGACGACGACCTCGTTGGCATCGATCTCGGTGACGTCGATGCCCATCTGTTTCATCATCTGCTTCATCTTGCGTGGGTTCATGCCGCCGCCTCCAAACATGCCTGGAGAGAGGCTACGCCGATACAAAAAGGGTTTGAACCGTGGAGTGCAGCGCACGTAGTCCGCCGACCGGTCGCGGGCTCAGACGTGGTCTTTCGGCATGAGCGCCTCGAACGGCTGCTCGTCGAGCCAGTCGGCCAGCTGGACGAGCTGGTCGGTCGCGGCCTCGAACAGCTGCTCGCCCTTTTTGGCCGTCGCGTCGGTCTGGTCGCCGAGGACGCCGTTCTCGGTGTTGTCGGCGGCGTCGTAGAACGTCCGCGCGCCGTGCTTGACCGTGTCCGCCTCGGCGACGCTGGCCGGGCCGCCGTCCCGGGCCTCCGCGAGCCGGTCGTCGTGAACGAGGTCGGACTGGAGGTACTGGATCATCGCGGTCTCCTTGGGGCCGCCGTGGGGCCCGTTCTGCGCGAACAGCTCGTCGACGAGCTCGGGGATCGAGTTGTCCCACATCCATTCAATGGCGTACAGCGTCTCGTCGTCGCGGAGGCGACGGCCGACCTCGCGCAGGTGGTCGACGTTCCCGCCGTGCGCGTTGACGAAGATGACGCGGTCGATACCGTGATACGCGAGGTTGCGCGTGAGCGACTCCATGTAGTCGCGGAACACCGGCGCGTCGACCCACATGGTGCCGTGGAACTGCCGGTGGTGCGGGCTGACGCCGACGTTGACGGTCGGCGTGCAGAGGTACTCGCAGCGGTCGGCGGCCTCCCGCGCGAACGCCTCCGCGATGAGGTGGTCCGTCGCTTCCGGAAGGTGCGGGCCGTGCTGCTCCGTCGACCCGACGGGGACCAGCGCCAGCGACTCGTCTTCGAAGTACTCACCCAGGTCCGGCCAGGCCTCGTCTCCGAGATACATATCCCCGACTTGGCGTGGAGGCTGAATACGTTGGTGAACTCGGCCGGGAACGAAGCGCTCGAGAGCGGCACCGGTCGCCGTCGCGGACGTCGAGCCATCGTCGGCGGCTGAGTGAGAACCGTCGCGGCGTCGAGCCATCATCGGCAGCTGAGTGAGAACCGTCGCTGACGACTGAGGAGGAAGCGTCGCCGGCAACTGCAGGGGGCCGTCGCTGGCGACGGTGAAAACGAGCGACCAATGGGGGCAGCCGTGGCGGCCAGCGTCCTCAGGAGTCGGCCGGGTCCTCACTCGTCAGCAGCCCCGTGGCCATCAACCGCCTGGCGATGATGACGAACCCGTTGGTGAACCCCGTCCCGTAGACGGCGCTTTCGGTGTCGCTCGCCTCGTCGAGGGAGCTGACCAGGATCGACCGCTGGTCAGTCAGGAGCAGCCGATTTATCGAGGTGCCCGGGTGCGGCTCGTCCGCGGTGGCCGTGAGCCAGTCGAGCTCGGAGACGAACACCTCGGCATCCGGGACCGCCCGTGCACAGCGGCGCTGGAGGTCCTCCGTGATCGTTCCGATCACGACCGTCGTCCCCCTGTCGGTCGCCGCGTTGAGGCTCGAGAGGATCTCGTCGTTCAGTGCCTCGTCGTTGCCGACGATGTAAACGACCTCCTCGGTCGCCTCGTCGAGCAGCTGCGTCGTTCGGTTCGCGATCGCCGTCCGGCCGGAGAGCGACCAGACCTCGTGGACGGTTTCCTCCCGGTCCTCGTGGACCGGTGGAAGCTGAGTGAGGTCGCTGCGGAGCGTCTCGAAGCGGGATTCGTACTTGTCCCGGAGCGTCTCGATCGCCTCCTCGACCGGGACGGCCCGGAACTGCTGCGGGTTGCTGTGCTGGACCTCGACGAGTCCCTCGGACTCCAGCACGCGGACCGCGTCGTACACCCGCGTCCGTGGGACGTCCGAGACCTCGCTGACGTCCTTCGCCGTGCCCCGCGGAAGTCGACTCAGGGCTACGAAACACTTTGCTTCGTACTCCTTGAGCCCGAGCTCCTGTAACAGCCCGTTCGCTTCCGTGTGCGCGTCGTTCGTTTCCATTGAGTCCAGTCAGTCGCTCCCCATTGGTGTCGCGTTATGCGAGATTTCTCTCTCCAGATAAAAGACGTTGATGGTATTGTAACTTCTGTCGTTACAGTCACACGCGGCGTTCCTCAGCCCCGTTCTCTGCTCGGGACCGCCACCGGCTGCAGTATCCGTTTAGTAGGCTTCTCGCCCCGGTAGCGGTGCGGCGGTTCCGGTCGAGTCACTCGAGGAGTCACGAACCGCCCAAACAGGTTGACTCACTTAATCACAAAACATTATTACAGCCGTCCGACCTACCCGCATTCATCCGGCGGGAGCGTGGCCAGAACCAGCCGTCAGCAACGGAGCGGCCACGTAGCTGCCATCCGAGGAAGACTCGAGCATGACTCCAGATCCCATCGATAGCCCGTCGTCGACGGCCATCGAGCAGCTGCAGGCGTTCGGACTGAGCACCTACGCGTCGAGGATGTACGTGGCGCTGCTCCGGAACGGGGTCTCGACCGCTCGCGGCGTCAGCGAGGTCGCCGACGTCCCGCGAACCCGCGTGTACGACGCTGCGGAGGAGCTGCTCGAGAACGACCTGATCGACGTCGAGGAGCACTCGCCCAAGCACTTCGACCCGGTTCCGGCCCGGGACGCGATCCGGAAGCTCAGACAGGAGTATCGCTATCGCGAGGCGACGCTCACGGCCGTGTTGAGCATGCTTGAGGGCGAGAACGACGACGAGTCGGACGTTAGAACCGTCACGGGTCGGGCGGAAGTCGTCGACTGCCTCGTCGACGTCGTCCGGGCCGCGACCGAGGAGATCATCCTCGTGACCGACGGGACGCCGCTTTCGGAGGATCTTCTCAACACCCTATCGGAAGCCGCCGAGGACGGTATCCAGGTGCGAATCGTCGGCGACGGCGGCGGCAACGGCGACGGCCACGACGACGCGATAGCGACGCACATCCCGGACGTCGAGACCGTGACGCGGATTCCCGAAACGACGGACATTCCCGACGGCAAACGCCTCCTCGTCGACGGCACGCAGGCCGTCGTCACGGTTTCAGTCGGTCGCGATCGGTCGATCGACCCGACGCTCGCCGTGTGGGGGACCGGGGAACGGAACCTGCTCGTCGAGATGCTGAAGGACGCGCTCACGGAGTGGTTCGACGACGAGACCGTCTCGGCAAGTCGCTCCGAGTAACCGTCAGCGACCCGACCCGCACAAAAGGGAACTACAGCAGTTACTCGGTTACTCAAAACCGATCTCGTCGCTCAAAGGCGGGGTTATATAAGGGCGTACGGCTGCTATTGTCTCTTGCAGCGGCGAGAAAGACCGCTCTCCGGCATCCCACCCCAGATCGTCTTTCCGGCATTCCACCGCCGCTGCGTTTTCACACTGTCCGTCTCCGTCAGCCGACCAGTGCGCTCACCGTGATCCCCGACCCGACCGGCAGGACTGACGTTTCGAAATCCTCGCTCGCGCGGACGAGGTCGACGTACTCCGCGATCCCGCGCGTCTCGCTGTCGCCCGGCGGGAGGTCGACGCCCTCGTCGAAGTAGGCGAGGAGGTCGCTCATGTCGATGGGGCCGTGCATGACGTTGTCGGCGACGACGACGGCGCCGGGCGCAAGCTTCGGTCTGACGGCCTCGAGGGCGTCGGCGTAGCGGTGCTTCTGGTGGTCGATTAGCACGACGTCGAAGGGGCCCTCGTACGCCTCGACGGTCTCCATCGCGTCGCCGACCTCGAAGGTGACGCGATCGGCTTCGCCGGCCTCGCGCATGAACTCGGCGCCGGTTTCGGCCTCCTCGGCGTCGAACTCGGTGCAGATGACGTGGTCGGCGCCGCCCCGGAGGAACCACGAGGCGGAGTAGCCGAAGCCGGACCCGAACTCGAAGACCCATTCCGCGTCGGTCAACCTGGCGAGCAGCCGGAGGACGCCGCCCGCCACGGGGCCGATGATCGGGAAGTCGTGCTCCGCGGCGTGGGCGGCCATCCGCTCCTGCACGGCCGTGTGCTCCGGGCTGGTCGCCGCGAGGAACCGCTCCGTGTGGTCGGGTAGCGCGTCCATGTGCGCCGCGTCGCCGCCGTCGCACTTCAAGGTAGTCGCCCGGGCAGGCGCGGCCGTGTTCGGGGCGGCCGTGTTCGGGCCGGCGTCCCGCCTTGCACTCGCGACGGCCTGGCGCTCAGGCCTGCCGCGCGTCCGCGATGCGTTCGTACTGCGCGTCCGACAGCGAGATCTCGGCGGCGCCGGCGTTCTCCGCGAGCTGGTCCGGCGTCCGCGCGCCGACGATAGGGATACACTGGAACTCGCGCTGCTCGATGAGCCACCGGAGCGCGACCTGCGCCGGCGTCGCGTCGAGGTCGCTCGCGACGGATTCGATCTCGTCGAGGACGTCCCACGCACGGCTCGAGGCGTAGTACTCGCCGAACTCCTCGAAGAGGCTTCCGCGGGAGTCGTCCGGCGCGATGACCTCCCCATCGGGCGCGCGCTCGTACTTCCCCGTCAGCAGCCCGCCTGCGAGCGGCGAGTACGGGCAGACTGCCAGATCCTGATCCGCACAGAGGTCGAGGTAGTCCTCGATCGTCTCGTCGCGCGCGGCGTGGAACATCGGCTGGGTGACGTCGAACGGCTGCAGGTCGCGCGCGTCGGCTTTCCACAGGGCCTTCGTCAGCTTCCAGGCGGCCATCGAGCTCGCGCCGAGCGCGCGGACCTTCCCCTCGCGGACGAGGTCGTTCAGCGTCGCCAGCGTGCGCTCGACGTCGGTGCCGTCGTCGAACCGGTGGATGTAGTAGAGGTCGACGTAGTCGGTCCCGAGCCGGTCGAGGGTGCCCTCGATCTCCGCCCGGACGTTCTTCGGCGAGAGATTCGCCGAAAAGCGGCTCTCGTTGCTCCAGTACACCTTCGAGGCGATCACGTAGTCCTCGCGGTCGCGCTCGTCGAGCCACTCCCCGATCCAGCGCTCGCTGTCACCCCCACCGTAGGTGTTGGCGGTGTCGATGAAGTTGATCCCGTGCTCCTCGGCGGCGTCGAGGAGGTCGTGGGCCTCCTCGCGCGTCGTCTCGACGACGCCGCTCGACTCCTTCCCGAATCGCCACGTCCCGAAGCAGACCTCGGAGACCTCGATGCCCGTCTTGCCGAGTCGCGTGTACTCCATGTCTGCGTGGTTGACTCGTGGTGACGTAACTGTGCGGGACGTGATGACGGAGTACGTGGCTCGAGGTTGTAGCCGAAGAGTGGGGAAGGCCTCAGCCGCTCGCTATGCGCGGGTTTGTTCAGGTGGTACGGCCTTGCTCTCGACAGCACCGCAACCACCCAGAAAGCCCTCGGCCGCTCGCGGTCGCTGAGCAGGATATCTGCGCTCTCCGCACCGCCCGCGCAGATAGGGCCTGCTCAGCGACTCCCCTCCGGCGCGACCGGCACTCGCCCTTTCAGTCCGCCAGGACCGCAACAGCACAGCGACCGCAACGCAACCGCACCGCACAGCAACCGCAATACCTCAGCCCTCCCCAGCCTCGGCCGGGGCGCGCCGGGACCGCACAGCCTCGGCGCGCCCACGGCCTCCCTCGCACGCGTTGCTCGCGCGCGCCGGCCGCCCCGCACCGCGCGCCGGACAGCTGGCGCACGTCGCCGGCGACCCAACCGCCGCAAGCGACGCCCGGCGACCACTCGGTGGGCGGGACTGAAAGGGGCAGCCGCTGAGCGGGACGCCCTGCGAAGTAAGCACCGAGCCAGCGAACGAGCGAAGCGAATGCGCTGGCGAGGCGCGCAGCGAGCAGCGCGACCGCTCAGCGGCTGGGGCTTTCTGGGCGTGCTGAGTGGTGTACCCGGCAACGATAGCGGGTCTAATCTATAACTGCAAACGCCCGAAGAGCGGCGCTCTCGCAGTCCAGCGAATAGTGAGACGACCGGCGGCGACCCCCCGCTTCAGGCACACATTTCGAACACCGAATCCAGCGGTACAATCATGTGAACACACCTCAATCACGACCCATGACCGCCGAAACGGTGTGTCTCACGTTCGACTTCGACGCCGTATCGCCGTGGATCCACAAGGAGGACGGCCACAACACGCCGACGAACCGCTCACGTGGGCTCTACGGTGCCGAGGTCGGCGCGCCCAACGTCCTGGAGTTCCTCGCGGACCACGACCTTCCGGCGACGTGGTTCGTCCCCGGCCACACCATCGACAGCTTCCCCGACGTCTGCGAGCGCGTCGTCGACGCAGGCCACGAGGTCGCCCACCACGGCTGGAGCCACACGCCGCCGGGTGAGTACGAGAGCGAGGCGGCCGAACGCGCCGACGTCGAACGCGGCATCGAGAGCATCGAGCGCCTGACGGGGTCGCCACCGACCGGCTACCGGTCGCCCTCGTGGGACTACTCCGAACATACGCTCGACCTGCTGCTCGATTTCGGGTTCGAGTACTCCTCCTCCAGGATGGCCCGCGACTTCGAGCCGTACTTCGCGCGTCGCGACAGCGCCCCCGTCGACAGCCCGTACGACCCCGGGGAGCCGACGGACCTGCTCGAGATCCCCATCTCCTGGCAGCGCGACGACTACCCGCCGCTCGCGTTCTCGGGCAAGCGCGGCTACACGCCGGAGTCGGCCGTCTTCGAGGACTGGCAGAGCCAGTTCGACCACGCGCCCGCCGACGGCGTGTTCGTCCTCACGATGCACCCGCAGGTGATCGGGCGACCGGACCGCCTCGCAAAGCTCGGCGCGTTCGTCGAGTACGCACAACTGGAGGGGGCGGAGTTCCGGACGGTCGAATCGGTCGCTGCGGAGTATCTGTAGCTGACCTTCGCCCGCGACCGCCACCACCGACGCCGCCATCATTTATCAGGCCACCCGCCAAAGGGCCGCCGATGGTCGTCATACGCGCGGAGGACCTCCGGAAACGGTACGGCGAACTCGACGCGCTCGACGAGCTTTCCGTTACGGTCGATTCGGGGGAGCTCTACGGCTTTCTCGGGCCGAACGGTGCGGGCAAAACCACGACGCTCCGGGTGCTGACCGGACAGATTCGCCCGGACTCGGGCACCGCCAGCGTTCTCGGAATCGATCCGGTCGAGAACCCCATCGAGGTCCGCGAGCGGGTCGGGATCCTGCCGGAACAGGGCACGCCGCCGAGCTTCCTGACGCCGCGGGAGTACCTCCAGTTCGTCGGGCAGGTCCGCGAGCTCGACCCCGAATCGGTTGCGAACCGAACCGCGACGTGGGCCGACCGGCTCGGCTTCCGCGGGAAACTCGACGCGCTGACGACGGACCTCTCGCGCGGGCAACAGCAGAAGGTGATGTTCGCCGCGGCGTTCCTCCACGAACCGGACGTGGTCTTCATCGACGAACCGCTGGCGAACCTCGACCCCATCGTCCAGGAGACGGTTAAGCAGTTCCTCACCGGGTACGCCGAGGAGAACACCGTCTTCGTCTCGACCCACAACATCGACGTCGCCGAGGAGCTCTGCACCCGGGTCGGCATCGTGGCCGACGGCCGCGTGGTCGCGGAGCGCTCCATCCCCGACATGGAGGAGCCACTCCTCGACGCGTTCCTCGCCGAGGTCGGCACCGTCGCGTCGCGGGACATGCCGGGCACGGAGGGGTCCTGACGTGGTCAGCGACAGGCACCTGTTCGGCGTCCTCTGGCGCGAGGAGGTTCGCCTGCATGCGGAGCTGTTCGGTGGCGGACGCTTCCTCACGTTCCCGCTGGTCATCTTTGCGCTGGCTCTCGGGGGCGGGCTGGGGCTGACGCTGACTGGGACCGGCCCGGACGCGGTGCTAACCGGCGTCCGGGCGCTGACGCTCGCGTTCGGGCTCTACGCTGGCACGGCCGGCCTCGTCGGCAGCGACGCGATGGAGAACCTCCTCGGCGACGTCACGCTGCTGCTGTCGACGACCGAGACGCTCCCGCTGTCGCCCCGACGCTTGTTGGGCCTGTTCCTGCTCAAAGACGGCTGCTTCTACGCGCTGGCGTTCCTGCTCCCGCTGGCGGCCGGGAGCGTCCCCCTGTTCCTGCTCGACGCGGGCGTCTCCGGGCTCGGCGGGCTCTCCGCGAGCGTTGTCGGCGTCGCCGTCGCCGAGGCTGCGCGGCTCTGGATCCAGACGACCGCGCTGTTCGCGCTGGGAATGAGCGTCACGGTCGGGCTCATCGCGCTCCGAACGCGGGGAGCCCCGAAGTGGGGTCTCGGGGTCGTGCTTGGGCTGCTCGCGCTCGGGGCGTGGCACACGGGCGCCGCCGGCGTCGCAGTCGGGCCGCCGACCGCCGGCCCGGTCGCCGTCGCGGCCGTGCTCGCACTGGTCGTGAGCGCCGGGGCGCTGGCGATCTACGACTCGACCTACCAGCCGCCGTCGCGGAGCGCCACCGCACAGTTCCGGGACCTATCCGCCCGGATCCCCGGCGACGACAATGGGATCGTCGCGCGCAGCCTGCTGGAGCTCGCGCGGAGCAGCGGCGGGTTCGTGAAGCCCCTGGTCTCGGCGACGCTGCTGCTCGCCGTGGTCGGCGGGCTCGTCGGCATCGTCGAGGCCATCGTCGGCGTCCGCCCTGCGCCGGGGGTCTTCTTCGGCTCCGTGCTGGGCCTCTCCGCGTTCACGACGTACACGTGGCTCACGATGTTCGACGAGCCGGAGTCGTACCTCGTGCTCCCGCTGTCCGCGACCGACGTGCTCGCGGCCAAGCGCCGGGCGTTCCTCATCGTCGGGCTTCCGACGTCGCTCGTGGCCTACGCGGTCGCGCTCGCTATCTTCCCCACGTCACTGCCCGACGCCGCGGCGGGCGCGACGCTCGTCGTCGGGTTCTCGCTGTACGTCTTCGGCGTCACGACGGCGCTCGCGGGCTTCGACCCGAACGAGTTCCTCTTCGACATCGTCCGGTTTGCGGCCTTTTCGGTCGCTATCGCGGCGGTCGTCGTGCCGCCCGTGATCGCCTCGTTCCTCCCGGGCCCACCGCTCTGGGTACTCGGAGCGACGGTCTCCGGTGGCGGCGTCCTCGCGGTCGTCGGCTACGGGCTGTCCGTCTGGGCCGGTGGGTACTGGGAGCGAACGCTGCGAGAATAGCGATTCTTCGTCCGTGGAATCGTGGTATCCGTTTCAGCTATTGGCCCTGGCGACACTGCTCGGCACGTCTCGAGAGTTGGAATGGCCTGTTTGGACGCTCGCTAAGAGGTTCGTTCGGGCATCCTCCCGAGCGACACCACTCGCATGGTTCGAAAGTCCCAGCCGCTGAGACGGTTGTGTTTATAAATAAACTCGGCTGTAGTCGCGTCGGACACCAATTGGCATGGGGAAAGTCCCGGCAGTTGAACGGTCACGCTTAAAAACAAGATCGGCTATCGTCGTGAGCGACACCACTCAGCACACCCAGAAAGCCCCAGCCGCTGAGCGGTCGCGCTGCTCGCTGCGCGCCTCGCCAGCGCACTCGCTGCGCTCGTTCGCTGGCTCGGTGCTTGCGTCGCAGGGCGTCCCGCGCAGCGGCTGCCCCTTTCAGTCCCACCCACCGAGTGGTGGCTCGGGCGTCGCTCGCGGCGGTATGGCCGACGACGCACGCTGGCTTTCTGGCGTGCGATGCGGGGCGGACGGCGCGCGCGAGTAACGCGTGCGAGGGAGGCCGGTGGCGCGCCGAGCGGTGCGGTCCCGGCGCGCCCCGGCCGAGGCTGGGGAGGGGTGAGGAATTGCGTTTGCTGTGCGGTGCTGTCGCGGTTGCGGTAGTGGTGCGGTCGCGGTCCTGGCGGACTGAAAGGGCGACGGCCGCTCTCGTGAGCGGAGCGAACGAGACCATGGAAGTCGCAGCCCGGAACAGTCCGTCGGGCGTTGCGGAGAGACGCAACGGAAGCCCGGACCGTCTTCCAGTGGTCGCGCCACAGGGGAGTTGCTGAGTCTACCTCTATCTGAACCGGGCGGTGCTGAGAGGTTCAGATATGTCGCTCAGCGACCGCGAGCGGCCGAGGGCTTTCAAGGAGTCTGCGGTGCTGTCGAGCGTAAGACCGTATCACCTGTTCAAATCTGCTTATAAAGAGTGTCCGTGGGTTTTCCAGGCGTTTGCAGTGCTGTCAAACATAGCAGCGTCTGCACCTGCGGATCCAGTTTATAAGCAAGAGTGGCCGAGGGCTTTCGAGGACTCTGCGTTCCCGTCGAGACCACCACCATGTCACCTTCTTAAATCACTATATAAAGAATAGCCGATATCATCCTGGATGCTCCGATCTGAGACACTCACGCCGAGAAACGAAACTCCGTCACCGAACACCCCGATTCGCCTCCACCGTCAATGCAGGTTCTCAAACAGTTAAGTCCCACAAGGGTAGACCACTAGGTAATGTTCGACCCCGAGGAACTCGAAGAGATCCGCTCCGCGAAGGAGTCGTGGGAGTCGGAGACGTACGGCCCGACTGTGGAGCGGTTCGGGGAGCGCAAGGAGGAGTTCACGACCGACACCGGCGGCCAGGAGGTCGACCCGCTGTACACGCCCGCCGACGTCGCGGACCTCGACTACGACGAGGACGTCGGCTTCCCGGGCGAGGAGCCGTTCACGCGCGGCGTCTACTCCACGATGCACCGCGGGCGACTCTGGACGATGCGGCAGTACGCCGGCATGGGGACCGCCAGCGAGACGAACGAGCGGTTCAACTACCTCATCGACCAGGGCTCCTCGGGGCTCTCGATGGCGTTCGACCTGCCGACGCAGATGGGCTACGACTCGGACGCGAAGATGGCCCAGGGCGAGGTCGGCCGCTCGGGCGTCGCCATCGACACGCTCGACGACTTCGAGACGGTGTTCGAGGGCATCCCGCTCGACGAGGTGTCGACGTCGATGACGATCAACGCGCCGGCGTCGGTGCTGCTCGCGATGTACATCGCCATCGGCGACAAGCAGGGGGTCGACCGCGCGGAGCTGCGCGGGACGATCCAGAACGACATCATGAAGGAGTACATCGCGCGGAACCTCTACATCTACCCGCCCGAGGACTCCATGCGGCTCATCACGGACATCTTCGAGTTCTGCGCCGCGGAGACCCCCAAGTTCAACACCATCTCGATCTCGGGGTACCACATCCGCGAGGCGGGGTCGACGGCGGCCCAGGAGATCGCGTTCACGCTCGGGAACGGCATCGAGTACGTCGAGGCTGCGCTCGACGCCGGGCTCGACGTCGACGAGTTCGCGCCGCAGCTCTCCTTCTTCTTCAACGCCCACAACAACATCTTCGAGGAGGTCGCGAAGTTCCGCGCCGCGCGCCGGATGTGGGCGAAGATCATGGAGGAGCGCTTTGACGCCGAGAACCCGAAGTCGAAGCAGCTGAAGTTCCACACCCAGACCGGCGGCTCGACGCTCACGGCCCAGCAGATCGAGAACAACGTCGTGCGCGTCGCCTACCAGGCGCTCGCGGCCGTCCTCGGCGGCACGCAGAGCCTCCACACGAACGGGAAGGACGAGGCGCTCGCGCTGCCGACGGAGGAATCGGTCCGCACCGCCCTCCGCACTCAGCAGATCCTCGCACACGAGTCCGGCGCAGCCGACACGATCGACCCGCTCGCCGGATCCTACTACGTCGAGAGTCTCACGGACGACGTCGAGGAAGAAGCGTTCGAGATTCTCGACGAGGTCGACCGCCGCGGCGGGATGCTCGACGCCGTGAAGAACCAGTGGGTCCAGCGGCAGATCCAGGACGTCGCCTTCGAGCGTCAGGAGGAGATCGAGGAGCGAGAGCGGATCATCGTCGGCGTCAACGAGTTCGAGGTCGACGAGGAACCGGAGATGGACTTAGAGGAGATCGACCCCGAGCAGGAGGCCGAGCAGATCGAGCGGCTGGAGCAGGTCAAGGAGGAACGGGACAGCGAGGCCGTCGACGCCGCGCTCGCGGCCGTCCGCGAGGCGGCAGAGGGCGAGGAGAACGTGATGCCGTACATCGTTGACGCCGTGAAGGAATACGCGACCGTCCAGGAGATCTGCGACGTGATGCGCGACGAGTTCGGCGAGTATCAGCCCGGGCAGTAATCGGCGCTACCGGCCGCCTGCGACTATTCTTCCACCGCGACTGCCTCACCGCGAGCCGCGCTCTCCCCAAGCGTGTTAAGGACGCGCACGTTCGCCACCGATTCCTCGCGATCGACGAGGGGGTCCGCGTCGCGCGAGGCGATGGCCGCGACCGTGTCCTCGCTGTCCTGGATGGCCGGGACGACCGCGTGGAGGCCGATATTCGCCGTGCTGAGAACCTCGAAGCGCATGCGCTGGAGGTGGTCGCCGGCCGGCAAAAACCCACGGTCGCGCGGCACTGCGTCGGCCGACCGGTCGGCCGGCTCCAAATCCATCGACGACCCGCGCTCGCTTACCGACCGGCGATCGGCTGGAGGAACTCGCCGTACTCGTCCGGGAGCTGTTCGTTCATCCGGTCGAGCGCCCGGGTCGGGACGATCCCGGCGAGCGCGTCGCTCGCGGCGTCGGCGTACTCGCGGGCCGTTTGCTCGTCCACGTCGGCCCGGACCGCGACGCGGCGGACGAACTCGTCGCCATCGAAGGATCCCGGATCGGCCGCCGCCTCCTCGACGAGCCACTCGTCGGCCGGCTCTCGGAGGAATTCGGCGACGTCCTCGGCTTCCCCCCGGGAGACGCGTTCACCGAGCGTCCGGAGGGTCGCCGCTGCGGCCGTCTCGGCCTCCGGTTCCGAGAGGTCCGTTACGTCGGCGACGGCCTCGGCGAACGACTCCTCCGAGAGTTTGCCGCCGGTCTGGAAGGCCCGGTCGTACTCGGGCGGGAGCTGGGCGAGGGCGTCGTCGAGCTCGGGCTCGCCGACGACGCGCGCGAGCGCGGCAGCGACGGCCCGCACTCGGCGCTCGGCCTCGTCGGCGTCGATGCCGGCCTCGCTAGCGAGGTGGTCGATGAACTCGTCGTACGTGAACGGTTCTCTGCGGGGTGGGAGCCCCGGGTCCTCGACGTCGTCCGCGAAGGTCGCCGGCAGGAACGCGGCGAGGTCGCGGCGCTCGCCGGGGCTGAGGCTCGCGCCGAGCGCTTCCAGCACGTCGCGGACGAACTCCTCCGCGTCCGTCTCGGAGTCGAAGTCGGCTCCCTCTCGGGCCAGCTCGACCAGTTCTCGGGGCATGTGTTGGTCCGAGGTTCGTCGCAATCGCGGGTAAAGGAACTGGCCGCTGAAGGGTGAGAGAGGGTGCCACCAGCACTATCTACTGGCTCCGCGAACGAGGGGATATGCGAAACGAGGAGGTCGGAGAGCTCCTCCACGAGATCGGCGATTACCTGGAGATCCGGGGGGAGGAGTTCAAGCCGCGGGCGTATCACACCGCCGCGAGCAACGTCGAGTCCCTCTCCGAGCCGATCGAGGAGATCCACGAGCGTGGCGACCTACAGGAGATCGACGGCGTCGGCGAGTCGATCGCGGAGAAGGTCGCCGAGTATCTCGAAACGGGGGAGCTCGAGTATTACCAGGAGCTCGCCGCGGAGCACCCGAAGGACATCGAATCGCTCACGCGCGTCGAGGGGGTCGGCCCGAAACAGGCCCAGAAGCTCTACGACGCGCTCGGGATCCAGACGCTGGAGGAGCTCGAACGCGCCGCCGACGAGGGCCGCATCGCCACCGTCGAGGGGTTCGGCGAGAAGACTCAGCAGAACATCCTCGACCACATCGACGTCGCGATCGAGGGCGAGGAGCGGACGCTCATCGGCGACGCGTTCGACCGCGCGGAGGGGATCCGCGACCGGATCGCCGCCGTCGACGCCTTCGAGGACGTCCAGCTCGTCGGTTCGTTCCGTCGCCGGCGGCCGACTATCGGCGACGTCGACGTGCTCGCGACCGCCAGCGACGCGACCGCGGCCATGGGCGCCTTCTGTGAGTTCGAGGACGTCGACGAGGTCATCGCGCGCGGCGAGACGAAGTCCTCGGTGAAGATCAGCGGCGGGCTCCGGGTCGACCTTCGCATCGTCGACGAGTCCTCCTGGGGGTCCGCGCTGCTGTACTTCACCGGCTCGAAGGACCACAACATCGCCGTCCGCGACCGCGCGCAGGACCGCGACTGGAAGCTCAACGAGTACGGGCTCTACGACGTCAGCGACGTCTCCGAGGCGGAAGAAGGCCGCCGCGCCGGCGAGCGGATCGCGGGCGAGACCGAGGCCGAGGTGTACGACGCGCTCGACATGGACTGGATCCCCCCGGAGCTCCGGGAGAACACCGGTGAGGTCGACGCCGCCGTCGCCGGCGACCTCCCGGACCTCGTCACGGTCGAGGACGTCCGCGGGGACTTCCAGTCGCACACGACCTACAGCGACGGCGAGCACACCGTTCGCGAGATGGCGGAGCGCGCGGACGAACTCGACAGGGAGTACCTGGTCGTTACCGACCACGGGCCGGCGCTGGACGTCGTTACGGGCGTCTCGGACCGCGAGGAGTTCGACGAGCAGGCAGCCGAGATTGCCGAGGTCAACGACGACCCCGAGGTCGACGTCCGGCTCCTGCACGGTCTGGAGGCGGAGGTGCAGGAGGACGGTCTCGACGTCCCGGACGCGTGGGCCGAGGAAGTCGACGTGCTCGTCGCCGGGATGCACCTGCATCCGGAGGACCCGACCGACAAGCTCGTGGCGGCGATGGAGTCGTATCCGGTCGACGTGCTGGCGCACCCGCTGAACCGCCAGATCCACGAGCGCGAGCCGCTGGACCTCGACTTAGAGCGAGTGATGGGCGTCGCCGCCGACGAGGGCGTCTTCGTCGAGATCAACGGGCAACCGGCGCGGCTGGATCTCGACTGGCGCAACGTGAAGCAGTACCGCGACGACGTGACGTTCGTCGTCTCGTCGGACGCACACCGGAAGAGCGAGCTGGAGCTGGTCGATCTGGCCGTCTCGCAGGCCAGGCGCGGGTGGCTGGAAGCTGACGACCTGGCGAACACGCGATCGCTCGAGGAATTACCGTTTGAGTGATCGGTTGAGGCGGGATTGCGGGTGTGAACGCTGGTGGAATGGACCAGAACAGTTCGAAAGCCTGCGGCCGGGCTTGCTTATAAACTGGATGGACAAGTGCAGACGCTGGGATCCCGAACCACGACAGCCCGAAAGCCCTCGGCCGCTCTTGCTTATTAGCCAGATGAACAGGTGCAGACGCTTCTACACTTGCCAGCACCGCAAACACCCAGAAAGCCCTCGGCCGCTCTTGCTTATTAGCCAGATGAACAGGTGCAGACGCTTCTACACTTGCCAGCACCGCAAACACCCAGAAAGCCCTCGGCCGCTCGCGGTCGCTGAGCGACATATCTGGACCTCTCCGCACCGCCCGGTCCAGATAGGGGTCGACTCAGCGACTCCCCGTTGGCGCGACCGGCCGTCGCCCTTTCAGTCCGCCAGGACCGCGACGGCGACAGCATCGCGACAGCAACGGCGACAGCATCGCGACAGCAACGGCGACAGCATCGCGACAGCACCGCACAGCAACCGCAATTCCTCAGTCCACCCCAGCCTCGGCCGGGGCGCGCCGGCCACGCACCGCCGCGGCGCGCCCCACCCTCCCTCGCACGCGTTGCTCGCGCGCGCCGACCGCCCCGCGCCGCACGCCGGCCAGCCGGCGAGTGACGACCACCGAAGAACCGCCGAAAGCGACGCCCGGCCACCACTCTCGGGCGGGACTGAAAGGGGCAGCCGCTGCGCGGGACGCCCTGCGACGCTAGCACCGGAACCTGGCGAACGAGCGACCGCAGGGAGCGAGTGAGTCGGGTGAGGAGCGCAGCGAGCAGCGCGACCGCTCAGCGGCTGGGGCTTTCTGGGCGTGCTGAGTGGTGTCGCCAGCGACGATAGACGATCTTGTTTATAAGTACAACCGACCAGCGGCTGGGGCTTTCAAAACAGGCTGAGTGGTTTTGCAAGCAGCGACAGCCGAATTCATTTATAAAATATCCGTCTCAGCGGCTGGAGTTTTCTTGGTGTACCGAGTGACGTTGCTCGCGACGTGTGCCGGTCTTATTTTTAGATGCGACCGCCTCAGCGGCTCGATCCTTCTGGACATGCCGAGTGTTGTTGCATTCGTCGACGTGCGATCGATCGAAGAACGCGATTGCACGATAGCCCTGATTTTGAGAGATGTCGAGCAACACCATAGCTCGCGCAATGTCCAGACAGAAAGACGGGAGCGTTTAAGCGGTCTCCGCAGAGCCACACGAACATGAAGTTCGATCACGTCGGCATCGCAACGCGGGACGCGGCCGAGCTCGCGGCGCTGTTCGAGAACCTCCTCGACGCGCCCGTCGCGCACGAGGAGCAGTTCGACGGCCTCCACGTCGTCTTCCTGGAGCTGGAGAACGGCTACTTCGAGCTGCTGGAACCAGCCGAGGGCGGCACGATCGACGACTACCTCGAGCGCAACGGCCCCGGGATCCACCACGTCGCACTCGAAACCGACGACGTCGCTGGCGCGCTGGAGACGGCCCGGGACCTCGACGTCGGGCTCATCGACGAGGAACCGCGCCCCGGCGCGTGGGGCCACGACGTGGCGTTCCTCCATCCTGGCGACACCGGCGGCGTGCTCGTCGAGTTCGTCGAGCACTGACGGCGGCGGACCCGTCGAACCGTCACCATCTCTTTATATCAGGCCGAGCGAACGAAAGGTATGCTCCAGATCGAACTCGTCGACGCCGGGCTCGTCCTTGCGGGCCTCCTGCTCGCGTTCGTCGGCGCCGCCGTGTCGGTGTACGCGGTCTCGCTTACCGGGTTTCTCATCGGCGCGGGCGCGGGCTACGTCCTCGCGCCGTCGCTCGTCGGCTTCGTCAGCGCCGAGGGATTGATCGTCACGGCCGGCGCGGTACTCGTCGGCGGTGCCGTCGGCGCGTTCCTCGCGTACGCCGGCCTCTCGTTCGCCGTCCTCGGGATCGGCGCCGTCGTCGGCGCGTTCATCGGGCGGTTCGCGGTCGGTCCGCTCTACGTGGAGGGGACGATCTTCCTCGCGGGCGCGACGCTCGCGGGCATCGCCGTCGGCGCGCTCTTCGGGTTCGTCCTCACGAAGACCACGCTCGTCTTCTCGACGGCGTTCATCGGGGCCGCCTTCGCGACCCGGTCGCTGACGGTCGCCGACTTCACCGCCGCGCGGGAGGCGCTGACCGTCGAACCGCTCATGTTCGACCCACTCTCGCCGCTGTTCCTGGCGGTATTCGTGCTCGGCGCGCTCTCGCAGCTCGGGCTGTTCAAGTTCGGCTACGTGACGAAGCTCGTCGGGGTCCTGCCGGGCGCGCGTCGCTGGACGGCGAGCAACGACGACGAAAGCGAGTCCTGAACGGCGTCCTGAAGCGGGGGTAGCAACTGGCGTCCCGGCTTAGTCGTACTCGTAGAAGCCTTTCCCCGTCTTCTTCCCCAGGTCGCCGGCGTCGACCTTTCGCTTGACGAGGTAGGCCGGCTTGTAGCGGTCGCCCAGCTCCTCGTGCAGCGTCTGGCTCGCGTCGAGCACGATGTCAAGCCCGATGTGGTCCGCGAGTTCGAGCGGGCCCATCGGCACGTTCGTGCCGAGTTTCATCCCCTTGTCGATGTCCTCCTTCGTGGCGACGCCCTCGTCGAAGGCGCGGACGCCCTCGTTGATCCAGGGCATGAGGATCCGGTTCGTGACGAAGCCGGGCTTGTCGTCGGACTCCCAGGTTTCCTTGCCGATGTCCTCGGCGAAGACGTGCGCGAAGTCGGCGACGTCGGCTGCGGTGCGCTCCCCGACGACGACCTCGACGCCCGTCATGATCGGCACGGGATTCATGAAGTGGAGCCCGATGACCTGGTCCGCGCGGTCCGTCGCGCTCGCGATGGTCGTGATCGACAGCGTCGACGTGTTCGTCGCGAGAACGACGTCCTCGTCGGTCACGTCCTCCAGGTCCGCGAAGATGTCCTGCTTGACGTCCATCTTCTCCACGGCGGCCTCGATCACGAGGTCCGCGTCCGCGAGGTCCTCGAGCTCGGTCGTGCCCGTGATCCGGCCGCGGATCGCGTTCGGGTCCTCGTCGAGCTCGCCCTTGTCCGCGAGGCGGTCGAGGCTCGACTCGATGCTCTCGAAGCCGCTCTCCACGAACTCCTCCTGGATGTCGCGCATCACGACGTCGTACCCGGCCGTCGCGGTCACCTGCGCGATGCCGTTGCCCATCGTGCCGGCGCCGACGACGCCGACCGTCTCGATGTCGGAGAGGTCTCGCATAGCTGGTGCTGTTCCGGGGTTCACCGTAAGCATGGCGAAACCCCGCGTCGGGGGATCATCCAGTCGCTCGTCGAACCTGGCTAACGACCAAAACCATTGGATGGCACCGTTTCGTCGTGGTGTTTGATCGCTAACTCGGCCCCATCGTGTGTGATGTCTCACATAAAGGTTAAAAGGCTCGTTAGTCCATGTCCGGGTAGCTGGTGACCACTCGTGACTGACGCCTCGACGGCAGACGACCTGGAGCCGACCGATCTGAAGTGGATCGGGCCGGCGACCGCCGGGGCGTTTGCCGACGCCGAGTTCTCCGCGGACGACGTGGCGGACAAGGCCGTCTCGTACCAGATGCTCGTCGACGCCGGCGTCAACCCGGGCGTCGCGGCGAAGATCCGTCGGGAGCACTCGCTCTCCTGGTCGTTCGAGGCCGGCGACGGGCTGAGCGAGCGCTCCGCGCAGGTCCGCGGGCTCGGCAGCGACGAGGCGGCCTGGGTAGAGGCCTCCTCGTCGGGCGACTGGGAGGAAGCAGACGACGACGGGACGCCTGACACCGACGCGAGCGACGAGGACGCCTGGGTCGCCGCATCGAGTGAGGGGACCCCGGACGAACAGGACGACTCCCCGGCTGCCGGCGCCGACGCCGCGTACTTCACGGCGACGGCAGACGCCGACGGCTCGGTCCAGGACGCGGAGGCCGATGGCAGCGGCGACCCGGCCGCTGCAGAGGCTGCGTGGCGGGAACGGTCGGAGCCGACGCCCGTGACGGACCTTGCTCCCGTCGACGACGAGGCCAGGGAGCTGCTCGCGGACGCCGGCATCACCTCCGTTCGCAGTCTGGCGACGGCCGACCCGGAACACGTCGCGGACGTGCTCGACATCGATCAGGAGCGTGTTACGACGTGGCACGAGGCGGCCCGGGACGCCGAAGAGTAGGAGTCTCCGTTATTGGCGAGGGGTACCACTAACGAACGTCGACGAGTATCGGGTACGCCTTGCAGTGATCGCTTTCTTGCTGGTGACAATAAACCGGGGGTTGTTTCTGACAGCATCATCGCAAAACTCACTACAAAGTCAGTAAATTTTCTTTACAGGAACACCGGAGAACTGTGTCGCTTCGGAGGGCGGGCAACGTAGTATCGCCGTCTTATGACGATCCGTGCGGATAGAACAAATCCGACGTTATGGGCTCCTGTAGTCATGATAACGACGGAGTATCGAAACTCCCTCGTCCTGTTTCCGCAGCTCTCGAAGAGAGTCGCACCACAGCGCTTTTTAGCTATCTTACCGCACGTCGAACTGATGATACCTGACGCGGACGACGCCATCACGCGGGACGGGAAAGCACTGATCTTGGCGTACGACCACGGGCTCGAACACGGCCCGGTGGACTTCGAGCCGAACCCGGAGACTGCGGACCCCGAGCAGGTCTTCGAGCTCGCCGGTCACGACGCCGTGACCGCGCTGGCCGTCCAGAAAGGCGTCGCCGAGGCGTACTACGACGACTACGCGGACGACGTCGCCCTCCTTTTAAAGCTCAACGGGACCTCGAACCTCTGGATGGGCGAACCCGACTCCGCGGTCAACTGCTCCGTCGAGTACGCGAACGAGCTGGGCGCCGACGCCATCGGGTTCACGCTCTACGGCGGCTCGAACCACGAGATCGAGATGGCCGAGGGGTTCCGCGACGCGCAGGAGGCGGCCCGCGACCACGACATGGGCGTCGTGATGTGGTCGTACCCGCGCGGGCAGGGGCTCCGCGACGACACCGCGCCGGAGACCATCGCCTACGCGACCCGGCTCGGGCTCGAGCTCGGCGCCGACATCGCGAAGGTGAAGTACCCCGGATCGCCCGACGCGATGGCCGAGGCCGTCCGCATGGCCGGCCCGACGAAGGTCGTGATGTCCGGCGGCTCGAAGACGGACGACCTCCAGTTCCTCGAGACGGTCGAGAGCGCCGTCGAGGCCGGCGCCAAGGGCCTCGCCGTCGGCCGGAACATCTTCCAGCGGGAGAACCCGATCGAGCTCCTCGACGCGCTCGAGGCGGTCATCTTCGACGAGGTCTCCGCGCGGAAGGCGCTCCGCCGCGCGAAAGGCGAGTCCCACGACGAGAACCTCTAGTGATGGTCGTCGAGGACGTCTTCGACGTCGTCGCCGAGACTGCGCCGGACGTCCGGGCCGCGCTCCCGGGCCGTCGCGTCGAGAGCGACGTCGAGAACCCCTCCGGCGAGACGGTGATGGCCGCGGACGCCTACGCCGACGACCTCCTGCGGGAGCGGCTCGGCGCCGTCGACGGCGTCGCAACGTACGCGAGCGAGGAAGCCGCCGAGCCGGAGTCCGTCGGCGACGCGACGGCGTCCGACGCCGTCCACGTCGCCGTCGACCCCCTCGACGGCTCCTCGAACCTCCAGTCGAACAACGCGATGGGGACGATCGTCGGCGTCTACGACGCGCCGCTCCCGGCCTCGGGCCGGGACCTCGTCGCCGCCGGCTACGTCCTCTACGGGCCGATCACGACGATGGTCGTCGCCGACGGCGACGGCATCCGCGAGGAGGTCGTCGAGCGGGCGGGAAAGACGCCCGATACGGGGGTCCAGCGAACGGTCGTCGAGGAGGACCTCCGGCTCCCCGCGGACCCAACCGTCTACGGCTTCGGCGGGCGCGTCCCGGACTGGCCGGACGACTTTGCGATGTACGCCCGCGAGGTGGAGTCGGAGCTCAAGCTCCGCTACGGCGGCGCCATGGTCGGCGACGTGAATCAGGTGCTCACGTACGGCGGGATCTTCGCCTACCCGGCTCTCGAGAGCGCCACCTCGGGGAAGCTCCGCCTCCAGTTCGAAGGGAACCCGATGGCGTTCGTCGTCGAGCGGGCCGGCGGTGCCTCCTCGACCGGCGAGGGATCCATCCTCGACGCCGACCCGGAATCGCTCCACCAGCGCGTCCCGGTCCACGTCGGCAACGAGGCGCTGATCGAGCGCCTCGAGGCCGCGCTCGACTGATCGGGAGGTTCTTTTATTAGTCGTCGGGGGAGCGGACGTCGCCCGGTCCTGCATGGAAAACCATTTGCAACCCCCTGTAACATTTGCGTGTATGAAAGTCCACGTCGGAGCGGGGGCGACCGCCGAGGAGGCGGAAGCCATCGCCAAGTCGCTCGCTGACCACCTCGGGGTCGACGTCGAGGTTCACGTCGGGGAGGCGGCGGAGCCGACCGCGTCGGCGGCGCCGTCGGAGCCGGACTACCCCCTTGCGGACGACCTCGGGCCGACGGAGCGCGAGGCAGCCCTCCAGGCGGAGATCGAGGAGATCCTCGAGGGCGGCCCGGAGAAGTACAAGGAGCGCCTCCCCGACCAGGGCAAGCTCTTCGTCCGCGACCGGCTCGACCTCTGGTTCGGCGGGGAGGACGGGAGCGGCGGTACCGGCGAGGCCGACGGCGAGCCCGAGGGGCTCAAGTTCGAGGACGGAAAGTTCGCCGCGTTCGACGACTGGCACCCGGACAGTCCGAAGGTCGAGGACTACGACGAGGGCGACCGCGTGCCCGGTGACGGGCTCCTCACGGGCGCCGCGGAGTTCGAGGGCCGCGACGTCCACTTCATGGCCAACGACTTCACGGTAAAGGCCGGGTCGATGGCCGAGAAGGGCGTCGAGAAGTTCCTCCGGATGCAACAGCGTGCGCTGAAGACCGGGAACCCCGTCCTCTACCTGATGGACTCCTCCGGGGGCCGCATCGACCAGCAGACCGGCTTCTTCGCCAACCGCGAGGGCATCGGGAAGTACTACTACAACCACTCGATGCTCTCCGGCGCCGTGCCGCAGATCTGCGTGCTCTACGGCCCGTGTATCGCCGGTGCGGCGTATACCCCCGTCTTCGCCGACTTCACGGTCATGGTCGAGGGGATGTCCGCGATGGCCATCGCCTCCCCGCGCATGGTGAAGATGGTCACCGGCGAGGAGATCGAGATGGACGAGCTCGGGGGCCCGCGGATCCACGCCGAAGAGTCCGGGTCGGCGGACCTCGTCGCCCGCGACGAGGCCCACGCGCGCCAGCTCGTCGCCGACCTCGTCGGCTACCTCCCCGACCAGGCCGGCGAGGACCCGCCGCGGGCCGAGACGAAGCCGCCGAAGTACTCGCCGGAGGGCATCGACGAGCTGATCCCCGAGTCGCCGAACCGCGCGTACGACGTCCACGACCTGCTCGACCGGATCGCGGACGCCGAATCCGTCTTCGAGCTGAAGTCCGGCTACGGGAAGGAGATCGTCACGGCGTTCTGCCGCATCGACGGCCGGCCGGTCGGCGTCGTCGCCAACCAGCCGACCGAGCGTTCGGGGGCCATCTTCCCGGACGCCGCGGAGAAGGCCGCGGAGTTCATCTGGACCTGTGACGCCTACGAGATCCCGCTGCTGTATCTCTGTGACACCCCCGGATTCATGGCCGGTTCGCAGGTCGAGAAGGACGCCATCCTCGAGAAGGGGAAGAAGATGATCTACGCGACGTCGTCGGCGACGGTGCCGAAGCAGACGGTCGTCACGCGGAAGGCGTACGGCGCGGGGATCTACGCGATGGGCGGGCCGGCCTACGACCCCGAGAGCGTCATCGCGCTCCCGTCGGGCGAGATCGGGATCATGGGCCCGGAGGCTGCGATCAACGCCGTCTACGCCAACAAGCTCGACGCCATCGACGACCCCGAGGAGCGGAAGCGCCGCGAGCAGGAGCTCCGCGAGGAGTACCGCGAGGACATCGACGCCAAACGGATGGCTAGCGAGGTCGTCATCGACGAGGTCGTGCCGCCGTCGACGCTCCGTGACGAGCTCGTCCAGCGGTTCGACTTCTACGCCGAGGTCGACAAGGAGCTGCCCGACAAGAAGCACGGGACGATCCTGTAGTCGCCGTCGACGGTCGGGGGCGTCCCCGAACCTTCAAAAGGATGATCGCCCTCTTTCGGGTATGACGCTCGCTTTCGTCCAGGTGACGAGGGAGTTCCTCGGCAGTTTCACCACGACGGAAGCCCGGCTCGTCGCGACGACCGTCCTCCTGCTCGCCGCGCTCGCAGTCGCCCGCCAGCTCATTCCATGGCTGACCCGCCGGGGCGTCGCCGCGGTCCGGAACCGTGCGACCGGACGGACCGCCGAAGCCATCGACGCCTTCTCCGAATCGTTCCCGTGGCGCACGCCGATCACGGTCCTCATTCGGGGGCTCCAGCTCGTCGTCTACGCGCTCGTCGGGTTGTCGCTGTTCCTCGTCTGGGGGCGGTGGAGTCTGGCAATGGGGCTGTTCGCACGCGTGAGCTCGCTCGTCCCGCACCTCGGCCGACTCGCGGTGACGTTCCTGCTGTTCTTCGGCGCCTACGTCGGCGCCGAGGTGCTGCGCGACCTCATCCACGAGATGACGCGCGAGACGGAACGCGTGAGCCCGCATCACGAGCAGATCATCTTCCGGATGGTCCAGCTCTCGCTTTTCACGCTCGTCGGCTTCTCGGTGCTCACGCTCTGGCAGGTCGACCTGAGCGGGCTCTTCGTCGGGGCCGGCTTCCTCGGCATCGTCGTCGGCCTCGCGGCAAGACAGACGATCGGATCGCTCGTCGCCGGCGTCGTCCTGATGTTCTCCCGCCCCTTCGAGATCGGCGACTGGGTCGAGATCGGCGACCAGGAGGGGATCGTCACGGAGATCAGCATCATCACCACCCGGCTCCGGAGCTTCGACGGCGTCGACGTCGCCATCCCCAACGACAAGGTCGGCGACAGTGTCGTCCGTAACCTCTCGCAGGAGGGCCAGCTCCGCCTCCGACTGGAGGTCGGCGTCGACTACCAGACCGACCCCCAGCGCGCCGCTGAGCTCGCGCTGGAGACGATCGAGGATGTCGACGCCATCGTCAACAACCCGGCGCCGAACGTCGTGCCGACGACGTTCGGGGACAGCGCGGTCGTCCTCGAGATGCGGTTCTGGATCGACCGCCCGACGCCCCAGCACAAGTGGCGGGCGATCCGCGGCGCCATCTACGAGGTCAAAAGCGCCTTCGAGGCGGAGGGTATCAAGATCCCCTTCCCGCAGCGGGAACTCTCCGGCCGCGCGGAGACGGGCGGATTCCGCGTCGTCGAGACCGGTGTCGAGGAGCCGGCGGGCGAAGCGCGGTCCGACCCGGCGGGCGACTCGGACACCTAACCCTCGTCTGCCCCGGACGCCTCCTGTGCGGCCTCGACGGTCACGGCGACCGCGAGCGCGGCGAGCCCGACATCCCGGACGAGCGCGAGGCCGAACAGCCCCTGCACCGTCGCCGACGGCGTACCGAGGACCGCCACGACGAGATACCCGACCGTCGCGAGCAACGACCCGGCGATGAACGCCGCGAAGGGAGTCACCCGGCGGTTCGCGAGTACGGGAAGCGCAAAGAGGATCTCCAGCCAGCCGTTCAGCAGCATCCACGTCGGCGGCGACATCGGGAGCAGCGCCGCGAACCAGGGGACGACGTAGGGCGTCCACGCCCCGGGAGCGACGAGCTTGTGGACGCCCGCGAGCAGGATCATCGCCCCGAGTCCGACGCGAGCGGTCGCCGTCGGGGACGGCCCCCGGGCCGCGAGCAGGTTGACGAGGCGCCGATACGCCGCTGCGAGGCCGTCGAGGGGGGTGGAGTCGGAGCTGGACACACTGGTCCGTTGTGCGGCTTCGGAGAAGAACTCGGGGGCCGACGCGATCCGCCGTCGCCGCGGTTCAGTCGGCGTTTTCGGCCTTCAGCGAGAGGACCGTGCGGTCGAACTCGCAGACGAGGGGGTCCTCCTCGTCGTCTTCGTCCGCGACCTTGAACGCCTCGACGCGCATGGTGACGACGCCGCGGTCGCCGTCGCTGGTCTCCCGCTTGTCCGTCACCGTCGACTGCGCGTAGATCGTGTCGCCGATAAATACGGGGTTCGGATGCTCGACGTCGTCGTACGAGAGGTTCGCGACGATGGTCCCGTCGGTCGTGTCCGGAATCGAGAGCCCGACCGCCAGCGACATCGTGTAGAGGCCGTTCACCAGGCGCTCGCCGAACTGCGTGTCCGCGGCGAAGTCCGCGTCGAGGTGGAGCGGCTGCTGGTTCATCGTCATGTCACAGAAGTCCTGGTTGTCGGACTCGCTGACGGTCCGCCGTTTCCCGTGCTCGATCGTCTCGCCGACTTCGAACGCCTCGTAATACAGTCCGGTCATACGCGGCCCGTCGGAACTCTCCGGCTTAGGCCTGTCGCCAGCGGGCGAGCCGTCGCCAGCTTCCGGCCACTGCCCACACCCGGTCGTCCCTTTTAAGCCCGGACCCGACGACCTTGGAGTATGCCACGCCGAAGCCTGCTGTTCTCCCCCGGCGACGAACCGGAGCTGCTGCGGAAGGCCCCCGGCAGCGGCGCCGACGTCGTTTGCTTCGACCTCGAGGACGCCGTCGCCCCGACCGCGAAGGGCGAGGCCCGCGCGGCGGTCCGCGACGTCCTGACGGACCCGGCGTTCGACCCGGACGCGGAGGTCTGCGTTCGGCTGACGGGCAGCGAGGTCGCCGCCGACCTCGACGCGCTGACCGCCGACGGCATCGGCGGCGAGCTCCGGCTCGACGCCGTGATGCTCCCGAAGGTCGAATCCGCCCAGCGCGTCCGGGATGTCCGAGCGCTGTGTCGCGAGCACGACCTCGACCCCGCGGTGTTCGCGCTCGTCGAAACGGCGACCGGGATCCTGCGTGCGGAAGACGTCGCCGCCGCCGACCCGACGAGCGCGCTCCTGTTCGGTGCCGAGGACCTCGCGGCCGACGTCGGCGCGACGCGAACCGAGGAGGGGACGGAGGTGCTGCACGCGCGCGAGCACGTCGTCCTCGCGGCCGCGGCCGCCGGCGTCGACGCCATCGACACGGTCTTTACCGACTTCTCGGATGCGGAGGGCCTCGCCGACGACGCCGCCTTCGCGGTCGAACTCGGCTACGACGGCAAGATGGCTATCCACCCGACCCAGGTCGGCCCGATCAACGACGCGTTCACGCCCGAGCCCGAGCAGGTCGAGTGGGCCGAGCGCGTCCTCGACGCCCGCGAGGCGGCATCGGGGGACGGGGAGAAAGCGGTATTCGAGGTCGACGGCGAGATGATCGACGCCCCGCTCATCGCGCAGGCCGAGCAGGTCATCGCGCGAGCCGAAGCGGCCGGCATCCGCGAGGAGTAGGTCGCAGACAGCGTCTCGCCGTCAGCTCAGCGCAGTCTTGCGGCATCGGTGCATGAGAACGCGCGTTACTTTGGCTCTAATAGGTCTATAGAGTTACGAGCGCACACCCCCGTCCTCAGGCGGTGGTCAAGCGGCCGATAGCGTACACCTCTACCGACGACGCTATAGCTGTATTTCTCCCGATTCACCATCAGTATTAACATGCCGTATGCTATAGTGTACAGGACGGATGAAGACCACACGGTACGCTACATATAACCTCAACTATCACATAGTGTGGTTGCCGAAGTACCGCAACTCGGTACTCGTCAACGAGGTCACAGACCGTGTGCGAACCATCCTCCACGAAATTGCCGACGACAAGGGCCTCGAAATTCTTGACCTCACCGTTCAGCCCGACCACGTCCACCTATTCGTCAGTAGCCCACCAAAACACGCTCCGTCCCTTCTCGCCAACTGGTTCAAGGGGATTTCCTCGCGGAAGTACAACCACCGCTACGCCGACCACGAAGGTGAGAAAATCGGCTGGGTTAGAGGCTATTACGTAGGGACAGCGGGCCATGTCTCCAGTGAGACGGTTCAGGACTACATCCAGCGTCACGAGGAGGGCGACACATGACTGAACTCACAAAGACGCTGGAACTGAAACTGGTAGATCCGAACGCACACAAACGGAGGAAACTCCGCGAGACGCGGGACGCCTATCAGAAGGCCCTTGCCGATGCCTTCGACGCTTGTTGCACGACGCAGGCCGAAGCGAATGACGTGGTGGTCAACTACGGCCTGAGCGGGTACGCGAAGAACGCGCTCAAGAAGTACGTCCCGCAACTGACGACGACCTACGGTGCGGAAGACCTTCACGCCGACCATCCTGTTCGGTTCACGAACGAGGGGCTTCGACTCGATCACAAGCCCGAGAACGACATCGAGTGGTACATCAAGATCCCGCATCACGAGGACTACCACCTCTGGACGCCGGCACAACCGAACCCCGAACAGCGGGACTGGCTGGAAGCATTGCACGCGGGTGACGCGGAGATGGGCGAAAGTCGGCTATTCGAGCGGGACGGAACGTGGTATCTCCACGTCACCGCCACCCGCGACGTGGAGGAGGGTCCCGATGCGTCTGCCGAAGAACGGACATCCATCGGTGTCGATATTGGGGAAGCGTCGCTCGTCACGGTGTGTCACCGCGACGACCACGGTTACCCGACCGCTCCCGAACTGTGGGCCGACGAAGGCACAACCGTTCGTCGGCTTCGCAAAACCTACTTCACCGCTAAACGACGACTTCAGAAGCGTGGAAGCGAGCGCATCGCAGAGTCATTCGGTGACGACCTGTGGAGCCAGATAGACGACGTGTTCCACCGTGTCACCCGCGAAGTCGTGGAGTATGCCGAGTCCGTCGAGAATCCCGTTCTGGTTCTGGAAGACCTGACGTACATACGGGAGTCGATGGACTACGGGGAGTACATGAACCGCCGTCTCCACGGATGGGGGTTCGCCAAACTCCACGCCCAGATACGCTACAAGGCCGTCGAGATGGGCATCCCCGTCGAGACGGTGAATCCACGTAACACCTCGAAGGAATGCCACGCTTGCGGAGAGGTAGGGCATCGTCCACGGCAGGCAACGTTCAAATGCTCGAACGACGCTTGCTGGTTGGGTGAGTACCAAGCGGACGTGAACGGAGCGGTGAACATTGCAGACCGCTACCTCAGCGGAGAGAGTCGTTCCAGAGAATACGAGAACGACGATGACTCGGCTGAGGATGGGGCGCGTTTGACCGCGCCGCAAGACAGCCAAGCCGATGCTGGAACCCAGCAGAGGACGCTTGGAACGGATGCGTCTTGAAACCGTAGGGACGAGCAGACGCTCGGCCTGAAATCCCGTGGTGGGATTCCCGCGTCTTCAGGAGCGGGAGGAGGTCAAGCGACACTGTTAACTCACGCTAACCTGCCGGATCAACTATGGCGAACGAGGCCAATCCGTTCGAGAGCCTGCAGGAACAGATCGACGACGCGTCGGCGTATATCGACGCCGACGACGGCGTCCTCGAGCGGCTCAAGAACCCCGAGCGAGTGCTCGAAACCAACCTGACCTTCGAGCGCGACGACGGCTCCCTCGAGACGCTGCGCGCGTTCCGCTCGCAGTTCAACGGCGACCGCGGGCCGTATAAGGGCGGCATCCGCTACCACCCGGGCGTCACCCGCGACGAGGTGAAGGCGCTGTCGGGCTGGATGGTGTACAAGTGCGCCGTCGTCGACATCCCGTACGGCGGCGGCAAGGGCGGCATCGAGATCGACCCCGAACAGTACTCCGAGGACGAGCTCGAGCGGATCACCCGGGCCTTCGCGACGGAGCTGCGCCCGATCATCGGCGAGGACCGCGACGTGCCCGCGCCGGACGTGAACACCGGCCAGCGCGAGATGAACTGGATCAAAGACACCTACGAGACCCTGGAGAACACGACGGCGCCGGGCGTCATCACGGGCAAGGCCATCGACTCGGGCGGCTCGGAGGGTCGCGTCGAGGCGACCGGCCGCTCGGTCATGATCACCGCCCGGGAGGTCTTCGACTACCTCGGCGAACAGATCGAGGGCACTTCCGTGGCCGTGCAGGGGTACGGGAACGCCGGCTCCGTCGCCGCCAAGCTCCTCGAGGACCTGGGCGCGAACATCGTCGCCGTCTCCGACTCCTCCGGCGGCATCTACAACCCCCGCGGGTTCGACGCGCGCGACGTGAAGGCGTTCAAGACCGAGACCGGCTCCGTCAGCGGCCACGACGAGGCCGTCGAGGAGATCTCCAACGAGGACCTGCTGACGCTGGACGTCGACCTCCTCATCCCGGCGGCGCTCGAGAACGCCATCGACGCCGAGATCGCCGAGGAGGTCCAGGCCGACGTCGTCGTCGAGGCCGCCAACGGCCCGCTGACGCCCGGCGCGGACGACGTGCTCACGGGGAGTAACACGTGGGTCGTCCCGGACATCCTCGCGAACGCCGGCGGTGTCACCGTCTCCTACTTCGAGTGGGTCCAGAACCGACAGCGCTTCAGCTGGACGGAGGAGCGCGTCAACGACGAGCTCGAGGCGGTCATCTGCGACGCCTTCGACGGGCTCATCGACGCCTACGAGGAGCACGACACGCCGAACCTGCGGACCGCGGCCTACGTCGTCGCCATCGAGCGCGTCCTCGACGCGTTCGAGCAGGGCGGCACCTGGCCCTGACGCCGGCGACTGCCCGGTCCAGTCCGCGTCGCACTTTTAAATGAGGACTGTCGAACGGCACCGAACACCGGTGGACCCGTCGGTACGGTTTAAGCCATTGCGGACCGACGGCCGACCCGATGCGAGCAGCAGCTTTCAGCGAACTCACCGGCCCGGAGGGCGTCTCGATCATCGATCAGCCGACCCTAGACCCCGACCGCGGCGAGGCGGTGGTCAACGTCGAGGCGTGCGCGATCAACCGGCACGACCTCTGGATCCTCGAGGGCGACTCCGCCATGGTCGACGCGGACGACCTGCCGTTCGTCACCGGCCTCGACGTCGCAGGGACCGTCGCGGCCGTCGGCGAGGACGTCACCGCCGTCGAGCCCGGCGACCGCGTCGTCCTGTGCCCGAACGAGACCTGCGGGACGTGTCAGTACTGCCGAGAGGGACCGGAGAACCTGTGTGAGAACTTCTCGCTGTACCACGGCGGCCTCGCCGAGTCAGCCCGCGTGCAGGCGGACCGACTCGTCGAACTTCCGGACGACGTGGGGATGGTGGAGGCGGCCGCACTCCCGACGGCGTACATGACCGCCTTCCACATGCTCCGCCGGGTCGACGCCGGGCCGGGCGATCTGGTGTTCATTCCGGGCGTGACCGGCGGCGTCGGCGTCGCCGGCGTGCAGCTGGCAACGGCACTCGGCGCCACGACCGTCGGGACCTCCTCGTCGCGAGCGAAACTGGACCGCGTCGAGTCGCTCGGTCTGGACCACGCCATCCAAAGTACCGATCCGGACGAGATTCGGGAGGCAGTCGACGAGGTCGGGACGGCCGCCGCCGTGCTCAACCACCTCGGTGGAGCGTACACGCAGGTCGGCCTGGACGTCCTCGAGCGCGGCGGGCGGATGGCGATCTGTGGTCGGACGGCCGGTGGCACGTCCGAGATCGACGTTCCCGACCTGTTCCTCGGTCACAAACGAATAATCGGGAGTACGATGGGCACGCAAGGAGACCTGGAACGGCTCGTCGGGCTCGTCGCCGACGGCGCGTTCACGCCCGCAGTCGAGGAGACGTTCTCGCTCGAGGAGACCGGGGACGCGTTCGCGGCGATGCAGGAGCGCGAGTCCGTCGGGAAGCTCGTCGTCACGCCGGAACAGCGGGAGAACAGTTAAAAGAGCGGCCAGTCGCCGGCGGTCGTCTCAGGCCGTCGCTTCCGACTCGGCGAGCTGGTCCGCGAGGTAGACGGCGATGGGGACGGCCTCCTCCTCGACGAAGCGGGCGACCTCCTCGCCGTCGCGCTCGACGACTACCGTCGGGATCAGCTCGATGTCGTACTCGTCGACGCCCGGGCCGACCTTGCCGCCGTCGGCCTTCTCGACAGGGTAGTGCTCGATGCGCTCTTCCGGAACGCCGGCAGCGTCGAGCGCCGCGGCGAAGTCGGGGAGCTGGTGGCGGCAGTCCGGACACCAGTCGCCGCCCCAGACCTTGAACGTGTACTCGTCCGCGCCGAGGGCCTCGACCGCGTCCTCGTAGCCGCCTTCGCTCCACGTCGGGTTCGGCTGCATCGTCTCGAGTGTCATACGCCCCGCTAAGGGATAGCCGGGGTTAAAGCACGCGACGACGGCGAACGTCGCATGCGACTGGGGTCGGTCGGGTGACGCTCCGCCAGCGGGCAGCCACAGCCCCAGTGGCTACTCGATCTCGATCTCCCGGTAATCGAGGTCGCCGTCCTCGAGGGCTCCCTTGAGGTTCGACATGCCGCGCTCGAAGTCGAAGCCCGTGCCGTCGAGGTGTTCGTCCGGGTGCTCGGTGGGTTCGAGCTCCCAGTGGGCGTGGAGCGCGACCCCCTCCGGGTGGTCCCAGCCGCGCACGTGCGTCTGCCACCAGGTGTAGGTCGTCCGGTCGACGGCCCGCTCCTCGTACGTGATGCGGGCGAGGTTGAGGATCTCCCCGCGCTTGTAGTAGGAGAACTCCCAGTTCGGCGCGTACGACCGGTCGCCGAGTGCCGCGCGGATGGTCTCGAGCTCGGCGTCGACGAGGAAGTACCGGCCGGTCGGGCGCGCGCCGCTGAACAGCTCCTTGCGCAGTTCACGGTACGTGTACTCGATCGCGTCCCACGGCAACCGAACGACCTTCCAGAGGTTCGTACTCATCGCGGAGATAGTTTCGTGTTCTCGCACCCGATAATAATCTTTGCGCCGGGGAGCCCGACACGTGCCCGACGGTGCCGGCGACGGTGCCGGCGACGGTGCCGGTGACGGGGTTTTGCCGACGGTCGGGGGCAGGACAGCCACTTGCCGCAGTCCCGTGGTCGTTTAAGTCCGGGACTCCAATCACCGTCAAATGGACGAGAGCATTCTGGACACCATCGGATCGGACCTCGTCCGGGTCGATTCCCCGCCCGGGACCACCGTCGCGGCGAAGGACGAGTCACAGAACCCCGGCGGGTCCGCCAAGGACCGCCCGGCGCTTTTCATGATCCGGGCCGCCGAGGACCAGGGTGAGCTGGAGCACGGCGACGGCATCGTCGAGGCCACCTCCGGGAACACGGGCATCGGCCTCGCGATGGTCGGCGCCGCGAAGGGATACGACGTGACGCTCGTCATGCCGTCCTCGAAGTCGCCGGAGCGCCGACGGATCATGCGCGCGTACGGCGCGACCATCGAGCTCGTCGAGGGCGACATCACCGACGCGCGGGAGCGTGCCGACGAACTCGAAGCCGACGAGGGGATGTTCCAGCCGCGGCAGTTCGAAAACCCCGCGAACCCGCAGGCCCACTACGAGACGACCGGCGAGGAGGTGGTCGATCAGGTGGGCGAGCGCGCCGTGGACGCCTTCGTCGTCGGCGTCGGCACCGGCGGCACGATCACGGGCATCGGGCGTCGCCTCCGCGAGGAGTGGCCCGACGTCCGCATCGACGCCGTCGAGCCCGCCGAGAGCGCCGTGCTCTCCGGGGAGAAACCGACCGGGGACTCCTTCCAGGGGATGGGCCCCGGCTTCGTCTCGCCGAACCTCGACGTCGACCTCGTCGACGAGGTGCATACGGTCGAACTCGAGGCAGCCGAGGCCGAATGTCGCCGCCTCGCGCAGGAGGAGGGGATCCTCGTCGGTCAGTCCTCGGGCGCGTCCAACCTGAAGGCCAAAGCCGTCGCCGAGGAGCTCCGCGAGTCCGGCGAGTACGCGGGCGAGGAACCGCTCGTGCTCACCGTCTTCTGGGACAGCGGGGAGCGCTACATGTCGACGGGGATGTTCGACCCGCAGTAGGGCTTGCCGTCGAGGGCGGCGGGAGCGGATCGGAGCGGAGCGAGACTCAGCCGCCGAACTCCGACTCGCTGACGCGGACGACGACCGTCTCGTCGACGTCGCGCAGGTCGTATGCCGGCACCTCGCCCTGATTGCGGACGACGTACATCGGCTCGACCAGTTTGCCGTCCTCGAGGCCGAACACCTTCAGTCGCTGGTCCGTCTCCTCCGGGCGCACGTCGCCGTCGCGGACCTCGCGTGCGAGCTCGCGGGAGAGCCACTCCGTTTCGGAGACCGATGGCTCCTTGATGAGTACCTCGTCGACGAAGCGGACGAGGTACCAGTTGAGGTCGTTACAGAGCGCGACGGCCGCGCCGAGGCTCACGGTGTCGACCGCGAGGCTGTTCCAGAAGGGTTCCGAGATGTCGTACGTCGACAGCGCCTCGCGCGCGGTCTCGCGGGAGAGCAGTTCGTAGTCGAGGGTCACCTCCGGGTCGCCCACGAGACACACCTGCGTCATACCCGGATGCAGCCGCCCTGCGGGGAAAGCGATTATGGTCCGATCCAGCCGACGAGGCTGAGCCGGTCTTCTCTCCGCGTTAGAACGTCGAGACGTCGCCCTCGATGACTCGGCGCGTCACGTCGGTGACGTTCGCGAGCTCCTCGTCGAAGATCTCGACGACCTCGTCCTCGATGTCCGCGAGGTCGACGTCCTCCTCGGTGACGATCTGGGCGTCCGCGACGTGCGGCTCGTCGATCGGCCGGCCGATCTGCGAGAGCAGGCGGATCTGCAGGTCCCGGATGCCGTCGACCTCGGCGGTGACGGACTGCGCGACCTCGGTTGACAGCAGGTTGTAGATCTTCCCGATGTGGTTGACGGGGTTCTTGCCGGAGGTCGCCTCCATCGACATCGGGCGGTTCGGCGTGATGAGCCCGTTCGCGCGGTTGCCGCGGCCGACGGAGCCGTCGTCGCCCTGCTCGGCGGAGGTACCGGTCACGGTGAGGTAGATGGAGCCCTCCTCGTACTCGTCGGCGGTGTTGACGTCGACGTGGATCTCGCGGTCGGTGTGGTCGTGCGCGATGGACTCGACGAACTCGCGGACGTCGCCGACGGCCGCGTCGTACTCGTCGAGGTCGTCGATGTACGCGTCGACCATCGCGGCGGCGACGGTGATGTCGATGCGGTCGCCCTCGCGCTTGCCCATGATCTTCACGTCGGGGCCGAGCTCGGGGTGCTCGTCGGCGTACGTCGTGTTGAGCTCGCGCTCGGCGGTGTGGACGATGGTCTCCGTCTCCGTGAGCGGGGCGTGGCCGACGCCGTAGGAGGTGTCGTTGGCCATCGGGACCTGCTGGGTCTCCTCGCCGAAGACGTCCTGGAGGTCGCCGGAGCCCTCGCCGAGCTTCACGTCGACGACGACGTCGGTGCCGTACTCGAGCTCGGGAACCGTCTCCTCGAGGTACTCGCGGGCGGCCGCGAGCGCGGTGGACTCGACGGGGATCTGCTGGCCCTCGTAGTGGCGCGTGGCGCGGCCGACGATGAGGATGTAGATGGGCTCGATGACTTCACCGCCGCCGAAGGCGGGCGCAGCGCTGCCGGCGACGAGCTGCGTCTCGTCCGTGTTGTAGTGGAGGACCTTGCCGACGCGGTCGAGGTAGAGCTGCGAGAGCGAGCGCGAGACGGCCTCCGCGATGCCGTCGCAGATGGAGTCGGGATGCCCGATCCCCTTTCGCTCGACGATTTCGACCTCCTGGTCCTCGACCGCGCGCCGGTCGAGGCGGCTAACCTGAATGTTCCGTTCCATTACCTCGAGGTACCGGACGGGGTGCAGTATAACTTGCGGAAAGCATACGACCCCGAGTAATGTTTCGAGGTTATTGAATGGTAATTTTTACCGCTCGCCGCTCCAGCTCCGTCACTCCGCCTCCTCGGCGAGGATCAGCCCGAGATAGGAGGTCCGGATCTGGTCGGCTGCGTCCAGGCCCAGCCGCTCTAAGACGTCGGCCGCGCCGCGACGCACGGCTTCGAGGCTCTCCGCGTCGGCCTCGCGCTCGACCTCGACGAAGCGACCGGCTCCTTCGACGTCGTCGAGCGTGACCGTGTACCCGTCCAGTTCGTAGAAGTGCCGCTCCTTCCGGACCTCGGCGGCGGGCTCGAACCCAAGTCCGTCGAAGATGGCACGGGCCTCCGCGGGGTCAGCCACCGTCGTCTCGTGCTCTTCCCTGGTCTTCGACGCCGCTTCGACGAGCGGGCCTTTATAAGTGAGCGAGGTCGACGCGTCGTGGTCGGAGTCGTCTTCCTCGCCCTCCCCAGAGAGCGGCGTCGTCTCCCGGATGCGCAGTGCCTCGTCGGTCTCGGCGAAATCCCGGTGCGGCGCGTCGTAGTAGGTATCGACCTGGCGTTTCGCCCCGCGGTCCGCGGCGTCGAGTTCCTCGAGCCGGCGTTCCACCCGGTCGAGGTCGGCCCGGACCTTGAGCTCGACTTCGTACATGTCTCCGTGGTCGTGGGGTGCGTACTAAAAATAAGGCGAGTTCGACATAGGCGATGCTTCGACTAGGATTCGTTCATTCATTGGAGGGGTCGCTCTATCGATGTCGCAAGCGACGCCACTCAGCGTGTGCAGAGTCCCAGCTGTTGAGCGCTGGCGCTTATAAATACGGTCCGTTCACGTCGCTGGCGACACCACTCGGCACACCCGGAAAGCCCCAGCCGCTGAGCGCTCGCGCTTATAAACCGGATTGACTCACCGTCGCGGGCGACACCACTCAGAATGCCCAGAAAGCTCCAGCCGCTGAGCGGTCGCGCTGCTCGCTGCGCGCCTCACCCGGCTCACTCGCTCCCTTCGGTCGCTCGCTTGCCGGGATTGCGGTGCTTACTTCGCAGGGCGTCCCGCGCAGCGGCTGCCCCTTTCAGTCCCGCCCAGGAGTGCTGGCCGGGCGTCGCTCGCGGCGGCTGGCGGGCCGTCGCTGCGGCGGCGCGGACGGCGCGCGCGAGCAACGCGTGCGAGGGAGGCCGGGGCGCGCCGCGCGTTGCGGTGCAGTGCCGGCGCGCCCCGGTCGAGGCTGGGGAGGACGAGGAATTGCGGTTGCGGTGCGGTCGCCGTCGCGGTTGCTGGGCGGTCTCGGTCCTGGCGGACTGAAAGGGCGATGGCCGGTCGCGGTGTAACGGAGTCGCTGAGTCGACCCCTATCCGCGCGGGCGGTGTCTTCGTGAACGCAGTGAACGAAGGCCAGAAAGTCGCAGCCCGGCAGCCCGCTACTGCAGGCAGCCCGGAACGTCTTTCGCGGCGGAGAGCGCGGATATGTCGCTCAGCGACCGCGAGCGGCCGAGGGCTTTCTGGGCGTTCACGTTGCTGTCGAGAGCAAGACCGAGTCACCTGCCCAAACCTCCGTATAGCGAGCGGCCGATGGCTTTCAAGGAGTCTACGTTGCCGTCAAGGCGTGGGGGGCATCTGCACCTGCACATCCAATTTATAAGCCAGAGCGACTGAGGAATCACGAGGTTATCACAGTGCTGTCGAGAACTTTTCAGGACCAGTATTGCCGACAAGCACAGCGAGGTCCGGGACATAGTATCCGATAACCACGACACCAGGAAACCCGACCCACCCCCGGAAGGGCACTCGATCGACGCCATAATTGGAACCCTTTTTTAACCCGCCGCCTGTTCCGACAGGTAATGGCCGACTACGACGACGTGTGCGTTCTCCTGCCGACGATGAACGAAGCCGAGACCGTCGGCACCGTCGTCGCCGAGTTCGTCGACGTTGGCCTCGACAACGTCCTCGTCATCGACGGCGGCTCCGACGACGAGACGCGTCGCCTCGCCGAGGAAGCCGGCGCGCGCGTCGTCGTCCAGTCGGGCTCGGGCAAGGGGCAGGCCGTCCGCGAGGCCGTGACCGACCACATCGACGCCGAGTACGTCCTCATGGCCGACGCCGACGCGACCTACGACGCCGCCGACGCCGACGCGATGCTCGAGCCGCTGCTCGCGGGCGACGCGGACCACGTCATCGGCAACCGCTTCGCGGACATGCGCCCGGGCGCGATGAGCCGATTGAACAAGGTCGGCAATCGCATCATCAACGGTGCCTTCCGGACGATCCACGGCGCGAGCTACCGGGACATCCTCTCGGGTTATCGGGCGTTCACCCGGGAATCCGTGGCTGAGATGCACCTGACTGCGGAGGGGTTCGGCATCGAGACGGAGATGGCCGTCGAATGCGCGAAGAGCAACCAGACGGTCGAGGTCGTCCCGATCACCTACCACCCCCGGCCCAGCGGCTCCGACACGAACCTCAATCCGATCCGGGACGGCGGCGTGATCTTCATCGAGCTCTACCGGAAGGCGAAAACGAGCAATCCCCTGTTCTACTTCGGTAGCGTCGGGGTCACGTCGACGACCGCCGGGCTCGCCGTCGCCGCGTACGTGCTCTACGAGTGGATCGCCTTCGGCATCGGTCACCAGATCCTCGCCATGGTCTCCGCCGCCGGGATCCTGCTCGGGATCCAGCTGCTGATGTTCGGCATGCTCGCGGACATGATCCTGATGCTCCACCGGGAGCGTAGCCAGCAGCTGGACCGGCTGCACGAGGACGACGAGGAGTAGCGTCGGCGAGACGGAAGCTCCCTAGGCCTCGGGATCCAGCTTCCGCGGTATGGCGACGACGTGCTCCCCGCCGTCGACCGCGACGACACTAATCGTTCCCTCGACGGGGACCGTCGACCCATCCTTCGTTCGGATCTCGTTTTCGATCCGGACGCCGTCCTCGTTGCGAACCCGGTCGACGAACGCCCGCCACTCCGTGGGCTCGGCGAACGTTGTCTGACAGTCGAAAATCGTCATCTCGCGGAGCGTCTCGGGTTCGTAGCCGAGCCACTCGGCCACGGTCCGGTTCGCGTCCTCGAGGTCGCCCGTCTCCGGGTCGATAATGAACAGGCCGTCGCCGGCGCCGTCGAGCAGCTGGCGGAACACGCGCGGTGCTATCGGATACTCGTCAGGGGACGAAGCGTCGCTCACGGAACGGTCACTCGCCGCCGACGGCAAAAGAACGGTGAAAGCGTGGAAGGCGGTCCGGCGCGCTTACATGTAGCCGAGGTCGCGCAGGCGCTCCATCAGGTCCTCCTTGTCCTGGGCGCGGCCCGCGCGCTCGGTCGTGTTCTCGAGGTCCTGGAGCCAGGCGGGCTCCTCCTCGGTCTTCTCGGTGCTGACCTCGCTACCGAGCGAGCGGAACCCGGCGAAGTACTTCGGCGAGATCGGGACGTCCTCCTGGGAAACGCCCTCGGGCAGGTCCTCGGCGGACTCCGGCACGTAGCCCTCGTCCGGGAACGCCTCGACCGTCTCCGGCACGACGTAGCTCCAGAAGACGTCCCAGACGTCGGCCTCCGCGAACTGCAGGATGGGCTGGATGCGGTCGTGGGGCGGGTAGATGTCGGGGTCGTGGCGCGGCGAGAAGAACGTCTCGTCGGCGCGGGCCTCCTGCTCGTCCCAGCGGACGCCGGAGATGACGCCGTCGATGCCGTACTCCTCCAGCGCGTTGTTGAGCGCGACCGTCTTCAGCAGGTGGTTCCCGACGTAGGTGTCCAGCAGGAACGGGAAGTCGTCCTCCTCGTACTCGAGGATGTCGCGGATGTGGTGCTGGTTCTGCTCGTTGAGCGCATCGACGGGGATGTCGTCGCCCGGCTCGAGGCCGTGCTCGTCGACGTACTCGCCGACGTCCTCGTTGCGCGCGTAGACGACGTCGATGTCCCACTCGTCGGCCCAGCGCTCGACGAAGTCGGTGATGTCGTCGAAGTGCTGGAAGTGGTCGATGAACACCGCGGTCGGCTTCTCGTAGCCGAACTCCTCGGCGACCTCGTTGATGAAGTACAGCGTCAGCGTCGAGTCCTTCCCGCCGGTCCACATGACCGCCGGGTTCTCGTACTCCTCGAGCCCCTGGCGCGTCACGTCGATGGCCTTCTCGATCTTGTGCTGGAGCGACGGGTAATCGGCGGGGTCCTCGCCCTCGCCGTCAGTGTAGTCGACGTCTACGTACGCCGGAAATTCTTCGCTCATACCGCGAGTTGCCGTGCCGGTGGGAAAAGAGCCTTTCCGTATCGCGGTGGCTTGTCGATAGCTGTGACGAGCCGGTGACTGCGGCTGTCAGCCGGAGTTCGGCGGGTAGTGTGGCCCCACACTAGGTTTTTACCTGAAGAGGCCCGAGACTACCATATGAGTAGTGAGCGCGTCGACGCCGAGAGCAAGGTTTCCGGGAACCAGGCGAACATCCCGGCTCGCGTGCGCCGTGAGCTCGACATCGACGACGGCGACCACCTCCGCTGGCACGTCGAGGAGGACGGCAGTATTCGCGTGGAGGTCGTCCGACAGCAGCCGGGCACGTTCGCGGAGTTCGACGGATACGACGGGGCGGAAGCGACCGACGTCACGTCGGACCACGATAACTGGGGCGTCGACGTCGAGTGATGCCGCGAGCACTCGTCGACACGACTGTCCTTTTCGCCGCCGCCTATCGCCGTGACAGCGCCCACGACGACGCGCTGCCGATCCTCCGTGGGATCGACGACGGGTCCCTCCCCGAGGCCGTCGTCCTCGACTACGTGCTTGCCGAAACGATCAACGGGCTCACGACCCACGCAGGGCACGACGCAGCCGTCGACCTTCTCGACCGCATCGAGGAGAACGCTCGATTCCACGTCGAGACACTCAGCAGCGACGCCTTCGCGACCGCGAAAGCGCTGTTCAGACGGCACGAGCCCCTCTCGCTCGTCGACGCCTGTATCGTCGCACACATGCAGACCGATGAACTGGGGTATCTCTATGCCCTCGACGACGATTTCGACGTCGTAGGCGACGTGTACCGGCTCGACTCGGCGGCAAACCCGTACGACCCCGAGTGAGTGGTCGCTCTCCGTTCCGAGTCAGTCTTCAATAGTTCTATTTAAAAAGAGGGCTGTTCCGTCACGGGTCGTTGTCACGCTCGACTCGGCCGAACCACTCTCACTCCATGTAGCCGAGTTGCTGCAGCCGCTCAGCCACCTCCTCGGAATCCTCGGCGGCGCCGGTACCGCCCAGCGAGAGCGGCTCGCGCGAGTCCCACGTCCGGTCCTCGTCGAACACGGGCAGCACCTCGCCCTGCATGTCCGTCGGCACGTCGCAGTCGTGCGCGGCGAGTAGCGTCGGCGCCATGTCGAGGATGCTCATCTGGTCGAGCTGTCCGCGGGCCTCGAAGTCCGGGCCGCTCGCGAGGAAGATGCCGTGGGGCGTGTTCTCCGCGGCCCAGCGGTCGGGTGCGGTCGTGACCTCGCCGCCGCCGATGCCGTCGTTGACGTGGACGCCCGGGCGCATGTCCACGACGATCTCGGGGGCCTCGTCGACGTACGGGCCGTCGTACACCTCCTCGCCCTTATAAACGCCCGTGAACAGCTTCCCCTCCTCGTCCTCGACCTCGCGGAGGTCCGCCATCAGCGACTCGCGAACGCGCTCAACGTCGAAATCGTCGTTCAGGTAGATCGGCCCCTGCCCGCTGGCGACGGCCTGCGTGCGGTCGAGGTCGATGGCCTCGAGCTTGCGGGCCCGCTTGGCGCCCTCGCGCTGGGGGATCAGCTGCTGGATGCGCTCGGGAATGGTCTCAGCGAGGAGGTCGACGACGCCGGCCTTCTTGGCGACGCGCAGGAGGTTCTCCCGGTCCAGCCCGAGCGGACGGAGGACGTCCTCGACGGTGCGCTCGCGGGCCTGGTACCCCTGCTCGGCCAGCCACTCGTTGACGTAGAACTCCGTCGTCGTCGGCGCGCTGCCGTGGTCCGACATGAGTACGAGGTTCGTGTCCTCCATGTCGTCGAGCTTCCCGATCCACTCGTCGACGAGCTGCCAAGCGCGCTTCGACGGCTCCTCGTCCCAGAAGAAGTGGTGGAGGACGTTGAGGTAGAAGAGGGTGACGTGGACGTACTCGAGGTCACGCTCCTCGGCCAGCGTCACCGCGACCTCGAAGCGCTTCTCGAGGAGGTCGAGGATGGCGTCGACCTCCGCCCCGCGCTCGTCGTTGCCGGAAAGCAACGGTTCGGGGTGGACGCTGTAGTCGAACCGGTCCGCGAGCTCGTCGTCGAGCCCCGGCGGGTGGGTGTACCCCGAGTCGATCGACCGGTACTCACCCTCGACGGCGTCGGGGCCGCCGGCGACGACGACGTCGTCGATCTCGCGGGGCGGGTACATCGTCGGCATGTTGATTATCCCGGCCGACTGCCCCTCGTCGTTGAGGTAGTCCCAGAGCTCGACGGTGTCGAAGTCGCCGCCGTTCATCACCTCGATGGTCTCCGCGTCGAGATCGACGCGCTCGAACCAGTAGACGCCGAAGTCGCCGGGGTCCTTCCCGGAGGAGTAGCACTTCCAGTTCGGGAACGTGACGGGCGGCAGGCAGCTCCGGGTCTCCGCCCACGAGGACTCCTCGCGGAGTGCGGCGAGGTTCGGCAGCGTCCCGTCCTCGATCCACGGGTCCAGCAGGCGCCAGCTCGCGCCGTCGAGGCCGACGACGAACGTCCGGGTCATACCCCGACAAAGCCGGGTGATTCATTAGTCGCTTTCGTCCGGTGGCAGCGACAGGAGGTGGGCGCAAATGAGCAACCGGCGAGCGACACCCCCGTTTAAACGGAACCACTAAGTGAGCAAGGGACCCTCCTCCGACTGGTGCGTACCCTTGCTGTCATTCCCGCGTACAACGAAGCGGACACGATCGGTCCGGTGATCGCCGGGACGCAGCCGTACGTCGACGAGGTCGTCGTCGTCGACGACGGCTCGTCCGACGGCACCGCCGCCATCGCCCGCGACCGCGGCGCAACCGTGGTCGAGCACGTGTTCAACACGGGCGTCGGCGGCGCCGTGCGGACGGGGTACCAGTATGCGATCCGCAACGACGCCGAGTTCGTGGTCCAGGTCGACGCCGACGGGCAACACGACCCGGAACGGATCCCGGACCTCCTCGAGGTTGCTGAGGACTGCGATATGGTGATCGGGAGCCGCTACCTCAACGGCTCCTTCGAGGACTATCCCATCGTCCGGCGACTCGGCATCCAGTTCTTCACGACGGTCGTCAACGTGCTCGGCGGCGTCGACATCACGGACGTGACGAGCGGCTTCCGCGTGTACCGCGTCTCCGCCCTCCGCGAGATCCTCCACACCTCCGATAGCCACTGGGCGGTCGAACAGACGCTCGAGGCGAGCAAGCGCGGGCAACGGATCGAGGAGGTGTCCGTCGAGATGCCGACCCGCGAGGAGGGCGAGTCGCAGTTCACCCTCGACACGTTCGCGCTGTACCCGATCCGGATGGCCGACGTCATCATGCGCGTCCTCATCTTCCGATGACCATGCTCGACCACTTCACCCTCGTCAACCTCGTCGCGTTGCTCGTCGGGCTCGGCTTCCTTTATAATGGCTACCGCATCGCCACCCGCGGCCGCGAGGCCATTCCGCTGTTCCTGATGTCGATAGTGCTCGGCCTGGGGCTCGTTTTCGTCGCGCTCTTTCAGGACACCTTCGAGTTCGTCGCGACCGTGCTCGGCCTCGAACAGAAGGGCCGCGCGATCCTCATCGTCTCGAACCTGACGCTGTTCGTCGTCGTGACGATGCTGTTCTCCCGGATCAGCACGCTGTACAGCCGCCTGTCCCGCGTCAACGAGGAGCTCAGCCTGTTGCGCCAGCAGGTAGAGACGATGGAGGACGCTGCGTCCGACGATGACGACAGCGACCCAATGGCCGGGAAGGGCGACCCCGGCGACCGGGACGATGCCGAATAACGCCGTCCTCTCCGTCGACGTCGAGCTCTTCTCCCAGACGCCGGCCTACCGGAACGCGACGGGCGAAACCGACCGAGAGGGCGTCGGCCTTGAGGGGATCGAGTTCCTCCGAGAGGCGCTTACCGACCGCGGCGCGACGACGACCTGCTTCGTCGTCTCCGCAGTCGCCGAGGAGTATCCCGAGGCGATCCGCGACCTGGCCGGGGCCGACTTCGAGATCGCCTCACACACGCACAGCCACCGCCTCCTGTCCGACCTGGACGCCGACGAGCGCCGCGAGGAGCTCGCGCGCTCGAAGGACGTGCTGGAGCGCGTCACCGACCGGACCGTCACCGGGTTCCGCGCACCCGCGTTCGACATAGGTCCGAACCACTTCACCGACCTGGCCGACGCCGGCTACGCGTACGATTCGAGCGTCGTCGCCAGTCGCTGGATCCCCGGCTGGTACGGCGGTGAGCACGACCTCCACGCCCCGGCGCCGGCGTCGGCGGTCGAGGAGGGGGCGCCATCGACGGTTGCCGAACTCCCGACGAGCGTGATGCCCGGTCTCCGGCTGCCGCTTACCGGGACCTGGCTGCGCTTCTTCGGCCCGCGCTACACGATCCTCGGGATGCGGCGGCTCGCGAAGCGGGGGATCACGCCGGTCCTCTACGTCCATCCCTGGGAGCTCGTCGACCTGCCGGCCGTCGAGGGCGTCCCGAAGCGAGTCTACTTCCGGACTGGCGACTGGATGCGCCGCGCCGTCGAGCGAATCCTGGACGAGCCGTTCGAGTTCACGACCGCGCGGGACGTGCTCGCCGACGCGGACCTGGGCGAGGATGGAGTTGAAGATGGAGGCGAGAACGGGGGCAAGGACGGAACGCCCGTGTCGGAGGAACGATGACGGGTCTCTTCGACGCCGTGGAGAACACCTCCCGGCGTGGAGTGGCGATCACGGCCGCCAAGTACGCCATCGCGATCGCCGCCTTCGCGTGGCTGCTCGGCCAGATCGACATCGAGCGAGCAGCGTCCCAGTTCCTCCGTATCGACGGCCCCACGCTCGCTGCACTCGCGGTCGTCACGGTCGCCGGGATCGTGGCGCGCTTTTATACCTGGCAGGTCGTCACGGTTCCCATTCATCCCCTTTCGCTCCGTGGCGCGGGCGCCGTCGACCTCGTCGTCAACTTCCTCAACCAGCTGCTCCCCTCCCGGCTCTCGGGCCGCGTCGCCGCTCCTTTCGTCCTGCGGAGCCGCACGGGCGTCGCCTACGCCGACGCGGCGGCCATCTCGGGCGTCCACACGGGGATGTACGCGCTGCTGTACGGTGTGACCGCTATCGCCGGGATCGCAGTGAGCTACCGCCGGCTCTCGGTCGGATTGCTCGTCGTCCTCGCGCTGTCGACGGCGATGTACCTCGTCGCCGGCGTCTTCGTACTCGTCGCCGGGACGAACCTCGCGCTGCTCGACCCGCTCGTCGGCGTCCTCGTCGCGGTTGCGCGGCGCGTGCCACGCGTCGGCGCAGCCCTCGCCGAGCGCGTGCGAAAACTTCCGGAGTTCACGGCGTCGTCGACGGCGTCGTTCCAGTCGCTCGCGACCGACTGGGGCGTCTGGCTGCGCTACGCGGTCGGCTGGACCGGCGCGCTGGTGCTCGCGCCGGGGATCCGGGTGTGGCTCCTCCTGGGCAGCTTCGGCGTCGCGTTCGAGCCGGCGCTGTTGCTCCCGCTGTACCTCGTCGCGGCCTACAGCGTGACGCTGCTCCCGATCACGCCGGGCGGGATCGGCGTCACCGAGGCAACGGCGTCGGCGGTGTTCGTCGCCCTCGGCGTCCCGAGCGACGTGGTCGTTCCCGTGATCCTCATCGACCGGATCCTCGGCGTCTACCTGCCCGCACTGCTCGGGTGGTACCCGTCGCTCGGGATGGACCTGGCAAGCGTGTCGCCGGAGTGAGCTGTCTCGGGTTGGTTCGGAGTGGTTCGGCGCGGTCCGGCGCGGTTCGGCACGGCTCAGGACGATACGAAGGACCGACCGTCGAGTCACGCGTGCACTTCGATCACAACGGCGGCGTCGGCGAGCTTCAGAACAGCGGCATCGGCGAGCTTCAGAACGGCTGCCTCCGCGAACGGTCGCACTCGCCGGTCTGCTCGAGGATGATCGTGTACTGGTTCGGCGCGAGTTCCTGCTCGTCCGCGTACTGGTCGGTCTGTGGCACGATGCCGTAGCGAAGCAGGTCGACGGCCGAGCCGGGCGTCGCGCGCTGCGGGACGAAGTTCGGCGGCCGTTCGCCGAACTCGGCGACGATCTCGTAGTTGTACTCCCCTTCGAGCAGGTCGCGGACGTACGCTCTTCTGTTCGGCTCGGTTCGGTAGTACGTCCCGGGCTTCAGATACAGGAGGTCCCGGTAGCCGAGTTGGATGTACTCAGGGCAGGGTTCGAGCTCGTCGGGGTCGGCGCCGTACGCGTGGCTGACGTCCATCGAGTGGGGGACGGCGGCGTCCTGCATGTTCCGCCGATACGTTTCCATCGTCGCGTTCTCGGCGGCGTTCTCCTCGAGCCAGTCCGTCGCCTGGTCGCGCGGCATCGACGCAAAGCCCGCGGTCCCGACGCCCGCGTACACGGCGGTCGTGAGCAGGAGGACAGCGACGAGGGGCCGCGCGACCGGCGGTCGTCGCTCGCGCAGGCGCTCCAGCGACGCCGCGAGCAGGAGGGCGATGAAGGGGAACGTCGGAAGCAGGTGATGCACGCGGAAGTCGTGCCACAGCGAGAACAGGAGGACGAACAGGGCGAGGGTCGCGAAGATGAGGACCGACTCGGTCCGCTCCGTCGGCCGCCGCGCGAGGTGAGCGGCGCTGGCGACGACGCCGCCGACCGCGGCGACGAACAGCGGGAGTCCGAGCGCGCTGAAGTAGCCCCGGAGGAACCACCACCAGATCGGCGCGTCCGGGCCGGTCGCGTGGACCATCCGCCCGGTCGAGCCGCCGAAGATCCGAACGACCACCATGTCGACGTGGCCGACGAGCGCGGTCGGGAACCCGAGGACGATGAAGAGGAGTCCGAGACTCGCACCCCTGACGAGAAGTCGCGGGCGGCGGAGCTCGGTCCGCCAGTTCCCAGGCGCCTCGACGGCACGGAGTACGTGGGTGAGCCCGATCAGGACCACGACCGGCGCCATCGTGAGCTTGAACGCGATCGCGAGCCCGCCGAGCGCGCTGGCGGCGTGAAACAGCGTCCGCTCGCCGTCCTGCACGTAGCGGAGACAGCAGTAGACGGTCGTCAGCAGCAGGAACACGGCGGGCATGTCCTCGCCGCCCTCGTGGGCGATCGTCAGGAAGCCGAAGGTGAGCGAGAGGAGGATCGCTGCCAGTCGGCCCGTCGCCCGGTCCCGGCTCGCCGCGCCGATGCGGTAGGTCACGTAGACGCAGCCGACCGCGAGGGCGACGTTGAACAGCCGGATCAGCGCCAGGCTCGCGATCCAGATCCACTCCGGCGTCGCCGCCCACGACTCGTAGAAGCCGAACTCCCAGCTCGGGTTCCGGAAGTGGAGGAAGGCGTCGAGCTGTCCCACGATCGCGGCGACGATGACGACGGGCAGCACCGCGAGCCCGAACAGGTAGAACGTCGCGCCGAACGGGACGCGGCTCCAGGCGACGCCCTCCCGAAGTGACTCGAGACTCGGGTCGCCGAGGACGGTCCCGACGGCGACGAGGACGTCCATGAGCCGGCTGTGCTCGTCCCGCGTCGCGAAGTTCGGGATCCGGTGCCAGAACCAGAAGCCGCAGAGGAGCGTCGCACCGAGGAGGATGTACTTGAGATACGGGTCCGTTCTGACGTCGTCCACGAACTGCCGGGTCGCGCGACCGAGCAGCCGGTGGATGACTGTCTGCATCGAGTTGGACTCGGTCGGTATCCGTGAAAAAGTTACGCGACTCGGACCGACCACCGGACGGGACCGCGACGCGACCGGATCGCCGCCGCCGTCGCAGAGAGTGGCAGCGACGGCAGCATCAGAAGGCCTTTTTTCGTTGGGGCTGCCCGATAGACCTATGGGACTGTTCGATAGGCTGCGCGGATCCGACGAGCAAGTCGTCTTCCTCGGGATCGACGGCGTTCCCCACGATCTCGTGGCGGAGAACCCGGACGTCTTCCCGAACCTCACGGCGATCGGCGAATCGGGGACCGCAGGGAGCATGGAGAGTATCGTCCCGCCGGAATCGAGCGCCTGCTGGCCGTCGCTCACGACGGGGACGAACCCGGGCAAGACAGGCGTGTACGGCTTCCAGGACCGTGACGTCGGGTCCTACGACACCTACGTCCCGATGGGCCGGGACGTCCAGTCGGAGCGCATCTGGGACACGGTGACCCAGGACGGCGGCGACGCGACCGTCATGAACGTCCCCGTGACGTTCCCGCCGTCGACGTCGATCCAGCGGCAGGTCTCCGGGTTCCTGTCGCCCTCCGTCGAGGACGCCGCGAGCGACGACGAGCTGCGGCGGACGCTCGAGGAGTTCGACTACCGCATCGACACGAACGCGAAGCTGGGGCACAAGGACGACAAGTCGGAGTTCGTCGAGAACGCCCACGAGACGCTCGACGCCCGCCACCGGGCCTTCCAGCACTACATCGAGGAGGACGACTGGGACCTCTTCTTCGGCGTGTTCATGACGCCGGACCGCGTCAACCACTTCCTCTTCCGCGACTACCTCGAGGACGGCGAATACGCCGAGGAGTTCTTCGAGTTCTACCGCACCCTCGACGACTACATCGGCCAGATCCGCGACGCGCTCGACGACGACACCACGCTCATCGTCGCCTCGGACCACGGGTTCACCGGCCTCGACTACGAGGTCAACTGCAACCAGTGGCTCGCCGACGAGGGCTGGCTCGAGTACGACACCGACGACCACGAGTCGCTGGAGGACATCGGCGACGCCCGCGCCTACTCGCTCATCCCGGGCCGCTTCTACATCAACCTCGAAGGTCGCGAACCCGGCGGCGTCGTCGCCGAGGAGGACTACGAGGAGGTCCGCGAGGAGCTCATCGACGACCTCGAGTCCTTCACGGCCCCGGACGGCCGCGACGTCTGCCGCCGCATCGTGAAGGGCGAGGAGGTCTTCTCCGGCGAGTGGACGGACATCGCCCCGGACCTCGTCGTCATCCCGACCGACGGCTTCGACCTCAAGTCCGGCTTCAAGGAGAAAGAGGCGGTCTTCGCCGACGGCCCGCGCAACGGCATGCACAAGTTCGACAACGCGGTGCTGTACGTCGACAACGACGACGTCGCGTTCGACGACGTGAACCTCTACGACGTCGCGCCGACGATCATGGAGCTGCTCGACGTCGAGTACGACGAAGGCGAACTGGACGGGCAGAGCCTGGTCGTCTGAACTGGTTCGACTCTTTTAAAACAGATTTTCTAAGAGGGCTTTTGGTTGGGCTTCTGGACGAAGATCATCGGCTTGACAGTCGCTTTCCACGGCGTCGACGACACCTGAAAAGCTTCAACCGCTGACTGCTTGCGCTTATAAATAAGGTCGGACGTTGTCGTTTGCGACACCACTCGGTATACCCAGAAATCCCCGGCCGCTGAGCGGTCGCCCTTATAAATGGAGTCGACGGTCGTCGCTTGCGACACCACTCGGAACACGTAGAAAGCCCCAGCCGCTGAGCGCTCGCGCTGCTCGCTGCGCTCCTCACCCGGCTCACTCGCTCCCTCCGGTCGCTCGTTCGCCGGCTTGCGGTGCTTACTTCGCAGGGCTTCCCGCTCAGCGGCTGCCCCTTTCAGTCCCACCCAGGAGTGGTGGCTTGTGCCTCGCTCGCGGCGGTTCTTTGGCGGACGGCGCTCGCCGGCTGTCTGGCGTGCGTTGCGGGGCGGTTGGCGCGCGCGAGCAACGCGTGCGAGGGAGGCCGGTGGCGCACCGCGGCGGTGCGGTGCCGGCGCGCCCCGGCCGAGGTTGGGGAGGGCCGAGGCTTGCGGTAGCTGGGTGGTGCTGTTGCGGTGCTGTCCTGGTGGACTGAAAGGGCGACGGCCGGTCGCGGTGTAACGGAGTCGCTGAGCCGACCCCTATCCGCGCCGGGCTGTGCGGAGAGGCGCGGATATGTCGCTCAGCGACCGCGAGCGGCCGAGGGCTTTCTGGGTGTTTGCGGTGCTGTCAAGCATAGCAGCGTCTGCACCTGAGCATCCGGTGTAGCGGTGTCCGCACCCATCATTCCTGTTTATAAGCGGTGGGTCAGGAGAAATCTCGGTTGAACCTGCCTATCAACCATGGTCTCTATCGCCCGGCAACTACGAATTCCATTGGCGAAAACAACGCAATCGATGATGGACAGCACGTTACCCGGTCAGAAAGCTCCCGCCGAACGCGCTCGCGACGCGTTTCGCGGTATCGTGCAGGAGCCACACGTCGTCGGTGAACACCTCGATGGCAACGATCCCGTCGAAGTCGGGCAACGCCTCCGCAACCCGACCGAGGTCGACTTCGCCAGCTCCCAGCGGCAGGTGCGTGTCGCCGCGCCGACGAACGTCGTGGACGTGGAGGTGCGAGACGCGCTCGCCGTGGTGCTTCAGGAAGCGCTCCATGCCGCTGTGGTCCTCGGCGAGGTAGGCGTGGCCAACGTCGAAGCAGACGCTCGTGTCCGCGTCGCCGGCGACGTCGCCGAGGACGGAGGTGGGCAGCCCCTGGGCCTGATGGTCGACGTTCTCGAAGACGAGCTCGACGCCGCTGCGTTCGGCTGACTCCCGGACGGCCTCGAGCTGGCTCCGGACGACGTCGCGCAGTGGCACGTCGTGCGGATCTCGGGCGGTCGCGTGCAACGTGGCCTTCCGCGCGCCGGCGCGGCCGGCCCAGGCGAGGAGTCGGTCGTAGTAGGCGACGATGGCCTCGTTGAGCTCGGGGGAATCGGTCGCGAGGACCTGCTGGAACGGCAGGTGAACGAGCAGGTCGGTGTCGCCGACGCGCTCGCGGACCGCCTCCGGGTCGTGGTCGGCCGTGGCGAGCTCCCCCTCCCCGATCGACAGCTCGACGAAGTCGAACGCCGCGCCGACGCGGTCGACGCGGTCGAGCGACCCGCCGACGGTGACGCCGATCTCCATACCGGAACTCCGACGGGCAGGAGTATATAGGTAGTCCCGAGGGCGGGCGACCGTCGCCCCGAACCCGGTTTCCGCACCCCCGAGGGCGACGGGCTTAATCGGGTCGCGTCCCGATCACGAGTAATGGCAGAGGGGACGGTTTCGGGGATGGACGCGTTCACGCGGCTCGGCCCGACGGTTCGCGACGCGCTCTCGGAGCGCGGCTTCACGACGCCCACGGAGCCGCAGCGCCGGGCGATTCCCCCGCTCGCGGCCGGGAAGAACGCGCTCGTCCTCGCCCCCACGGGGACGGGCAAGACGGAGACCGCGATGCTGCCGGTGTTCGACCACATCGCGAAAGCGCGGGACGTCCCGGGCGACCCGCCGCGCGAGGGGATCTCCGCGCTGTACATCACCCCGCTCCGGGCGTTGAACCGGGACATGATGGACCGGCTGGAGTGGTGGGGCGACTACCTCGACGTCGAGGTCGCGGTCCGCCACGGCGACACGACCCAGTACGAGCGGAGCCAGCAGGCCGAGGACCCGCCGGACGTGCTCATCACGACGCCGGAGAGCCTGCAGGCGATCCTCACTGGGTCGAAGATGAGCCGGACGCTCGAGGACGTCGCGCACGTCGTCATCGACGAGGTCCACGAGCTCGCGTCCGCGAAACGCGGGGCCCAGCTCACGGTCGGCCTCGAACGCCTGCGCGAGGTCGCCGGCCCGTACCAGCGCATCGGGCTCTCGGCGACAGTCGGCTCGCCGGAGGAGGTCGGCGAGTTCCTCGTCGGCACCGGAAAACGCGATCCGACCAGAGACGGCGACCGCGACTTCGAGATCGTCGAGGTCGACGCCGGCACCAGAACCGACTTCGAGGTCGTCCATCCCGAGATCACCGACGCGGACGACCGGATCTCGGGCGAGCTCGCGGCGACTGAGCAGGTAGCCAGCCACGTCCGGACGATCTCGGATGTCGTCGAGGCGAACGAGTCGACCCTGATCTTCGTCAACACGCGTCAGACGGCCGAGGGGCTGGGCTCGCGGTTCAAGACGATCAACGAGGGGCGCGACACGACCGTCGAGGTCCACCACGGCTCGCTCTCGAAGGACGTCCGCATCGACGTCGAGGACCGGTTCAAGGACGGCGACATCGACGGGCTCGTCTGTACCTCCTCGATGGAGCTCGGCATCGACGTCGGCCGCGTCGACCACGTGGTCCAGTACGGGAGTCCGCGCGAGGTCGCCCGCCTGCTCCAGCGCGTCGGGCGCGCGGGCCACAGCCGGGAGGCGGTCTCGCACGGCACCATCGTCACGAGCGACGCCGACGATACGCTCGAAGCGATGGCCATCGCCCGCCGCGCTGAGGAGGGGCTCGTCGAGCCCGCGAACATCCACGACGGCAGCCTCGACACAGTCGCGAACCAGATCGTCGGCATCGTGATGGACAACGGCGAGATCCACGCCCGGAAGGCCTACGAGATCATCACGAACGCGGCGCCGTTCGACGACCTCACGGAACCCGAGTTCCAGGAGGTCGTCCGCGAGCTCGACGGTAACCACCTGATCTGGCTCGACGAGGAGACCAGCACGCTGGAGAAGTCCGGGGGCACGTGGCAGTACTTCTACGCCAACCTCTCGATGATCCCGGACGAGTCGACGTACGACGTCTACGACATGTCCTCCCGGACCCAGATCGGGACGCTCGACGAACGCTTCGTCGTCAACTTCGCCGGGCCGGGCGAGACGTTCATCCAGCGCGGCGAGATGTGGCGCATCAACGACATCGACGAGGAGGAGGAGCAGGTGAACGTCGCGCCCATCGAGGACCCCGCGGGCGAGGTCCCGTCGTGGGTCGGCCAGGAGATCCCGGTCCCGAAGCCCGTCGCCGGCGAGGTCGGTCGCCTGCGCGGGGAGGCGGGCGAACGACTCCGCGACGGCGCCCCACCCGAGGCCGTCGCCCGCGGTCTCACGGAGCGGTATCCGACCGACGAGCACACGACGAAGACCGCCCTCGAGTCCATCGAAAACCACGTCGAGGCCGACCACCCCCTGCCGACCGACGACCGCGTCGTCGTCGAGGGCCTCGGCCGGAGCATCGTCGTCAACGCCGCCTTCGGGCACGAGGTCAACGAGACGCTCGCGCGCCTCCTCTCGGCGCTCATCGGCCAGCGAACGGGCTCGTCGATCGGGATGGACGTCGGCCCATACCGGATCGAGCTCGAGGTCCCCAAGTCCGTCGACCCCGGCACCGTCATGGAGATCCTCGAGACGACCGACCCGGCGCACCTGGAGGCGTATCTCGAACTTGCCTTAAAAAACTCCGACGCGCTCAAGTTCACGCTGGCGCAGGTCGCGGCGAAGTTCGGCTCGCTTAAGCGCTACCGGGAGGGGAACGGTCGCTTCGGCGGCGACCGGTTGCTCGCCGCGCTCGAGGACACGCCGGTCTACGAGGAGGCCCTCCGCGAGGTGTTCCATACGGACCTCGAGATCGAGGGGACCGCCGCGGTGCTGGAGGGGATCCAGGACGGCGCGATCGAGCTCGAAGCCGCAAGGGAGCGGACCCCGCTCGGGTCCGCCGGCTCCTCGTCCGGCCGCGAGTTCCTCGTGCCGGAGAACGCCGACGCGAGCGTCATCGAGGCCATCCGCGACCGCATCCGGGAGGATCGGGTCATCCTCTTCTGCCTCCACTGCCAGGACTGGAAGCACAAGACGAAGGTCCGTCGCATCCAGGACCAGCCGACCTGCCCCGAGTGCGACTCGACGCGGGTCGCCGCCCTCAACCCCTGGGACGAGGAGGCCGTCAAGGCCGTCCGCGCCGACGACAAGGACGAGGAGCAGGAGCGCCTGACCGAGCGCGCGTTCCAGGCCGGCAGCCTCGTGCAGGCCCACGGCAAGCAGGCCGTCATCGCGATGGCTGCCCGCGGCGTCGGCCCGCACAACGCCGCGCGGATCATCTCGAAGCTCCGGGAGAACGAGGACGATTTCTACCGCGACATCCTCCAGCAGGAGCGGCAGTACGCCCGGACGCAGGCGTTCTGGGACTGACGAGGCGCTCCGGACCCCGAGGATCCCATCGGTCCCTCCACAAAGGTTATGTCAGAATCGGTGGAGGTTTGGAGCAATGCCCTCCACTCGCCGCGCTCGTCGAGTCCTGTGGATCGCGGTCGTCCTCTGTATCTTTATAAGTGTCACCGCTGCTGTGGCCGGTACTGCCGGCGCCGCCGGGGCCGGTCCCACCACTGCAGCAGCCGATCCTGGGCCGGGTTCAGGTCCCGAGAGCACCGACACGGGGTGTTTCCCGAGTATCAGTTCGGTCGAGTTCGAGGCCGTCGGCGACGTCGTTGACGTCGAGATGCTCCTCTGTTTCGAGGGATCGGTGACGATCGAGGGGCCGGGATATCAAGGAGTCGTGAACCTCAGTAGCGGCGATAAGTCCGGCCAGGTGACGCTCCACCTGAACACGCACCTGAACGGCTCGGACGCGATCAGCGTCACGTCGGACTCGCTCGACGTCGAGACGAACGCGACCGCCAACGGGTCGTTCGAGGCCGAGGAATACTTGCTCACCGTACGGGACGGCAGTGGGACGGTCGTGGACCAGACCAAGATCATCATCGGCCGGCCCGTAGCGAGGGACCTGCGTCTCTGGCGTGCACCAGCGGGAGCGGCTTCGGAGCTGCAGACGGTCGAGTCGATCCACGACTCGAAGCAAGCCGCCACTCGGGTCGACTCGCGCCGTCGCCTCGAGGACCCTGATACCTTTGACAACTTGCCCGTGGCGACGAACGAGACGCTCGTCGTCGCGATCGAGGCCCACGGGCTCGAAGGTGCGATGGCTATCGCCGAGGGGGACCCACTCGCTCGCTTCCGGGCGGCGCTCCATGAAACGAACGCGACGTTCCTGGTCGAGCAGCCCCCCGAGTCTGTCTCGCCGTCACGCGAAGCGCTCACGCCGGACGTCCGCAACAGCAGCGCCACGCACCTCGTCCCCCAGCCCGAGAACGACACGTACTACCTGGTGATCGACACTAGCCGACTCTGGGGCGAGTGGGAGGGAACCCAGGGCGGCCCCGTCCACATCGGGTCCAGTCCCGGGATGGGGTTCGCGTATCGCTTTTCCATGCACGCTGGCGACCTCCATAGCGACCCACCTCGGGACCTGCAGAGCGCTGACCACCGCATGATCGAACGCTTCGCCGCGTTTCCGCGGGCGCGCGAGGAGCCAGTGACGCTGGCCCCTGCAGCGGCCCAGGAACTCGTCGTCGCGACGACGGTGGCGCCCGGAACGGAGGTGACTGTGAACGTCTCGGGCGGTATAAATCGGACACTGACGCGGACGGTCCGCACCCAGAACCTGACCGGCACGCCGGGATTCGTCGTGTCGCTGGACCTTTCGGGGGTTCCGAACGGTACCCGGTTCACCGTCGAGTTCGGGGACGCCGTCACCGGCCAACGCGAACCCGACGGGCTTCGCGTCGTCGTCAGGGAACCCGAGGCCTCGTTGCGGGTTCGTGACGACCCGGTAACGTCCCAGTCGCTCGTGTTGCGTTCCGTCCGCGCGTCCCATGCATCGATCGTCGCGGTGTACACCCCGGACGGCGTGCTGGTCGGTACGCAAGCGCTCGACTCGGGGACGACGGATGACGTGTTCGTCCCGCTCACATACGCAGGCAAGGATGCTTCGTCGTACCGCGTCGTCCTCCATCGCGACGCCGATCGCTCCCGCACGCTCTCGGAGGCCGACGAACGGTATCGGGTCGGCGGGATGCCCGTTTCGACCACCGTTGACCCGGACACAGACGGAAACAGGACCGAGACACCGACGGTGATCGTTGAACCCACGCAACCCCCGGAAACCGGGACGCCCACGACGGAGCCGGGAACGCTGACAACGAGACCCGACGCGCCGACGACGGAGGCCTCGACGCCGGGCTTCGGCGTGGTCGCGACGATCGTTGCCCTGGCTGGGTCCCTGCTTCTCGGGACGAGAGAACGGTGACGAACCGGGATCGCCCCGGTGCCTCGGAAGGGCATTCAGCTGGTCAGTGTACTACCAGATAGAATCGAGCGGATCTAGCTCACTCCCCGTACTCGACAGCGGCCTCGAACTGCCCTTCGGACCCAACCTCGACTGAATACGTTAGTTCCACGGGTGTCCGCTCCTCTTCGCCGATTTCGATCTCGTTTGTCGTTTTATACGTGTCAGCCGGGAAGCAGTGTGAGTCGGGTCCCAGGTAATACGCGTCGTGCAGAACGCTGTACGTTTCAGCAGGGGCGATCTCGACTTCCTTGGGATAATTATTCCCCGCGAGATAGGGGCCTCTCGCATCCTCCTCGTCAGGGGGCACCCGCCAACAGCCATCGACGGGCCTCTCCGGGCTTTCGCCGTTTATAATTATGACACGACCAGTGTCTCCAGGATACAACATAATCTCGCCCATCTCCCCATTTAAATGAGAGAGGAACTCGAGCGCGTACATTCCCAGGCTTCCCGGGTACACGGATACCGGAACAGCAAGTGTGTTCTCGAGGGACAGTTTAATTTTGGCTGGAGATTCGTTCGATGCCTGCGTGACGACGGATGCGGTCGGATTCAGATCTTCGATGCTAGCCTGAACAGTCGATTCAGTCTCGCTGGTCCGCCCTGGCGACTCCGTCTCGCTATCCCGAGCAGTCGGTTGAGCCTCGCTATCCCGGCCAGACGGACCATCACGATCGGAGGGAGCAGTACATCCCGCCAGACTCCCCGAAATCATGGCGATTCCGTATCGCAAAAAATTCCGCCTGGAATCCGGTAGCATATAATTCACGACCCCGAACGCAGGTAAGTGTCTTTTGGATGATACCCTCTCATCCGAGCAGCGGATACCTCCTTCGGCCAGGCCGATCTCGGCTTCGTGGGACGGGGGCTGTTTATAAGCAGCCACGCCCTGGAGACCGGATCGCCTACCTCCCCGAACACGATGCCGGCGACGGCCCGCGAACCGCCTCAGACCCCGGACGCGTTCACCGAGTCGAGCGCGGTCTCGAAGTCGGCCGCCGTGACCTCGACGGCGTAGCCGTGCTCGACCGCCTCGTCGCCGTACTCGTCTGCGACCGCCTGGATCGCGACGAGGGCGGCCTCCCGGCAGACGGCTCGCAGCTCCGCGCCGGAGTAGCCCCGGGTCGCCTCGGCGATCTCGTCGAGGTCGACGTCGTCGGCGAGGGGCTTCCCCTCCGTGTGGACGTCCAGGATGGCCCGCCGCGCGTCGACGTCGGGGTTCGGCACCTCGACGTGCGTTTCGAGGCGACCGGGTCGCAACAGGGCGGGGTCGAGCGCGTTCCGACGGTTCGTCGCCGCGAGGACGACGACGTTCGGGTTGTCGGCGACGCGGTCGAGCTCCGTGAGGAGCTGGGAGACGACGCGCTCGCCGACGCCCGACTCGCCGCCACCGCCAGTGCCGCGCTCGGTCGCGATGGCGTCGATCTCGTCGAGGAAGACGATGGTCGGAGCGGCCTGGCGGGCGCGCTCGAACACCTCGCGGACGGCCTTCTCGGACTCGCCGACGTAGCGGTCGAGCAGCTCCGGGCCCGCGACCTTGATGAAGTTGACCTCGCTCTCGCCCGCGATGGCCCGCGCGAGCAACGTCTTTCCGGTCCCCGGCGGGCCGTGCAGCAGGATGCCGGTCGGGGGGTCGGCATTGGCAGCCTCGAACAGCGGGCCGTACGAGAGCGGCCAGGAGACGGCGCGCTGGAGCTTGTGCTTGGCGTCGTCGAGCCCGCCGACCTCCTCGAAGGTCGTCGAGGTGGTCTCCGCGACGTGCTCGCGCATCGCGCTCGGCTCGACCACGGCGATCGCGTGCTCGAAGTCGTCGCGCGTCACCGTTACGTCCGTGAGGTCGCCGTCGTCCTCCCGAGCGCGACGGAGCGCCGTCATCGCTGCCTCCTGGGAAAGGCTTTCCAGGTCGGCGCCGACGAAGCCATGAGTGCGGGCCGCGAGGCGGTCGAGGTCGACGTCGTCCGCGAGCGGCATCCGGCGCGTGTGGACGTCGAGGATCTGCCGGCGACCGTCCTCGCCGGGCACGCCGATCTCGATCTCGCGGTCGAAGCGACCGCCGCGCCGGAGGGCGGGGTCGAGCGTGTCGACACGGTTCGTCGCACCGATGACGATCACGTCGCCGCGGGCGTCGAGCCCGTCCATCAGCGAGAGCAGCTGGCCGACGACCCGGTTCTCGAGGTCGCCGCCGTCGTCGCGCTCGCCGGCGATGGAGTCGATCTCGTCGAAGAAGACGATCGAGGGGGCCTCCTCGGCCGCGTGCTCGAAGATCTCGCGGAGCCGCTCCTCGCTTTCCCCTTTATATTTCGAGGTGATCTCCGGGCCGTCGACGGTGATGAACGTCGCGTCGACCTCGTTGGCGACGGCGCGGGCGATGAGCGTCTTCCCGGTCCCCGGCGGGCCGTAGAGGAGGACTCCCTTCGGCGGCTCCACGCCGAGCCGGCTGAACACCTCGGGTTCGGAGAGCGGGAGCGCGATCGTTTCGCGAACGACGTCGAGTTCGTCGTCCAGCCCGCCGATGTCCTCGTAGGTGGCGCCCTGCCGCTGGCCGCCGCTAACCGACTCCGCTCCCGTCGACTCGAGCGTCGTCGTCGATTCGGCGTTGGCATCCTCGGCGGCGCCGTCCTCGCCGGCCGTACCTGCACTCGAGGTATCGGCTGGACGTTCACCGGGTCCTGCAACGGTCCCCGAGTCCGTGCCGGCACTCGTCTTCGTCGCGTTCTCGCCGCCGGATTCCGGCTCCGCGATGGTGATCCGGACCTCGGTGTCCTCCGTGATTCGGACGGTGCCCCCGGGTTCGGTGTCGCTCACGACGAACCGGAGGCCGCCGACGCGCTCGACGTGGACCGCGTCGCCCTTGCGGAGTGGTCGATTCCGGAGTTCGTGGGCGAGCGCCGTCCTGACTGCTTCCTCGCTCACGTCGGCGTTCGCGAGCGTTTCGGGGGCGACGATCGTCACCGCGTCGGCGTCGGCGACGTCGACGGGCGACACCCGCACCGCGTCGCCGACCTTCACGCCGGCGTTCGCGCGGGTGTCCGCGTCGATGAGGATCGCCCCCTCCTCGGCCGCGGCGCCGCCCGGCCACACTTTCGCGACGGCGTCGCGCTCGCCGGAGATCCGGACGCTATCGCCACTGAGGACGCCCAGCTGCTGGCGCGCCGTGTCGGAAAGCCGGGCGATACCGCGTCCGGCGTCCCGCTTCGCCGCGGCCCGGACCGTCAGCTCGACGTCCGCGGTGGCCGCGTTCGAGGAATCGCTCATGCCCACGACTTACGAGCCCCCCACCTTTACCCTTGTCTCGTTTCGACCGATGCGGATCAGGCTGGATCGGCCTGCCGGGACAGGATCCCGCGAAGCCGAGCTCTCTTGGGGGTTCTCGGGCAGCGGAGTTGTCGAGGGTCGCCTCCTGAGGGTGGGACAACGGTAAAGGCGCTGGGCGGAACACGTCGTACTATGGTCGAGACAACCGAGCGGGACGACATGACGTGGTACGCCTGTGAGGTCTGTGGGCTGCTGTTCGACGACCGGGACGACGCGAAGCAGCACGAGGGCTCCTGCGACGGGGAGGATCCCTCCTACCTGCAGTAGTCCAGCCTCGTCACCGAGGGTTCGGCCAGACCCCTGGACGGATCGCTATCCTTAACCGTTGGACCTCGCTTCGTTGCTGAGGGTACGATGACTGCTATACGCGAAGGGCTGAGCTACGACGACGTCCTGCTAGTGCCGCAGCGCTCCCCGGTCGAATCACGGTCCGAGGTCGACCTCTCGACCGAGCTGGCGCCCGGACTCGAGCTCGGTCTCCCGATCACGAGTGCCGCGATGGACACCGTAACCGAGGCGGACCTCGCCATCGCCCTCTCTCAGGAGGGCGGGCTCGGCGTGATCCACCGCTTCCTCACGCTGGAAGAGATGGTCGACGAGGTCGAGGCCGTCGTCGACGCCGGCGAGCAGGTGGGCGCGGCGCTGGGGATCGACGAGGACGCACAGGCTCGTGCCGCCGCCCTCGTCGACGCCGGCGTCGACGCCCTCGTCGTCGACGTCGCACACGGCCACATGGAGCGCTGCCTCGACGTCGTTGCCTCGCTCGACGAGGAGTTCGACGTGCCGCTCGTCGCCGGCAACGTCGCCACGACGGCCGGGGCTGAGGACCTGGCCGAGGCGGGCGCGGACTGCATCAAGGTCGGCGTCGGGCCGGGGTCCCACTGCACGACGCGGGAGGTCGCCGGCGCCGGCGTCCCGCAGTTGACCGCGGTGCTGGACGCGAGCGAGGTGAAGGAGCGCTACGACGTGACGATCATCGCCGACGGCGGGATCCGAACGTCGGCGGGGATCGCGAAGGCGCTCGTCGCGGGCGCCGACGCCGTGATGCTCGGCGGGCTGTTCTCGGGCACGACGGAGGCGCCCGGCGAGCTCGTCGAGCGTGAGGACGGCCAGTACAAGGTCTCGCGGGGGATGGCCTCCAGGGAAGCGAACGAGGAGCGCTCCGACAAGGACATCCAGATCGGCGCCAGCGAGGGGGCGGCCGGGCTGACGCCGTACCGTGGCGACGTCGCCGACGTGGTCGACGAGCTCGCTCACGGCGTCCGCTCCGGCTTCAGCTACTGCGGCGCCCGGTCCATCGACCAGGCTCGCGCGAACGCCGAGTTCATCAGCTGCTCCGACGGGGCGAAATCGCGCGCCGGCGTCCACGCCGGCATCGTCCAGCGCGGCGAGTAACGGCTCGTTCGGCGCTGAGCCGCGGGCTAGTTCGATGTCGTAGGGTTCGGTGTGCGGTACGTCACCCGCGACGTGGCCTACACACTTTGGCAGCGAACATACCCCTGTCCCCTGTCTGTACACAAGCAGGTGAACTGTATGAGAACACGTTCTTCGTCTCCGCCGGGCTATCGAGCGAGGGTATCGTCGGGAACGTCGCCCCGAGTGGTCACTAATGAGTGAGGGTGCCGAGACCGTGCTGGTCGTCGACGACGAGCCGAGCATCGTCGAGATGTTCCGCACCTGGTTGGAGCCTACGTACGACGTTCGGACGGTGACGGACGGCCCGACGGCGCTGGAGACCGTCGACGACGACGTCGACCTCGTCCTGCTGGACCGACGGATGCCCCGGCGTAACGGCGACGAGGTGCTGGCGGGGCTGCGCGAGCAGGGCCACGACGTCCCCGTCGTGATGGTCTCGGCAGTCCCGCCGGACGTGGACGTGATCGACGCCCCCCTCGACTCCTACCTCGTCAAACCGGTCGATCGCGAGGCGCTACAGCGGGCGGTGGCGGCCGGGCTGCTCACCGCGAGTCTCTCAGCGGAGACCCGCGAGTACTACGCGAACGCCGTCAAACGGTCGATGCTGGAGGCAACGAAGCTCCGCGGGGAGCTCCGAACGAGCGATGCCTATCGGTCGCTCGTCGACGACCTCGAGGCTGCGGAGCTGTCCGGGTCGAAACGAACGGGCCGGATGACCCAGGACCTCACGGGCGACGTCTACCGGGACATCGAAAGCTGACGGCGTCGACAGGGACATCGCGAGCTGACGGCGTCCCCACGTTGCCAAGAACCCGACTCAGTCTTCTTCGGAATGTTCGGCCAGCAGTCGTTCGGCGTGATCCAGCGACTGCGCGGTCTCCCACCGGACCTTCGTCGCGTCGCTGTAGGTCAGCGCCTCCTTGAGTTCGTCCCGCAGCACGCCGGCTCCGCGGTCGACCGTGTCGCCGTCGCTGGTGCCGAGTTCGTAGAACGCCGGCCGGTCAGGGGCGGACCGAACCGTCTCGCGGTCGAGGTCGCGCCAGCGCTTGTTAAGACTCATCCTCCCCGAACGTCCCGAGCTCGTGGTCGGGCGCGCTAGTGATCTCGTAGCTCTGCTCCCCCCAGTCGTCCTCGACGAAGACGAACACGCGACCGCCTGCCGCGTCGGGGTCGGCCTCGACCTCGATGCGCTCGCTTGCGTTGCGGACGACGACGCCCGGGAAGAGCTCCTCCCGGTCGCCGGATTCGAGGACGACGCGACCGACGCCGGTTTCCTCGAGGATCTCGTCGTGCGTCTTCAGGTCGTTGACGTACATCATCACGCCCTCCGTCTCCGTTGGGTCCGTGACGAGGACGTGGGTCTCCTTGCCGGGACTCGCGACCAGCTTACCGTCGACCGTGCTGGGCGCGCCGCGGTAGAGGGTCGTTCGACCGTCGAGGTACTCGACGACGACGCCCTCCTCGACGAGGTCGATCCCGAGCGTACTCGGCGCGATGGAACTGCGTGCGGGAGCGGGCATAGTCGAAATTGCGGGTCACACCTCAAAAGGGCCGCGTTCGGCGGCGCGAGTCGGACTGACGGATATCACCGAGACCGCCAGTCCTTTGTCTCCCTTCCGACTTGCACCGGTATGGAGGGACGCGCGGCGGCGCTCGGCGCCGGCACGATACTGAACGCCCTGGCGACGGGCACCGGGTCGGCGTTCGCGATCGACGTCGAAACGCGGGCGACGGTCGAGCTCGCCGCCGACAGCGACGACGTCGCCGGCGAGATCGCCGAGGCGCCGGGAGCCGAGACGGACCTCGTCGAGGAGTGCGTGTCGCTGGCGACGGCCCGCTGGGGGAACGGCCAGGGCGGCACCGTCCGGACCGACAGCGACGTCCCGCTCGCGGCCGGACTGAAAAGCTCGAGCGCCGCGGCCAACGCGACCGTCCTCGCGACCTGTGACGCTCTCGGGCTCACCGTCGGCGACGACCAACAGGACCCCGCCGTCGACGTGACGCGCCTCGACGCCTGTCGACTCGGCGTCGAGGCCGCACGGAACGTGGGCGTGACCGTCACCGGCGCGTTCGACGACGCCACGGCGTCGATGCTCGGAGGCGCTACCGTCACGAACAACGACGCGGACGAGCTGCTCTACCGCGACGAACGGAGCTGGGAGGTCCTCGTCTGGACGCCCCCGGAGCGAGCGTACAGCGCCGACGCCGACGCCGACCGCTGCGCGAACGTCGCCCCGATGGCCGAGCTCGTGGCGGACCTCGCGCTCGACGGCGAGTACGCGACCGCGATGACCGTCAACGGGTTGGCCTTCTCGGCCGCGCTCGGCTTCTCCACGGACCCGGCCGTCGAGGCCATGCCGCACGTGAACGGCGTGTCGCTGTCGGGCACCGGTCCGAGCGTTGTCGCCGTCGCCGAGCCGACGGACCCCGCGACCGACCTGGACCGCGTCGAACAACTGTGGGACGCCCGCCCCGGCGTCGTCCGCAGGACTACTACCCGAACCGACGGGGCGACCATTCTGGACTCATGAGCACGAACCCATCCAACCCCGAGGAGATGACCCTCGACGAGCTCCGCGAGGAGATCGAGGACATCGACCGCGAGATCGTCGAACTGATCGCCCGGCGCACCTACGTCGCCGACACCGTCGCGCAGGTGAAAGAAGAACGCGACCTGCCGACCACGGACGAGTCACAGGAGGAGGCGGTGATGGACCGCGCCGGCGAGAACGCGAAGCAGTTCGACGTGGACGAGAACCTCGTGAAGGCGATCTTCCGGCTGCTGATCGAGCTGAACAAAGTGGAGCAGCGGGAGAAGCGGTAGTCGCGAGTCGTCGCCGGGCATCGTGGCCGAGGGGTTCGATCCGGGCCCCATCAGCCGGCGACGAGCCAGCTGTCCGGAGAGTTGGGGTTCCCGGTTGACCTTATACTAGCTGTACTGTACTCCCGTTCTGCATCAGGTGGAGGTCCTCGCCGACGCTGAACCCGCGACCCTTCGCCAGCTGCACGTATCCGGAGAAGCCCTCCATCTCCTGATGGCCGGGGATGACGTTGTCCGGCTGGATCGCCTCCAGCATCTGGTAGTGGCCCTCCTGACGGAGGTGGCCGGAGACGTGGACGTCGTCGTAGATCCGGGCCCCCTGCATCCGGAGGAGCTGTTCGGACTTGTGCCGCTGGCCCTCGTTCGTCGGCTCCGGGATGATCCCGGCTGAGAAGATGACCTTGTCGCCCTCCGAGAGGTCGTAGGGCGTCTCCCCGCGACCCATCCGGGTGAGCATCGCGCGCGGCTCCCCCTGATGGCCCGTCACGATGGGGAGGAAGTTCTCCTTCCCCTCGTCCATGATCCGCTTCATCGCGTTGTCGATGCTCCGGCGGTGGCCGTGCATCTGCAGGTCGTCCGGGAACGAGACCTCGCCGATCCGCTCGGCGGCGCCGGAGTACTTCTCCATCGACCGCCCGAGCAGCACCGGCTCACGACCGATGTCGTCGGCGAACTCGACGAGACTCGTAACGCGGGAGATGTGGCTCGCGAACGTCGTGGCGACGATCCCCCCGTCGTAGTCCGCCATGCTCTGCATGACGTCCTCGAGCTGGCTCCGCGCGACGGCCTCGCTCGGCGTCCGGCCCTTCCGGTTCGCGTTCGTGCAGTCCTCGATGTAACAGAGCACGCCCTCGCGACCGATCTCGCGGAAGCGCTGCATGTCGATCGGGTCGCCGACGACGGGCGTGTGGTCCAGGCGCTTGTCGAGGCCGTAGACGACGGCCCCTTCCGGCGTGTGGAGAACCGGATTGATCGCGCCGATGACGGAGTGTGTGACGTTGACGAACTCGAGTTCGATTTGCTCGGAGTCGCCGATGGCCATCGTGCCGCCGGCGTCCATTTCGATGAGGTCGTTGTCGACCGTGAACGTCCCCTCGTCGTCGATCTCCTCCCGCACGAGCTGGAGTGTGTACGGCGACGCGACGATGGGGGCGTCGTACCGATGGGCGAGCTTGCCAATCGCGCCGATGTGGTCGAGGTGGCCGTGCGTCGGGACAATGGCCTGCACGTCGCCGTCGAGGTCGCTCATGACGCGGTCGTCCGGGATCGCGCCCATGTCGATGAGGTCGAGCGACCCCATGGACTCCGTCTGCACGTCGTCGTGAATCAGTACCTTCGAGAGGTTCAGGCCCATGTCGAAGATGACGATGTCATCCCCGGCACGGACCGCCGTCATCTGGCGCCCGACTTCCTCGTAGCCGCCGATCGTCGTGATTTCGATTTCCATAGTGGTGTCCGATCAGAGCGATCCCAGAACCTGTGAGGGTCCGCCTACTGCTGGAGAGCCGGTGTGTACTCGATCTCGGCGACCGACGGATCGGAGATCCGCGCCGCCGACCGAAAGGAACAGACCTTCCCGGGGACACGCGTGTTTCGGGTACTCACAACTTGCTGACCACGACGTATATAGTCGCGGGTTCGGGGCATCCGACCGCCTTGCAGAAACTGCCGTTTCTGCCCCCGATAGAGGCGGAGATCCTCGATCGCCAGTCGGCCACCGAGAACGGTACTCAGGAGCGCTCCGTGACCGATAGGTCGATTATCCGTGCCCCCCGCGGCGAGGTCGATCGGGTTCCGACGTGGCTGCCCGGCCGACCCGGCCGAACGGGATCCAAGTTGTTTTGTCGTCGGAGCGGTTCGTGTGGGACGAACGCAGCGGTCCTTGCGGCTCGTTTCCGTCTCACCCGTGTGTCCACGTATTTATACACATACCACGACACACGATGTGCTGGTGAAAGTGCGACCGTCCGGTAGCAACTGAGGGGGTGTTGTTTTCCCCGGGAATACCCGTCGGTCGGCCCCCGCAGTCGCCGCTCATTCAACGACAGATTCCATGACAAAAGAGCTCGAACGTGACCTCGGACTACCAGCAGTACTGGCGATAAGTATCGGCGCGATGATCGGGAGCGGTATCTTCATTCTCCCGGCCCTGGCGGTCGAGATCGCCGGGCCGGGTGTCATCCTCGCGTACCTCATAGCCGGGCTCCTCGTCGTGCCGGCGGCACTGAGTAAATCCGAGATGGCCACGGCGATGCCGGAGGCCGGCGGGACGTACATCTACATCGAACGGGGGATGGGACCGATCCTCGGTACCGTCGCCGGCGTCGGCACGTGGTTCTCCCTGGCGTTTAAAGGCGCCCTCGCGCTGGTCGGCGGTGTTCCCTACCTCGTGTTGCTCTTCGATCTTCCAGTGAAACCGGTCGCGCTCGGGCTGGCAGCGGTCCTCATCGTCGTCAACATGCTGGGCGTGAAACAGACGGGACGGCTGCAGGTCGGCATCGTCGCCGTCATGCTCGCTGCGCTCGTCTGGTTCATCTACGGGAGCGCACCGGCGGTCACGACGACGCAATACGCCGGCTTCTTCGACGAGGGCGTCGGCGGCATCCTCGCTGCGACGGGGCTCGTCTTCGTCTCCTACGCGGGCGTGACGAAGATCGCGAGCGTCGCCGAGGAGGTCGAGAACCCGGGCCGGAACATCCCGATCGGCATCCTCGGGTCGCTGGGGTTCACCACGGTACTGTACGTCCTCATCGTCGCCGTCATCGTCGGCGTCACGCCGCTCGACGACCTCGCCGGGACGGCGACGCCGATGGCGGTCGCCGCGGAGTCGACCCTGGCGGGGGCAGGTGTCGTCGCCGTCGTCCTGGCAGCGATACTGGCCCTCGTCAGTACCGCGAACGCCGGCATTCTGTCGTCGTCCCGGTATCCGTTCGCGATGAGCCGGGACAAGCTGGCCCCCGAGCGGTTTGCCGAGGTCAGCGACCGATTCGGGACGCCGACGACCGCCATAACGTTGACCGGCATCGTGATGCTCGTCCTGATCGCGTTCGTGCCGATCCTCGAGATCGCGAAGCTCGCCAGCGCGTTCCAGATCCTCGTGTTCATCCTGATCAACCTGGCCCTGATCGCGTTCCGTCGCGCCGACCTCGACAGCTACGAGCCGACGTTCGAGTCCCCGCTGTACCCCGCGATGCAGGTGTTCGGTGTTCTCAGCGGAATCGTCCTGCTCACGCAGATGGGTGCCGTGGCGCTTGCCGGGGCGGCCGTCATCACGGTCGGGAGCGTCGGCTGGTACTGGTATTACGCTCGCCCACGGACGGACCGCGAGGGCGTCGCTATTGACACCGTTCGTCGGGAGACGGGTCGGAGCGTCATCGACCGGACGGAGGCCTCGTTCGACGAGGACGTCTACGACGTGCTCGTCGCGCTTACCGAGGGGACGAGCGAGGAACGTGAACGGCGACTCGTCCGGATCGCGGCTGACGTGGCTCGAAAACGGGACGGCGGGGTGACCGTGATCCAGTTCGACGAGGTCCCCGACCAGGTATCACTCGAGTACGCGGCGGAGGTCCAGTCGCCCGCCGACCTCCAGTTCGAGGCCCAGACGAGCAGCGTCTCCGCGGACCTCGACGTCCCCGTTCAGTACGGCGAGATCGTCAGTCACGACACGAGACACGCGGTCGTCAACTTCGCACAGCACGAGGATGCTGACGCGTTGCTGATGGAACGGAATCCGGGCCGCCTCCAGCACCGACTGCTCGGGAGCCCGGTCGAGTGGATACTTCGCCATTCGCCGTGCGACGTCGTGCTCGTGGAGGACCGCGAGTTCGGCGACGTCGACGAGATCACGGTACTCACCGACCGGAGCCCGTACGACCCGTCGAAAGTCCGGATCGCCGACGCTCTCGCGAGCGAACTCGGCGTCCCCGTTCGACTGGTGTACGCCGTGGAAACCTCCGCAACCTCCGATTTCCGGGGGACTATCGAGGAGTACCAGTCCGAGCTGGTGGACCTCTGCTCTGCACCCGTGACGACAGAAATCGTGGAAACGGACGGGTCGGTGGGTGACCTCATTGGGGTCGCGCGGACGGCGGACTTCCTCGTAGTGAGCCGGAACCACAGGCTTCGTTACGAGTTCTGGGGCAGTCGCATGGACAGAGTGATCGACGCCGTCGACTGCACCGCACTGGAGGTCCACACGCACGAGTCGGAGCGGCCAGGGTTCCTCGGTCGACTCGTCGAACGGCTGGTGTTCTAGGTCGGCTTTCGGGTTTTAAGTCGGCTTTCGGGTTTTAAGTCGGCTTTCGGGTTTTAAGTCGGCTTTCGGGTTTTAAGTCGGCTTTCGGGTTTTAAGTCGGCTTTCGGGTTTTAAGTCGGCTTTCGGGTTTTAAGTCGGCTTTCGGGTTTTAAGTCGGCCTTCCGGTTTTCCAGGTCGCTGGCTCGCGGGATTGCCGCCGAAGCGCCCCGAGTAACCGTCCCTCGCCGTTCATCTTCACGCGGAAATCGGGAACTGGACCGGAGAGATGGGTAGCGCCGCCGGCCCGATATCGGCCTAATTAACCGAAGGGGGAGGGATTAACGGCGAGGGATAAGCACTGCCGTGTATGCGAGACCGGTTTAAGTTCTACCCGCTGTATCTGACGCGGTTCGTCGGCAGTCTCGGGTTCATCACGCTGCTGACCCTCCTGCCGACCTACATCGAGACGCTGGGCGCGACCGGGGTCGTCGCGGGGCTGTTCGTAACGGCCCTGGGCGTCGGTCGCACGGTCGCCATCGTCCCGGTCGGGTGGGCCGCGGACCGCTACGACAAGCGGCTGGTGCTGCTGGTCTCGCTGGCCGCCAGCGCTGTCGCGTACGCCCTCTTCACGCTCGTCGAGACGTCGCTCGGCTTCATCCTGGCCCGGACGCTGCAGGGGCTGAGCGTCGTCGGCACCGGGATGGTGAGCCTGGCGCTCGTCGGCGACATCGCCGCGAAGGGTGAGCGGGCGAACCAGATCGGGAAGTACAACTCCTGGCGGATGGCGGCGGGGATCACCGGCACGCTCGGTGCCGGCGCGCTCTACGACGTCTACGGGTTCTCCCCAATATTCGCGGCGCTGGTCGTGCTGTTCGTCGTCGCCATCGTCACCGTCTGGCTCCTCGTCGAGCGCGACGAGACGCGCATCAAGGAGTTCGCGTTCTTCGACCTGGCGCTAAACGACCGGATCCTCACGATCACGAGCTTCCGGGCCCAGTACGCGGTGTCGGTGACGCTCGTCCGGAACTGGGTCCCCATCTTTGTCGGCCTCTCAGTCGCCAGGGGTGGCCTCGCGCTGAGCGCCACGGCCGTCGGCGCGGTCATCGCCGCGGAGAAATTCACCAACATGCTCGGCCAGCCGCTCACGGGGCGGCTGTCGGACACCTACGGTCGCGGGCTGTTCGTGGCCGTCGGCGGGCTGAGCTACGGGCTGATCGGGGTGCTCATCCCCTTCGCCCCGGCGTTCGGCGAGAGCCTCGATCTGTCGCTGTCACTTCCGTTCCTCGGCACCGTCCCCGCGGTCTTCTTCGTCATGCTCGGCCTGAACGGGCTGCTCGGGGTCGCCGACAGCTTCCGGGAGCCGGCCAGTATGGCGCTGTTCGCCGACGAGGGGAAAGGCAGCGGCATCGCGAGCAGCTTCGGCATTCGGGGATTGGTGTGGCGCCCGGGCGCGCTGCTCGCGCCGCTGGTTGGCGGGTACCTCATGGACGGCGTCGGTATGGAGTGGGTGTTCTTCGTCGGCGGCGCCACCGCGATAACCGGCGCCGCCACGTTCGTCGGCGTCGTATCGACGAAATACGGCGTGCGGGAACTGGTCAGGTGGTGAGGCTCTCGACTCTCGATGGGCACGCGCATCGAGCCCGACCTCGCACGCCGGTGCGAGGTCGGGGCGGCGGGCTCCTTGTCCCGACAGAACTGTTTTGCGGCTGCCCCGCGAAGCCGACGTATGAACGAGGAGTTCGCCGCACAGCTCCGCGCGGACGACGTCGAGTTCGCGTCGCGCGACGCGACGCTGCTGCGGACGATCGACGACGTGGGGTCGCTGCACGAGGCGGCCGACGTGCTCGGTCGGTCGTACTCGCGCTGCCACCAGCGGGTGACCGCGCTGGAGGAGGCGTTCGGCACGCTCGTGGAGCGCCAGCGCGGGGGATCCGGCGGCGGCGGCAGTACGCTGACCGACCGCGCACGCGAGTTGCTCGCACGGTTCGACCGGCTCCGCGAGGGCTACTCCTCGGTGGCGGAGACGACGGAGGCCGTCCTCGACGGCACGGTCGAGGAGCGGTCCGGCGAGCTCGGCATCGTCGACACCGAAGCCGGTGAGGTTCGGGCGATCACGCCCCCCGACGTGGAGGCGGTCCAGATCAGCCTGCGCGCGGACGCCGTCACGCTCCACGACCCGGCGGACGTGCCTAAGGCGGGGTCGACGAGCGCACGGAACCGGTTCGAGGGAACCGTCACCGACGTCGAACGGGGGGAGTCGATCTCGCAGGTCACCGTCGACGTCGACGCGCCCGCCCCGCTGTTCGCGCTCGTGACCGAGGAGAGCCGCGAACGGCTCGCCCTCGAACCCGGGCGGCAGGTCGTCGCCTCGTTCAAGGCGACGGCGACGCGGGCGACGCCACGCTGACGGCGGCGTCCCTTTTAAACACGTCTCGGCGAGGGATCAGATCCGCTCCAGCGACGCATCGAGCGCGTCGATCTGGTCCTCGGCGCTTTCGAGCCCGACCGAGAGTCGCACGAGCGACTCCGAGATGCCGGCCTCGGCGCGTTCCTCGGCGGAGAGCGGCGCGGCCGACATGCTCGCGGTGTGCTCGACCAGCGATTCGACGCCGCCCAGGCTGAACGCGAGGTTGAACACGTCGAGGTCCTCGACGAAGGCCCTGGCCTCGGCGGCGTCGCCGTCGAGCTCGAACGAGACCATCCCGCCGAAGTTGCTCATTTGCTCCGTTGCGAGGTCGTGTCCCGGGTGCGACGCCAGGCCCGGGTAGTTGACCGTCTCGACCGCGTCGTGGTCCGCCAGGAACTCCGCGACGCGGGTCGCGTTGGCCTCGTGGAGGGACAGTCGCGCGGGCAACGTCTTCAGCCCGCGAAGGACGAGGAAGCTGTCGAACGGCGACAGCGGCGCGCCGATCAGGTCCTGCAGGACGAACCGGAACTCCTCGTGGAGGTCGTCGTCGCTCGTCGCGATTACGCCACCCACGGAGTCCGAGTGGCCGTTGACGAACTTCGTGGTGCTGTACACCGAGACGTCGGCGCCGAGCTCGAGCGGACGCTGGCCGTACGGCGTCGCGAACGTGTTGTCGACGGCGAACGTCGCGTCGTGCTCGGCCGCGAGGTCGCTCAGGCCCTCGATGTCGCAGACGTGCAGGAGCGGGTTCGTCGGGGACTCGACCCAGACCAGCTCGGTCGACGCGTCAAGCGCGTCGGCGACGGCGTCGTGGTCGGTCGCGTCGACGTAGCTAACCTCGACGCCGAAGCGGTTCGCGAGTTCCTCGAACAGCGTGGTCGTGCCGCCGAACAGCGAGTCCGAGGCGACGACCCGGTCGCCCGGTCGCAGCAGCGAGAGGCAGACGGTCGAAATCGTCGCCATCCCCGAAGCCGTCGCCAGCGTGTGGCTGGCGTTCTAGAGGTTCGCCAGCCGGTCCTGTAGCGCGTCCCGGGTCGGGTTCGCGAACCGACTGTAAGTGTACCCCTTCTCGGGATAGCCGGCCGAGTCGAGGCCGAAGGTCGCAGACAGGTGGATCGGCGACGCGATGTCCTTCGTGCTTGGCGACGGGCCGTCGCCGGCCGCGCCGACCGCGAGGCTCTCGAAGTCGTACTCGTCGTCGGTCATCAGCGACCACCTGCGGCGTCTTTCAGTCGGTCAGTCATCGTGAGCAAGTGACGTCACCCGCGGGAAATGAACCCCTGGGACTCAGCGTGGCTCCAGCTCGACGGTGACGTCGTCGACGTAGTGAGTCGCAGCCGTCTCCCAGACGACGCTCGTGCCGAGCGCGACGTAGAGTTCGTCGGTCGAGAGCTTCGGCGTCGTCCACTCGAAGGTGTACTCCCGCCAGCCGTCGGCCAGCCAGAGCGGTTCGCGGAGGCCGCCGTACGGCGTCTCCCCGAGTTCCGTCGTGTTCTGTCCCGGGTCGGGGAAGTCCGCTTCCGCGGTCGGTTTCTCGGCCGCCAGTCGCATGACTGCGTGCCGAATAGTGTTGAACGACTCCGACTCGCTCCAGAACTGGGCCGACACCGTGGCGGTATACGTCTGTCCCGATTCGACGGGCATCGGGTGGACGGCCCAGCAGGTGCCGTCGTCGTAATCGCCTTCGTTCCAGATCCGGAGGGACTGCTCGCCCGCGGCCGCCTGCTCCTCGGAGGCGCCGATCTCCCACTCGAACTCCTCGAGGTCGACCTCGGGACCGATCCCGGCGTCCGTCTCCCACCCTTCCATCCCCGACTCGAAGCCGGTCTCGTACGCCGGCGACGACGATCCGCCGCCCAGACAGCCAGCGACGGCGCCGGCGCCGACGGTCATACCGGTTCGTAGCAGCGATCGTCTATCCATGGCAACGATTCAACGTACGTCGGCATAACTGACCGGGGTAACCCGGATCCGGAAGGATCGCGACGCTCACGACGGTCGACCGTCGCCGACCCTATGCCGTGCTGTCGCGGATCATCATCTCCTTCACGCGCCGCACGCCGTCGAAATCGCGGAGCTGATAGATGAGCTGGCGGACGCGCTCGGCGGGGCCGCGACAGAACAGCGATTCGAGACACCACTCCCCCTGATGGGTGTGGCTCGTGTTCAGGATGACGTCCTGGTAATCGTGCTGGACGGCGTGCAGCTCCTCGATCACCTCGTGATGCCGATAGTCGAAGCCGACGAGAGCGACGACCTCGCCCGACTTCGCTTCGAGGCGTGAGTGGGATTCGACGTACTCCAGCATCGCCTCGCGGACCGCTCGCGACCGGGAGTCGAGACCCTGCTCCTGCCAGACCTGGTCGAACGAGTCGACGATCTCGTCGGGGATGTTGAAGCTCGTGCGCATGGGGGGCCGTCGTATTACGCTCCACGGGTTCCGGTATTAAAAACCCCTAATGCCGTGGTTCCGGAACCAGAACGTAACGAATGCTGCATTTCGAGGAACTCGGGTTGCTGCTCGGGGCGATCGCGCTCGGCGGGGTACACGGGATCGAACCCGGCCACGGCTGGCCCGTCGCCGCGACATACGCGCTCGACCAGACGAACAAGTGGCTCTCCGGGCTGGCCGCGAGCCTGATCATCGGCATCGGCCACCTGATCAGCAGCATCGCGATGGTCGGCGTCTTCTTCTACGCGAAGGCGTACTTCGACCTCACCCAGGTCAACGAGCCGATGACGGTGCTCGGCGGCCTGCAGATCGGCGGGCCGGTCAGCCTCGTTGCCGGCGTGTTGCTGATCGTCCTGGGCCTCCGCGAGTACTTCCACGGCCATTCACACGGGAGCGTCGGCGAGTTTCGTGGGGACTCTCACGCCCATGACCATTCTCACGATCACGAAGACGCCCACGACAACTCCCACGGCCACCACCACGGAGATGCCGTCGCCAGCGACGGTGCCGATTCGGGCTGGGCTGGTGGCCTGAAAAGCGTCCTCCCGTTCGTCGACGGCCATTCACACGATCACGGCGACCTGGACGAGGCTGCGGACCGGGGCCTGTTCGCCATCGCCTGGTTCGCGTTCCTGCTCGGGTTCGCCCACGAGGAGGAGTTCGAGATCATCGCCCTCTGTGCCGGGTCGGCCCACTGCCTGGAGCTGATGACCGCCTACGCGCTCACCGTGATCGGGGGGATCGTGACGCTCACGCTGCTGCTCATCGGCGGCTACGAACACTTCGAGGCGCAGGTCGAGCAGTACACGCCGTACCTCCCGATATTCTCGGCGGTCGTCCTCGTCGGCATGGGGGTCGGGTTCGTGCTCGGCCTGTTCTGACCACAGGGTTATCATCGTCGCCCCCGGACGACGCGTATGAGCGTCTACGAGACGGAGCTGCCAGGCGTCGGTCGGAAGTTCGACCTCGAGCTGTCGGACGGGACGGTCGCCTCGGTGGTGATCCACCACGACGGTCGCTGTGAGCTCTACCGGCGCGACGCCGGCGCCAGCGACGGGGAGAAGTGCCTCGACATGACCGGCGAGGAGGCGAACAAGCTCGGGTCGCTGCTCGAGGGCGCGTACTTCGAATCGGTCTCCGTCGAGGAGCTCTCGGTCCCCCTCGGCGACGCCATTATCGAATGGGTGAAGCTCCCCACCGACTCGCCGGTCGTCGGCCGCCTCTCGGAGACGGGGATCCGCGGGGAGACGGGCGCGACGGTCATCGCCGTGCAGCGCGGGACGGAGACGACCCCGAACCCGGAACCGGAGTTCGAGCTCGAAGCCGGCGACGTGCTCGTGTCGATCGGCACGCGCGAGGAGCAGGCCGCCCTCCGCGAGCTCGTCGAGGGAACCGACTGAGGAGGATGCGGGTCGGGTAGCTCGCTACTCCGTCGCGGACCGGAGCCGTGCCACCCGCTCGACGAGTGCCGCGTTGCGCATCAGGATCGTTCCGAGGATGCTCGTGAGCAGCACGTAGCCGACGGTAAAGGCCGGGATCGTCGCCCGGAGCGTCTCGGTCGTACCGGCGGTCACCAGGAAGGCCGCGATCACGAGGGAGAACTCCCCGCGCGGTACCAGCGCGCTCGCCATGCGCGAGGCCTGCTCGACCGAGAGCCCGTAGCTCCGCCCCGCCGCGTACCCGCTGACCAGCTGCCCGGCACCGGTGACGAGCACTGCGACGACGACCAGCCCGGCGACGGAGACGACCAGCCGCGGGTCGGTTCCAAGCCCGATGACGAGGAAGAAGACGGCGGCGAACAGGTCGCGGCTCGGGGCGATCAGGTCCTGCACCCGGGCCGTGTGGGAGGTCTGGCCGAAGGCGGCGCCGACGAGGAACGCGACGATGGCCTCGCTGACCCCCGAGGCCAGCCCCAGGCCGGCGACGAGCGTCGTGACGCCGAGGACCGCGAGGAGGAACAGCTCGTTCGACCGGACGTCGAACGCGCGGTCGACCCATTCGCTGCCGTAGTAGGCCACCAGCGCCAGGACGACCAGCACTGCCCCGGCCTGCCCGAGCGTTCGGCCGAGAGACGCGACGTCGGCGGACCCGATGACGACGGCGGACAGGACCGCGAAGACCGCCGCGGTGAGGATGTCCTCGATGACGACGACGCCGAGGATGGCCTCGCTCTCGGGGTTGGCGATCCACTCGAGGTCGAGCAGCGACTTGGCGATTATCACCGTCGAGGAGTTGAACGTGATGAGCCCGACGAACAGCGATTCGAGCAACGGGAAGCCGAAGAGCAGTCCCACGACGATGCCGAGGGGAAAGCTCACGCAAACGTCGACGAAGCCGGCGCGGGCGAACTGGGCTCGCTTCCGGACCAGCGAGGAGAGGCTCAGCTCCAGTCCGACGAAGAACAGCAGCAGGACGACGCCGAGTTCGGCCAGCAAGCGGACGAACTCGGTCGACTCCACGAGCGTGAGGGAGACGCCCGCGACCGAGGGTGCGTGCGGCCCGATCAGGATCCCGACGACGATGTAGGCCGGAATCACCGACTGGCCGATGCGGTTCGCGAGGAGCCCCCCGACCGCGAGCAACGTCAGAAAGAGGCCCGCCGTGAGCAGGAGGTTCGGGGAGAGCACGTCTACCAGACACGGGGGTCCGGAATTTATAAGTCCGGTTCGGCGGCGCCGGCTCGCTGCCGAATGTGGGCACAGTTAACACGATGCTCGCCGAAGGGTGGTGTATGTCGAAAACGGAACAACAGCTCCGAGAGATCGACGCGATCGCCGTGGAAGTCCTCGACGTATCGACGCGACAGGACGCGAAGGAGAAGGCCGGGTCACGACGCGAGGCCTACGGGAAGGCGCTCGACGAGGTCCGCGACGTCGCCGGCCGGAGTGCCGCCGGCGAGCTCCTCGAGTGGATACAGGAGCAGATCCGCACGGAGGAGACGTTCCCGACCTCCCGCGAGGTACGCAAACAGGGCGCGAAGATCTGCCGGTCGATGGACCACTCGATCCCGGACGATTCGTGGCTGGGCGCCTGACCGGCGGCGTCTGACTGACGGCTCCTGATCACCAGCGACCGGCGCAATCGGCTACCGAACGAGCGCGCCGCTATCGAATCGAGCAACGTCGAGAGAACGCGGGCGCCTCAGGCCGCTTCGACTTCGTCGCGCAGCGCCGCCGTCTTGTCCATCACGTTGTCCGCGGCCGTTTCCACGGCGTCGAGGGGGTCGCCCTCGATCGTCTTCACGGTCAGGATTGGTTCCGTCTGTCCACCCGACTGCTGAGGGTTCACGTCGTACGTCGCGGCGTCGACGCCCTCCGTCTCTAAGAGCGCGCCCTTGAGGACGTTCATGAACGTGTGGTCCTCGCCGGCGACCTCGAGGCGAAGTTCCTCGTCCGTCTTGTCGATAACCCGCAGTTCCATGTCACGTACTTCGCGCGAGCGGCGTTTCAACGTTTCGTCTCGGGAGGCATGCGCGCTGGGTGAGTCCGATCTCCGCAGGACCTTTTAAATCACCCGCCCCCTGCCGTTGTCCGCGGATCCAGCAGCTCACTGGCACCGACGTCGACGTCGACGACGTCCGACCGTCGGAAGAGCGTCGCCACTCTCGGTGTAACGGAAAAAACGAAAGTGCTCGAAAGCGACCTTACTCCTCGACGGCGACTTCTTCTTCGTCGACGTCGACGGCGGTTTCCTCCTCGGCGGCGACCTCTTCCGGACGCGCTTCGAGGGTCAGCTTCTGGACCTCGACGCGGCGCAGCGGGTAGATGGTCTTCGCCTCGCCGTAGATGGCGGAGGAGAGGTGGCCCTCGGTGACGGCCTCGACGAGTTCCGCGAACGTGCGGTCCTCGGCGGCGTCGTGCACCTGGTCGATCATGATGCGGCGGATGGCCTGCTCCTGCGAGCGGTCCGCCTTCTTCGTCGTGAACGAGACGGGCTGGATGCGGACGCGGTGGTCGTCCGTCGTCAGCACCGTGATCGACGCGTCGATCTTCGAGGCGCCACGGCGGACGAGCGAGCGCAGGTAGTCCCGCGTGAGCTCGTAGCGGATGAACTCCGTGTACGCCGTGTCGGAGCCGACGTCGGTGATCTTGAACGTCAGCTTCGTGTTGTTGTCGCCGGAGTCCTGCACGAGGTCTCCGAGCGTCGTGGTGATCGTTCGGCCGACCACCATCTGCGGTTCCTCAGCGACGGTCTCCCCGATCTCGGCCCGATCGAACTGTTCGGGGGCCTGCACGGAGTACCACCGCTTGCCACTCTTCTGCTTGGATACGGATCGTTCGCTCATGTGTTAGTGTCGTGTTGTGCGGACCGATGGTCGCGTCCGCGGGCGATGACGCGGTCCGCAACCGCCAGGTTCACCACGTAGTCGTCCACCGTCGAGCGCAGCCCGCCGGTGGCGGTCCGCTCGATGGTCGTCTCGACCGTGTCGCCGTCGACACGGGAGTCCATCGAGTCGGTGTTGTCCGGGGCCAGCGCGGCCAGGACCAGGTCGGCGTCCTCGTGGGTCGTCCGCACGGTCGCCGTGCGGAGCGCCTCGGAGTCGCCGGAGTGATCCTGCCCTGTCATAGCTGGCTCCGTAGTGCTGCGACCAGTTCCGTCCCGTCCCCGTCGAAGTCGGCGGCGCCGCGCGTCGGCGAGCCCCAGCCGCTGCCGTCGACTTCGCCCGCGACCTCGCGGAGCGAGTCCCCGAGGCCGACCGGCTCCGTCGCCGCGGCCGCGAGCGCGCCGCCCTCCTCGGCGAGCGCGATGGCGACCGGTTCCGGCGACTGGAAGTCCCGGGCGAGCCGGGCGACCGTCGGCAGGACCGCGGGGTCGGCGTCGACGCGGACGACGAACGCCCCGTCGTACCGGCCCGTCGTCGCCGCATCGAGCGCGCGGTGGGCCGCGAGCCCATGCGAGCGCCACCCGTCGAAGGCGGCCGTCCGCAGGTCGTCGCTCGGCTCGTCCGCGAGCGCGAGCGCGACGCCGGTGCCGGGCGCCTCGTGGGCGAGCGCGTCCAGCACGTCGGCGTAGCCGCCGACGGTGGCGAAGGGTCCCTCGGGCGTCGCGTACGGGCGGAGCGCCCGTTCGACGCTGGAGACCGCGCGTTCGCTCGCGTCAGCCGCGGCCACGGCGTCGACGGCGACGACCGACGCGAGGCGTCGGTGGGCGTCCTCGTCGAGCTCGGCCGGCAGCTCGAGTTCCGCGAGCTTCGCGCGGGCCTCCTCGGGGTCACCCGAGGCCGGGAACCGAAGCAGCGTCGACGCCGCGAGCCCGTCGGCCAGGTCGGCCGTGGGCAGCGCGACACCCGGACGCCGGTCCACGAGGCCGTTCTGAGTGGCAGCCTCGAGCGCGTCGCCGGAGCCGTCAGCGCCGGGGATCGATCCCGCGGCGACGACGCCGGCGAGCGCGAGCACCGGATCCGGCGTGGCACCGAGCTCGCGAGCGACCGCGAAGGCGGTCGTGCTCGCGGGGCGCCCCTCGCCGGGGATCGCGTGCGGGCCGTCGCCGGCGCCGATGGTGACCGTGAGGTCACTCTCGTCGGCAGTCTCCGGCTCCGTGGCCGCCTCAGTGACGAGGTCCGCCGCGACGCGCACCTGGAACGGGTCGTCCCGATCCTGGAGTGCGCGGGCGAGCAGTCCCGCCGCTGCCAGGGCGTCACCGTCGTCGCGGGCGACGAGCCGGACGAACGGCGCGTCGCGCACGGCGCCGGCGATGGCGGTGGGGCTGGCGTCAGCGACTGCGGCTTCGGTCATGGGATGGTGTGGTGGGTTGGTTGGTCAGCGTGGTGCTGTCCTGGTGGTGCGGAGCGTCGAGTTACTCTTCGAGCAGTTCGACGGCGACTTCGTAGTTGTACGTGAAGTCCTCGTCGAGCTCGTCGCCTCGGTAGTAGTCGGCGAGCCGGCGGATCTTCGCTTCCGTGTTCTGGAGCGCCCGCTTGTTCTGGTGGTCCTGCGGGTTCTCCTCCATGTGGTCACGGAGGTTGACGGCCTGCTCGATGAGGTTGCGAAGGTCCGAGGGGAGTTCGGGGTCGGCGTCGTTCTCCTCGAGGATCTCGGTGACCTTCTTCCCGGTCGCCAGCTTGACGTCCGGGATCGGCGTGCCCTTCACGCCCTCGTCGCGCAGTTTGAGCCCGATCATCGCGGGATCGTGGCCCTGTTCCGCCAGTTCGACGACGCGCTCTTCGATGGCGTCTTCGTCGACGTCGCTCCACTCCGGAGGCTCGTCCGCCACGGGGTTGTCCGAACCGGACGACCCGCGGCTTGGATTGTGCATTCGTGTCATTGGTATACTTGGAACGGCACAACCGCAAAAGCGTGACCGCGACTCCGACGGCGGTCGGCCGAGGCGCACTCCACGCCCTGGACCGGCTGCCGCGGGAGCCGACGGTGCACTGCCGCAATCCCAAGCCGTGGAATCCCACGGCGAGTCGGATTTGCAGCTGCGCTGTTCCCATTCGTGATCAGACGAGACGGGTTCTTAAGCGTGTTCTCTTGCTTCGACTGTCGAGTACTCGTCTCAGTCGGGAGCAGTTGCTGGGCTGGAAAATCAGACGTTGCCGCCGACACCACTCGGCACACCCAGAAAGCCCCAGCCGCTGACTGGTCGCGCTGCTCGCTTCGCTCCTCACCCGGCTCGCTCCCTCACTCCGTTCGGTCGCTCGCCGGGTTGCGGTGCTTACGTCGCAGGGCGTCCCGCGCAGCGGCTGCCCCTTTCAGTCCCGCCCCGGAGTGGTGGGCCGAGCGTCGTTCGCGGCGGCTGTCGGGCGGTCGTCGCTCGCCGGCTGGCCGGCGTGCGGTGCAGGGCGGTCGGCGCGCGCGAGCAACGCGTGCGAGGGAGGCCGGCGCCGAGGCGGTGCAGTTCCGGCGCCGGCCGAGGCTGGGGAGGGTGAGGTATGCAGGAGCTGGTGCGGTGCTGTCGCGGTCGCGGTGCCGTCCTGGCGGACTGAAAGGGCGACGGCCGCTGCGCGGGAGGGGAGTCGCTGAGCCGACCCCTATCCACGGCGGGCGGTGCGGAGAGCCGTGGATATGTCGCTCAGCGACCGCGAGCGGCCGAGGGCTTTCTGGGCGTTTGCGGTGCTGTCGAGCGCAAGACCGTCTCACCTGTCCTTACCTGTTTATTAAGAGCGACCGAAGTCCGTCGAGAAGCCGACGAGGGCGACGAGCGCGACAGCGATTCAGCCCCGGCATATCAATAATAGCGCTTCGCCGAAAGCAACCCATTTACGAGTTGACTCCGAACGCCGTGCTATGACCTGTGAGGGGGCGGTTCTATGCGCGTCGTGATCATCGGTGCGGGGGAGGTCGGCGAGAGTATCGCGGACGACCTCCAGTACGACCACGACGTCGTGATCGTAGAGCAGGACGAGGACCGCGCGGACGAGCTTACCTACTCGCTCGACGTGTTGACCATCGCCGGTGACGGCACCGAGGTCTCGACGCTCGAGGAGGCGGACGTCGCGGCGGCGGACATGGTGCTGGCGACGACGGACGACGACGAGACGAACATCGTCGCCTGCTCGACGAGCAAGGCCCTCTCGGACTCGTTCACGATCGCCCGGATCAAGAACACGAAGTACCTCGACACCTGGGAGCGCGACGAGGGGAGCTTCGGCATCGACCACATGGTCTGTACGAACCTCCTCACCGCGGAGACGATCACGCGGATCGTCGGGCTCCCCGCCGCGCGCGACGTCGACGTGTTCGGCGGCGGCTGCGTCCAGATGGCGGAGTTCGAGATCGGCGAGGACTGCCCGATCACGGACCAGACAGTTCAGGAGGCTGACCGCTTCGCGTCGCTCACGTTCGCGGCGATCCTCCGGAACGACCACGTCGAGATCCCGACGGGTAGCACGCGGATCCGGGCCGGCGACCGGATCGTCGTCATCGGCTCCCCGGGGAGCATCCGGGAGTTCGCCCGCGACCTCGAACCGGAGAAGTCGCCGGGCGAGTCCGAGGAGGTCGTCGTCATCGGCGGCTCGGAGATCGGCTACCACGTCTGTCGCCTGCTGGAGGAGCGCGGGCTCTCCCCGCGGCTCATCGAGGAGGACGAGGCTCGCGCGCGTCAGCTCGCCGAGGAGCTGCCCGGCACGCTCGTGATGGAGTCGGACGCGACGGACGTCGGGTTCCTGGAACGCGAGCACATCGGCGACGCCGACATCCTCGTGTCGACGCTCGATTCCGACGAGAAGAACCTCCTCGAATGCCTCCTCGCGAACCGGCTCGGCGTCGAACGCACCGTCGCGGTGATCGACCAGACGCGGTACGTCGACCTCTTCGAGACGGTCGGGATCGAGGTCGGCCTCTCGCCGCGGAGCGTGGTCGCCGAGGAGATTACCCGGTTCACGCAGGCCGACACGACCGAGAACATCGCCTTCATCGAGACTGACAAAGCGGAGGTCATCGAGGTCGAGATCGACGCGGAGAGCGTCCTCGCCGGGCGGTCGATCCAGGATGCCATCGGTGAGTTCCCCGAGGGCGTCGTCATCGGGGCGATCATCCGCGACGGCGAGTTCGTGGTTCCGCGCGGCGACACGGAGGTGCAGGTGGGCGACAGCGTCGTCGCCTTCGTCAGCGCCGACGCCATCGAGGAAGCGACGGCGAAGTTCTGACAGACCGCCTCGCCCGCGGCCCGAGCGTTCAGGAGGACCGATTTCCTCGAGATCAGCCCCCGACGTGACCGATACGAGAACGCGATCGACATGAGCATCACTGACCGCTTCCGACCCGGAAACGTCCAGATACGCGTCAACTGGCGCGTCAGCATCGGCCTCGTCGGCAGCATCCTGAAGTGGCTCACGATCCCGCTCGGGTTCCCCCTGTTGCTCGCGGCCTACTACGGCGAACCGGTCTCCCCGTTCCTGGTGACGATGGCGATCACGCTAGGGAGCGGCCTCGGTCTGGAGCGGCTCCGCGGTGCCGACGAGCTCCGCGGCCGCGAGGCGTTTCTCATGGTCTCGCTCGCGTGGCTGACCGTCGCTCTCGTTGGCGCGGTTCCCTTCCTCCTCGGCGGTAACGGCGTCCTCGCGGACCCCGTCGACGCGCTGTTCGAGTCGATGAGCGGCATCTCGACGACCGGCGCGACGGTACTGGAGGACTTCTCCGTCCACGGCAAGGCGATGCTGATGTGGCGCCAGACGCTCCAGTGGATCGGCGGGCTCGGCGTGCTCGTGCTCGCCATCTCCGTACTCTCACAGCTCTCGGTCGGTGGCGCACAGCTGATGGAGACCGAGACCCAGACACAGAACGTCCACAAGCTGACGCCACAGATCGCGGGCACGGCCCGGCTCCTCTGGAAGCTCTACGCCGGGATCACCTTGCTGTGTGCGGGCATGCTCTACGCGCTCCACCTCGGCGGCTTCGCGCCGAACATGACGGCGTACAACGCCGTTGCCCATGCGATGACCGGGGTCGCTACCGCCGGGTTCTCGCCGGCGCCGGAGAGCGTCGGCGCCTTCTCGCGGGCGGCCCAGTGGACGATCGTCCCGTTCATGTTCGTCGGCGCGACGAACTTCATCCTCATCTACCACTTCGTGCTGGGCGAGTGGCGGCGACCGCTGGAGAACGACGAGTTCCGCCTCTATGTCGGCATCGTCGTCGGCGCCGTCGCGTTGCTCGTGGGGCTGCTCACGGTCGACCCGAGCACGCAGCTCCCGCTGGAAGCACGACTTCGTCACGGAACGTTCCAGGTCGTCTCCATCCTAACCACGACGGGCTTTGCCACGTTCGACTTCAATACCTGGTCCGCCGGGTCGAAGCACCTCCTCTTCTCGCTGATGTTCCTCGGCGGTATGGCCGGGTCGACGACCTGCTCGATCAAGCTGCTGCGCTGGCTTATCGTGCTGAAGGCGTTCCGTCGTGACCTGTTCAAGGCCGTCCACCCGGAGGCCGTCCGGCCCGTCCGCCTCAGCGGGACCGTCGTCGACGAGGAGACCGTCGTCGACGTGTACGCGTACACGCTCGTGTCGCTGGTTATCTTCGGGCTCGCGACGACGTTCGTCCTCGTGGAGAGCGCACGTCATGGGCTCGTTCTCACTGAGTTCGAGGCGACGACCGCCGCCGCGGCGACCTTCTTCAACATCGGTCCGGCGTTCGGTATCGCCGGGCCGTTCGGCAGCTACGCGCCCTTCTCGGACCTCACGAAGGTGGTGATGATCCTGCTGATGTGGATCGGCCGCATCGAGATCGTTCCCGTGCTGGTGCTTCTCACGCCGTCGTACTGGCGCTCCTGACGCCGTCGTACTGGCGCTCCTGACGCCGTAGTGAGTCGACGGCCTTTGCGGATGGAGGTGGTCGACCGCGACCCGGAGCTTATAACCGCCAGCCTCCAGAGCCGAAACATATGAGTCTCGTTCGGTCCGACGGCGGCTTTCCGGGGTCAGTCCGCGTGGACTGGCGGACGAGCGTCGCCGTGACGGGCACGGTTCTGAAGTTCCTCTCGCTGGCGATGTTCGTTCCCCTCGTCGTCGCGTTCGTCTACGGCGACGACCTGCTGGTGTTCGGCGCGACGATCTTCATCTCCCTCGCCATCGGGAGCGCACTGGAGCGGATCGACCCGGACCCCGACCTCGGGCCGCGGGAGGCCCTGCTCCTCGTCGCGATCGTCTGGCTCGTCGTCGCCGTCGTCGGCGCGATCCCGTACGTGCTGGCCGGCTGGGGCACCGAGTCGACGCTGGCCCAACCGGTCAACGCCCTCTTCGAATCGATGTCCGGGTTCACGACGACGGGCGCCACGGTAATGGGCGAGATCTCGACGGACCAGCACTCCCACGCGCTGTTGATGTGGCGGCAGGTCACCCAGTGGCTCGGCGGGATGGGGATCATCGTGCTGATGGTCGCGATCCTCCCGGAGCTCGCCGTCAACGGCGCCGAGCTCATGCAGTCGGAGGCGCCCGGGCCGAGCCTCCAGAAGCTCACGCCCCAGATCGCGGAGACAGCGCGAGTGCTGTGGATCGTCTACCTCGCCTTCACCGTACTGCTCGCGGTCCTGCTCTACGGCCTCTCGCTCGTCGGGCTGGCGCCGAACATGGACCTCTTCAACGCCATCGCGCACGCGTTCTCGACGCTCCCGACCGGCGGGTTCTCCCCACAGTCCGCGAGCATCGCGGCGTTCTCGGCGGCCGTTCAGTGGGTCATCATCCCGTTCATGGTCGTCGCCGGGACGAACTTCGCGCTGTTCTGGCACGTCTTCGACGGCGACGTCTCCGCGCTGTTCGAGGACACGGAGTTCCGCTGGTACGCAGGGGCGCTGGCGTCGATCACGGCCGTGCTGTTCGGCCTGCTTTACACCGGGACAGCGTCGGCGCAGGCCCTCGGCGGCGTCACCGCGGGCGCGCCGGAGAACGCGCTTCGACAGGCAGCCTTCCAGATCGGCTCGCTGATGAACTCCACGGGCTTCGCGACGAGCGACTTCGCGCAGTGGGGAACCGAGGGGAAGATCCTCCTGCTGTTCGCGATGTTCATCGGCGGGTCGGCCGGGTCGACTGGCGGCGGGATCAAGGTCATCCGCTGGGTCATCGTGCTGAAGGTGCTCCGCCGCGAGCTGTTCAGCACCGCGCACCCGGAGGCCGTCCAGCCGATCCGCCTCGGTAACGCCGTCGTCGACGAGGACGGCATCCGCGGCGTGTTAGCGTTCACGCTCTTGTATCTCGCGCTGTTCGGCGTCGCCGCCGTCCTCATCAGTCTGGACGCCTCGCGGGTTGGCCTGGCGCTGACTCCGCTCGAGGCGATCAGCGCGAGCCTGGCGACGATCGGCAACATCGGGCCGGGCTTCGGGATCGTCGGCCCGTACGGGAGCTATCTGATGTTCCCGGACACGAGCAAGCTGTTGATGATCTTCCTGATGTGGATCGGCCGCCTCGAGATCCTGCCGGTGCTCGTGCTGTTCACTGGCGGCTTCTGGAAACGGTAGAACCGCTACAATCGGCAGTCCTCCTTCTCGCACTCCGCGGACTTACTCGCCTTCCGTCTCGCCCTCGACCGTCCCGTAGAACCGCGTCTCGGGGAACAGCGCGTCGACGTCGACGGCCGCCGCGGGCTCCACCAGCTCGTACTCGATGCCGTCGCGCGCGACGACGCCCGCGTCCTCGAGGTGGTCCAGATGCGCGTAGGCTTCCCCCGGGCCGTGGAGGATGTGGATCGTGTGGAGGTCGCCGAAGAGGTGCGCGGAGACCGTCCAGGCGTCCGCAGGCCCGTGCTCGGCGAGGACGTCGACGACGCGCTCGGTCCGCTCGCGGTGGTGCTCGAGGATGACCGCCGCGCGTCGGCTCGGGGGGTCGATCGCGTCGCGGTGCCCGGGATGGGCACGCGCCCAGTCGCGCTCGACGATCCGAACCAGGCTCTCGGCGTACTTCTCAAGGGGATTGTCGACGCGGACGTCCGCGCCGCCGACGTTCGGCGTGTACTTCGGGAGGATGGCGTCGCCCACGAACGCCTGCATGCCGCCGTCGTCGAGGAGGGCTTCCGCTTCGCTGTTCCCGGGTGCATCCTCCAGCGACGCCGCCATCGACGACGCGTCGAACGCGAACGCCGTCAGCCCGGCCGAATGGCCCGGCAGATGGACGGCCTCGAGGCCGACGCCGTTGACCTCGAAGCGCTCGCCGTCGGAGAAGGGGATCACGTCGGGCATGCGCCCAGTCAGCCCGTGGTCGTCGCCGCCGGCGAAGTTGCGCAGCTCCTCGCGGGCATCAGCAGGCATCCCCCAGTCGTCGAAGACGCGCTCCTGGGCGGCCTCGTCCTCGAAGAAGAGCGGTTCCTCGCCCGAGACGAGCGGCGCGTCGGCCTCGTGGACGTAGACGTCCGCCCCGCTGTCGGCCTGCAGGTCGCCGGCGAGTCCGGCGTGGTCGGGGTGCCAGTGGGTGAGGTAGATCTCGTCGAGGTCCGCGACGTCGAGGCCCGCGTCCGCGAGGCCGCCCGCCAGCGTCGCGCGGACGCCGGGCATGGCGACCCCGGTATCGATCAGCGCCGTCGTCTCGCCGTCGAGGAGATAGGCGTTGTTCTGCCCCTCGAAGACGTCGTTCCCCAGGCGAATGCGTTTCACGTCTGTTGTGGTGACGGACTGGCATTTTACGCTTCCCCTTCGATTATCTGGATCTGTGGTCGGCGTGGAACCCGGTTGAACAGTGGGTCCGTTTGTTTTTGCGACAGACGGCGTATATTGAGTCGGTTTCAACGGCAGCGCAGAACCTTCGAAAGTGCTCGGCCGCTCTTGCTTATAAACAGGATGCGCAGGTGCAGACGTTGCTACTCTTGACAGCACCGCAAACACCCAGAAAGCCCTCGGCCGCTCGCGGTCGCTGAGCGACATATCCGCGCCTCTCCGCACCGCCCGGCGCGGATAGGGGTCGGCTCAGCGACTCCCCTTCGGCGCGACCGGCCATCGCCCTTTCAGTCCGCCAGGACCGCGACCGCTCCGCCACCGCAACCGCGACAGCACCGCACAGCAACCGCAAGCCTCAGCCCTCCCCAGCCTCGGCCGGGGCGCGCCGGCTCCGCACCGCCTTGGCGCGCCCCGCCCTCCCTCGCACGCGTTGCTCGCGCGCGCCGTCCGCCCCGCACCGCACGCCGGGCAGCTGGCGTACGACGGTGGCGACCCAGCCGCTGCGAGCGACGCCCCTCCACCACTCATGGGTGGGACTGAAAGGGGCAGCCGCTGAGCGGGAAGCCCTGCGAGTTAAGCACCGCAACCTGGCGAGCGAACGCAGTGAGCGAGGCGGGTGAGGAGCGCAGCGAGCAGCGCGACCGCTCAGCGGCTGGGGCTTTCTGATTGTGCCGAGTGGTGTCGCAAGCAGCGATAGCCGACTTCGTTTATAAACGAGGGCAGTCAGTAATGGGTGCTATCAAGGCATACTGAATGGTATCGCTGACAACGACGAAGACCCCGATAATCACCCATGGTTCGCGGTCCGTTACGCCTAAGCAAACCCCCGCCGACCCATCAACCATGCGCTACCACGAGGCCGCGAACTTCCTCTTCGACCTGCGGCGGTTCTCCGTCAAGCTCGGGACGGAATCGGTCGAGGCGCTCCTCGACCACCTCGGCAACCCCGGCGAGGACGTCGATTTCCTCCAGATCGCCGGCTCCAACGGCAAGGGCAGCACCGCACGCATGACCGAGTCGATCCTGCGCGAAGCCGGCCTCTCCGTCGGCCTCTACACCTCCCCACACCTCACTGACCTCTCCGAGCGCGTCCGCGTCGACGGCCACCCGATGAGCGACGACGCGATCGCCGAGTTCGTCGCGGAGGTCAAGCCCTGGCTCGTCGACCGCGCCGCCGACGGCAATCCGCTCACGTTCTTCGAGGTCGTCACCGCGATGGGGATCTGGCAGTTCGCCCGCCGCGACGTCGACGTCGCGGTCCTCGAGGTCGGGATGGGCGGCGAGTACGACGCCACCAGCGCTGTCGACCCCGCCGTGACGGCGATAACGAACGTCTCGCTGGAACACACGTCCGTCCTGGGGGACACCATCGAGGAGATCGCGCGCACCAAAGCCGCCATCGCCGCGGGCGGCACGCCGATGGTGACTGCCTGCGGCGGCGAGGCGCTCGACGTCGTCAGCGAGGTCGTCGAGGATGCCGGGAGCGACCTGACGACCGTGGACGGCCCGGGCGTCGTCGATCCGCGAACGGACGCGGACGTCCACGCGAGCTACGAGGGCCGGCTGAGCCCGACCGATGCGAGCATCGCGCTCCACGGCCCCGACTGGGACTACGACGCCCGGATCCCCCTCGTCGGCGAGTTCCAGGCGACCAACGCAGGCGTCGCCGTCGCCGTCGCGCGGCGAGCGGCCGAAGAACTCGACGCCGACGCGTTCGCGGACGGTTCACTCCCCGACGATGCCGCACGCGACGGCCTCGCCCGCGCGCACTGGCCCGGGCGCTTCGAGGTGCTCGGCACGGAGCCGTACGTCGTCCTCGACGGCGCGCACAACCCGGCCGCGTGCGCCACGCTCTCGGACACCCTCTCGACGTACGAGTACGACGACCTCCACCTCGTCTTCGCGGCGATGCACGACAAGGACCACGCCGGCTCCGTCGAGGGGCTCCCGACGCCGGACGCCGTCTACACCTGCGAGCCGGACCTCGAGCGCGCGGAGGACCCGGACGTCCTCGCGACCGTCTTCGAGGAGGCGGGCGTCGACGACGTCCACACCGGCGCGTCGGTTCAGGGTGCGCTCCGCCGGGCCCGCGAGCGGGCGGGGCCGGACGACTGCGTGCTCCTGACAGGCTCGCTGTTCGCGGTCGCCGAGGCGCGCGCGACGTACACGCGCCAGTTCGTCCCCAAGGACGTCGGCGGGATCGACGAGGCCGCCGCGACGCTCGACGACGCCGACGTGTCGCCGCCGGGGATTCGCCACATGCGCGGGAAGCTGGACCATCGGGTCGTGAAAACCCGGCTCGAACCGCGGCAGGCGAACTACTGCAAACAGCAGCTCCTCGCGCTGGGCGGCGAGTGTGCCGTCTCCGGCATCGACGCGGGCGGCGAGCTAGTCGACGTGGTGATGGCCGCGACGATGTCGGAGTTCCAGCAGTTCGTCGACGCCCTCGACGACCAGCCCTACGGGCTCCCCGAGGTCGGCGAGCGGCTCCGGCGCGAGCTCGGGATCCGCGTCGCGGACGACGAGGCTAGGTCGGGGACAAAACGCGCCACTGAGTACCCCTGGACGGACGGCACCGCCATCATGGGCATCCTCAACGTCACGCCGGACTCGTTCCACGACGGCGGGCGCCACGAGGCCTTCGAGGACGCCGTCGTGGGCGTCGAGCGCATGGTCGAGGCGGGCGCGGACGTCATCGACGTGGGCGGGGAGTCGACGCGGCCGGGTGCCGAGGTGGTCCCGGTCGAGGAGGAGATCGAGCGCGTCGTTCCGGTCGTCGAGGCGACACAGGAGGTCGACGCCGTCGCCGACGACGAGGTGCTCGTCTCGGTCGACACGCGCAAGCCCGAGGTCGCTGCGGCCGCGCTCGAGGCCGGCGCCGACGTCATCAACGACGTGACGGGGCTGGAGAACCCCGAGATGCGCGAGGTGGTCGCCGAGCACGGCTGTCCGGTCGTCGTGATGCACAGCCTGGAGGCGCCGGTCAACCCCGACCACGAGATCGAGTACGAGGACGTGGTCGAGGACGTCCTCGCGGTGCTGGAGGAGCGCCTGCTCCTGGCGGAGACCGCAGGTATCCCGCGGGAAAACGTCATCGTCGACCCCGGCCTCGGCTTCGGGAAGTCCCCCGCGGAGGACTTCGAGCTGCTCGGGCGCGTCGACGAGTTCGCGGCGCTCGGCTGCCCCGTGCTCGTCGGCCACTCCCACAAGTCCTTCCTCGGCGGCGTCGACTGCGACCCCGCGGAGCGCAAGCACGCGACGGTCGCAGGTACCGCCGTCGCCGTCGAACACGGTGCGGACATCGTCCGCGTCCACGACGTCGCGGAGAACCGGGCCGCCGTCGACGTGGTCGAGGCGGCGACGGACCCCGAGCTGGTCGACGAGGGCTGAGATAGCTTCTTTTTATAAGCGACTCCCCGAAGCGCAACGGCCAAGCCCCCGGCCATCGAAGTCGGGGACATGTACGAAGCGGTCCACGCGCACCCGGACGGCGACGCGACGGTCGCGCGGTTCGCTCGCACCGCGGCCCGGCAGGGCTACGAGGGGATCGTGGTCCGGACGCGGGACGCCGAGTTCGACGCCGCGACGATCCGCGAGGAGTACGGCGTCGACGTCGTCGACGGCGCTGAGATCCGCGAGAGCGACCCCGGGAGTGCGGGTGGCGCGGTCGGCAACTTCCGCACCGACGTCACCGTCCTCCTCGTCGCAGGCGGCGACGACGCGATGAACCGGTTCGCCGTCGAGGACGACAGCGTGGACGTGCTGACGCGGCCGATGGCCGACCGCGGGGACTTCAACCACGTGCTCGCGAAGGCGGCCAACACCCACCGGACGTACGTGGAGTTCGACTTCGGGCCGGTCCTCCGGTCGACCGGGGGCGAGCGCGTGCAGGCGCTGTCAGACCTCCGGAAGCTCCGCGAGATCGTCGACCACTTCGAGGCGCCCTACGTCGTCAGCGCGAACGCGAGCTCCCACCTGGAGCTGCGAGCGCCCCGCGAACTCCGCGCGGTCGGCGAGGCCATCGGCTTCACGCCCGAGGGGGTCGAGGCTGGACTCGAGGCCTGGGGCGAACTGGTCGCGGAGAACCGGCGGCGACGCTCCGAGGAGTTCATTGCTCCCGGGGTCGAACGTGGCCGATATGAAGAAGAGCGTTGAGGAGCACGCCGAGCGGTTCTCGGCGAAGGCGGCGGAGTACGACGAATCGAAGACCGACGAGTACCACGCGTGTGCGAACCTCGCCATCGAGCACGCGTCCCCCAACGCCGGCGACGTCGTCCTCGACCTGGGCGCCGGCACCGGCGCGATCGGCCTCGCGCTCGCGCCCGACGCGGACCGCGTGGTCCTGCGCGACGTGAGCGCGGGTATGCTCGAGCAGGCGCGCGAGAAGATCGCCGACCGCGAGCTCGACAACGTCGAGACGGCGGAGGGGACCTTCCGCGAGCCCGACTACGCAGGCCCGGCCGACGTAATCGTCTCGAACTTCGCGCTCCACCACCTCTCGGACGCGGAGAAGCGCGAGGCGATCGAGGTCATGGCCAACTACGCGCCGCGGCGGATCGTCCTCGGCGACGTGATGTTCTTCGGCTCCCCGGACCCGGCCGCTGAGTTCTACAGTCCCGAGGTCGACGACCCCTCGACGGTCGGCCATCTCGTCGACTGCTTCACCGACGTCGGCTACGCCGTCACCGCCGTCGAGCGCGTCCACGACCAGGTCGGCGTACTGGTCGCCGAGCGCCTCGGCGGCAAGGATTCCGGTGAGTAACCCACATATCCCATGAAACACCTTCCGAAGCACCTGCGACCGCGGTGGCGATACCTCGCCGTCGGTCTCGAAGCGCACCCGGACGCGAGCCTCTCGCGGGGGTCGTTCCAGCGCGCGCTCTGGTACGCCGCCGGCAACCTCCTCGGCGACGCCGGGAGCGCGGACGCGGACCTGAAGCTGTTGACCTTCGATTTTGCTGACGGGGAGGGGGAAGCGGTCGTCAGGGCTCGGCACGGCCACGTCGAGGAGGCCCGGGCCGCGATCGCCTGCGTGTCTACCGTGGACGACGAGCCGGTCGGGATCCACGTTCGCGGGATTTCGGGGACGGTGCGTGCCTGTGAAGAAAGATATATGGGTCGTGCGAGCCGAGGACACGTCAGGAGAAACGCTGTGTTCGCGGGGTCCGAGCACCCGGTCGTCGACCGCGGCGACGCGGTCGACGTGGTGACCGACTCGGGCGTTGTCGGCGCGACGCAGCAGGATCTCGAGTGATACTATGCAGGGACAAGCCCAACAACAGGCGTACGACCGCGGCATCACGATCTTCTCGCCCGACGGTCGACTGTACCAGGTCGAATACGCACGCGAGGCCGTCAAGCGCGGCACGGCGAGCGTCGGCATTCGCGCCGAGGACGGCGTCGTCCTCGCGGCCGACAAGCGCGCCCGCTCCCCGCTGATGAAGCCGGAGAGCGTCGAGAAGATCCACAAGGCCGACGACCACATCGGCATCGCCTCCGCCGGCCACGTCGCCGACGCGCGCCAGCTGATCGACTTCGCGCGCCGGCAGGCACAGGTCAACCGCCTGCGCTACGGCGAGCCCGTCGGCGTCGAGTCGCTGACGAAGGAGATCACCGACCACATCCAGCAGTACACCCAGGTCGGCGGCGCGCGCCCGTTCGGCGTCGCGCTCATCGTCGGCGGCATCGAGGACGGCGAGCCGCGCGTCTTCGAGACCGACCCGTCCGGCACGCCCTACGAGTGGCAGGCGCTCTCCATCGGCGCGAACCGCGAGGACCTCCGGAACTACCTCGAGGAGCATTACGAGGAGGGCCTCTCGACGGAGGAGGCGATGGGGCTCGCGCTCGAAGCGCTCAGCGAGGTAACCGACGAGGAGATGACCCCGAAGGGCGTCGCGATGGCGACCGTCGAGGTCGAGGACGAGGAGCTCCACGAGCGAACGCCCGAGGAGCTGGAAGCCATCCTCGAGGAGCACGACCTGCTCGAAGACGCCGAGGACGATGCCGAGGACGACGCCGACGCGAACGAGGAGTAACGCCCCCGCTCTCGTTTTTCGCTATCGCTGGTTCGACCGACGCCGTTCTCTCGGGGTATATCCCGTGCGCGTCCGTCGCTCGCGCGCCCCTGTTCGGCAGTAACGTTCAACTCGCAGCCGCTGGTACCATCAGGTAAGATGTCGTACTCCGTGCTCATCCCGTTCGACGGCTCCGAGGGCTCGGTTGGTGCCGTCGAGTACGCGCTCGACCGGTACCCGGATGCGGACCTCACGGCGATGTACGTCGTGACCCCGCAAAGCTACTTCGGCGTGTTCGCCGCCAACAACCACGAGCTGCCGAGCTTCGAGGAGTCCGAGGAGCAAGGGCAGGACATCCTCGAGGAAGCGGAGGCGATGGTCGCGGACGCGGGCCGGGAGCTGGAGACCGTCGTCGAGCAAGGGGAGGTCGCGAAGACCCTCGTCGAGGCCGCCGAGGAGCACGACGAGGTCGTCATTGGCAGCCACCGGCGGGAGGGAGCCGCCCGGATCCTGCTCGGGAGCGTCGCCGAGACGGTGGCCCGCCGGGCGACCGTTCCGGTGACGATCACGCGCTGACGCGGCAGCGACGGCGGACGCAACGGCGGACTTTACCGACTGCCAAGGCGCTCTCTGCGTCGAGGGCAACCCGTGTGGTATAAATCACCGCCCCGACGAGCCGGAGGTATGAGCCAGACTACCCCGGACGAGCAATACGAGGTGCTCATCGTCGGCGGCGGCGTCGCCGGGCTGTCGGCGGCGACGTACACCGCCCGTGCGAGCCTCGACACGGTCGTCGTCGACGCCGGCGAACCGATCATCAAGCGCAACGCGCACCTCGAGAACATGCCCGGCTTCCCCGCCGGCGTCAACCCCCGTCTCTTCCTCGACATGCTTCGCTCGCAGGCGACGCGCAACGGGGTGGACATGCAGCGCGGCACCGTGGACCGCGTCGAGTTCGCGGAGGACGACGACGCCGAGGACGCGCCGTCGTTCGTCGCGACCGTCGAACGCGACTCCGGGGAGACGCAGCGCGTCGCCGCGGAGAAGGTCATCGCCGCGTCGTGGCCGGATCCGGAGTACCTCGAGCCGCTCGGCGTCGAGGTCCGGGACGCCGGCTCGAAGGCGTTCGTGCAGGAGACCGAGGGCCGCGGGCGGACGAACGTCGAGGGCGTCTACGCCGCGGGCCGGCTCGCGGAGCGCTACCACCAGGCCGTCGTCGCCGCCGGCCACGGCGCCGAGACGGCGATAACCCTGATCCACGACTCCAACATCCCCTTCTATCACGACTGGGTCGTCCCGGAGGGATACTTCAGCGACCGCGGCCGCGAGGTCCCCCCGGGCTGTGAGGAGATCTCCGAAACCGAGCGCCGCGCCCGCGAGCAGGAGTCGATGGCCGCGATGCAGGAGTACTTCGACGAACCCCACGAGGAACGGCAGCGCACCCACACGAGCCTCGTCGACGACGAGTACGGCCGCGTACCTGAAGACGAATAGGCGACGAAGCAACTCTCTCGACCCACCGCCCTGCGAACGCCTCTCGTGGCACCAGTCGATTGAAGGCGGAATAGCCGAAAGCGGGTCGCAATGAACTCCGCTACAGAGCTCGACGCCGATTTCGACATCGATGCGGTCCTCGCCGGCGACAGCGACTGGGTCACCCCCGAAGTCGCGGAACGACTCGCCGAACACCCGCTCGAATCAGTGGACACGGAGTATCCCCACTACGTGCGCTCGGTCGAATCCGCCGACGACACCCTGGTCCTGTCCGAGCAACATCCCGTCTTCTACGGCTGTTACGACTGGCACTCGGCGGTCCACAGCCACTGGGCGCTGCTCCGCCAGCTCCGCCTCTTCGAGGACCACCCGAACCGACCGGCCATCGTCGAGAGCATCGACGAGCGGCTGACACCCGCGAACGTCGAGCGCGAGGTCGCCTACTTCGAGGAGCACCAGTCGTTCGAGAAGCCGTACGGCTGGGCCTGGCTCCTGCAGCTGGCGGCCGAGCTCCGGCTGTGGGAGTCGGCCCGGGCGGACGAGTGGCAAGCAACTCTCGAGCCGCTCGAGGAGGAGATCCGCTCACTCGTCCGGTCCGAATTCCTCGGCGGCGACCGCCCGTTCAGGGTTGGGACACACGGCAACACCGCCTTCGCGCTGACGCTGGTGCTGGATTACGCACGGACGGTCGGCGACGAGGCGCTGGAGCGGGCCGTCACCGAGACGGCGCTCGAGTTCTACGCGGACGACCGCGACTATCCCGTCGAGTACGAGCCGCTCGGCTGGGACTTCGTCTCGCCGGCCCTCACGGAGGCGGACCTCATGCGTCGCGTCTACGACGCCGAGGCGTTCGAGGCCTGGATCGACGGCTTCCTTCCGGACGTGACGACGGCGCCGTACGACGCCATCCTCGAGCCGGCGAGGCTCGACCCCGACTCCGAGGGCGGCGTCGCGCTCCACCTGGTCGGGCTCAACGTCTCGAAGGCCTGGGCGCTTTCCGGCATCGCCGACGCTCTCGACGACCACGAGTACGCAGCGGCCCTTGAGCGAAGCGCGCGCCGCCACGCCGAGCGCGGCCTTTCCGGGGCGTTCACGGACGACTACGCCGGGTCACACTGGCTCTCCTCGTTCGTGCTCTACCTGCTGACCCGGAACGAGGGCGGCATCGAGCCGGAATCCCTGTAGCGCCGTCGCTGGCGACGTTCCGACAGCACGGTCTCGGCAGACGTCGCCCGTGCCGCTCGACCTCAGACGACCGCGTACGCGAGCGTCGCGAGCGTGACGAGGACGGTCAGGATGGCCCAGTTCCGGGGAGTGTCGACGGCGAGGTCGGGGGTCCCCTTCCGCGAGAACAGGTAGATCGCGTAGACACCGATCGGACTCGCCCGGATCAGCGCGCCCGGATCCGTGCCGACGCCGGCCCGGATCAGCAGGGTCAACGCGATGGTACAGCCGGCGACGGTTCCCGCGACGACGACGTCCTGCCGAGCGTCTTCCAGTTCCATACCTGCCGGTGGGGGAGTCGTGGTTCAAAAGAAATCGGTTCGCGGTCGCGTCGACGGCGCGGATCTGGTGGGTGAGCCGGCGTCGACGGCTCGAGTCGGGCGCTTACTCCTCGTCGATCTCTTCGACGAGCTCCTCGGCGTCGACGTCGGCCTCCTCGAGGGCTTCCTCGAGGTCGGCCTCGCCGCCGCCCATGCCGCCCATACCGCCCATCATGCCGCCCATGCCGCCCATCCCGCCGCCGTCGATGACCTCCTCGATGACGACGCGGTCGAGGTCCAGCCGGTCCATCAGGTCCTGCGCGACCTGCTGCTTCTGGAACATCCACTGCTGGTTCATCTGCATCTGGGGCGTGGCCTCGATGTACAGCGACTCCTGCTCGACCTCCTCGAGTTCGCCCTCCTCGTTCTCCTCCTCGACCGTCTCGGTCTCGATGCGGACCTCAGGCTCCTCCTGGAGGTGCATGCCGAGCAGGCCCTTGGCCTTCTCCTCGCGGTCCTCGATGACCTCGAGGATCTCGTACTCGTACTCGAGGTCCTCGCCGGCCAGCGGGTGGTTGAAGTCGACGCGTGCGCGGCCGCCGATGATCGTCTCGAGGCGCCCCTGGCGCTGGTCGATCTGGATCTGCGCGCCGGGGTAGCGGTCGTCCTCCGGGATCTTGTCGGCGGCGACCGTCTCGACCTCTTCGGGGTCGTACTCGCCGAAGGCTTCCTCGGCGGGGATGTCGATGACGCCCTCCTCACCGACCTCGGCGCCGATGAGCTCGTCCTCGACGGTGCCGAAGATGTGGCCCGCGCCGATGGCGATGGTGCGCGGCTCGAACTCGTACTCCTCGGTGTCGATCTCGGCGTCCTCCGCGATCTCCTCGTCGGTCGTGTCGATGACCTGGCCGTCGTCGGCCGTGCGGATGGTGTAGGCGATCTTGACGAAGTCGCCGTCCTGGATTCCTTCGGTTACTTCTTCGGTTGCTTCCTCGGTCCCGGCGTCCTCGGCCTCCGCCTCAGCGTCCTCGGCGGCCTCGGCCTGCTCATTGTCGCTCATGGGAGAAACATCACCCGTTTCACTCTTAAGAAGCACGGTTCGTGCGTGAGAACGTGAGTGTGAGTAGCACGATATTCACGGTTTAATGATCGAACTCATCAGGGCTTTCTCATTTGTAGAGGTTCTCTTATACTCTAATTCGAATCCTCGGTGCCCATCTCATAGGTGTGGGTCTACGACGATCGGTTCGGTGTCGATCTTGATCGTTTGGCTAATCGTCCATCCGGAAGCAACGCGTATATTTTGAGAGACTTGGACCGCTCTTCATAAGCAGATTTGATCTGGTGATACGGACTTGCTCTTGACAGCACCGCAAACACCCAGAAAGCCCTCGGCCGCTCGCGGTCGCTGAGCGACATATCCGCGGCTCTCCGCACCGCCCGCCGCGGATAGGGGTCGTCTCAGCGACTCCGTTACACCGCGACCGGCCATCGCCCTTTCAGTCCGCCAGGACAGCACCGCAACCGCGACAGCGACAGCACCGCCCACCTACCGCAAGCCTCGGCCCTCCCCAGCCTCGGCCGGGGCGCGCCGGCCCCGCACCGCTCGGCGCGCCTCGGCCTCCCTCGCACGCGTTGCTCGCGCGCGCCACCGTCGCCGCGCCGCGACCGCCCGGCAGCCGCCGCGCCGCGACCGCCCGGCAGCCGCCGCGCCGCGACCGCCCGGCCACCACTCCCGGGCGGGACTGAAAGGGGCAGCCGCTGAGCGGGACGCTCTGCGAAGCTAGCACCGGAACCCGGCGAGCGAACGCAGTGAGCGAGCCGGGTGAGGAGCGCAACGAGCAGCGCGACCGCTCAGCGGCTGGGGCTTTCAAGGCATGCTGAGTGGTGTCGCCGGCGACGCTAACCGTATTTACTTATAAGGCCGCCCGCCTCAGCGGTTGGGGTTTCTGGGTATGCTGAGTAGTGTCGTCTACGTCGGTAACCGGTGTCATTTATAAATTCGACCGTCTCAGCGGCTGCGGTTTACTGAGTATGCCGAGTGGTGTCACAAGCGACAACCATCAGTCAACTGCAGTGCTGCGACCATTCATCCTCGAACGTATCGAGTTAAATAGCGTAGCGTGGCGTATTACGGCCGATCCTGCGGGTATTGAACGATCAACCCCGGCTAATCGGCGGTGTTCGGTAGCTTTTTGCCGCTGACCTGTAGTTACTCAGTTAGAGAGTAACCATGACGATCATCGTCACCGGCGCGGACGGCTACATCGGGTGGCCGACCGCCCTCCGCATTGCGGACCGTACCGAAGACCGCGTGCTGCTCGTCGACAACTTCGCCCGCCGTGAGTGGGTCTCCGAGGTCGGCAGCGTCAGCGCGACGCCCGTCGCCGGCATCGAGGAGCGCCTCGAGGCCGCCCGCGAGGAGCTCGGCCTGCACAACCTCTCCTTCCACGAGGGGGACCTGACCGATCGCGACTTCGTCCTCGAGCTGCTCGAGGTCCACGAGCCGGACGCGATCGTCCACACCGCCGCGCAGCCCTCGGCGCCGTACTCGCAGATCAACGGCGAGCGCGCGAACTACACCCAGCACAACAACCTGCAGGCGACGCGGAATCTGCTGTTCGGGCTGGAGGAGACGGACCAGACGGACACGCACTTCATCGAGACGACGACGACTGGCGTCTACGGCGCGCCGGAGTTCCCCATCCCGGAAGGCGGCGCCGTCATGGAGAACCAGGGCGAACGCGACGAGGTCCCGTTCCCGGCGATGGCCGGCTCGTGGTACCACCTCTCGAAGAGCCACGACGCGGCGAACATGCGCCTCGCACACGACCAGTTCGACGTGCCGATCTCGGACGTGCGCACCGCTATCACCTACGGCACGAGGACCGAGGAGACGCGCGCCGACGACCGCCTCGCGACGCGCTTCGACTTCGACTACTACTTCGGGGTCGTCGCCCACCGGTTCTGCGCCCAGGCGGTCGCAGGCTACCCCATGACGGTGTACGGCAAGGGCGAGCAGCGCAAGCCCTTCGTCAGCCTCGAGGACGCCGTCGAGGGGCTCGCGCGCCTCGCGCTCATCGACCCCGACGAGCGTCCCGAGGACCTCACCGTCTACAACCAGACGACGCGCGCGATCAGCATCGTCGAGGTCGCGAACACCATCGCCGAGGTCGGCGACGAGTTCGACCTCGACGTCGATGTCGAGCACTTCGAGAACCCGCGCGACGAGGACGAGACCCACCAGATGGAGATCGAACACGCGCGCTACGACGAGCTCATCGGCGGACAGGCGGAGACGTTCGAGGAGGGCGTCCGCGGCATCCTCGCGGACCTCGTCGAGCAGGAGGAAACCATCACCGCTCACGAGGACCGCTTCCTCCCCGGCGTCCTGACGGAGTAACCGATGGACGTTCTCGTCACCGGCGGCTGTGGCTATGTCGGCAGCGTCCTCGTCCCGCAGCTGCTCGACGACGACCGCGTCGAACGCGTCGTCGTTCTCGACAACCTCTCGAACGGCTCGCCGCGGACGCTGTTCGGGACCGGGCTGGGCGGAGCGGAAGAAAACCTCGAGTTCCAGCGCGGCGACGTCCGCGAGTACGGCGATGTCGAGACGGCCGCCCGCGGCGTCGACACGATCATCCACCTCGCGGCCATTACGGGCGCAAGCAGCACCCACGACCGCCGGGACGAGACCCTGGCCGTCAACGCCGACGGCACCGACCACGTCGCCACCGCTGCGGGCAAACACGACGTCGACACGCTCGTCTTCGCCTCCTCGTGTAACAACTACGGGCGCGCGGCGACGACGGACATCGACGAGACGACCGAACCCGACCCCCTGAACCCCTACGCCGAGAGCAAGCAGCGCGGCGAGCAGATTATTGCCGACGCGAGCCACCAGCACGGCTTCGACGCGACCGCGCTCCGGATGAGCACGAACTACGGCGCGGCGCCCGGCGTGCGGTTCAACCTCGTCGTCAACACGTTCGTCTTCCGCGCGCTGACGGACCGCCCGCTCACCGTCTACGGCGACGGGAGCAACTGGCGCCCGTTCATCCACGTCCGCGACGCGGCCGGCGCGTTCAAACACGCCGCGCTGAACCCCGACGCCTGGCCACAGGCCGTCTACAACGTCGGCGACGGCGACGAGAACTACCAGATCTCGGACGTTGCGGAGTTGATCCGCGACGAGCTGAACACGGACCTGGAGGTGACCTACCTCCGCGACAAGAACCCCGGGCCCTCGTACCACGTGAACTTCGACCGGCTGGCGGAGACGGGCTACACGCTTGACTACACGCTCGCGGAGGGCGTCCGCGAGCTCGCCGAGCGCTTCGAGAGCCGCGAACGGAGGTAACCAATGACTGATTCCGACACAGAGAACACGACCGAACCGACCCCAGACGAGTCGCAACCGACCATCGCCGTCACCGGCGCCGCGGGCTACATCGGCAGCCGCGTCGTGTGGCACCTGCAAGCGGCGCATCCCGACTGGGAGGTTGTCGCGCTCGACAACTTCTACCTGGGTGACGTCCGGTCGATCGGTGACGTCGACGTCGAGCACGTCGACGTCCGGAACCGCGACCGACTGGAGGACGCGCTCTCGGGCGCCGACGTCGTGTTGCACCTGGCGGCGATCAGCGGCGTCGACGACTGCGAGGAGAATCAGGACCTCGCGTACGAGGTCAACGTGACTGGCACGTCGAACGTCGCCTGGTTCTGCCGGAAGACAGGGGCGGCGCTGGCGTTCCCGTTCAGCATGGCGGTGCTGGGGGACCCGGCCGAGTTCCCAGTGCATGCGGACATGCCACGGGACCCACTGAACTGGTATGCGCGAACCAAGGTGCTAGCTGAGGGGCTCGTCGAGAACATGGCGGACGGTGCCTTCCCCGCGCACACGTTCATGAAATCGAACCTGTACGGGGAACACCGCACCGGTGGCGAACGAGTTTCGAAGGTGACGGTGATCAACTTCTTCATCAATCGGGCGCTGTCGGGCGATACCGTCACCGTCTACGAACCAGGCACGCAGTCCCGGAACTTCGTCCACGTGGACGACGTTGCGCGGGCGTATCTCCACAGTACGGAGCGACTTCTGGACGCGCTCGATTCTGGAGAGACGGGCGTGACGACCTACGAGCTCGCGAGCGACGAGGATCCGAGCGTCATGGACGTCGCGAAAACGGTGGAGGACGTCGCGGCCGACGTTGCCGACATCGATGCCGACGTCGAACTCGTCGAGAACCCGCGCGAGGGCGAAGCGATGGTCGAGGAGTTCGCGGTCGACACCTCCCGTGCGGAAGCGGAACTCGGATGGACGCCCGAGCGGACCGTCGAGGAGACGATCTGGTCGTTGATCGCCGAGAAGACGGAGTAGTTACACGCTGACGCCAGGAACATATCGGACGGTCGCCTGCTCGCAACCGCGTCTGTTCTATTGGGCCGCTAGCTTCGGTCCTGCCGGGGGTCCCTGGTGCTCTCGTGGTCCCATATCAGATCGAAGTACTGGGAGAGCCCGGCAACGAACGACCCGTTTTCGGTGACGGCGGCCTTTCGCCTGTGTAGCGGGACATCTTCCTCCTCTACCAGCAGGATAGCCGTCCCGCTGTCGTACTCCATGCTCGGGTCCGCGAACGTGCCACGCCACGGCAACGGTTCTTCACTGAATCGGACGCCGACGGAGGGGTACTCCTCGCGAATCATCCGGACACGGTCCGTCTGAACGGGGCGGTTTTCGGCCGAGAGCAGGTTCGGGTCGACGAACAGGACGGACACGTCGATCCCGCGGTCGACCGCCTCGGCGAACGCGGGTTCGACGGACGGGAAATACTCGAAGCTCTTCGTGAGGACGCGGACCTCCCGGTCGGCCTCGTGGTAGAGCTTCCTGGTCTCCGTCTCGCTGGGCTCGCCGACGTCGACGACGGCGAACAGCTCCTCCGTCGGCGTGACGTCGGCCGCCGCGGTTTCGTACAGTGGTCCGAACGTGTCGAGGAACTCGCCCCGTATCTCCTCGATTTCGGCCCGCGACTGCTCGTAGGACTGTCGCTCGTTCTCGATCGCCCTGTCGAGGATCTCCTCCGGAGGCTTGGGTTGGTACTTCTTGGGTCGCTCCGGGATCAGCTCGACGAACCCCCGGTCGACGAGCTCGTCGAGGACGCCGTAGATGCGGGCCTTCGGAATGCCGGTCGCCTCAGCGAGATCCGGGGCCGTCGTGCGCCCCAGTGTGAGCAGTTCCCGAAGCGCGGTCCGCTCGTACTCCGGCAAGTCGAGCCGTTCGAGCAACCGCTCGGCCTCGTTCGTCGCCATGGTGGCCCCTTTCCGACCCGGGATTAAAAGTCCACGTAGGGGAACATTGATTACGGGCCCACAACTGGTTACTCACAAGATGAGTAAACAGTCTGGCGACGACGACCGCAGGGACGACCACCTGGCCGACGTCGACGACGGCTGTGGGTGTGTCGAAGTGTGGGAAGCGATGAGCGAACGGCGACACGACGCTTCGTCCGTTGCCGAGGATTGAAATGGCCGACAGCGCTGACGACCTGACGGGGACGGTTTCGGAGGAAACCCTCTTGCACGTCCGTACGGAGTACCAGCCATGACCGTCACGACCGCCGTCGTTCTCGCCGGGGGCGAAGGGCGCCGGCTTCGTCCGCTCACGGCGAACCGTCCCAAGCCGATGTTACGCGCGGGCGACAGACCGATCCTCGCACACGTTTTTAATAGCCTCATCGAGGCGGGCATCACGGAGATCCACGTCGTCATCGGCTACCGGGGCGATCGGGTGCAGAACCACTTCGGCTCGGCCCACGACGGCGTCGACCTCGAGTACCATCGGCAGAAGACCCAGCTCGGCAGCGGACATGCATTATTGCAGGCGGCAGGGGCGGTCGACGAGCCGTTCATCGTGGCGAACGGCGACCAGCTCACCGAACCGAGTCTCGTGGACGACGTCGCTGCGGCGCACGAAGCCGGCAATGCGACGGCGACCGTCGGCGTCGTCAGGGCGTCCGACGCCACCCGGTACGGTGCGGTCACCCTCGACGGCGACGAGGTCGTCGAGCTCGTCGAACGACCGGACGACGACGAGTACCACCTGCTCAACGCGGGAGTGTACGCGTTTGGCCCGACCTTCTTCGACGTGCTGGAGGAGACCCCGAGAGAGCAAGGGTCGATCAGCCTCCCGGCGGCCGTCGAGCGCGTCGTCGAGGACGAGGGAGCGGTCGTTCGCGGCGTTCGAACTGAGGGCTTCTGGACCGACGCCACGTATCCCTGGGACCTCCTGGCGGCCTCCAGAAACGTTCTCTCACGAGGGTGGATTGCGGCCCCGGAACCGGATCCGGAGCGCTGGGTCGCCGAGACAGCCCGCGTCCACGACGACGCGGTTCTCAGGGGTCCAGTCGTCGTCGGTCCTGACGCGGTCATCGGTCCCGGCGTCGTCCTCGGCCCCTACGCGTCTATCGGGCGGAACGTCACGGTGGACGCGAACGCGGTGGTTCGGAACACGGTCGTCGACGATGACGCTCGCATCCGACCGAACGCGACGCTCGTCGACTCGGTCGTCGGACAGGGCGTCCGTCTCGGGGCCGGCGCCGTCGTGGCCGGCGGTCCGGCCGACGTCCAAATCGGGACGACCGTTCACGAGGGCAAGCAGCTCGGTAGCGTGCTCGCGGATAGAGCGACTCTCGGTGCGGGGGCAGTCGTTTCTCCGGGGATCCTGATCGGTAGCGACGCGACCGTCGAGGAGGGAGTTCGGCTCCGAACGAACGTCGATGCGAACGCGAACGTGAGATAGATGTGTGGGATCATCGGCTACGTCGGCGAGCGGGAGGCCACGCAGGTTCTCATGACCGGGCTCAATCAGCTCGAGTATCGCGGATACGATTCGGCCGGGATCGCCGTTCGAACCGGCGGCAACCTGGATGTCCGGAAACGGGCTGGCGACATCGAGACGCTCGAGGATGCCATCGAGGAGAACGCGCCTACTGGGTCGACCGGAATCGGCCATACGCGCTGGAGCACGCACGGCCCACCGACCGATGCAAACGCACATCCACACACCGGTGAAGATGGGGAGGTGGCCGTCGTTCACAACGGGATCATCGAGAACTACGGGTCTCTGAAGGAGGAACTCCAGGCAGTCGGGCGCACCTTCACCAGCGACACGGACACGGAGGTGATCCCGCACCTCATCGAGCAGTTCATCGCCGGAGGGGCCTCGCCGGAGCGGGCGTTTCGTGAGGCAGTCGATCGGATCGAGGGGAGCTACGCCGTCGTCGCGACCTTTGCCAACTCGGACGTCGTCTTCGCGGCGCGCAACGATTCCCCCCTCGTCGTCGGCGTCGGAGGGGACGGCCACTATCTCGCGAGCGACGTGCCGGCTTTCCTGGAGTTCACCGATCAGGTCGTCTACGTGGACGACGGGGAGGTAGTCACTCTTCACTCGGACCGGTTCGAGGTAACCACAACTGACGGGCTGCCCGTGGAGAAGTCCGTGGAAACCGTGGACTGGGACGTCGAGGACACGGGCAAGAGCGGGTTTGCCCACTATATGCTAAAGGAGATCCACGAGCAACCGACGGCGCTCCGCCAGTGTCTCTCCGGTCGGGTGAACGAGCTCGACGGGCAGGTTGAACTCGACGGGCTGGAGGCGATAGGCCAGCCGTCGCAGGTACAGTTCGTCGCCTGCGGAACCTCCTATCACGCCGCACTGCTCGGGGCCCAACGACTTCGCGACAAGGGGATTCCGGCCAGGGCGACCCTCGCCAGCGAGTACGCGGTGTCGCCGCCGCCTATCGACGACTCGCTCGTCACCGGCGTGACCCAGAGCGGCGAGACCGCGGACACGCTCGCCGCACTCCGAGAAGCGCGGGGACGCGGCGCCCGGACGCTCGCCGTCACGAACGTGGTCGGGTCCACGGCGGCCCGTGAGTGTGACGCGGCGCTGTACATCAGAGCCGGCCCGGAGATCGGCGTCGCGGCGACGAAGACGTTCACGTCGCAGGTGGTGACGCTCTCGCTCCTTGCCGAGTACCTCGACGCAGGCGACGCGGATGGCGCGCTCGTCAGGGAGCGCCTGCGAGCCCTTCGGGACCTCCCTGACCTCGTCCAGCGCGTGCTGGACGACTCGCGAGCCGAGGAGATCGCCGACGAGTACGTCGGGTCCGAGAGCTACTTCTTCATCGGTCGCGGGCCGAATCGGTCCGTCGCGCTCGAAGGGGCGCTTACGTTCACGGAGATCACGTACGAGCACGCGGAGGGGTTCGCGGCGGGCGAGCTGAAACACGGGCCGCTCGCGCTCGTCACTGACGAGACGCCGGTGTTCACGATGGTCACTGGAAACGACGAGGCCGCGCGAAAGACCGTCAGCAACGTCAAGGAGGTGGAAGCGCGCGACGCTCCCGTGGTTGCCGTGACGGACGGGAAAACGGACGTGGAGGACTACGTGGACGACGTGCTGGCGCTACCGGGCGCGCACCCGAGCGTGTTGCCGCTGCTGGCGAACACGCAACTGCAGCTGGTCGCGTATCACGTCGCGAACCAGCTCGGCCGGTCTATCGATAAGCCGCGGAACCTCGCCAAGAGCGTCACCGTGGAGTAAGCATTCGGGCGATCGCGTCGCCGAACCAAGCGCCGAGAGCGCAATCGATATGGCACGCGCCACGCTGGAGGGTCGTATGCAGACAGTCATTCTGGCTGCCGGGCGCGGGACGCGGATGGGACCATTGACGGAGTCGACGCCGAAGCCGATGCTCCCGATCGCCGACCGCCCACTTGCGGCACACGTCGCCGACGCCGCGGTCGACGCCGGCGCCACGCGGCTCGTGTTCGTTGTCGGGTATCGTGGCGAGGCCGTGCGGTCGTACTTCGGTGACTCGTATCGAGGAGTTCCAGTCGAGTACGCCGAGCAAGACGAGCAGCGTGGTACGGCCGACGCCGTCGCCGCCGCGCGTGCGTCGCTCGCGGCGGAAAAGTTCGCCGTACTGAACGGTGACGTGTTGCTCGACGCCGAGTCCCTGTCGGAGCTCTTCGCAGTCGACGCCGGTATCGGTTGCACGCGCGTCGAGGACCCGACCTCCTATGGTGTGCTCGCGGTCACGGACGAGAACGTCGTCACCGACGTCGTCGAGAAGCCCGCCGATCCGCCAAGCGACCTGATCAATGCGGGGGCGTACGTGTTCCCACCTGATGCCCTGAACTGGCTCGACGTCCCGGAGAGCGACCGCGGCGAACGTGAGCTGACTGACGTGCTGGAGCGTTGCATCCGGGAGCTGGACGTGCGCGCGGTCCCGCTCGACGAGTGGCTCGACGTCGGCCGTCCCTGGGAGTTGCTGGCGGCCAACGAGCGCCGGATCGCAGCGCTGGACGCGCGAATCGACGGTGACGTGAGCTCTGACGCGACGATCGAGGGCGACGTCGTCGTTGAGAAGGGGGCGACCGTCCGCGAGGGCGTCACTATCGAGGGACCGGCGCTGGTGCGATCGGGAGCGTCAGTCGGGCCGAACGCGTACGTGCGCGGCGTGACGCTGTTGGGGGAGGACGCGTCCGTCGGCCACGCCGTCGAGGTGAAAAACAGCGTGCTGCGTGCGGGCGCGACCGTGGGCCATCAGTCGTACGTTGGCGACAGCGTACTCGGACAGGACGTGAACTTCGGCGCCGGGACGCAGGTGGCGAACCTGCGGCACGACGACGAGCCGGTTCGGGTGACGGTGAAGGGGGATAGAGTGTCGACAGGGCGGCGGAAGTTCGGGGTGGTGGTCGGCGACGACGTGAAGACGGGGATCAACACGAGCTTGAATGCGGGAGTTACGCTCGGTTCAGGATTGTGGACGGAGCCCGGGGAGCGAGTGCGGACGGACCGGACCGAGTGAGTCGCTTAAAAACGACCTGTTACTGGTACACGTCACAGACGCGCTCAATGCCCTCCTCGAAGTCGACCTGGGGCTCCCAGCCGGTCTCCTCGGTGAGTTTCGAGGCATCCGCGCAAGTGTCGTGGACGTAGATCTCCTCCGGAATCGGGTTCTCGACGTACGTCGGGTCGACGTCGGTGCCGAGTTCGTCGTTGATCAGCTCGACGACCGTGTTGAAGTCGTACGGCTCGCCCGTGCCGAGGTTGTAGATCCCGTTGAGCTCGTGGTCGGCCGCGAGTTCGAGGCCGCGGACGACGTCCGAGACGTGCGTGAAGTCGCGCGTCTGGGTGCCGTCGCCGTAGAGTTCCGGCGAGCGGCCGTGCGCGATGTCGTCGGCGAACTGGGCGATGACGTTCGCGTACTCGCCCTTGTGACCCTCGGCGCCGCCGTAGCCCTGGTAGACGGAGAAGAAGCGCATGCCGGCGAGGGTCATGTCGTAGTGGTTGTGGAAGTACTCGCCGTAGCGCTCGCGGGCGAGCTTCGAGGCCTCGTAGCCCGTCTGGGCCTCGACGTCCATGCTCTCGGGCGAGGGTTCCGTGCGGTCGCCATAGATCGAGGAGGTGGAGGCGTAGACGACCGTGTCACAGCCGTCCTGCCGGGCCTGTTCGACGGTGTTGACGAAGCCCTCGACGTTGACGCGGGCGCCGCGCTGCGGGTTCTCCTCGTGCATCGCGTACGAGGAGAGCGCCGCGAGGTGGAACACGACGTCGACGTCCGTGGGGAGGTCGTCCGCGAGGACGCTCTGCTCGTGGTACTCGACGTCGTCCGAGAGGTTCTCGGCCGTGCCGAGGTACTCGTCGTCGACGACGACGACGTCGTTGTCCTCGGCGAGGGCGTTGGCGAGGTTGGAGCCGATGAAGCCGGCGCCGCCAGTGACGAGAACGCGTTTGCCTTGCATGGGCGCGGCTAATCAGGAAGGGGTTATGTAAGTTGTGAGAAGGGGTCGGTTGAGGGGCTACTGGAGGGACGTATGTTGACCAACGAGGCTGTCTTCGAGGTCGACGTTCGAAATCGCGGCGTCGGTATCGACGATCGAGTTCCGGATCGTGGCTCCCGTGATCTCGCTGTCGGGGAAGACGACGGTGTTCGAGAGGTTCGAATCTTCGATGGTTGCTCCTTCCATGACGTGAACATTCTCTCCGACTTCCGAGTTTCGGACGTCGGCCTCCGGCGAGACGATTGACTCTCCTTCGAGGTGCCAGGAGACCGCATCGAGGTAGCTCTCCGCGGTCCCGATGTCGAACCAGGCGCCGTCGAAGGTGTAGGCATGCACAGTCTCGCGGTTCTGGAGCCACTGGATGAACCAGCCCGGTTCGTCGGGGTTCTCACCGGCGTCGAGGTACTCCCGGAGGTTCGTGAGGTTCTCCGCCGGGAAGGCGTAGCAGGCGATCGAGACGAGAGTGCTTCGAGGGTCGGCCGGCTTTTCCTGGAAGTCGACGACTTCCTCGTCGTCGAGCTCGACGAGCCCGTAGGACTTCGCAGCCTCTCGGGATTCGACGTCGTAGGCGGCCAGGGCCGGCTGTCCTTCTTCGTCGAAGAAGTCCACGAAGTCGGCGACGTCAAAGCTGATCAGGTTGTCGCCGGCAATGACGAGGAGATCGTCGTCGACGCCCTCGCGCTCGACCAGTTGTGCGAGCGCACCGATGACCCCGAACTTCTCGTCCTCGTCGGTTGTGTCCTCGACGGAGAGCTCGGGCTTTTTGAAGTCCGAGTCGGCGAGATACTCTCGGAAGTCGTCGACGAAGCGTTCGTTGGTCGAGACGTAGACGTCGTCGATCCGTGAGTCGGCTTCGAGGTCGGCGAACACGTCGTCGATGACCGTTTCCTCCCCGATTGGAAGGAACATCTTCGGGCGATGGCGAGTTATCGGCCAGAGACGGGTGGCGTATCCCCCCGCGAGTACGACGGCATCCATGGTCTAATGCGGGCCGGTGATTCGTATAGGCTTTGTCGTTTCGGCGACCCGGAACCCCGCTAACCGCCGGAGTTTTGAACACGGTGGGGCTACAGCGGTGTATGAACTCCCTCGTGGCGCTCGTGATCGGACTGCTGTCGCTCACGGGGCTCCCGTACGTGATTTATATCGCGTTGTACCTCGCCGAGCGACCTTCGGGCTCTCCCGTCGAGAAGGAGCCATGGGAGCCCGAGGTCAGCATCGTGCTGCCGACGTACAACGAGTCCGCGATCGTCGAGACCAAGCTCGACGACGTGCTCGAACTCGACTACCCGATGGAGAAGGTCGAGCTAGTTGTGGTCGACTCCTCCACGGACGACACTCGTGAGGTCATTCGGGACTACTTCACGGGTCTCGACGCGCCCGAGCTCGTGTTGCTCGAGGAGGACGAACGTCGCGGCCTGGCGCCCGCGCTCAACGACGCGTACGAGGCGGCTAGCAAGGAGATGGTCGTAAAGACGGACTGTGACTCGAAGCTCAAGCCGGATGCGCTTCGCGAGGCGGCAGCGAACCTCGCGGCCGATGACGTCGCGGCCGTGACGGGCACCAACGTCGAGGTTCTGGGTGGGAGCGAGGTCGAGTCGGGTTATCGGGGCGTGCAGTCACACATTCAGCAGCTCGAGTCTCACCTCGACTCGACGCTGATCTTCCACGGGCCGTTTTCGGCGTTCGAGAACGACGCGCTGTTGCCCATCGACCCTAATTCGCTCGCCGACGATACGGAGCTCGCGCTGAAGATCCGGCGGCAGGGTGGACGCGTGATCTTCGACCCCGAGGTGCAGTATATGGAGGCGAGTCACTCCGAGTTCGTGAAGCGGCGGAAGCAGAAGGATCGTCGCGGGATGGGGCTGATCCGGTTGCTCGTGCAGCACCGGGACGCGCTGGGGCGGTACGGGAAGTACGGGAAGGTCGTACTGCCGTTCAACTGGTGGTTCATGATCGTGTCGCCATGGCTGCTGGTCGTGACGCTCCTGGTCGGAACGGGCGCGGCGGTCTCGCTGTTTGGCGTTGGTGGGCTGGTGCTGCCGCTTGCCGTTGGTGCGTTCGCGTACCTGGGTCAGCGGGACCTGCTCGGCCCTGTGCAGGCGCTCTACTCGCTGTTCGATACGCAAGTGTCGCTGTTTCGCGCGAGTGTCGAGCTGTTGCGTGGGAAGGGTGACGGGACGTGGGAAGTTGATTCGGAGTTGCGAGAGGCGTTCGAATGAATAAGCATAATCACGGCAGAACGAGATGTCGACAATAATGACGGAGAATTTCGAGGAATCGGATATCTCAGTAGCCATTCTTCACGACCGATTTCCGGGGATCGGTGGTGGAGAAAAGTTTGCCATCGAGGCGGCGAGAGTACTGGATGCGCCGATTTACACGATGTACGTCTACCCGGATACAGATATTCCGGATGACGTCGAAGTCATTCCGATGCGGCAAGACAAGTACACAGGGTTCCTCTCACGTCGGATTCTGGGGTGGAAAAACGAGGGATCGAACCCCCTCGAAACGTTGAGCGTTGCCATGGACATGACGGATGCCCATCCTGATCTCCTGGATTACGACGTGATTCTCTCGAGTGCGCCGCTCAGCAAGAACTACGTTCCGACAACGGACCAGCGGATCGTCCACTATCCTCACAGCCCGCCTCGATGGCTGTACGATCTGTTTCGTGACCGGATGTCGTCGTTCGATTATCCCGGAGTTCGATTCGTGTTGAAAGCATATGCGAAGTGGTGGCGAGCACTCGATAAGGAAGCCAACGATTACGTAGATACGTTCGTCGCCAACAGTGAGCTGATCCGGGACCGTATTCGACGGTTCTACGATGAGGATGCGGAAGTCGTGTATCCGCCTATAACAGGCGATTGGCGGAACGAGGGTGACGAAGGGTATTTCATCACCTGGTCCCGGCTCGCGCCGGAGAAGCGCATCGATATGATCGTAGAGGCCTTCACCGAACTGGACGAACGACTTATCGTCGCTGGTGACGGAGAACAGCGTGAGAAACTCGAAGAGATGGCACAAGGTCACGACAATATCGAGATACGTGGGTACGTGGAGGATATTGAGTCACTCGTGGCGAAAGCGACGGCCGTCATTTACGCACCCAAACAGGAGGACTTCGGAATGGTGGGTGCAGAGGCGATGATGGCTGGGAAACCGTTGCTTGGTGTAGATGAAGGGTTCACAAAATATCAAGTTAATGACGGGGATACTGGGACGACATTCAATCCAAATGTCGAATCAATAAGAAAAACTGTACATGAATTCGAACCTCTAGAATACGATTCTGAGACAATACAATCTGTGGCGGAGAAATACCAGTACGACCAGTTTGAATCTTCTCTTAACAGCATTATCAAGGGGGATGTAGATGAGTGTTCATAGACCTATAACCTCGGAGGATCCGAGGATATCAGTTGTTATTCCGACAATCCCAAGCAATTCTCACACAGAAGTCGTTGAACATCTAAAATCTCAGAGTTATGGGTCATTCGAGATTATCGTTGTGGATGATAACTCTCTCGATATCTGTGAAGCTCGTAGTCTGGGGATCCATCAGGCTAAGGGTGAGATAGTGGCACTAACCGACGATGATTGTCGACCAGAGCGCGAGTGGCTGGAACTGATCGATGAGCAGTTCGAAAAGGATCCAAACCTCGTCTGTCTCGAAGGGGCCGTACGTGGAGGAAGGACATATACTGGAGCACGAAAATACGTCGGGTGCAACCTTGCGTTCGATAGAGAGGCTGCTCTTGATATCGGGGCTTTCAGAAGTGAATATGCGGGCTGGCGTGATGATACAGAATTCGGTTGGCGTATGGAACGCGACGCCGATGGCGAGTGTAGATTTAGTAGTGATGTTGTGATGCGGCACCCTGAAAAACCACGTGCCACTATTGACGAGAAGATAGAGTCAAAATTCCGAGAAGAGTATCCCGATCGTTATAGAGAAGTGATTATACCAGATACAATAGTAGGTCGATTAAACGACTGGCTTTGGCGCAAGGGCTTTTGGGATGCGGTGGATTCTGTACGATACGACTGATGACGAATATTGCACTCATCGTTTTGGATACTCTCCGTTACGATGCTTTTGAGGAGCATTTTGATTGGCATCCGGGTATCCGCTTCGATAACGCGTGGAGCACCAGCCACTGGACGGTTCCAGCTCACGCTTCGTTATTCACTGGAAAGTATGCCAGCGAGGTGGGGATATATGCAGGTGCACAAACGTTTGATTGCAAGGAACCGTTACTCGCTGAACAACTTTCAGATTCAGGTTATACAACCCGGGCATTTAGCGCGAATCCTAATATATCATCCACATTTCAGGGCGATCGTGGATTCGATCAATTTGAGCGTAGTTGGCGACTTGAAGGAATGGACGAGAAATTATTCGACTGGGATGATTTCATAGCACGTACCCGTGGAGAAGGTCCAAGCCGATTTTTGAAAGCTCTCCAAGAATGCGTCACCAGTGATTGCAAGACTTTGGCATCACTCCGTCATGGAATCCAACTGAAACTTCGGGACACACAATTAGGACACGGTGCTAAAGACGATGGGATCTCGTCGGCACTTAATCTTGTCAGGGAAACAAAATTTGAGGATAACGAGTTCCTCTTTATGAATCTCATGGAGGCGCATACACCATATGACCCACCAAGTGAATGGAAAACCGTCGACGTAGAACTTGATGGACTGGTCGCAACGATGGACGAGCCAGATTACCCGGTCGAAGAAATTCAGCAAGCGTACGATGACAGCGTTCGATATCTTTCCCATATGTATGAAAAGGTGTTTAACGAATTAAAGAAGGACTTCGATGTGATCATCACGCTCAGCGACCATGGGGAGCTTCTCGGTGAACACGACGCCTGGGAACATCTCTATGGAATATATCCAGAGGTAACTCGTGTACCACTCACGATTTATGCTGGTGATGACGATATCTCCCGACGTAATGAGTCGGTTAGTTTACTCGATGTCCATAAGACTGTTTTAGAAGTAGGGAATATCTATTCAGATGGAAAAGGGCGAGACATACGAAACGCGGTCGGGGATGGTGAATATCTAGTGGAGTCACATGGGCTACCGGAACGAAATAAAAAAGCATTATATGGACGTGGTTTCGACGAGCTTGAATTTCTCGACGAGTGGCTACATGGGATTGTAAATGCTAGATATTACGGTTACGAAACGTACGATGATTTTGAAGAACGGGGACAGCCAATTTATGATAACCCTCGAGAACGGATATCGAAATTGGACGCCAATCTGGAAAAGAGGGTTAATTCAAAAGACGAAAATATAGATGAAAAGGTCATGGATCAGTTAGCAGACCTCGGTTACGCCTAATTACTGACGATATCCAAGTTGACGAAGCCTGTCGTTAACTACATCCTTGCTTTGTTCTACTTGCGCAATACCGTGATCTTGGATACTCCTACGTTCCCCTGATATTACTGCCCAAGGAACGTGTACAAGGTCCTTGTGTCTCAAACCATTAAAATGGCCAAATTCTCTCATAGGTATTGGATAGCTTCGTGTTCCGAGTAGATTCCCATGGTCAGAAGTAACTACAGAACGCCCGTCAAAGGACACTGCGGCTTCTATCGCGTCATCTATAACAGACTCAAGATTTTCGCGATAAGCAGACCATACATTATCTCTTTCAAGTTCGCCTTTTTGTAGTGCCTCCCAGGGGGTTTTCATATCTGAGTTCTGGGATTGACCAACATCTTCAACACTCCATGATCGATTTTTAAAACGTTCAGACCCAATAAACGGATGATGTGGTTGCATCAGGTGCACAATGACACGCTTGTTAGGATATGTTTCTAATGCATTCCGGGCTGCGTCTAATACGGGATTAGAGCGGACTGTCCCAGCAGATTCATCGAACGATTCTCTCCAGACTTCAATAATTTTATGAAATGAGTTCGGTGCAATTTTAGAAACGAAAGGATTGGAGGCTATATAAACTGTATCTCCAAATGATTTCTCCGCAAAATTCTGTTCGGTCCACTCAGGAGTTGCCCCTCCGAGACTTATCATTCGACGAAACGTGTCAAATTGTTCGGTGTCAATTACAGATTCAAACAGGTCATATCGACAGCCATCTAAAACGAACAAATTATCCCAGTCTTGTTCCATGACGTACTCTGCATTTTTATATCGGGGATAGATGTTCTTCTGAAATGGCACGTTAATTCGGTTTCGAATCCGGTTTCGACGCCAGTCAGGATCATCATAGTTTTCGCGGAGTTCTCGTAGAATCTGTCCGAACATTTTACTTGCTTTTCTCCACAACGAAATCTCCTAGAACTAAGAGGTCAAGTCCCATCCCATAAAAATCCTTTAGAGCTTCAACTGGTTGATTAACTATTGGTTCAGCATGGTCATTGAAAGATGTATTTAGCACGACTGGAACACCTGTCCTTTCCTCAAATTCATCAATAAGGTTGTAGTATCGAGGGTTTTGATCAAATGTTACGGTTTGTGGGCGAGTGGTGTCATCACCGGGGTGAAGAACGGCTTCGAGTTCCTTCTTCTTTTCCTGTTTGATGTCGAATGTTTTGATCATAAATGGTGATTCTTCGGCATTAACTAAGTATTCATCAGCTGCTTCGGCCAGTATTGATGGAGCGAAAGGACGCCACTCCTCACGGTGCTTCACATACTTGTTAACTCGTTCACGGGACTCTGCCGTTCGGGGATCGGCAAGGATACTTCTATTTCCAAGTGCACGAGGTCCGATCTCGAAACGTCCCTGAAACCAACCGATCAATTTCCCATTGGCTAGTTTATTTGCGATATAACTAGAAATATCATCTGGCTGATGATACTGTATCTTATTTAATTTCAACAATTTTTCTATTTCGGCTTCACCGTACTCCACACCCCAGTAAGCATCCCGCATTGGTGGCGTATCTGACGGTGTGTTCTCAAGCATTCCTGCGCCGAGAGGGAGCCCCCCGTCGTTGGCAACAGGTTGGACGAACAGCGAGTCGACTGCTTCTGACTCCATCACTCGTTTATTCATTTTGCAGTTCAAGGCGACTCCACCAGCGAGCGCAACGTTTGTTTCGTCAAGCTCCTCCGCATAGTGTTCGACAATTTCTACGACCGTTTCTTCAAGAAGTCGCTGTGCTGTGTAGGCGAGATCTTTCTCAAACTGAGTAAACTCTTTCCCGGTTTGATGTCTATCGTGACCGAGGATCTGTTCTAATTTTTGAACGCTCTCTTCCCAAACATCGACGAAAAGTTCTGTCACATCATAGTCGACGCCCGTTTCAATGACGGAACGAAGTGCTGACTCAATCTCCTCGTTACGTTCCCCATACGGGGCGAGTCCCATCACCTTCCCCTCTCCGTTGTGAGGACGGAAACCGAGGTATTTTGTTATGATACCGAAGAAAGCGCCGAGCGAGTTCGGATAATCGTAAGTTCGGACGCGTTCAAGACCTTCCGGAGTACCTTGCCAAATGACGGTCGAGTCATACTCACCTCTGCCGTCCAGAGTCACGGTGACGGCTGAATCGAAGTCGGTCGGATAGAAAGCGCTCGCCGCGTGACATCGATGATGTTGTCGAAATGTGATTGGAGGAACATCACCAAATTCAGCGAACTCACGATTGAGAATGTCGCGAAGGAAGAACTTCATTTTTGCTGACTGAACGGCAGTCCGGCCCATCCAGTATCCTTTCTGCAGGAAACCACCTTGTGCTCGTGCTTTTCCCTTAAGGAGATCAGGAACTACCTTATGTGCGGTAGACGGATCAAAGGGAATAACGATCTTGTCGATTTCGGAGAAGGTGATCTCAGCGTAATCAAGGGCCTCCCGGATAGCATTAGATGGTTTTTGCCCATTTGCATGTTTGTCACGACTAAATCGTTCTTCCTCTGCCGCGAATATCAGCTCTCCATTTTTGAAAAGAGAAACACTGGGATCATGCCCCCAAATGTCTAGTACACCGGCCTTGACGGCAAGGATATATTCGGACATGCATCCCAGTCGTTAGCTAAACACATTTACTGTTGCGGTTGTGGATTCACGTTCAGCGATTATCGAAATGATTTATACAAGGATATCTTAGAGGTCCTTAATGAGCGAGAAGAGGAAGACTCCTGAAGAGAATATCCTGGAAGTTGGAGCCGGTCAAAACCCTACAGAAGAGGCTACTATAACACTTGACATTAGGGAGGATCTAGATCACATTGATCATGGAGGTGTTGATATCGGTGATGATGAATGGCCCATAGAGGAGAGCAGCATTAGTGAAGTCATCGCAAATCATGTATTCGAACATATCCCTCCAGAAAATATTGGACACGTATTCTCGGAAATAGATCGCGTACTCATTTCAGGGGGGCAGTTCAGAATGCGGACACCACACGCAGGCACGTGGGCGTCGGCAACTGATCCAACCCATCAAGGTACTGGTGGCACGACGCCTGATATAACGAAGTATTTCACAGGGGAGTTAGAGGAGTACTGGCCACATTTGGATTGGAATGTAGAGGCTTGGACTCAAATCGAATTTCCACTTTTCCTGCGATCGAGATTTCGAGTCACGAAGAAAGTATATAATGGTGTTTGGGCCCATCAGATATTAAAAATCCCGTTTGTGACTGGGGAAGTTTTCTTCGAGGCGAAAAAGCGTTAGAAACGCTATCGGACCCGTTGATAAAGATCGAAATATTTTTCTGCGATTCGATCCCAAGTGAGATCCTCTGCAGTATCCTTAGCTTTCGAACTTAATAGATTGCGTGTCTCAAGTCCCTCTTCTATCTTTGACTTTAGATCAGCGGTATCTCCCAGCGTGTAGATCAGCCCGTTCTCCCCATGCTCAATAATATCGGTTAATCCGGTCTCATTTGATGCGACGACCGGTGTTTCTGCAGCCATGGCTTCAAGACCGGTAAGCCCGAACCCTTCATGTTTCGAAGGAAGAACAAACAGATCCGATTTCGCATATTCAGCTAATAATTCATCTTCAGAAACTTTGCCCACATGGTATTCCTCAAGTTCGGGGATCTCTTGTGCGTATTCTTCGTCAGCAATTGGCCCGATAAGACGAAGATCCCAGTTTGCGCCTCGACTTGCTTCGATTAGTTCCTTTTGGTTCTTTTTGTCATTAATTCGGCTAACATACAGTACACGCCCCGGTACTCGTTGGTCGTCCTGGAGAAAATGTTCTTCAATACCAACTGGAATTACTTCATCGATGTCAGCACCAAATCGTTCTGCGTCAGTTTTTGTCTTCGTCGACTGTACAACAGAGTAGGCACTTCGGCTTCCGATTACTTTTTCACCAGCGGTTACCGCAAGTGCAGCTTTCGCCTTCAAATGGTCTTGGACGCGATGAGTAACACCAATGCCGTGGAAAGAAATGACGTCAGGTCGTAGTCGAATATCTGGCCACGGAACAAATGCACGCCACCAATGGATTAAATCAAAATTAGAATCTTTTAACCATTTTTGTACATCATGCTGATATTTCAGCATCGAAAGATGATGTGAACTTATGTCATTTCCGAATACTTTTAGCTCACAATCAAGTAGGTCTGGATTACCAGAATAGTTTGCCACAGTAACATTATGACCTTTTTTTGATAGGTTTTCAGCTATTCCCTTTGTTGTACGCTGTGGACCACTCATTGGAAGGGATGTTGGCACGTCTCCAATAATGGCAATATCCAGCCCCATTAGCTAAGATAAAAGCGGTAACGGTATATAAATATCTCGTGTCTTAAGGTAGTGTTCAGATAAGCTGATTCCATGCGAAAGCGAACGCTTGCAACCAGTTTTCGACGGTCTCTGCTCTGGCATGGCTGAAACAGTTTGAGAACTGGTTGGTTCGGCGTTTGACTTCTCGGAAGACGCGCTCCACGCTATTCCGATTCCCGTGGGTTTCATGCTGGAATCGTAGTCCATGACGGTGACAAGCCGCCTGCAGCCATGGCGCACCGTCGACGAGAAAGATTGAATCATCGACCTGATGTTTCTCTCGAAGTTCTGAGAGAAACATCGAGCTGACTGCGGTAGTTCTCGTCGGGTAGAGTCGAGCGTGAAGCAGGCGATTCGTCGCGGGATCGACAGCAGCGTACAGCCAATACTG